>JAFMBT010000025.1 GCA_017858325.1 Candidatus Planktophila sp. | reverse complement strand
TCACCGTAGGTAACTGCGGGCCAACCGTAATCAACGCCCTTCTCAATAATATTAAGTTCATCGCCACCACGTGGACCATGTTCTGACGTGTAGAGATCTTTCCCAATGAGGAGAATTCCTTGTTGATTGCGATGACCTTCTGAAATCTTTTCACGTGCGTTCGCACTTACTTTAAATACTGAACCAAGATCACCGCGACGATTCACATCATCAATATTTGGGTATCCGAGATCTCCAATAGTTAGATAAGCACTTGTCTTATCAATGACTTCAAGTCGACCGGCAGCATGTTGCACAGCACTTACCGGCACACATGGATTGCTCTTAAACCATAACTTTCCGCGAGTGAGAGAAACCTTGGCACCAAGGTTGAGCGTGTAACGGTAGAGATGAACGCTTACACAATCTTTTACTTTGCTAAACCTTGGAAATGAAATTAAGAGATTAGCGCGCGCTGGGCTCTGGCTAAGAATTCCGATATCCGTAATTGCAAAACGTGAATCGTTGATGCGCTCTGATGCTTTGATGGCGCGCCCAGCCAGAATTGTCTTTTCTTTTACAGAATCGTAGATAAAGAGTGAGGATCCATTTGCTCCACCGCCTAGTAATAATCGTCCATCTGCCATCACAGCAAGGGCTGCACCTCGTTCACCATTTGATGCAGAAACTTTGCTACGCGGTGAGTCAATTGTCGTGATTGTTAGCTCTGGAACAGTTGATTGCGCAGGTGCAATAGTCAGAAGTGAAAGAGCGGTACCTGTCGCTGCAATAAAGCCAATGAGACGTTGAGGTGTTTTTAAAATCACTTCACTATTTTGCCAGCGCGGAGCGGTTGTGGCCACTCCACATCGACGTCAAGAATGTTGGCAGCGTCTAGGGCCCAGCGGGGATTCCGTAACATTGCCCTAGCAAGAAATACTGCATCAGCCTCACCTGTTGCAACGATATGTTCGGCCTGCTCTGCTTCGGTGATCATCCCGACTGCAGCAGTTAATATCGCCGCCTCTGTCTTGATTGCTGTTGCAAATGGAACTTGGAATCCAGGCTTCGGTTCAATCTTTGCATTATGTATAGCGCCACCGCTTGAAACATCTATGAGATCGACGCCCAGCGCTTTGAGCTTGATGCATAGCTCAACAGAGTCAATAGGGTTCCACCCTGAATCAGCCCAATCGGTGGCAGAGATTCGGAGAAAGAGTGGGGTTTGATCACCGATGACGGCACGAACAGCTGTCGTCACCTCAAGTAAGAAACGGGTGCGATTTTCAAAGCTGCCACCATATTCATCCGTACGTTGATTCATGATGGGGGAGTAGAACTGGTGGAGCAAGTATCCGTGTGCGGCGTGAATTTCAATGACATCAAAACCAACTGCGACTGCGCGTTGAGCCGCTGTTGCAAAATCAGCAACGAGTCCTGCAATTTCTTGCTTTGTTAGCTCGCGTGGAACTGGATAACCCTCAAAGGCAGTGGCAGATGATGAGACCGCCTGCCAACCACCTTCATCGACCGATGCGATGCGGTGGTCAGATGATGGAAGCATGGTTGATGCCTTACGCCCTGCATGAGCTAATTGAATTCCAACTTTCACACCATATGAATGGGCAAATTCAATAATTGGGGCAAAGGCATCGGCATGTGCCTGATCTTCAATTGATGGACAACCGATTGAGATTCGTCCTTCTGGAACAACGCCGGTTGCCTCAACCATAATCAACCCGGGGCCACCTGTTGCAAATGCGCCAAGGTGTACCTGATGCCACATACCGACAAAGCCATCGGTTGCCATGTATTGGCACATGGGTGAGACCCAGATGCGATTACTGAATGTGGTTCCGCGGATAGATAAAGGGGTAAAGAGGGTGCTCATAGAGCGATCTTACTTGCTCTTGAAGGCCTTCATTATCTGCTCGACGCCGCCACTTAGTTCTGCTGGAATTACCCAGATTTTGCTCGCTGTTCCATTAGCAATCGCTGGCAACTGCTGGAGATATTGATAAGCCAATACCTTCTCATCCGGATTAGCGTTATGTACTGCTTCAAAGACTAATTTAATAGCCGTTGCCTCACCATCAGCCCGCAGAACGGCAGCTTGAGCATCACCTTCAGCGCGCAAGATCTCTGCCTGGCGAAAACCTTCTGCGGTGAGAATTTGACTTTGTTTCTCACCCTCTGCCGTCAAGATGGCAGCACGCTTATCGCGCTCGGCACGCATCTGCTTCTCCATTGATTCCTGCACACTTGGAGGTGGATCAATGGCTTTGATCTCGACGCGATTAACGCGCACTCCCCACTTTCCGGTGGCATCATCGAGAACGCCACGCAGTGCGGCATTGATCGAATCACGTGATGTGAGCGCTGCTTCAAGATCCAGCCCACCAACAACATTTCGCAATGTAGTAACGGTGAGCTGTTCAATACCAACGATAAAGTTTTCAATTTCATAAGTGGCAGATTTGGGATCAGTTACCTGAAAGTAAATAACAGTATCGATAGAGACAACCAAGTTATCTTCAGTGATCACAGGCTGCGGTGGGAAAGAGACAACTCTTTCGCGTAGATCAATTAGTGGACGTAAACGATCGATAAATGGCACGATCAGAGTAAGTCCTGCGCCAAGAGTGCGGTTATATCTACCGAGGCGCTCAACAATTCCAGCGCTTGCCTGCGGAACTATTCGAATCGCGCGCGAGAGTACAACTCCAAAGATAATAATGAGGAGGATGAGAATCCCAAATGAGGTAGAGATCATAATTTAGCCCTTCTTCTTAACGATCGCGGTTGCACCTTCTATTGCAGTTACTTCACATCGACTACCTGCTGTGATCGTGCCGGAATAACTCTGAGCGCTCCAGGTCTCGCCACTGAGCTTGACCTGACCAGAAATATCAGTGATCTCTGTCAGCGCTACAGCAGGAGCTCCAGTAAGTGCCTCAACATTTGTCGCATAATCTGCCGGCTTCTTCTTCAAGTGGCGCAGCGCTATCGGACGCAAGATGAGAATTGAACCGACTGCTCCAAGCCCGAAGACAACCCCTTGCACAACCATATTAAGTCCAAGTGCGTTAGCACCGGCTGCTAGCAAGGCTGAAAAGGCAAGGGATGCAAAGAGGAGATTAACGGTGAGCATCTCAATAACGAGTAGCGCACCTGCTGCAGCCAACCACATCCACCACGGCATCTAAAGCCTCCAAAATTTAAGTTCGTGAGAACGATTAAGACTGTACTCGTTTATTCAGGTTGAGCCAATAGATTGGCCCTGTGAGCAAGGTTAATGGTCTTCGGCTGGCTTCGCACTTTGGGCCAACGTTCATAGTTACCTCCATCTCATTAACCCTCTCCTTTTTCTACATGTCCTGGAAGAGCGCCATCGTGGTCGCCATCGGGGTAGCGCTGGGGCAATTAGTTGTTGGCTGGAGTAATGATCTCTATGACTATGCCGATGATCTCTCGCATCAACGGATGAATAAACCTTTAGTTCAGGAAAGCATCACCCGTGAGCTCTTAACTCGCTGCCTCTTCATTATGGTTCCACTCGCTTTTCTTACAAATCTACTTGGCCCACTAGGAATTAAAGGCGGACTCGTCTACATGTTCGGGATTGGATGTGGTGTTGCCTATAACTTCTACTTTAAATTCAATATCTTTTCACCTTTGCCTTATGCACTAGCCTTTGCCGCCCTTCCATCATGCATTGTGATTTCGCAGGAGCAGACACCTCCAATATGGATGTGGCTCGGAGGATCACTCTTTGGAGTTGCTGCACACTTTATTAATGTCTTGAAAGATATTACTGAAGATCAGATCAGTGGGATCGGCGGCCTGCCCCAGCGTATGGGAATGCGAAACTCAATAATCGCAGCCGTTGTTCTGATCGTCCTTGGCATAATCGTTCTGATCGCTCTTCTTTAACTGCTTGCTCGCACTTCCCTTAGCAGGCTTGTCAGACTAGCCTTCACCTAAGGGGTTTGAGACTATGAAAATTGCTCGTGATGCAGGGCAGATACTGCTCGGTACTGCGCTGATTTATGCCGGCATCACACACCTGACAACCAGTCGAATTGAATTTCAAGCACAGGTTCCAACATGGCTTCCACTCTCTGCAGATTTCGTTGTCCTAGCATCAGGTGTTGTTGAAATCTGTCTTGGGTTGGCGCTCGCAACACTGCAGTATCGACGCTATGTAGGGTGGACTACTGCAGCATTTTTCGTAGCGATATTTCCGGGAAATATTTCGCAGTATGTCAATGGGATAGATGCATTCGGATTAGATACAGATCAAGCCCGCCTTATTCGATTGTTCTTCCAGCCACTTCTAGTGCTGTGGGCGCTCTGGGCAACCGGAATTTTTCCGCGAAAAGGCAGGAGTAGACCAATCTTTAGGCGCTAGCGGTGATAAAGAATTAGAGAGACTTCGGCGGCTTACTCTTTGGCTCTTTCTTTGTCGCATATGCAAAAATTGCCAGCCCAACGACAAGCGCACCTGCACCAACTCCGTAAGAGATCACATCAGCTGAGCGGTTGGCATCAACGAAGATACCGACAAAGACCACAGCGATAATCGCAACAACTACACCAATGAGTTTTGACTTAAGGTCATCAAGGTCATAGACACGAAGCCAGAGCGGTACCGGTAGTTCGTCATCAATAAAGAGTTCAAAGAGTCCGTAACCGATCACCAGCAAGACAGTTCCTAGCAAAATTGCGTCAACTGCAGTTAGTACAGAGACAATTGATTCCTTGAGTGAGGACTCACTTGTAATTGAATCGATGATTACGAGCACCATCTCATATGAGCCTAGCGCCATAAGAAGTAGAGCCCCAAGAATGGAGGCAAGTGAAGGGATAAGGACGGCATAGCGAGTGGCACCAAAGAGCATCTTCATCATCATGGTTTAAATGTTATCGCCTCATATTGCGTGATCTGATCTAACACGCGCGCTACATCTAACGTCTGCATGATCGGTAAAACCCAGCCACCCTTACCTTGCAGGTAATCAGTAAAGTTTTCAACCATGAGTTGGTAGGCATCGACAGCCGCAAACTCTTCAAGGTGACCAGCAACTAGAAGCGAACTGGGCTCTTTCCATGATGTGAATGCCTGGTCTCCTTGAAAGTGGATTGCACCAGTGCTACCTAAGATCGATATTTTCTGTTGGTCTGGAAGCTCAAATGAACTTAAGGCAGATACGCGAACTGAATTATTAATTTGACCAGAAACTTTCGTAGTCATATCTACCCCTGATGGAGCGTACTTGACTGCAACGCAATCTAAATCAACTTCGAATGCACCGTCAGATAATCCGCGCCATAAATGAAGTTGATAGAGACCAACATCAAAGAGACTACCCCCACCCATGGCTGGGTCAAGGCGATAATTGTTCTCAAGTTTTCCCTTAAAGGTAAAGGCTGAATCTATCCCGTTGATCTCACCAATATCTCCTGCACGAACCAATTCATAGGCACGTTTAAATCTAGGGTGCCATGATGTCCAGGCTGCTTCAACAAGTAAGCGCCCAGAAGTCTGCGCCGCCTTGCTCATCGCCAACGAATCAGCATGAGATAGCCCTAAAGGTTTTTCACATAAGACATCTTTGCCCGAATTTAGGGCGGCTATCGCCCATCTGCCATGCAGATGGTTTGGAAGACTTATATAAACCGCATCAACATCCGGATCATCTATCAAGTCAGCATAAGAGACATGTACCTTCACTGGTTCAAGTTTTTCAGAACGCGCGGTATCCCCACTGGCAACTGCATAAAGTATGGAGTTACTTGCTTTATGAACCGCTGGAGCTAGCGCTACCGTTGCAATATTTCCTGCACCGATAAAGCCCCACCGCAGACTCATTTGCGCAAGAGCACCGGTGCGATAAAGGTTCCACGCTGTAGCGCTGACTCTTCCGCCACCTGCATAATCGCAACAACATCACGTGATTGTTTGGCCTGTACAGGCATGTCCGCTCCAGTGTGAAGATACGCAGCAATTGATTTATGGAACAAGAACGGTTCAACTGGTTCAAGGGGGAGTACCTGTGATGTGCCATCTTTTTTATGTAGTGTGATAATTGCTGGAAGGTCTGCAACTGCTCCGTCGCCAGTGGTATCCCAATCTCCCACTAGCGCGCCACCTGTCCCCAAGATATAAAATTTTGGTTTACGCGCAGCTGAGAGATCTGAGTTGATAAAAGACGCTTGGACACCATCTGCAAAGTTGATCTTCACTTCAGCATGATCTGCATTGGTTATGTGGTCCCAGACTCTTTTATGGTTTATTCCGCTGACTGATTCAACGCGACTTGGGATCAGTGCCAAGATCTGATCAATGAAGTGGCTACCCCAATCAAAGATGGCTCCACCTGAGACGCTGGCATCGGAATGCCAGAAATCACAGGGGCGTGAGTATCCCCCGACGAAACTTTCATAGTGGAAGATCTCGCCAATGTCGCCACGATCGATCGCTGCTTTGATTGTGAGGAAGTCGCGGTCATAACGACGGTTCTGATAGACAACAAGAAGTAAGTTCTTACTCTTTGCAAGTGCCATCACATCATCGCACTCGGTAGTTGTCAGCGCCATCGGCTTTTCCAGGACAACATGAATCCCTTGATCTAGCGCCTTCTTCGCCCAAGCGTAATGGCTATTTGGGGGAGTCGAGACAATTACAAGATCAATCTCACCTGATGCGAGCATTTCATCAGCATCACTGAAAGTTTTGGCGTTCGGTGCAATCGAAAGTGCCGCTTCGATACGAGCAGGGTTGGTGTCGCAAACTGCAGCAACCACCAAACCATCGCATCCACCGATCGCCTTATTGTGCTCGTCACCAATTGCTCCGTAAGCAAGAAGACCCACACGTAATTGCTGACCTGACACATATACCCCATCTATTTGACAAGCATTAAGAATAGAAGTATTTCATTGATTCTGCGATCCCAAATACCAGAAATCTATCTCGATACACCTGATTCTCTCGCGTAGAATCATCTCTTTCATTATATAATTAAGAACCTACTGCATAATAAAACAGGAGTAAATTATGGGCGCTTGCGGCTGCGGATACACAACAGATCCAGAGAAGAATTGCAATGGAACACATAAAGTGGTTAAGGCTGTCAAAGAAGACATAATTGCAAAGCTTGAGGCTGAAGGCTTTGCCGATGCTGCAGCACATCTCAAGGCGTAATTAAAGACTTCAATTTGATATCTTTTGCTAAGGCCCAGGCCCAGTAAAAGAGACCAAATTGAAGTGGTAATCGAGCATAAGCGAGTAGGGGCTCGGGCATATCGCGTGGGCTCCTTTCGATCGCCATATTTATATTTGCAGGATAAACGGCGATAAAGAGTGCGAGCGCTAAGTAAGCACCCCATAATCTGATTGCCCTACCGGCCACTTTTTTATATAAAGGCGCTAAGAGTAAAAGCGCGACAACAATCTCGGCTAGACCACTTGTATACGTCCAGACGCGGGGATCACCTGGCAGAAAAGATGGCACCAGATCATTAACCGGACTCGGCACGATAAAGTGAGCAGCGCCTGTAATAAGCAACATGATCGCCATGCCACGACCGACGGTATCTTGCCCAGCCTTGTTTACTCCCATGCGAGAGATCCTCTCATGCTGTTACCGCCTAGTACACCCCCCAAAAATCTATTGCTTTTCTTCGGGGGCAGGAGAAGTATGAAGTCACCTCAAAGTTAGACAAGAGAAGGTTAGGAGAGAGATGAAAATCCAAACTCTTATAAAAGATAAAGATGTACGAACTATTGCAGCGCATGATTCTGTAAAACATTTAGTGGAGTCACTCAATACTTTCCATGTTGGCGCAATGGTCGTATCTTCGAATGGTAAAACTATCGATGGAATCGTTTCTGAGCGCGACATCGTACGTGCTCTTCCCGGCAAGTTTGACATGGTTGAAGATCTTCACGTCCGTGACATTATGACTGTGGAGGTGTACACCTGCACTGCAGATTCGACAGTGGATGAACTTATGTCCATGATGACGGCAAAGCGCATCCGACATGTTCCAGTAGTTGATGAAAACGGTGACTTACTCTCGATAGTTTCGATCGGTGATGTGGTTAAGCACCATCTCAATGAGATTTCACTTGAGAATCAAACTCTTAAGGAGTACTTAGCCCACGCTCATTAAAGTTTGGATCTCTTGCCCAGTTACCTGCAAAGGAGTACGTTCTCACTTAGTAGAGAAAAGTTCCCTACGTTGGGGGTAGAAAATGACAGATTATGTCGCACCTGGACTTCCAGGAAGCAAGGCAACTTATAAAGCGCGCTATGACCACTGGATTGGTGGAAAATACGTTGCGCCATCATCAGGAAAGTATTTTGAAAATGTCACACCTGTAACAGGAAAAGTTTTCTAATTCGCTCACGATTGTTCTCAGATGAAGAGTGGTTAATTCTTGAAAATGAAGTGCTACCCACTGGTCGATAGGGGTAAGAAATTACTTCGCCGGTTCTAATTCAGGAACTGGCACTGGCATGGCAGGCGTTTTTACGGGATCACGCTCACGCCTAACGACGCGGTCTGGCTCGCCTATCTCGCCCATAGTTACTCCTACCTGAAGAGTTCTAACTCTACGTCTGGCGATAGATATGCGCTAGCCGAATCTGGACAAATCTTTGAAAGCGCGCTTATTGCAACACTGATGAATAATTTCCCAATGGACTCCGCATCGGCCGAACGCAAATTAGGTGAGTTCCTGCCTAAATTTTGCCTTGGAAGCTTGATCGCAGTTCTCCTCGCATTCCTTTTTGGTGGTTTTTCCAGTGGCTCTGATGGCTCTGCACCGTTGCTCCTACACAATTTTTCACGTCAGTTCTTTACTCTCTACATTATCCTTGTCCCAATTATCTTCATCTCGTATCTCCTCTACATCGATTTTCTCAGCAGACAAGAGGGCAAGCGAACAGCCACGGGTAATCGCAAATTGATATATGACGATGCCTTCGATCTACCTAGCCAGGATATGCATGGCTACAAAATTGCCTTTATCACCGGACAGGTGCCCACACTTACCGGCTTAACTGGAGATCTTTACGTCGCAGATGATACGGCGCGATGTGAATCAAATCGTGAGCATATTCCGCCAGTGGTGGGATGTGATTGTGGGTTCTATGCTTACTCAGATATTCGAGATGCCAAACATCAACTATCAATTAACCCGACATCATTTCTTATTAATGTTGACCTCTACGGGATTGGCTTCGCCTACTCACGTGGCTTTCGTGCAGAGTCACAAGTGGTCAACTCAATGTCCTTGCCACGCAGATGTATGCGCTGCAAGATCTTTCCGCCAATACGTTTTGTGAAGAGCCATAAGTTTGGCTTTAACTCTTTTGCATATTGGCGTTGGGAGTTTCGCTGTCAGATGTGTAGCTCTATCTTCAAAGAAGAAGATCGTCTGAGCCAAGATGAAATGTCCAATGTGCTGGGAATTATGATGGTGAAATAGATGCACTCAGAAAGTGTGGCGGAAACCGCGATTACCGTAATTTATGATGGCCAATGCCGTCTCTGTCGCGCTAGCATTAACTGGCTAAAGATGCGATCGGCAATCACTGCACTCTCTTTCTATGAAATCGACCCCAAGAGTTATAACCTCACACTAGATGAATGCCAGAGGCAAGTCATTGCAATCCAAGGCGAGCAGTTATTTAAAGGTGCAGCCGCCGTCGCATTCTTGCTCGATCACCGAGGCAACACCAAAACGGCGCGCCTCATCAGAGCAACTGGCCCACTAGGCCGCTTTGGTTATCGTTGGGTATCCACTCATCGAAACTCTCCACCCGTAAAAGCCTTGACACG
>JAFMBT010000024.1 GCA_017858325.1 Candidatus Planktophila sp. | reverse complement strand
CATTGATGCGACCTGTCTCTGGAGTTGTGTGCCAATCATTGATGGTGTCATCAAATTGAACTCCTGGATCAGCACATGCCCATGCAGCTTGTGCGATCTTTGTGAAAAGTTCGCGTGCATCAACGGTGTCAATAACGTCACCAGTTGAACGAGCTGTTAAACCAAATTGCTCTCCATTTTCAACGGCCTTCATGAACTTATCTGAGAGGCGCACTGAGTTATTTGCGTTTTGGTACTGGACAGAGATGATGTCTTTTCCACCAAGGTCCATATCAAAGCCAGCATCACGAAGGGCGCGAATCTTGTCCTCTTCGTTGACCTTGGTCTCGATAAATTCTTCGATATCTGGGTGATCGACATCTAGAACAACCATCTTTGCAGCGCGACGGGTTGCGCCACCTGATTTGATTGTGCCAGCGGACGCGTCAGCACCGCGCATAAATGAAACTGGGCCTGAGGCTGTTCCACCTGATTTGAGGAGTTCCTTTGCAGAACGGATACGTGAAAGGTTAAGACCGGCACCAGAACCGCCCTTAAAGATCATTCCTTCTTCACGGTACCAATTAAGGATTGATTCCATCGTGTCATCAACAGACAAAATAAAGCATGCAGAAACTTGCTGTGGGGCAGCAGTTCCGACGTTAAACCACACTGGGGAGTTAAATGAGAAGATTTGGTGCATGAGCATATGTGTTAATTCATGTTCGAAAATTGTTGCATCTTTATCTGTTGCAAAGTAACCGTGTTCTTTTCCGGCCTTTGTATAGGTAAGTACAACGCGATCGATGACCTGCTTGAGAGACCATTCGCGATTTTCGGCACCCACGGCGCCACGGAAATACTTCGTGGTCACGATTGTTGAGGCATTCACTGACCAGAAGTCAGGGTATTCAACACCGTGTTGTTCAAATACAGTCTCACCGGTTTTCCAGTTTGACTGAACGACGTCGCGACGTTCCCACTTGACTTCGTCGTAAGGGTGAATTCCCTCGGTTGTATAAATGCGTTCAATTGTTAAGCCCTTACCCTTTAAGGTGTTATGAGCTTTGATTTTTATAGGCCGATTGATGACCGTATCTGACATGTTTTATTTCCCCGTCTTCTGATTACTTGTAGCTGTTGATGTTTGTAATGATTTTTCTGGTGTCTTTATAGTTACTACTTTTGTTGCCTGATTTGCATTCGAGGGAAGCGCGCGGAGAAGTGCAATCTCACCTTCGAAATCGTCAAGGGAGGCAAAGTTACGGTATACCGAGGCATATCGCAGGTAAGCCACCTCATCGAGTTCACGAAGTGGAGCAAGAATTGCCATTCCCACTTCCTGAGCTTCGATCTCTGCCTGACCAGTGGAGCGAAGGCTCTCTTCCACTCGCTGAGCTAACAGGACCAAATCATCTTCATCGACCGGGCGACCTTGGCATGCCTTGCGGACACCGACCAATACCTTCTCGCGGCTAAATGGCTCAGTGGCCCCGCTTCGTTTAATAATGTTAAGAAGTGCAACCTCTTGGGTAGAAAAACGTTGTCCGCATTGAGGGCACTCGCGGCGGCGGCGAATCTGTGTGCCATCTTCAACTGGGCGAGAGTCAACGACGCGAGAATCATCATGTCGGCAGAATGGGCAGATCATCGGCGTGTCTCCTTTGCAAAATACTAGAAAATTCCCTTTTGTGATGTAGTGGAGAATTCTTTAAACTACCGTAAAAACACTACTTATGGAAGTTTTTTTCGTTTCTACCCCTACATATAGTGGGAACTATAAAGCAAGTCTTGAGGGTTTTCCAGTTCAATCGCAGCGACACGCCAGCGCCCTGTTCTCTCTTGGCCCCCGTGGCTCACCCAGGCCGTTAACCGATCAGGCGCGCCCCCTTATGGGCCTTGGCCAACTTCTTATCGCAGGTCCACAAGGTCAGCCCCAAAAGGGCAGCGGTAGCGCTGATAATCGCATCAGGGGTGGAAAGGGCAGTTGTTGCCCGAATAGTGGCTGCCTTGATAGCCACCTGAGTATCCATCGGGAGAAAATCTCCGAAACTTTTCGTCAAGGCGCTACGGAAAACCTCGAGCTCACGGGGTGAAATTCGAGCCGGGGCCACCAGCGTCTCTGTCACCGTCACCGTTGCGATCGAGTAAGTGGCGGATGAGCCCACCATCGCAGCAACGATGGCACCGTGGTGGAGATCGGCAGAGTTAAAGAGTGCAATCACTGCAGATGAATCAAGGACTACCGATTCCATGACTCTCGCTCGCGCTCTAAATCAAAGCCTTCAAAGATATGGGTAAAACTTCCTGCAAAGGCGAGAGGGCCTATTACCCCCAATGGATGAACTTCGATAAAACCAGCGTCATTCAATACAAATTCCACTTCATCTCCTTGGCTCATCCCTTTAGCTCTCAACACTTCTACAGGAATAGTGATCTGATTTTTAGAACTAATGCGACTACGCGAAGTCCGCCCAGAACGCGTTGTTGGAGATTTCTTACTCTTTACCTTATTAGCCATAGGTAAAGGTTAGCACTAATTCAGGAATTGAGAAAAATTAGCTGTGAATCGGGATGCGCAGCTCTTGCCCCACCTGAACATCGGCAGTTGGCAATGAGTTGATCGAGATGATCTCATCAACGAGCGAGCGCTTATCCCCATCGACTGCGATCTGACCTGCTAGCGACCAAAGGCTCTCACCTGGGCCGACGGTGATGGTAATAAAGGAGTCAGAGGTCGGGCTCATCTGATCGGAGTTGCCAGCACCTGCGCTAAAGCCGAAGGTGGCCAATAAGACGATCGCAAGAGAGAGAACCACGAGGGTGCGAGCTAGACGACCACGGCGATTGAGGTGCATCTGATTGATTACACGGCCGGAGGGATTGCTCTGCAGAAAACCTTGATTTACAAGGGTTTGGGCTCTCATTGCGCTCATCGGTTACTCCTGGTCTTTCGCTCCTGCGATTCAACCTTGGGGAAGGTTTTCGAACACTTGTTCGATAAGAAAAGAGTACCCCCACCCACCGACATCTGCAAGATATATTCGAACATATGTTTGAATTTATCCCCAACCTGTGGAATCATCGGTGTATGGCTAAAAAGATATCCCCCGCTGGCGAGCTCACAGCCCGCCAAATCTCGATCCTAGACTTCATCAAAAGCTCGACCGAATCCCAGGGCTATGCCCCCTCTATGCGTGAAATCGGCGATGCCGCAGGCCTTGCCTCCCCCGCCTCGGTCAAATACCAGCTCGATATCCTCACCGAGAAGGGCTTTATCCGCCGCGATGAGAACCGCGGCCGCGCCATGGAGGTCGTGCTGCCGGATTCGATCGCTGAATCGATGATGGGCGCACCGACCCCCATAGATAAGACTCGCTTTATCCCACTGGTGGGCCGGATCGCAGCCGGTGGCCCTATCACCGCAGAACAAGATGTCGAAGAGATCGTTCCACTTCCAGAATCACTCGTTGGATCTGGAGATCTCTTTATGCTCAAAGTTGTTGGCGACTCTATGATCAATGCCGCAATCTGTGACGGCGACTTTGTTGTTATCCGCTCTCAGAAAGATTGCAATAAGGGCGAGATCGTTGCTGCAATGATCGATGGCGAAGCAACGGTAAAGACATTCTCACGTAAAGATGGCCACATCTGGTTATTGCCAGCAAATGATGACTTCGAACCCATCAATGGAGATAAGTGCGAGATCCTCGGTAAAGTCACCGCGGTCTTGCGTTCAGTTCGCTAGCGCCAAGCAGAATAATTTTCTGCTTGGTATCGCAGGTATCTTTCACAGGAAATCGACTGATAATTGCGGGTGTCGCAACCCTCAGCGCGTGCGAGAAAAATCGATAATAGCCTTATGAAAACTAAGGTCGTTGCGCTCATTCTTATTGGAGTCCTCGTCTCCTCGGTGCTCGTAGGCCTCATCAGTAGCGCTAATGCAGCCCTGAATTCAATTTCATTCCGCCCCGAGGAAACCGTGACAACAATTGATAAGGGCACGATCACTCTTACTCCACCAGTTTCCACTTCCCCCGGTCCTTGGATCGTTGAAATTAGTAACCCACGTATCGCAACAGCAAATGGACTCACAATCACTCTTTTGGCAGTGGGTAGCACTGTTATTCGCTATCTTCAACCGGCCACAGCAGAGTACAACTCTGTCTCTGATTTCAGTCGTTTGACCGTCAACGCAGGTATACCCACTATTGGTGATTTTCCCAATCGCACAGTAACCCTAGGGCAGAACACAGTCGCACTCACGCCACCGACTTCGAATTCAGACGGTCAGTGGAGTTATCAATCACTAAATCCCGAGGTTGCCATTGTCTCTGGCAACCTTGTCACACTCCGCGATGGTGGCACCGTTGACATTAAAGCAACACAAAGCGCTACTGGGCGCTGGTTATCTGCATCAAAGACAATGACCTTAACCATCAACGCACCTGCTCCAACTATTGGTTCATTTAGCGATATCACTCTCTCCATCGATAGCGTTGCCCGAGTACAACTGACGGCGCCAAGTTCTAACTCAAAAGGCACATGGACACTCACCAGCTCTGATCCAACAATTGTTGGAATCGATGGACTCACACTCCTGACACGCAAATCGGGCACCGCAACAATTACCGCCCGCCAAGCAGCTGCAGGTGGCTATAGATCCACCACCACATCAATGAAAGTCACCGTCTCAGCAGTCACACCTACAACAACAGTTGGTAACTTTAAAGATATCAGCGTCGATCTCGATAATGGTGCGACAAAGGTAATTCCTTTCACCTCACCGGCATCGACCTCATCAGCTGCCTGGACCTTTACATCATCTGATCCCACAACTGCATCAGTTAATGGTCTCAACCTGATTGCACTCAAGCCAGGAACTATCACATTATCTGCCAGTCAGCCTGCATCAGGAAACTTTGCTGCAGTTGGTCCCATCTCCATCAAGGTAACAATTCGTGGAAATCAACAACTGGCCAAACCTGCCAGCATTACCAAACTTGTCGGTGACCCGGCAGTAAAAATTACTTATCCGACATCGTTATCAACAGGTACCTGGTCTGCTACATCAAGTGCGCCCACTGTCGTCGGAGTTGCCAATGGCAATCTCACATTTGATAGCGCTGGACGGTCAACAATCACATTGACCCAGAGCGCGACAGAGACCTACACCGCAAGCAGTACCACCTTTGAAGTAACTGTGATCGGAATTCCGCCAACACTCGGAGCATTCCAACCACTGACCGTTGGCGTCGGTGAAAAACTCACCGCCCCAGTTACTCCACAATCACCATCGACTGGCCGCTGGATCTTTACATCAACTGATCCCACCATCGCATCAATCGTCGATAACGTCATCACCGGAATCAAAGCTGGCACAACAATTATCTCCGCCTTCCAAGAACCTGCCGGGCGATATGGTCAATCACCAACTGTGCAGGTAACCATCACAGTGAAACCTACCCCAACAATTACAACACCTGCCAACATCGCACTCGTTGCCGGCGCTAAACAAGTGTTTACCACCCCCACCAGCAATTCACCTGGTGCCTGGAGCTACACATCTAGCAACCCAGCAATCGCTGCAATCTCAGGTTCGACACTCTCAGCACTGGCGGCAGGTACTGCAACAATCACCGCAACGCAAGCTGCCACTGCAACTTTTGCCGGTGCAAGCCGCACCTTCACCATAACGGTCTCACCCGCACTAATTTCCAGCGCCACTGCACGTAAGACAAAAAAACGCATCATTGCAGTGGCCGTCACAAATGCAGCTGGTAAACAAGTGATTGTCCGAATTAATGGCTCAATAAGTCGCGTTGGCAAGAACAAAGTCAAGCCGGGACGAAAGTTAGTGACCGTTCAAGTCGATGGCAGATTAATCCTGAACAAAGTCATCAAAATTAAATAGCTCAATCCACCGATAAATCCTCTAGCCTCTACACATGAGCTTTCGCACCCTCACCGCAGTTAGTGGCATTGCAATAGTCCTGGTCTATGCCATCGGATCAGGGCTCTGGGTGAATACCGGCGACAACTGGTATCGCAACCTCAATAAACCTTCATGGCAACCACCAGGAGCAGTCTTCGGAATCATCTGGCCCTATAACTTCATCGTCCTTGGAATAGCCGCCACCATCATCGGCCAACGCGCATCTAAACCCGCAGCCTTTACCTACATCGCCTTCTTCGCGCTCTCAGTTGCCGCCGCCCTCACCTGGGCCTACCTCTTCTACCGCCCCCACGATCTCACCGGAGCAGCGATCGCCCTGACCGCAACCGCGCTCCTAACAATTCCCATGACATACATCCTCTTCACCATCTCAATACCGATGGCGATAGCAGTCATGCCGTATCAGATTTGGGTTGCAATAGCTGCTGCGCTTAATTGGAGTATCAAAGGATTGAATTAGATCCGAAATTGTGCGGCCTAGTTAAAAAACCATCGCGAGTAACACTGTTCGGCTCAGGACTACATCTTCTTAAAGGTTTTACCGCCATTAGTTGACCTGTAAATTGAATTACCTGACACAACGGCGATGATTTTTGAAGATTGAGTCACAGTTGAGACTCTTTCAGGAAAATCGCTCACTTTTTTCCAACTCACGCCCAGATCACCAGATCGATAAAGGCTCTTACCCGATGTTGCCAGCAGGCTCTTGCCGAGCCAATCAATCGAGGTAAATGTCAACGCCGAATCAATTTCACGCATCGTTGTAAATGATTTCTGCGTCGAGACCAGCTTTCCCTCACGCAGAGCAAGTGCTCCACCGACTTTGGTCGGATTAATTGCAATATTGCTCAACAAGTTCGCACCCCGACTCACCCAACTCTTACCTGCATTCTTTGAATAGAGCAGGTTGCCGCTTCCTGAATCAACTCCATACATATCTTTACTAGCACTTTCAAGGAGATGAAAATCAACTTCCCCCTGCAGCCCCATCTTCCTCCAACTCTTTCCGCTATCTGCTGAAAGTAGTAAACCCACAGGCTGTGGTAACTTCGAACCCAGCCCAGGATGTCCGCTGGCATATAAGCGTTTGCCGAAAACTGCCAGCCCCATAATGTCGAAATTCTCTGGCCCCATTGATTGCACAGTCTTCGCATCCACATAACGGAAGAGCCCTTCATGGGTTCCCAGAATTACCTCATCACCGAAGGCGCGCACGCTATGGACATGTGAAAGTGTTCCAATATCTTGCCCGGCACCACTGGCTGGATTAACACTGAGCAAGAGAGAGCCAAAAAGTAATCCCATAACCATCGAGATTTTTTTACTCTTTCTCATCGATCAAACACGTCCGGCATACGGCATCAAGCCGGGCATGCTGTAGATATTTGAGAACTTCAATCCACTCTTAGTTGATCGCGCTTCCCACATCATCTCGTTACCGGCATAGATGCTTACATGGTGAATTTTGCTGGTAGATCCGTCATAAGAATAGAAGAGCAGATCGCCCGGTTGCATCTTGGCTAAAGGAATCTGTTTAATGTATCTGTAGTAAAGCGCTGAGTTCAAACGATCCCAATTCGGCCAGCCAAGACCTGCCGACCTATAAGCGGCGTAGACAAGTCCCGAACAATCAAAAGAATTTGGACCTTCATCTCCCCACACATATGGCTTACCCGCTAACACCTGTCGCTTTGCGAATTCAACAGCCTTTAATCTCATCGCCTCAGTCGTACGTGAAGAACTTACCCCAGTTGGTCCACCCGCACGCCAGACCCTTGATTGACCCGTCACCTTCGCCGCTTCCCTAGCGCGCGCCTCTTCTAAGAGTGCAAGCTGGCGACGTTGTTCGAGAGTAACTCGAACTTTTTTGGCAGAAGCTAAATCACGCTGCAACTTATCTTGAACTGCCTGCAGCTTATCGACCTCTTTCTGCTGTTCAGCCTGGGCATCATCTGCCACCTTCTTCGCAGCAGCCACCTTCTCAGTTACAACGCGCTGCTCTTCCTTGGCCGCATCGGCGACAACTTTGGCTTCCTCGGCGATCTCTTCGGCAGCCTTAAAGCGAGTAAGTGTTGTCTTATTTTTTACCCCTAAATTCTCGATCGTTGATAAGCGATCCATCATCTCTTGTGGCCCACTTGCACTTAACACCGCTTCGAGATCACTTAGCCCACCACCAGATGTGTAGGCATGAATTGCTAACTTGCCAATTTCACGATGTGTGGAGCTCACAGCTGCTGCGGCCTCTTGATAAGACGCAGCGGCGGCCTTTGATTTCTTTGTTGCTTCAACTAACTCTCCTTGGGCGCGCAGATATTTAGCCCGTGCATCGGATGCGATCGCAGATAACGCTCTCAAGTTTCCTTGCGCCCCCTGTAAGCGCTTCAAGGCTGCGTTTGCAACCTTCTTCTTCTCCGCCTCTACCTTCTTCGCCGCCTCAATCTGGGCCAACGTTGGCTTGTGCTTTTTCGAACTGGCCTGCTGCATTGGTAGAAACAATCCACCGATTAGAACCAGAGCGAGAACTGCACTTATCTTTCTCTTCATATTCTTCGTGCTCCCACAAATGGCTTACTGCCAAACATAGTAGTGAAATTAATAACTTCTACTCTCTTACCTGGTCGCGGAGCATGCACCATCTTTCCCTTGCCCATATAGATCGAGACATGGCTAATTGGCTTACCGAAGAAGAGAAGATCCCCCGGCTTTAGCTCTCGTGATGAAACTGATTTGCCATAACTAATCTGAACTCTCGATGAATGAGGCAGAGATACCTTCGCCTGCGCGAATGCACGCATCGTCAACCCCGAACAATCCCAACGCGTCGGACCAGCTGCTGCCCACACATAAACATCCCCAACCTGTTGCAACGCATACTTAAGGGCGATTGATCCACGCGAATTATCGCCCTTAAAATTCTGTGCTAACTTTTTCGATGTGCTAAGAATTCGCTTTTCACGCGCCGCTTCTTCTCGTGCCAGGCGCTCACGGTCTTCCTTCTTTAACCCCTTTAGAATCTTTTCAGCCCTTGCTAAACTAGCCTTTGCACTCGCAACCTGCTTATTGAGCCTTTCGCGCTCAGCACGCAATAGCGCCGTTCTATCGGCCACCACAAATTGTGATGCCTCAACCTTCTGCTTCGTTGTTGCATAATTTCGCAACTGCTTCGAGTAATTGCGCGCCAACAAATCCATGGTTCCGGCATCAGATAAATACTTTGTCGGATCAGATGAGAAGAGCAGATTCAACCCCTCACCAAAACCACCAGCTGTGTACTGAGCAATCGCAATGCGCGATAACGTTGTACTGGCAGCATCGAGCTCTGCACGTAAGAGCACCTCACGACTTTCCAGAACTCCCGTCTCACGCTCTAACTCCTTGATACGAATCGTCGCCTCATTGGCATCTTCATATTTTTCCGCAGCCAAAGTCCTCAGCCGATCGACCTCCCACTGTGCGGTCTCCACCGTCGGCCTAGCCTGAGCCACCCCGGGACTGAGCCCCACGATCAATGCGAGTGCTATTAAAAATCTAAACATAGAATTTCCTCTACTCGCAGAACACGGACAATGACGAGAAGGCTCCTAGCTTCGAGCCCTCAACATATGGACATTTTAGCAACGCCCATCCCACATCTGCCCAATGAACCCGCATATTCACAGGATTCCCCGCGTACACACAATTAAAACAAAGGCGAAAGAGGCTCTAGGTGACTAAATCCCAGAGCCTCTGACGAAGCGTGTGACTGGTGGGATTCGAACCCACAACCATCTTCTGAGTCATAGAAGAGCTCTATCCATTGAGCTACAGCCACACGCGTGCGCAACTTAAGCGCTCTTCAGAGTTCGTTTACCGCCGGCCAAAATCATTGTGGATAAAAATCCAAGTGAGGACAAAACTCCTTAATCGGCGATACGATTGGATCTCTTCTGAGTCAAAGAAGCGCAGAAGAAGGCCTGCAGGTCACACTGCAGGTCTTTTTTCTTTCCACATCAAGGGAAAGACCTCAAAGAAGGTCTCAGCGGTGAAGCCAAAGTGCCCTAAGGGATATAAGAAGAAGTAGGCACTCCGGGAGGCAACCACCCACTCAGGTAATCATGCAGTTGGGTTCAAAGAAGAAGAAGTATCCGTTAACTCTTAATTAGAGAAGGCGGGAGTGAGCTTTCCTGACAATTCTTCAGTTTCACGCTTGTTTCAAGGCAGTATCTTGACGCTCAATTATTGAATTGAAGTGATTGTTAGCAACTGGTGAGCAGTACCTGCGTAGGGTGGCATCGACTAGTCACAAAGTAGGAAAGTAGGTTAGGGTCTTCAATAGATGAATACCGTTGAGGGAGACGCCGAGTTCGTAGTTGTCGCGAACAGATTGCCAATCGAGCCTGTTTATGAGGATATGAACCCCGACCTCGAGATCATTGGCTGGCGCACGAGCCCTGGTGGCCTAGTAAGTGCGCTTGATTCGGTGCTGAGGGGACGCAAGTCTGTTTGGGTAGGAGCAGGAGAATTAGCCCCTGA
>JAFMBT010000013.1 GCA_017858325.1 Candidatus Planktophila sp. | reverse complement strand
TAGCTACGTTCGGAAGGGATAACCGCTGAAAGCATCTAAGCGGGAAGCTCGCTTCAAGATTAGGTTTCTCACTG
The DNA here is from genome assembly GCA_017858325.1 of Candidatus Planktophila sp. Taxonomy (GTDB): domain Bacteria; phylum Actinomycetota; class Actinomycetes; order Nanopelagicales; family Nanopelagicaceae; genus Planktophila. The sequence continues at coordinate 45,135 of JAFMBT010000013.1, read as the reverse complement.
GTTTACCAGGTAAGACCCCCAGTAGACGACTGGGTTGATAGGGTGGAAGTGGAAGAGCCGCAAGGCTTGGAGCTGACCACTACTAATAGGTCGAGGATTTAACTACAAAGTTGCTACGCGTCCACTGTGTGGTTCTCGAGATACGGTCGAGAACCACGAAACAAGATAGAAGAGTCATATCTTCATCTTTCGTAAATGGTTTATTGACATAACTCAATAGCGTTTCGGCGACCATAGCGAGAGGGAAACACCCGGTCCCATTCCGAACCCGGAAGTTAAGCCTCTCAGCGTCGATGGTACTGCAAGGGTGACCTTGTGGGAGAGTAGAACGTTGCCGGACTTCTTTTATAAAAAGGGGCGCTTATTGCAAGCGCCCCTTTTTTATTTTCACCACCGATATATTTGTTTGTAGTTGAGAAGATGAAGGAGGAGTGATGAGCGAAGAGAGAAAGCCTCGTGGTTCCGGTCGCCCATCTTCATCCGGTCGCCCATCTTCTGATTCACGCCCTGGTCGTGGCGGTCGCACTGATCGACCTGGAGCAACGCGCGATGTTCGTGCCGGTCGCGATGCCGGTGATCCACGTGGTTTTAGACCAGCCCCAGTAGAACGCGATCAATCACGCGTGCGTCCACGAATTTTTGAACCAGATATTCCTGAGGATATTACTGGTGAAGAGTTAGAGAAAAGTGTACGTGCGGAGTTACTTAGCCTCTCTGCTGAGAACGCGAAAGTTGTTGCACGACATTTAGCATGCATCAATCTCTATATGGATGTTGATCCAGAGCTTGCACATAAGCATGGTGTTGCCGCAGCGCATCACGCTGGGCGCTTAGCAGTTGTTCGTGAAAGTGCAGGCTATGCCGCATATCGCGCCGGTCATTATGAAATCGCTCTCAAAGAATTGCGGGCAGCACATAGAATTTCTGGTGATGTATCAATGTGGCCTGTTCTCGCTGATTGTGAGAGAGGCCTTGGAAAACCCCTCAAGGCTTTAGCTTTAGCAGGATCTCCTGAAGTCTCGCGTCTTGCCAAGGCGGAAGAGATTGAGATGAGAATCGTCGCATCAGGTGCACGACGTGATCTCGGTGAGATGGATGCAGCCGTAATTACCCTTACCTGTAAGGAGCTCAAGGTAAAGAATGAGCCGTGGTCTGTCCGGCTGCATTATGCCTATGCCGATGCTTTGGCTGGAGCTGGTCGAGATGATGAAGCGCGGCAATGGTTTGGCCAATGTGCAGAGATTGATAGTGATGAAGTTACAGATGCTGATCAACGAGCTCAAAAGTAACCTCCATCTTCATCCACACCTGAATTCCGAACATTGATTTTTGTCGGTGGCAATAACCATGATCACACCCTCAACGCAGAGTGAGAAGATTTCTCGCCTCGTAGGAAAGAGGGCCGACCATGTCATCAACTAAAGTTGCTAAGAAGATTGACGATACCGAACTTGATTATTCACTCAATGATCTTTTATTACGCGGGAGAGTTTCAGCCCCAGCGATCGAGAAAGAGCTCCCGAGCGGAGATAAAGTGGTTGAGTTCCGACTTATTGTTTCCCGGGCCGAACGCGGTGGTGTAGATACACTCGATGTTGCGGCGTGGAGTTCGAAGATGCGCCGTAGCGCATTGACCCTCAAGGAGGGCGAGTGGGTGGAGATCACTGGAGCGATCCATCGTCGTTTTTGGTCGGGGCCCGCGGGAGTTGCAAGTCGCTGGCAAGTTGAGGCCGCCGAGATCTCACGATTGTAGATACTCTAGGGGAGTAGGTAGTGGACTTCGCTACTTCCTCTCAGTACTTACCTGGAAGGGTATTTCATGACAACGGATTTATTTACATCCCTCAAGACGTATCTCACCAAGCTCTCTGATGGTGAGAAAAGTCCACAAGAGGTTGCCGCTGCTATAAACACCTGGGCGCGAGAGAGCGCTGATTCTTTGAAGGCGAAGATTCATGATGAGGTAGAGGCGACAGTTCTCAAGATGGGTTTTGTTAAGCGAGAAGAATTTAATCGCCTCGTTGCTCGCGTTGACGCAGTAGCACCGGCAAAGAAGTCTGCACCGGCAAAGAAGTCTGCACCGGCAAAGAAGTCTGCACCGGCAAAGAAGAAGGTGGCTAAGAAATGAGTGATTTTCAAGAAGAGGGCAGAGAGATTGATGGTGGCGACCTCACCCTAGTCGAAGAGGTTAAAGCAGAGCTTGCAGATATCGATTCGAGTGATCTGAACGAGCACTCAGTAAGGTTTGAGGCGCTCCACGGCAAATTGCAAGAAGAACTTTCGACTATCGATGGTCTCTAAGTTCAGATCAAGGCCACAGCAGAAGTAAAGAGAGAGAATAAGCAATGAAGACCCGACTTGATGCAGAGCTTGTTCGTCGTGAACTAGCGCGCTCTCGCGAACAAGCGGCAGATCTTATTGAATCTCGATCAGTGTTGGTCAATGGAATTCCTGCAACAAAGCCGGCAACCCAAGTAGATACGCAGACATCGATAGTTCTTTCGGGTAAGCGTGATGACTTTGTTTCCCGGGGAGGACATAAATTAGCCGGAGCGTTAGATGTTTTCACCGAAGTGGCTATCGAAGGAAAAGTCTGTCTTGATGCAGGTGCGTCGACAGGCGGCTTTACCGATGTGCTTTTGCGAAGAGGCGCTCGAAAAGTGATAGCCGTTGATGTTGGCTACGGTCAGTTAGCGTGGGAGCTACGCAGTAACGAAAAGGTTGTGATTTTAGATCGCACTAATATCCGCCATCTCACCGGTGAAATGGTCGGTGATGACGTTGATATCGTTGTTGCAGATCTCTCATTTATCTCCCTCTCACTTGTACTTCCCGCTCTCGCTGCTGTCTCAAAACCATCCGCGGATTTTCTTCTTATGGTCAAACCTCAATTCGAAGTGGGCAGAGAGCGCCTTGGCGCAGGCGGTGTTGTTCGCGATCCAGCGCTCAGGCGCAGCGCAGTCTTAGATGTTGCACAATCGGCATACGATGTCGGACTTGGCACAATGGGAATAGCAGCGAGCCCATTACCGGGGCCGGCGGGTAATGTTGAATACTTCCTATGGTTAAGACGAGGCGCTGCGGCAATTAGTGAAGTTGAACTCGACATCGCAATTGAGAAGGGACCCGCATAATGAATTCTCGCAGCGCGATACTTGTTATCAATTCTACTCGCGATGAAGCGGTGAAAGCGGCAACCATATTGACCTCATTGCTTAAAAAAGCAGATTTCTTATGCTCTACCGCATCTGATGTAACTATCAACGGACTTCAGAAGGTAGCGGTGGAAGAACTTCCTGAAGCCGAAATAGTAATTGTTTTGGGTGGAGATGGAACTATCTTGCGCGGAGCTGAGATCTCAAGTGCTCGTGGAATTCCATTACTCGGCGTTAATCTTGGTCACGTAGGGTTTATGGCAGAGGTTGAAAAGCTCTCTTTCGACACTGTTGCTGCAAGTATTATTGATAAGAGCTACACCATTGATCCTCGAATGCTTCTTAGTTATTCAGTGGATAGGAAAGGTAGCGAGATCACTTCGGGTTGGGCTCTCAATGAAGTCACGATCGCGCGAACTGAGAGCACCATGGTCGAGTTACTTGTTCAAGTAGATCATCGCCCCCTCTCGCGTTGGGGTTGTGATGGTCTCATTGCAGCCACACCGACAGGATCAACGGCATATGCATTTTCGGCTGGCGGCCCTATTTTGTGGCCAAATCTTGATGCGGTAGTGCTTCTACCTATAAGTGCCCACGCCCTCTTTGCTCGCCCTATGGTGATTTCGCCACAATCTGAAATTGTCGTTGAAATAGAATCTGTAAAAGCAACTCTCTCTGCTGATGCGCTGCGAGAGTTTGATCTTGCCGAAGGCGACCGAGTGCATATCACTGGTGGCGCAACGGATGTATTGCTCGCACATGTGAAGCAGACACTCTTTACAGATCGTCTCGTGGCAAAATTTAAGTTACCAGTCGAAGGATGGCGTGGTGAGTGAACGCTCCTATCTAGAAGAGATATCGATTCGAAACTTAGGGATCATTGATTCAAGCTCACTTGAACTCAGCAAAGGGCTCAATGTGCTCACCGGTGAGACTGGCGCAGGGAAGACAATGATTCTTACCGCTCTCTCTCTATTACTTGGTTCAAAATCAGATAGCGCTCTCGTTCGCCATGGGAGTGAGCGACTCGTCGCATCTGCAACTTTTTCGATTCCCGAATCTTTGAGAGCGACGATAGAAGATCGTGGCGGGTTTATTGAGGATGGATCAATTATTCTCTCTCGAACTGTCAATAACGATGGAAAGAGCAAGGCGACCGCATCTGGAACGACGGTTACTGCTTCAGCGCTGAGTGAGATTACAGAGCCACTGATTGCAATACACGGACAATCTGCCAATTCGCATATCGTAAAGAGCGCCAGGCAACGGGAGCTTTTAGATTTATTTGCTGGCGTACCGTTGCATCAAAAGTTAACTATCTACTTAGAGATTTTTCAGCAATACAACGAGTTGAAGGCAAAGTTAAAGTCACTGCTAAGCCACGCATCAGAACGCGATAGCCAGATAGCCTCTCTCGAAGCGCTCACTCAGCAATGGTCATCACTTAAGCCAGTTCGAGATGAGTACGCAGCGATTGAGGATGAGATTCGAAAACTGGCCAGCGTTGAAGATTTAGGTGTTGCAGCAGCTGGCGCTTTACAAGCACTTGGTGATGAAGACTCCGGCGCACTTACCGTCCTAGGAACGGTACGAAAGTTCCTAGAGAACGCCAAGGAGAAGGACCCTGCTCTCGATGAAATTTCATCATCGATCGCTGAGAGCTTCTTCCTCATTGATGATGCGCATGGCTCACTTGCTTCTTATCTCGCTAGCCTAGAAGCAGATCCGAAGCGCCTTGATTTCCTCAATGAACGTAAGGCCACTATCGCTAGTTTTGTGAAGAAATGGGGAGGCGCAGGATCTGTTGATGAAGAGATGGCGCTGATTGCTATCCGTGTAAAGAATGCCAAGGAGACTATTGCCGATCTTTCTGGTGGTCAGGAACGGATCTCGGCGATCGAGAAAGAACTCTTTGACATTAAGGCACAGCTTCTCGTTGCGGCACAAGAAGTCAGTAGCGAGAGAGTAAAGGCAGCAAAAAATTTGAGTGCACTCGTGACAAAGGAAATTTCCGCACTATCAATGCCTCATACAATTTTTCATGCAGATGTACTTACAGTTGATTACACCGGAGCGCTCAAGGAGAGTGATTTCACAACCACTGGTTGTGATGAAGTGACGATGTCGATACAAGGCCATCGTGATGCTCCCAAAGTTGGTCTGGGTAAAGGTGCATCTGGCGGTGAAATGTCCCGCATCATGCTCGCCCTAGAAGTTGTTATTGCTGCCTCAGCACCCGTCGGTACATACATTTTTGATGAGGTCGATGCAGGGGTTGGTGGAAAGGCAGCAATCGAAGTGGGTCGCAGATTGCATGCACTTTCACAACATGCACAGGTCATAGTGGTGACACATTTGCCGCAGGTAGCCGCGTGGGCCGATCGCCATTTTGTAGTTGCTAAAGATAGTGATGGTCAGATTGTCGCCTCCGGCGTCACTGAACTCACTGATCAAGGCCGCGTGGGTGAGATCGCGCGCATGCTGGCAGGTCTTGATGAATCGCTCAGCGCTCAAGAACACGCGAGTGAGCTCCTAGCCTTACGTAATCAGTAGCAATTTACTGATAGGTTTGTCTTCCATGGGCCAAGTGCATGTAACTAAGCATATTTTCGTTACTGGGGGAGTCGCCTCAAGTTTAGGCAAAGGACTCACAGCATCTAGCCTTGGAAGGCTCTTGGTTTCACGCGGCATCCGGGTAACAATGCAGAAACTTGATCCCTATCTCAACGTTGATCCAGGGACGATGAACCCTTTTCAGCACGGTGAAGTCTTTGTTACCGATGACGGTTCTGAGACAGATTTAGATATCGGCCATTACGAACGTTTTCTCGATCGCAATCTTCATGGTTCGGCAAATGTCACCACAGGACAGGTCTATTCACGTGTCATCGCTCGTGAAAGACGCGGCGAGTACTTAGGTGAAACTGTTCAAGTGATTCCTCACATTACCAATGAGATTAAAGAGCGAATTCGCGCAATGGCGGCACCGGATATTGATGTTGTCATCACCGAAATTGGCGGGACTGTTGGAGATATTGAGTCACAACCTTTTCTTGAGGCGGCGCGTCAATTACGTCAAGAAGTGGGTCGCGACAACGTTTTCTATCTTCATATCTCCCTTGTTCCCTACATTGGACCTTCTGGGGAGTTAAAGACAAAACCAACTCAACACAGCGTTGCTGCCCTTCGTAGTATTGGTATTGCACCTGATGCTGTAGTTCTCAGATCTGACCGACCTATTCCGGATTCAATTAAGAAGAAGATCTCATTGATGTGTGACGTGGATGTTGAGGCAGTTGTCGCAGCGGTGGATGCACCGAGTATCTACGATATCCCGAAAGTTTTATTTAGCGAAGGTTTAGATAAGTATGTTGTAGATCGCCTTAGCTTAGGAGGTCATGACGTCGTATGGGGAGAATGGGATGATCTCCTGGGTAAAGTTCATCAGCCAAAGCATCACGTTAAAGTTGCTCTCGTTGGAAAATATATTGATCTTCCAGATGCATACCTCTCCGTTTGTGAAGCTCTGCGGGCAGGTGGCTTTGCCAATAATGCGAAGATTGAATTGGTTTGGGTTCCCAGCGATCAGTGTGCAACTCCAGCAGGAGCAGAAGCTGCCCTTTCGGGAGTTGATGCCATCTGTGTTCCTGGTGGATTCGGTATTCGCGGTATTGAGGGAAAACTGGGAGCTCTCACATACGCCCGCGAAAAGAAGATTCCAACGCTAGGACTTTGTCTAGGTTTGCAATGTATGGTGATCGAAGCGTCACGTAGCCTAGCTGGAATTAAAGATGCCAATTCTGCCGAATTTGATCCAGATAATGGATCACACGTGATCGCAACAATGGCTGGTCAAGAGGATGTAATCGCAGGAGATGCTGATATGGGCGGAACTATGCGCCTTGGCCTCTATCAAGCAGAACTCTTACCTGGATCGATAGTGTCGCAGGTGTACAACTCAACCTCTATCTCTGAGCGCCACCGACATCGTTATGAAGTGAACAATGAATATCGCAAGGCGATAACAGAGGCTGGTCTCGTTTTTTCCGGGCTTAACGTTGAGTTAGATCTCGTGGAGTTTGTTGAGTTGCCGAAGGCAGTGCATCCATATTATGTGGGCACGCAAGCACATCCTGAGTTGAGATCTCGCCCAACGAGGCCACACCCGCTATTTATCGGATTAATCCAGGCCGCAATTGAATCACAAGGGTAGAGACGCACGTTCGTCATTTATAGATCATTTGCGCGTCGAACGCGGGCTTTCTGAAAATACGATTTCTTCCTACACGCGAGATCTTTCCTACTTTCTCGCCTATCTAGAAGAGAAAAACATTGGTCTGGAGAGTATAACTGCTCAAACGTTGATTGACTTTGAGGTATCGCTACGCGTTCGCTCTCTGGCAGTATCTAGTATCAATCGCACTAATTCGACAGTGAAATCTTTCCTCATCTATCTTGCTAGAGAGTTCTCTCTTAACCTTCCAACGGGGGAGATTACTTCTCACCGTATCGCTAGGAAGTTACCCAAGGCGTTATCGATCGATGAGATCACACAGCTGATCAGTAGCTCGGGATCTTTAAGTAGTGCACATTCGTTGCGTGATATTGCCCTTGTTGAACTGCTCTACTCAACTGGCGGCCGAGTATCTGAAATCATCGGAGTAAATCTCAGCGATCTTGCGAAGATCACCAGTGACGATGAGACTATTCAAACAATCAAGCTTCGCGGTAAGGGCTCCAAGGAGAGAATCGTTCCTATCGGAAGCTTTGCACTACAGGCCCTCGATAATTATCTTGTGCGGTTGCGTCCGGCCTTAGCTGCTCGCGCGCACCGTGACGATGGGGCTCTCTTTTTGAATTCACGCGGTGGACGAATCTCAAGGCAGAGCGCTTGGTCGATTGTCAGTGAAGCAGCGAAGGCGTGCGGACTTGAAAATAAGGTGAGCCCCCACGCGCTTCGACATTCATATGCGACACACCTACTCGATGGCGGAGCTGACATTCGCGTAGTGCAGGAGCTACTGGGCCACTCTTCGGTGACGACGACTCAGATTTACACTCTTGTCACTATAGATCGATTACGTCAGAGCTATGCCAGCGCTCATCCGAGAGCGCAATAAGTATTAGACTCCGCGAAGACGTCGCGCAAGAATACTTTGATCACCCTTTTGCTCGAGATCAGCAATTATTACTGCGATAGATTCGCGAACAATACGGCCGCGGTCAACGGCAAGACCGAGATCTCCTCTGAGTGAAAGACGTGCCTGATCTAAATCGAAGAGCTCATCCGGTGATAGATAAACCGTAATTTTTTCATCGTGACGTTCACGTCCTGAAGGTGATTTATCAACGCTTACAACTCGGCGGCGGGGGATTGATCGCACACCCTTCTTCGCCTTTGGTGTCGCGGAGGGAGTAGTAACAGCAGGTGTTGGCTCTACTGGAACTTCACGTACTGCACTGAGCGCAGGACTATTCTGTTTAAAAAGCTCATCTGCTCCGGGCAAACTGGCTCTGCGGGTCATCGTGCTCCTCCTCGTGCAATTAATTCGCGGGCAAGGCGTCGATATGACGCCGCGCCGCCTGAAGATGATGCGTAACTTGTGATTGGCTCTCCGACCACAGTTGTTTCAGAGAAACGGATGGTCTTTGCAATGATGGTATCGAAGACATCATTGGGATACTTTTCGAGAATTGCGCTAAGAACCTCACGGTTATGAAGAGTCTTGCGATCGTACATAGTTGCAAGGATTCCAATCAATCTGAGTTCGGGGTTAAGGAAGTTTTTCACCTTCTCGATATTGCCGCTCAATTCGATAAATCCATGAAGAGCAAAGTATTCACACTGCAATGGAACGATTACTTCGTGGGACGCAACGAGTGCGTTGACGGTGAGCTGACCCATGGTTGGCTGGCAATCTATGAGGATGACGTCATATTCATCCTTGAGAGTTGCTAGTGCACGCTTCAGAAATTGTTGTCCACCAATCTCCGATGGAAGTTTAGATTCGGCAGCACCAAGGTCGCGGCTGGCCGGGAGAAAATCAAGGCCAGCGACAGATGACTTAAGAACGATCTGTTGAATATCTGCTGCAGGATCCATGAGTGCGTGATAGACAGTATTTTCTAATGGAAGTGCATGTGCATTTACGCCAAGTCCGAGAGATAGTCCGCCTTGCGGATCGAAATCAACGAGTAGTACACGACGGCCAAGTTCTGCCAGGGCAGCGCCAAGGTTGATTGTGGTTGTTGTCTTTCCAACGCCACCTTTTTGGTTGAAGATAGAGATTATTCGTGCGTTGCCGTGCTCAGTGATCGGTGCGGGCACTGGAAACTGTGCGACCGCAGCGCCGGTGAGGCTGGCGGTGGTGACCACATCATCATCTTTTGTCGATATAGCGCTCAATCGAGAAACCTCTTTCTGCTTGAGGCAGACTCTACGCGCGGAGGGCGTGTGACGGCAAGTAAGGCCCGATAAAAAGAAGTATCGTGCACCCGTGGATATCTCCTTAGAAAGTGCTGAACAGGTTGCCCCTGAAAGTGGCTTCAACGTCCACCTTTCAAACTTTGATGGACCCTTTGACCTGCTCCTTCAGCTAATTTCTCGACATAAGCTTGATATCACAGAGGTTTCGCTGAGCCTGGTCACCGATGAATTTATCTCCTATATACGCTCACTTGAGCTTTCGGGTGAGGGCTGGCGCCTGGATCAGGCGACCGAGTTCCTCGTAGTCGCAGCGACACTTTTGGATCTCAAGGCGGCGCGATTGCTGCCAAGCGGTGAGATCGAGGATGAAGAAGACCTTGCACTGCTGGAAGCGCGCGACATCCTCTTCGCCCGATTGCTCCAGTATCGAGCCTTTAAGGAGATCGCCGCCTCCTTCCAGGAGATGATCGACTTGGCCGACAAGTCCTTCCCACGAGTTGTAGCCCTTGATCCCGCCTTAGCCGCCCTTTTGCCCGAGGTATTGATCGGCGTTGGGGCTGAGCGCTTTGCTGCCATCGCTGAGCGTGTGCTGACGCCGAAAACTCCTCCGATCGTAGCGATCGAGCACCTCCATAACCCATTGGTGAGCGTGACCGAGCAATCTCGCCTTGTGGTTGAGGCCTTGCGCCAGGCTAAGAGCATGAGCTTTCGAAGCCTCTGCCTGGGAGCTGAATCAACCCTGGTCGTGGTGGCTCGCTTCCTCGCTCTCCTTGATCTCTACCGTCAAGGCAATCTGAGATTTAATCAAGTGATCGCCTTGGGCGAGCTACAAATCAGCTGGACAGGGGCCGAAAGTGGCGAAATTGAGATCACCGACGAATTTGATATCCCGGTAGTGCTTGTAGATGAGACAGATGAGGATAAAAATGTCTAATGTAGAAGTTGATAGATCAATAGAGGCGATCCTCATGGTGGTCGATGAGCCAGTCAGTGAGCTCACCTTGGCCACTGTTTTGGAGGTTCCAGTCGATGTCGTTGTCGAGGCTCTCAACCGCCTCACCCATTCGTACGAGGATCGAGGCTTTACCCTCAAGGCGATCAACGGGGGATGGCGCTTCTACAGCCACCCAGATTGCGCTCCAACCGTGGAGAAGTTCGTTCTCGATGGCCAGCAGAACCGCCTCACCCAGGCAGCTCTGGAGACTTTGGCGGTGATCGCCTATCGCCAGCCTGTGTCCAGGGCTCGAGTTTCAGCGATTCGAGGGGTCAATGTTGAGGCGGTGATGAAGACCCTGGTCAATCGTGGCCTAGTGGAGGAGTACGGCGTCGAAAATGAGACTGGGGCGATCTTGTACAAGACGACCAGTTACTTCCTGGAGCGCTTGGGCCTTAAATCCCTTGATGATCTCTCGCCCTTGGCTCCGCACCTTCCTGATCTCGATGGCCTCGATGAGATCCTGGAGAGCCTCACCGACTAATCGCGGACTAGCTCGCTCAGCTGGTTTTGCCTTACCACCCCTGTCACAAGTAAAGTAGGCCTGCGCCCAGTTGAGGGCGCCCCTTAAGACTGTCGAGAACGGATAGCCTTCATATGAGCCTTACACGCCTGAACAAAATTATTGCCGACGCTGGAGTGACCTCGCGTCGCGGAGCCGATGAACTGATCCAAGATGGCCGGGTGAGCGTCGACGGAGAGATCATTCGAGAGCTCGGAGCGAAATTTGATACGTCAAAGGTTAAAGTAATGGTTGATGGTGAGACAATAACGGCAACTTTGACTAAGTCTTATTTGGTACTTCATAAACCAAAGGGTGTTTTGTCTACAATGTATGACCCAGAAGGCAGGCCTTCACTCGCCGACTTTATTGACTTCCGCAAGGAGCGTCTCTTCCATGTAGGTCGACTGGATAAGGACTCAGAGGGGCTGATCTTGCTCACAAATGATGGAGATCTGACCTTCCGCGCGACACACCCCTCCTACGGTTTGGTCAAGAGCTACCTGATCGAGTTCGAAGGACAACTCCCACCAGGTGTCGACAAGATCTTGCTGAAGGGGATCGAGCTCGAGGATGGGATGGGGAGAGTGCTCTCCTTCAAGCACCTGTCGCCGCAGTGGATCGAAGTCAGCATTCATGAGGGTCGCTATCACATTATTCGTCGACTCATGGAGGCTGTGGACCTTCGCCTCCTACGGCTGATCCGAACCAACTTTGGTCCCATCAGTTTGGGGGATACCCCACCCGGACGATGGCGAGATCTTAATGACGGTGAATTGGTAAATCTACGAAACGCTTTAGACATTAATTAATTTATAGATATCGTAACTATATACCGTTAAAGCAATTTATCGATACTTTATTTACCAGTCAAGTAAATACAGTTTTATCGATAATTACTTTCCATTTTGCGCTCGATATGCCTCGGAATAACTTCTTTATCGATATTTTAGATTCAGAGATGCGGCGGTCGTATCGTGAGAGCTGGAATTTATCGGGGAGAAAAGCTTGTTTGTCTTGATATTTATTTATCGATAAACATGCATAAAGAGAAGAGCGCCATTGTGGGGTTAGGGGTTATCCTTTTCCCATGAGCCATGTTCGCGCAATTCGGGGAGCCACTCAGTTAAAGGCCAATACAGTCCCGGCGATGGCCGATGCCACAAAAGAGTTACTTTTAGCTCTTTTGGAGGCCAATGGGCTCACACCGCGTGATGTGATCTCGGTGATTCTCACTGTGACCCCGGATCTCAACGCCGCCTTTCCCGCAGCCTATGCGCGTGAGGTTGGTTTTCAATCAGTGCCGCTTATCTGCGCGGTAGAAATTGATGTTCCAGGGGCCCTACCTCGCGTCTTGAGAGTGATGGTTCACTGCAATACTGAGCGTGAAATCGAGGAGATTTCGCATATCTACCTCCACGGTGCGACCGCTCTTAGACGAGATATCGCCCAATAAAATGGCGGAAAAACTCACACACATACGTATTGTCGGCGCTGGATTAATAGGAACATCGATAGGACTTGCTCTCAAAGGGGCCGGGGTAAAGGTTTCGATCAGAGATTCGGAGGCTCGAGCCGAAGCTCTTGCACGCGACCTTCTTGATGACCTCGACGATGAAAATCTCTCCTTGGAGCAACTCTGCATCGTTGCTACCCCGCCAGAGGTTATTGCTCACGTGGTAGCCGAGGAATTATCTCGAAACCCTGGCTTGAGGGTTATGGATGTCAGCAGCATTAAAACTAAACCTCTACTTGATATATCGAAAACCTCCCTTGATGCGGCTTTCTTCGCACCGACGCATCCGATGGCGGGGCGCGAAGTCAGTGGTCCGGAGTCGGCGCGTGGCGATCTCTTTATTGGCCGGCCGTGGGTCTTGACCTCAGAGGGAGTTGATCCATCTTTACTTGCGCACGTGAAGGAGGTCATCGCGATCTGTGGGGGAGCGCTGATGATCCGCAGCGCCGCCGACCATGATCGAGCCGTGGCTCAGGTGAGCCATCTTCCTCAAATTCTTTCATCGCTATTAGCGGGCTCGCTCAATAGGGCTCATGAGGAAGACCTCGAACTGGCGGGAAGCGGCCTACGAGATACGACGCGATTAGCCGATTCAAATCCAGAGCTTTGGGGCCAGATCCTCAGCGGCAATGCAGAAGCGTTGCGTCCTTTGCTGATAAGTCTACAAAACGATCTTTCCGCCTTCATTGCAGGGTTGGATGAGAACGCCGTTGCGCAAGAAGTGATTGCATCAGGAAGACGAGGACGAGCACGCATTCCCGGAAAGCATGGTGGACAGTCTCGTGAATATTTCCTCGTAGCAGTAGTTATCGATGACAAGCCAGGACAACTCGCTGCAATTATTGAATCGTGCGCTCAGATTCAGGTCAACATTGAGGATCTCCAGATAGAACATACTCCAGGACAAGAAACTGGCTTGATCACACTCTCTTTTGCACCTCAGGATGGTCAAAAGGTGATGTCGCATCTACAAGAACAGGGATGGAAGGTTCATCCTTCTCGGTAGAATAGCGATGCACGAATTAATTGCACGTTGAGTGTTTTCCTAAAATTTGATGAAGAGAGCCGATAGATGATCGTCATAGCAATAGATGGTCCTAGCGGAGCGGGAAAATCAAGTACATCCCGTGAAATCGCACGAAGAGCTGGCTGGAATTATTTAGATACCGGCGCACTTTATCGTGCTGTCACATGGTTATCGCTCGCACTTGATAGCGCTGAGCCTCACGCAATTATTCAGGGATTGAAAACTTCCCCGATTCGATTTGTATCTGATCCAACCAAGCCACAAATTTTTTGTGGTGATACGGATCTTACAGAAGAGATTCGATCTGAAAAAGTTACTGCAGCGGTAAGTGCAATCAGCGCCATCCCACAGATTCGCGCCGAGTTACTAACACTGCAACGAAAGATTATTGATAAGGCAGACCGCGGAATAGTTGTTGAAGGTCGCGACATCGGAACCGTAGTCGCGCCACATGCAGCGATGAAAGTATTTTTAACGGCAGATCTACAAGCGCGTGCGTTGCGACGTGATACCGAGCTTGGTGCGCAACATGGAGCAGAGGCGATAGGGCAATCCTTAAGCGAACGCGATCACATTGATTCCACACGAGCTGTTTCTCCATTAAGTACAGCAAGTGATGCGGTGATCGTTGATTCAACAATGCTCAATCTTGAGGAAACCATCGAGCGTATATGGGAGCTATTGAAAGAGAGAAATCTCTTGGGGCTACCAATTGTTGCAATACTCGGGCGTCCCAATGTAGGTAAGTCAACGTTGATCAATCGCTTCCTCGGTCGCCGTGAAGCTATCGTTGAAGATACTCCTGGTGTTACTCGTGATCGTGTCTCCTATGAATGCGAATGGAATGGTCGCAGATTTATCATCATGGATACTGGTGGTTGGGAATCGAAACCAGATGGTATTTCAGTTCAAGTTTCTGCCGGTGCAGAACGTGCAATGGAAGAGGCAGATGTTCTCGCCTTTGTTGTCGATGCACATGTGGGAGCGCTCGACGAAGATGACATTCTTGTACAAGAGCTGCGAAAAGCAAAGAAGCCAACAATTCTTGTTGCAAATAAAGTTGATGGAGATTCAGACGAATCAGATGCTCACGCCTTGTGGAATCTTGGTCTTGGACAACCCTGCTTTGTCTCAGCGCTGCACGGTCGGGGGAGCGGTGATCTCCTAGATTTAATAGTGCGCGAATTGCCAGAAGTCGGTGGAGCGCAAGCTCAAGATGGTTACCGCCGTATAGCTTTGATCGGACGTCCCAACGTCGGAAAATCAAGTCTGCTTAATGCGCTAGCGGGAGAATCACTATCGATTGTTGATGACGTCGCTGGAACAACACGCGACCCAGTTGATTCACTGATTGATTTTGGTGGATCAATCTGGCGATTCGTTGATACGGCAGGATTGAAAAAGCGTGCCAATCAGGCAAGTGGTACCGATTATTACGCAACGCTGCGCACGCAAGCAGCGTTAGAAAGATGTGAGTGCGCCGTCGTTGTTCTTGATGCCTCACAACCAATCTCAGAACAAGATTTGCGTGTCATCACAATGGTTGAGGAAGCAGGGAAAGCGTTAGTACTCGTCATGAATAAGTGGGATCTGGTAGATGAGGATCGCCGTGATCAACTCGATCGTGAAATTGATCGACATTTAGATCAAGTGGAGTGGGCACAACGCGTCAACGTCGCAGCTAAGACTGGGTGGCATCGCGATCGTCTTGCCCCCGCAATTCGAACTGCTCTAGATTCATGGGAGCGTCGAGTCCCTACATCGAAGCTCAACTCTTTCTTGGGGGCTCTCATTGGCGCAACGCCCCCACCAGTACGAGGTGGAAAGCAGCCAAAGATTTACTATGCGACCCAGGCTGGTATTGCACCGCCAAAGTTTGTG
This sequence comes from Candidatus Planktophila sp., assembly GCA_017858325.1. Classification (GTDB taxonomy): domain Bacteria; phylum Actinomycetota; class Actinomycetes; order Nanopelagicales; family Nanopelagicaceae; genus Planktophila. The sequence continues at coordinate 29,633 of JAFMBT010000013.1, read as the reverse complement.
GTCTTCTCAAGTGGCTGGATCGAAGCTTCCTACCGACGATTTATTGAACGTCGCCTACGTGAAGAGTTCGGTTTCCCTGGTACTCCAGTTCAAGTCGCTATTCGCGTAAAAGAGCGAGATAAAGAGCAAGGGTAATCTGATGAGCGCCGAGAAACCTTCGATTCTGACCTGGCCTAATGGTCTCACAGCACTCCGAGCGTTAGGCATTCCACTTTTTATCTACCTTGCTCTTGTCCCAGAATCTGATGTCTGGGCCATTGTTGTCTTAGCAATCGGTGGGGCAACTGATTACTTTGATGGAAAACTCGCTCGAGCCCTTGGACAAGAATCAAAGTTGGGCGAGATTATGGATCCAACGATTGATCGCCTATACATCATCTCAACGCTGATTGTCTTAGTAATTCGCGAAGCGGTTCCACTCTGGTTAGTCATCATTTTGGTTTCGCGCGATGCGGTATTGGCTATTGTTACAGCGCTCTTGGCAATCAAGAAGAAGCCACCTCTAACGGTGACTTTCTTAGGAAAAGCGGCAACCTTCAACCTTCTCTACGCCTTCCCATTTCTGCTACTCGCACTCAATACTTCGTGGATCGGCGCGGCGGCTTTCATCTTTGGATGGGCCTTTGCGCTCTGGGGTGTGGCTCTCTACCTAGCCACGGGAGTTTCATACTTCCTGACTGCCCTGAAAACTATTAGAGTGTGAGACTTGTCAGAGATGGGAAAAACTCAAGGGAGAACGTCATGTCATTGATTCCGGATTCGCTCAAATATACAAAAGAGCATGAATGGGTCTCAGCTTCCTCTCCCACTGTAATTCGAATGGGGATTACCGATTTTGCACAAGCGGCGCTGGGAGACATCGTCTATGTCCAGCTACCAAAGATCGGTGAGTCGGTTACCGCCGATAAGGTTTGTGGTGAAGTTGAATCAACAAAGAGCGTATCTGAAATCTTTTCGCCTGTCTCTGGAAGAGTTGTTGCTGTGAATGACGGCCTAAATCAATCGCCAGAGTTGCTCAATAGTGATCCTTACGGCGCAGGATGGCTGGCCGACATTGAGGTCTCGCAAATCCCGACCGCGCTGCTGACTGCAGAGCAGTATCGTCACATTACCGCGTAAATCTCCACCCTCTGCCCGTATAACTCCCACTTGATTTATCGAACGGGGCAATCTAGTGTCAGCCTCTAGTTGATGTTAAACGAGTTTGTCGCAAGGGGAGGATAGGTGCACTGTGGATTCTCCAAGTAAATCCGAGCTCACCACCACCCTACGCCTCGGAGGAAATGAGCCGGTGGCGGATAGCGCCTCATCGCTTCTCTCAGAGCTTTTGGACTCGGTCTCCGAATCGGAGAAAGAGACGGTCGATCAGATTCTGAACGGACCAGCCGACAAGGCGATGCTCCTGATTCATAAAGGTCCTGCGAAAGGTTCCCGCTATCTGATCACCAGACAAGGATGCACGATTGGCCGATCAAACGATAGTGAGGTTTTTCTCGACGATGTCACTGTTTCACGCAAACATGCAGCTATATCTTTTCTTCCGAGCGAATCAGTCTTTGAAATAGCGGACTCAAATAGTTTGAATGGCACATATATAAATTCTCAGAATATTGAAAAACATAAGCTACAGAGCGGTGATCAAGTACAGGTTGGAAAATTCCATCTGGTCTTCATCACCGGACAGAAAAAATCGATAGGGGAGAAGTAATGAGTGTTCCAGCCCGTGCCTATTTAAGTATTGGTGAGGTTTTATCAAAGCTACGCGGTGATTTTCCTGATATAACAATTTCTAAGATTCGATTTTTGGAATCTGAAGGTCTAATCGAGCCACAACGAACACCATCGGGCTATCGCAAGTTCACAAGCGTTGACCTCGAACGCCTTCGCTATGTTCTTCTTGCACAGCGCGATCAATACCTTCCATTACGCGTCATTAAAGAAAATCTCGATGCTATGGATAGAGGGTTACAGCCTGCCGGAGCGAGCGACAAAGTTGCACGTCCAGCGTTAGGTCTTGCAACAGTTGATGGCGAACTTTCAGCGGCCAACTTCGCACCATCCTCTGAGATGCGTCTTTCCAGAGAGGAACTGGTAAGCGCATCCGGACTCGCAGATGGAGCGTTGACCGAACTTGAGAGTTTCGGCCTGATCACAATTCGAGGACGTCACTACGATGCAGACTCACTTGCCATCGCAACAGCAGTTGCCCAGATGTCGGCTTTCGGCATTGAGCCACGCCATCTTCGCTCTTTTAAATCGGCAGCGGATCGCGAGATCGGACTGATTGAGCAAGTGGTGACTCCACTTAATCGTCAAAAGAGTAGTGATTCAAAGGCGAGAGCTGAAGAAGTCTCTAAGGAGATCGCAGCGCTTTCAATTCGCCTTCATGCAGGTCTTGTACGAGCAGGTTTGAATCGTCCACGGTAGAGTAGAGTTATGAGCATCGAGCCAACTCCCTTTGTCAGTATGGATGTTGTCGGTGTGCGCATCGAGATGCCGTCGAATCAACCGATCGTTCTACTCAAAGAAGTCGATGGCGAAATTTTTATACCTATTTGGGTGGGAGCAGCTGAAGCAACGGCGATCGCCTTTGCCCAGCAGGGCATTAATCCGCAACGCCCGTTAAGCCACGACTTGATGCACGACATTGTTCACACACTCGATGCGACGTTATTGGCAGTTCAAATCACACATCTGCGCGATGGGGTCTTCTTTGCCACCTTACAGCTTCGCACCAGCGAAGATGCAGCGCTAGCAATCTCGGCTCGTCCTTCGGATGCCATCGCTCTGGCTCTTCGCAGTAAGAGCAACATTCTCGCCTCGCGTGAGCTTCTTGATCAGGTTGGCATAGCTATCCCCGAGCGATTGATTCAGGAGATGGATGAGATGGGGGAACCGATCGAGAAATCGAGCGCGGATTTAGAGGCCTTTCGCGACTTCCTCGATCAGATCAATCCAGAGGATTTCGCCGGATAAGTCTCACTCTCTACTTGAGGTTTGCTTCGTGTCGGTCGTTGAATCGACCCCTTTTCACGCGTATATTTTTACCAACCCCAAGAGAGATGAGCCCCACGTGTCCTCCCCACACACGCCTGAGATCGGTTATCGCGGAGCGACTGCATGTTCGGCTGCCGGTATTTCATATCGCCAATTAGATTATTGGGCGCGAACGGGTCTGGTCGAACCAAGTGTTCGTAGCGCAACGGGTTCTGGAACATCACGTCTCTATGGGTTCCGAGATATTTTGGTTTTGAAGATTGTGAAGAGGTTACTTGACGCTGGCATTTCACTTCAGAATATTCGTTCAGCTGTAACCCACCTACGCAATCGTGGCGTAGTTGAGTTAGAAAGCATCACCTTGATGAGTGATGGTGCATCTATCTACGAATGTGCAAGTCCAGATGAAATCGTTGACCTGCTTGCAGGTGGACAAGGTGTCTTTGGTATCGCTGTTGGAAAAGTTTGGCACGAAGTTGAAGGTTCATTGGCTAACCTTCAAGGAGAAGTTGATGGTCACGTTACTATCAATAACAGTAACGATGAACTCTCGTTGCGTCGTAAATCTAAAGGCGCATAAAGCAAACAAGTAGCCTAATATTTCCCCAGTGATGAGTCAGGGGAGTGGTTGGATGAGTTCGTTTGGTTTCGAGGATCGTCATATTGGTCCGACTCATACTGATGAACTCACGATGCTCAAATCTCTGGGCTATCAAGACCTAGCTTCTTTCATCTCAGATGTGGTCCCATCGAATATTCATATCTCCGGAGTGATTGAATCGGCGATCGGCGGCGGAAGAAGCGAAGTCGATGTAATTTCCGAATTGCGTGAGAGAGCTAACCAGAATCAGGTTCTTACCTCACTTATCGGCTCTGGATATTACGGAACACATGTACCGGCTGTGATCAGACGCAACGTCCTTGAAAATCCTGCTTGGTATACCGCCTACACGCCATACCAACCGGAGATCTCCCAAGGTCGACTAGAAGCGCTCTTTGCATTTCAAACAATGATCTGTGATCTCACCGGACTCGATATCTCAAATGCATCCATGCTCGATGAATCTACCGCTGCCGCTGAGGCGATGACCCTGGCACGACGAGCGTCGAAATTATCAGATGATGCAGTATTTCTGATTGAAGAGCATCTTCATGCGCAGACAAAAGCCGTTATTGCGACAAGAGCTAAACCGCTTGGAATCACAGTAGTGGAGGTAGATTCAGGACACATCGCACGAGATGGTTACGATGGAGAATTCTTCGCCGCCATCGTTCAGTATCCAGATACCACTGGTGAAATTATTGATTACTCAGATTTCGCAACCTATGTCCATTCGCGCGGTGCTCTTGTAATCGCAGCTACAGATCTTTTGGCACTCACTCTTCTGACTGCGCCAGGGGAGTGGGGCGCTGATATCGCTGTAGGTACATCGCAACGCTTTGGTGTTCCGATGGGCTTTGGCGGACCACACGCGGGATTCTTATCAGTGAAGTCAGGGCTAGAGCGTTCTATGCCGGGCCGACTTGTTGGTCAAAGTATCGATAACACAGGTGGTCCAGCGTTTCGTTTGGCGTTGCAGACACGTGAACAGCACATTAGACGCGATAAGGCGACTTCGAACATCTGCACAGCGCAAGCACTCTTAGCTAATATGAGCGCTTTCTACGCAATGTGGCACGGTCCTCAAGGATTGAGAGAGATCGCAGAGAGAGTTAATCACTTTGCGTCACGACTTCGCATAGCTTCATCATCACACAATAGCCAGGTTTTTGACACGGTCACCATCGATGTGAGCAACGCCGCCGATGTTCATCAGCGCGCGATTGCTGCTGGTTTGAACTTTGCTCACGTCTCTGAAGAGAGTATTCGGATCTCCTTCGATGAAACAACAACGGAGGAAATCTTCCAGAGGGTTCTCAGAGTCCTGGGTCTTAAGGATGTGAAATCCGACCCACTTCCAGCGATTCTTCGACGTACATCATCTTTTCTTACTCATCCAGTTTTTAATACCAATCACTCTGAGACGGCGATGATGCGTTACTTACGGAATTTGGCTGATCGCGATCTAGCTCTTGATCGCACAATGATCCCGCTTGGTTCATGCACGATGAAACTCAATTCAGCGACAGAGATGGAGGCGGTTTCATGGCCAGAGTTCGCATCCCTTCATCCATTTGCACCTGCTGATCAGTCTCGCGGTACTCGACAATTGATCACCGAGCTCTCTGAGTGGTTAGTCGCAATCACTGGCTATGACGCTGTTTCATTGCAGCCAAATGCTGGTAGCCAGGGAGAATTTGCAGGCCTACTAGCGATAAGAAATTATCATGATTCTCGTGGTGATACCCATCGCACTGTATGTCTGATTCCTTCTAGCGCCCATGGAACTAATGCGGCAAGCGCGGTGATGGCAGGTATGAAGGTAGTTGTCATTGAATGTGACGAACTCGGTAATGTCAGTGTCGACGACATCAAGGCAAAGATTCAAACTCATGGAAGCGATCTTGCGGCCTTGATGATTACATATCCAAGTACCCATGGTGTTTTTGAATCAGCAGTTTCAGATATCTGTGCCCTTGTTCATGACGCAGGTGGCCAGGTCTATGTTGACGGTGCAAACCTCAACGCACTTGTCGGTGTTGCTCAACCAGGCAAATTTGGTGCAGATGTTTCGCACCTTAATCTTCATAAAACATTTGCGATTCCACATGGTGGTGGGGGACCGGGTGTAGGACCAGTGATCGCTCGCGCACATCTTGCGCCATTTCTTCCAAATCATCCCTTCGATGAAGAGGCCGGACCAGCATCCGGTCCAGGGCCAGTCTCGGGTGCACCATTTGGTTCGGCCAGCATTCTTCCTATTTCGTGGGCGTATATTCGCTTACTTGGGGGAGCAGGCCTGACTCACGCAACACATGTCGCCATTTTGTCTGCAAATTACATTGCTGCGCGGCTATCTGATTCATATCCAATCCTCTATACCGGTGCAAATGGACGTATTGCACATGAATGCATTTTAGATATTCGACCATTGACAGCATCCTGTGGCGTAAGTGTTGACGATATTGCTAAACGTTTGATGGATTACGGCTTCCACGCACCGACGATGTCTTTTCCAGTGGCAGGAACCCTCATGATTGAACCAACTGAGTCTGAAGATATTCGAGAGATTCATCGTTTTATCGATGCGATGATTGCTATCCGTGCCGAAATCCAGCAAGTGATTGATGGCGTTGTGACTATTCAAGAGAGCGTTCTGCGTTGGGCGCCTCATACAGCTCGTGTCACAACGGTAAATGAGTGGCAGCGCGAGTATCCGCGGGAGACCGCTGGCTATCCAGCGCCGCTAGATGGCCTTGTCTCTGGTGAGATCATTGGTAGCCGCATGAAGTATTGGCCTCCAGTAGGTCGTATTGATGGCGCTCACGGAGATCGCAACCTGGTCTGTAGTTGTGCGCCGATCTCTGACTATTCCTAAGGGGGAAGGGCGAGATTCCCTTTACTTTACATAATGTAACTTATCGGCGTTAGGTCTAAGTCTACGGGTCACGCCCCATCGAGTTGTCTGTATCAGCGCTTCAATCACAATTGATCTACTCATCTTTGAGACGCCGTTGATGCGCTCTACAAAGGTAATTGGCACTTGTGTGGCGCGTGCACCCGCCAGATGTGATGCCAGCGCCATCTCAATTTGAAAACAATAACCAGTAGCTGTCATTTCGCTCAGATTCAGGGAGTGAAGAAGTTCGCGACTGTAGATGCGAAATCCACCTGTGAGATCGGCTAGATCAATCCCTAAGGCTAGTGAGGCATATCGGGTACCAGACCGTGAGAGCATCTGGCGACTCTTCGGCCAATTAACTACTGAACCACCGGGGATCCAACGTGTGCCTAGGACTATTGAACGACCAGAGCGAGCGGCTGCGAACATGGCAGGCAGGTCTTGAACTCGATGAGATCCATCGGCATCCATCGTGACAATCTGGTCATAGCTAGGATCTTTTAAAATCGAAGTGAAACCGGCTCGATATGCGTTACCAAGACCATCTTTCTTCTCGCGCTTGAGAATACTGACCCAGGGCAATCCGCGTTCTTTAACGACCTCTGCCGTTGAATCTGGGGAATTGTCATCAATCACAAGTACATCAAATTGGTAGGTTCCCCTCTCACGCAAGATGGAGAGTGCATCCAACAACTCTACGATTGAGGTAGCCTCATTGTATGTAGGAATAAGGATGGCGAACTTCATGGTCTACGTATTCTATGCAATACCAATGGAAAAAAACTTAGGAGAAGCGCAAGGGGTGTCGCCAACCCGCCTAGTCGTGAAGCAACGCTCTGGTTGGAAACGCCTTGAATCTCCCCCTGCAACACAGCGCGAACATCTTCATCCGTCTGCTGCGTGACTCGTCCATTGACGTCGATATGAGCTGAAATCCCGATTGTGGAGACACTCACTATCTCCCGAGCGTTTTCCATAGCGCGAATTCTGGTGATATTGAGCTGTTGCGCACTCTCTGAAGTCCCAGCAAATGTTGCGCTATTTGTCTGAACAACGAGGGCATCGGAATTCTGAGCTGCTCTTCTCACCAGCGAGTCAGAGAGGAGCTCAAAGCAGATAACTGGAGCCAGGGTGACTCCCCTGATTACATGATTATCAATTCTCTCACCTGCAGAAAAATCAGAAACATCATCGACAAATCCTGAAACTAACCGAGCGATACTTCTGAGTGGGATGTATTCACCGAATGGGGTGAGGTACTGCTTTGAATAGAGTGAGACCACTTCCCCACTTTCCCCATACATCACCGATATATTCTCAAGATCACCGGATACTCTGCTGACTGCGCCTGCAATGAGCGGCGTATTCATCTCTGTCGTCAGAGACCGAATAGATTCAGAGACTCCCGTGTCTGCAAACGGATCAACGTCGATTGCATTCTCTGGCCAGATAATTACATCGGGCGAGGCGCTCACGAGATCCATCGTCGTATCGACATGAAGATTAAAGACCGCCTTGGCTCGATCGTTGAAACCCAGACCTACAGACGGTGTATTACCTTGTACCGCAGCGTAAGAGATTTTTCCTGTTGCAACGGCGTTATGAGATATCAATAGCGGAGCGAGAATAAGAACGAGCGCTAACGTTGCTCTGCGGATATTCAGCTTGGTTATGAGTAGTGCGATAAAGAGAACCCATGCAGATAGCAAGGTTGTTCCCCCGAGCGAGACGATTGAAAGGTAAGGCGCATCCGCCTGCGAAAAAGCTAATCGCATCCAAGAAAAACCAGCGAAGGGAAAACGTGATCGTAATTCCTCGACCGAGAGAATGGCCGGGATAAAGATAGGAATGTTTGACGTGAACTTTCGAAGCAAGGCAAGAGGAAGGTAATAAAGTCCATGGAGCAGCGCCAAGAATGCCAGCGGCAAAAATCCTACGTACTTCCCCGCCCACATCAAAGTTACTGCGCTACTGATGAAGGCAAAGAGAAAGAGCTTGAGATAGAGGCGCGGGGTGTGCTCCTGCTTAATCAAGGTTCGAAAGAGAAGTGCATAGGCAATGGGTGCGGCAAACCAAAGGCCGAGTGGCTCAAAGGATGCGGCGAAAAGAAGCGCCGCGATAAGAATTACCACTTGAGAGCTGAGATCAATCGATCGACGCTTGCGCCAAGGGAGTACTTCTCCTTGATCTGATAGATCTTTGACAAATCCGCGGGAACTTGTGGCATGCCAAGTTCAATCTCAGGCAACGGTACATCGCGTGCACAGTTAACAACTTTCGGTGCGATCGCCAGATAATCCATTCCAGCAACGATTTTTTTAGCGAGTGCGGAAGGAAGTCGTTCGTCGCCACTCTGTGCGGCAACGATCGCATCATCAATCGAGGCGAAGTGAGTGGAAATCAGCGCTGCGCCTTTCTCGCCAATTCCTTTCACTCCAGGCAGGCCATCGGATGCGTCACCACGGAAGGTGGCAAACATTGCATAGCGCTCCCCAGGAATTGAATATTTTTGGGAGATAAAATTGAGATCTACTAAATCATGGGCTGAAATACCTTTTGCAAGGTAGGCAACTTTGATATCCCTTTTGTCATCCACTAACTGAAAAAGATCGCGGTCGCCAGTAACGATACGTGTAGGCCCTGGCTGGGTATGAGCGTAGGTAGCCATGACATCATCTGCTTCATAATCATCAACGCCGACCATCGGAATTCCAAATTCATCAAGAAGATCAAGGAGAATCGGTATCTGCGGGGTCAGAGTGTCGGGCTCAGCCTCTTCGTCACTCTCTTCATCCTCTAAACGATTAGCCTTATATGCTGGAAATAGTTCAACTCTCCATGAAGGACGCCAATCTCCATCAAGACAGATAACCATTCGATCTGGGTTATACGTTGAAATCAATCGAGCGCTCATATCCAAGAAACCGCGAATCGCATTGACAGGTGTTCCATCATCGGCGGTGAGAGTATCTGGCATGCCATAGTACGCGCGATACCAGAGTGATCCGCTATCAAGAAGCATCAGAGTCATAGATCCTCCAACATATAGGAAATGACGCCACGATCCAAGCGAGCGATCGCCTCTCGACAGGTTTTACGGAGGTTGGGGCTTGCTCCAGCAATCTGTGTCAAGAGATCGATAATCTGTTTTGTTGATCGTACAAAATCACCGACAGACATATCGCTGCCCTTAAGAACACTCTGCAATGAATTACCTTGCGCCCACTTGTAGGAGATAAAGGCGAAACCAAAATCTGGCTCGCGTTGAGTTTTCACACCAAAGCGCTCTTCGATCTCCTCTAGCTCACTCCAAATGGAGACCATGGAAGCCAGCGCCTGAGCCACGTTATTGTGCGGCATCTTTGGGGCAAAGTTTTCAACTGTTCGGGATTGGAAGATCACCGCAGATGAAACCGCAACAAGTTCTTGTGGCGAGAGAGAATCAAGTACTCCCCTACGGATGGCTTCGGTGAGAAGAAGGTCTGATTCAGCATAAATCTTTGCAAGAATCTTTCCTTGCTCGAGAGTTTTCTCTCCCTCTATATAATTCAAATGTGTCAGTACGTCGCAGATACGATCGAATGTTTTTGCAATCACGTGAGTGCGGTTTTCAACTCGAGCGCGCAATCCATCAGATTCACGGCGAACACGTTCGGCTCTCTCAGCTATGCGCGCATGGGACTCACGGTCATTACATGCGTGACAAGGGTGAGAGCGCAGCCCCTTTCTCAATCCTTCAATCTCCGACTCGAGATAACGCCTCTGTTTCTGATCAATCGTCCGGCGAGCATCTCGTTTAGAGAGCAGCCGTTCAATCTCTTTGATATCACTTCTCATTCGCGCGTACTCTGCGAAATTACCTAGGTGACAGCTCACATCCTGCATCAACTCAGCCACAGCCAAATCGTTCTTCTTGATCTGACGAACAAGTCCCACTACCGCTCTATCAGCTTGGAATTGCGCAAATGAAGATTCCAGACTTCCTCTCGCTCGGTCACGACCGAAACGATTGATTAAATTAATCGCCATGTTGTAAGTCGGAGCAAATGAGGAGCGAAGTGGATATGTTCTAGTTGAGGCAAGACCAGCAACCATTGCGCTATCAATAGTGGGTGACCACTGCACAATCGCATTTCCTTCTATATCGATACCGCGTCTTCCAGCACGTCCTGTTAACTGGGTGTACTCCCCTGGCGTAATTGGAACATGGGCTTCACCATTCCATTTTGTGAGTTTCTCTAAAATCACCGTCTTTGCCGGCATATTGATTCCAAGTGCCAGGGTTTCAGTGGCGAAGACTGCCTTGACTAAACCACGTTTAAAAAGATCCTCCACTGTCTCCTTAAAGCTAGGCAATAGACCAGCATGATGAGCTGCAATCCCTCGTTGAAGAGCGTCAAGCCACTGGTTGTAACCCAAGATCTCGAGATCCTCTGGTGCTAGATGTGAATTCAGGCGCGTCGCGGTTCGTAGAATCTCTTCTCGCTCTACTGTGTTCGTTAGACGCAACCCCGCATGAACGCATTGGTTGACCGCCGTATCACACGCGGCGCGCGAAAATATAAAGGTAATCGCTGGCAACAAACCCTGACGATCAAGGGTTTCAATTACCTCTGCCCGCGAAAGTTTATTTTCACTCTCATCAAAGCGTTCACGACGGTGTCGTGGCATCTTTACTTTTCGCATAGATTCATGCTCAAGAGCCAACAACTCGGGATTTATCTTGCCGCTCTCCTTAAAAAGATCAAGCAGCCGGTTACCGATGAGAACGTGTTGATAGAGAGGTATGGGTCGTATTTCAGAGACGATCACATCGGTTGTACCTCTGACAGTACCTAACCATTCGCCGAACTCCTCGGCATTAGAGACAGTCGCCGAGAGGGAAACAACCTGGACAGATTCCATGAGGTGAATTAATACCTCTTCCCATACTGCACCACGAAACTTATCGGCCAGATAATGGACCTCGTCCATGACAACTGAACGCAAATCAGTCAAAGATGTAGAGCTGGAGTACAACATATTACGAAGAACTTCTGTCGTCATCACCAAGATTGGAGCTTCCGAGTTGATATTTGTATCCCCCGTGAGGAGTCCAACATTCTCTTCACCAAACTTGGTTACGAACTCGGTAAACTTTTGATTAGAAAGTGCCTTAATGGGTGTTGTGTAAAAGCACTTTTTTCCTTTCTCCAGTGCTAGAAAAGCAGCAAACTCTCCAACGACTGTCTTACCTGCTCCTGTTGGTGCAGCCACTAATACCCCATTGCCATCTTCAACGCAGTGCAAGGACCGAACTTGAAAGTCATCTAGTGGAAAATCGAAAGTCTCTGTGAACTTAATAGTTAGTGGATGTGAAGTTCGTACCTTTGAGGCAGCCATACGCTCAGCCGGTGTGCTCATCATTGACCACAAAAATGATTATTAGGGAGAGGTAGCACGTGAGGCCTTCTTTGCACGGCGACGATCATTGGCAAGGGCGATCAAGCCAGCTAAGAAGTAGAGTCCCACTAGGGGCAAAGCTAGGGCGATCATCGAAAGTGGATCTGGACTCGGTGAAAATCCTGCAACGAATAAGGTGATTGCAAAGACCCAGATTCGCCATGGTTTTAGTATTCCGCGGCCACTGATCGCCCCGATGAGATTGAGTGCGATAAGAAATACGGGAAGTTCAAATCCAAGACCAAAGAAGAACATCGTTCTGGTAACAAAATCCAGATAATCATCAAATCGGACGAGGTTGTTGAGCGCATCTGGTGTGAAACCAAAGAGAACTCTAATTGCTAACGGTAAAATGGTGTAACCAAAATAGGCACCGACTGAAAAGAACGGAGTAGCGGCGATAATAAAGAGGATGGAATTCCGCTTCTCTTTACGGTGAAGTGCCGGTGCTATAAATGCCCATAACTGATAGAGCCAAATCGGGGCGGCAAGTAGGATCCCCGTCAATATGGCGATCTTAATTTGCAGGTTAATCGGACCTAAGACACCACTGATGTAGAGAGCGCCGCAACTATCCGAGCCGCTCTCTCGCGCGAGGGCAAGGTCGCAGACTGGCTTTGCTAATTGAGTAATGATCTCGGTATAGAAGTACCAGCCAACTCCGGCAAAGAGAATGATCGCGACAGCGCTGCGAACGACTCGTTTGCGAAATTCGCGTAAGTGTTCAAGCAACGGCATGCGACCAGCAGGTGTGGTCGACATTGGTATTAAGCGGAGGCTTGTCCGTCTTGGTCTGGCTTCTTCTCATCTTTCTTATCTGACATTTCAGATTTGAATATACGAAGTGACTGTCCAAGTGAACGTGCAGAGTCAGGAAGACGCTTAGCGCCAAAAAGCAGAATAAGGACCACAAGTACGAGCAGGATGTGGCTTGGCTGGGTCAGATTCACACGATCTCCTTCATATTCGGTTCTTCGGTGCTAACGCTATCGCACCCTCTTCATAAAGGGCTAGCGTTGCATCGAGAGATTGAACAATACTCCTCCGTGCTTGAGAGGGCGAGTCGATGACGAGATCTCCCTGAGAGGCGAGAACAGTACGAGTGATCCAATCGACAGAGTAGGCAGAGAGCGAAAGCACTCCCCCCACGACAAATTCGTCCAGAGCTAAACCCAAGGATTCAGCGGTCCATCTTTCCCCTCGAGTAATCCTGACTGTACTGACGATGGGCTCTGTAGGAGTAGTTGATAATTGAGTAGAAGATCGGAGAATAAAGTTCTTCGAAATCTCCTGTATCCGATCGACGCGAAATGTTCTTACCCCTTGCGATGAATCACAGAATGCTCGCACGTATTCAAAGGCTCCCTCAAGAAAGAAATCAAAGGGTGTAATCGTTCTATCTTTTACTTCATCCTTCTGCGGAGAAAAATACCGAATCCGAACGCTAGCGCGCTTGCGGATTGCTTGCTCGATCAGCGCCCGCACTTCAGATTCACCACGATCGGTCACTGAAATTACACTTCCAATCTTGCTGCGAATTCTTATGGAAAGATTCTCAATTCTCTCTCTGACCTCAATCGGTAAATCCTTTGAACCTGTGGCTAAGAGATCAAGCCCTAGTACAAGTGCAACAAGTTCGGAGCCGACGAGCGCCCTCACTTCTGCAAGCGGTTCTGCATTCCTGATTGTTACAAAACCTGAATCGAACTCTAGATCTATCAGCTCTAGAGGCGTGTATCCAGGCAGTCCACACATCCACAATGTGTTTAAATCATCAAGAATGATCTCTTTCGTGACCCGAAAGTGTTCAGCCAATTGCTCAACAGGTATCCCTTGATGAGCTAAAAGAAAAGGAACCAAATCAAGAAGCCGCGCTGTCTGCTCAATGGGTGTAGAGGTTCGCTTAACCATGAAGTGCCCTCACCTGATGTAGTAAATCTATTGTTCTCGCTCTCAAATGGGCCGGCTCGACAAGAAGGACATCATCGCGATGCCAAAGGATGAGTGATAAGAGCCAGGCCTCTGAAAAAAATGGTATCTCGACAGCGTCCCATTCATCTCCGCTGGTTATCGAATCAGCGATAGCCCTAAATTGATGACCACGTCCCTTACGCAGCAGCACTCGTGCTTGTGGCTTTACCTCAGGCTGACTCTCTTCGATCAATTCAGGTGGGTTAAAGCTTGCACCCTTCTTTGCTACTGAAACATCACCTGAGATTCGATCTAAACGGAATGTGCGTTGCTCGGACTTACCTAGATCATAGGCAATAAGAAACCAGGAACCTGATTTACCTCGGAGAGCATATGGTTGTAACTCACGTCGATTGATAGAAAGGTCTGCGGAAATGTAATCAAATGAAATGTTTGCTCGACGAATAATGGCATCTGTTATTGCAGTAAATCGAGAGTCAGTGGCACCAATACGTGGTGAGAGCGAAAGAGACTCAACATCAGAATCAACTCCGATTGATTCTAACTTGACTAAAGCCGAAGTGGACTCATCTTCTAAAGCTGCCCCCGACCATGCCGAGGCTGCGAGAGAGAGCAATGCGACATCTTTTCCATCGAGCGGACCCAGATCCAATCGATAGGAGGAAGAGGTGATTCGATAACCCGCCTCATCCTCAAAGAGTGGATCAAAGCTGCCTAACTCAATTTCTATCCCGAGACCTCTGAGATCATCTTTATCCCGCTCAAACATTCTCTCCTTGGCTTCGAGAGTTCCTTCATATCCCTCTACTGTGCGAAAAATCTCGGATTTTGTTAGATATCGCTTTGTTGCCAAAAGTGCAATAGTTAAATTAACAAGCCGCTCACTCTTCCGCGACACCGTAGGCACCTTTCGCAGGTCTTCTGCGTCGAGCAAGTACATCTACACCCGGTGCCATGCGTCTGCTCTGGATCAAGAATCCCGTATGGCCGATCATTCTCTGCTGTGGCCGCACAGCTAAACCTTCATGATGCCATCCGCGAACGATCGTCTCAGAGCTCTCTGGCTCAGTGAAATGACCATCGCTTTTCAGCGCCTCTGCTGTCGCAGAAAGTTGTGTGGTTGTTGCAACATAAGCGAGAAAAACCCCTCCTGGACGAAGTACTTTCGCAGCCATCTCCACACATTCCCATGGTGCCAACATGTCAAGAATGACGCGATCATAGTTGTCTTCATGCTCTGTATCTTGCACCGAGCCAACTGTCAGTGACCAATTCTCTGGGACTGTACCGAAATAGTCAGCGACATTTTTCCGTGCGATTTCAGCAAAGTCATCACGTCGTTCAAAAGAATGCAGCCGACCTTCGCTTCCGACCGCTCTGAGAATCGAGAGCGACAATGCTCCGCTTCCGACCCCGGCCTCTAGTACGCGTGATCCCGGATACACATCGGCTACCCCTACAATCATCGCTGCATCTTTCGGATAGACAATCGTTGCACCCCGTGGCATCGAGAGTACATAGTCGTAAAGAAGTGGAATAAATGCGGTGAACTTCAAACCTGCGGTGGTGGAAACCACTGATCCTTCGGGCAATCCCACTAAATCATCGTGGACTATCCACCCTTTATGAGTGTGCCATTCTTTACCTGCGGTAATCGTAAAGCTATAGAGCTTCCCCTTTGGATCTGTCAGTTGAATGCGATCCCCTAGTGCGAAATAGCCAGGGGTTCTCGCCCCCGAAATAGAGTTTTCAGAAGATTTCGACACAGCCGTATCTTATGTCGAGAAGACCGTATCCGTAGCGGTATCGTCACCACTGTGACCCAGATTCGTCTCTCCCCTAGTCGAGTGAGCGAATTTAATAACTGTCCTCGACTCTATAAGTACCGGGTGATCGAACTTCTCCCGGAGCCACCGAGTATCGATGCTGAACGTGGGACCTTGATACATACGATTCTCGAGGACCTCTTTGATCTTCCTGCGCCAGAGCGCACTCTCGATAGCGCAACAACTATGGCACCTTCTCGCTGGGCGGATCAGGTAAATCAAAAACCTGAACTTTCCACACTTGTCCTCAATGAGAAGGAATGGCTTGACCGAGTTGGCGCTCTACTAAAAAACTATTTCATTCTCGAAAAACCCGAGTCATTCGATGCTACTCATCGAGAAATGCATCTCGAACAGGATCTGACAAACGAAATCTACCTCCATGGTTACGTTGATCGTATCGATGTCGCTCCAACTGGTGAAGTGCGAATAGTTGATTACAAAAGCGGGAAATCGCCTAAACCTGGATGGGAGGAGAAAGCACTCTTCCAGCTTCGTGTTTATGCGCTCTTGTACTGGCGATTGCATGGGGTAATCCCATCACTTCTCGTTCTCCATTATCTTAGTGATGCGCGTAGCGTACGGAGTTCACCCAACGAGAAAGAGTTACTGTCGACCGAGAGGAAATTGCTTCAGATAGCTGATGAAATTATAGAAGCAATTGCCAAGGACCATTTTCCACCAAAACCAAGCAAACTGTGCGATTGGTGTTTCTTCAAAACAATCTGTCCTGCATACAATTAAATCGCCAAATAGAAATCTTTAAGCATTGCTCCATCAACAGCATGGAGAGTCTCAATAACCTTGAGATTGTTCTTTTCAATGACATCCACATAATGTGGAACGGCGACGACGGCGCACCCAGCTTCGAGAGCTGAAGATATTCCCGTAGGAGAATCCTCAAAGACGACGCATTCATCTGGAGATAAGTCCATTCTCCCTGCCGCCATCAGGTAAGGATCTGGAAAAGGTTTAGTTCTCTTCACATCATCTGCACTTATCGTGAAAGAGAAAAAATCCCGTGGCAGGGTTGAAAGCGCGGCATCCATGAGATTACGTGGGCTCGCACTCACGAGTGCTACCGGCATAATCGCGCGTACTCGGTTGACCGCATCGAAAGCTCCCGGCATTAACTGAGCATGTGAAGAAAGTTTGACGAGCATCATCTCTGTCAGTTCCTCTACAACTTCGATACCAGTCATATCGTGCGCACATGCTTTCGATATGTACTCACCGACCCGAGAAAGGGGCCCACCGATACAAATTCGTTGGTCATCGTCATCCCAGGAATATCCGTACCGCGCACATATCTCTTGCTGGGAAAGGTGCCACTGCGGTTCTGAATCAAGAAAGAGACCATCCATATCAAAGAATGCAGCCTTAAATGTCATAGAAAGGGAGTTAATTCGCGTTGAAGTATTTTGCTTCTGGGTGGTGAACAATAATTGCAGAGGTTGATTGCTCCGGATGAAGTTGGAATTCCTCGGATAGATCGACGCCGATTCGGCCTGGCTCTAGTAACTCACAGAGTTGGACCTGCTGTTCGATATCTGGACAGGCTGGGTAACCAAATGAATAACGTGATCCTCGATAACCCTGATCAAGAATCCCGGCTAGATCCGCCGCATCTTCATTGCGAACCTCAAGTTCTTCGCGAATACGGGCGTGCCAGTGCTCGGCGAGAGCCTCGGTTAGCTGAACTGATAGACCGTGTAGCTCCATATATTCGCGATACTTGTTTTCGGCAAATAATTTGGCAGCAGCCTCTGAGACGACGCTTCCCATAGTGACAACGTGGAAGGCGACAGTGTCTATCTTTCCAGAGTCTTTCGCGGCAAAAAAGTCAGAGAGACAGAGTCTGCGGTCACGGCGTTGTCGCGGGAATGAGAAGCGAGTGCGCTCTTTACCCTTATCAGGGCCCTCGTGATGCAGAATGATTAAATCGTTACCTTCACTCACGCAAGGGAAATAACCATAGACGACTGCGGCATTGAGCCATCCTTGCGATTGCACATCATTGAGAAGTGAACGTAATCGAGGACGACCTTCGTTCTCAACCATTGCTTCATATTCGCCACGTGCTCCCTTAAGACCCCATTGGCCCATAAAGAGCGCACGTTCATCAAGCATGCCCACGTAATCAGCCAGTGGAATTCCCTTTATAATTCTTGATCCGTAAAAGGGTGGAGGCGGTATTGTGCAATCAATTGCGACATCACTTCTTTGCGTATCGATCAGTTCATCAGTTGTTACCTTTGCAACCGCCTTCACTTTTCGCTCACGTAAAGCGGGAAGAGCCGCCCCCGGTACACCTTTCTTGACCGCCATAATTGAATCCATGAGATGTAAACCCTCGAAGGCATCTCTGGCATAGCGGACTTCACCAGGGAAACTTTCGGCTAGGTCGACTTCAACAAAGGCTCTTGTCAACGCTGCGCCACCGAGGATTACCGGCCATTTCTGATCGAGCTTGCGAGAGGTGAGCTCTTCTAAGTTCTCGCGCATGATGACAGTTGACTTGACCAGTAGACCCGACATTCCAATCGCATCAACTTCAGATTCTTGCGCTGCATCGATAATCTGATTAATGGTCTGCTTGATACCAATATTGACAACTCGGTAGCCGTTATTTGAAAGAATAATGTCAACCAGATTCTTGCCAATGTCGTGCACGTCGCCCTTGACCGTTGCTAGAAGAATCGAGCCACGACCTTCGTCATCGGCCTTCTCCATATGAGGTTCAAGATAGGCGACTGCGGTCTTCATCACTTCAGCAGATTGAAGTACAAAGGGAAGCTGCATCTCGCCCTTTCCGAAGAGCTCTCCCACAACTTTCATGCCTTCTAAAAGATGGTCGTTGATTATTGCCAGTGGTGCGATTGATGAAGCCATCGCGAGATCGAGATCCTCAGAAAGACCTACCTTTTCGCCATCGATAATTCGTCGCTGTAGTCGCTCTTCCAGTGGAAGCGCCGCCAGCTCGGCCGCTCTTATATTGCGAGAGGCGGCTAGTTCGACGCCCTCGAAAAGTTGCAAGTACGCGCTAAGAGGATCGTAAATGCAATCTTCTCCGTCGAATCTACGGCGGTCGTAGATCAGGTCGAGGGCGACATCCTTCTGTGCCTGGTCGATTCGAGCGAGCGGCATGATCTTTGATGGATGAACAATCGCTGAATCAAGACCAGCCTGAACGCACTCATGCAGAAAAACAGAGTTAAGGACAACACGCGCGGCCGGATTAAGTCCGAAGGAGACATTGCTTACGCCTAACGTTGTCTGTACATCAGGGTATTCGCTCTTTAAAGAGCGGATAGCGCTAATCGTCTCAAGCCCATCACGACGTGTCTCTTCTTGTCCCGTTGCAATTGGAAAAGTTAAGGTGTCGATCAGAATATCGCCGGTACTCATTCCCCAGTTCTCATTGAGATCCTTGATCAGCCGTCGCGCAACACGCAATTTCCATTCAGCGGTACGCGCCTGCCCTTCTTCATCAATAGTGAGAGCAACTACAGATGCACCATGTTCGACAACGAGAGGCATGATTCGCGCAAAGCGTGATGTCGGACCATCTCCATCTTCATAATTAACGGAGTTGATGACGCTGCGGCCGCCGAGTTGTTCTAGACCAGCTTGTAGAACTGCCGGCTCGGTTGAATCAAGCATGATTGGCAAGGTCGATGATGTTGCGAATCGCTTAGCGATCTCGGTCATATCTTTCACGCCGTTACGTCCTACATAGTCAACCGACAGGTCAAGCATATGAGCGCCATCGCGAATCTGATCGCGTGCGATCTCTACGCAGGTTTCCCAATTTTCTTCAACGAGCGCATCACGAAACGCACGTGAACCATTAGCATTTGTTCGCTCGCCTATCGCTAAGTATGTGTTATCTTGGCGGAACGGTACATATTGATAAAGTGAAGATGCACCAGGATCTGCCCATGTTCTTCTCGCTGCAACTTCTTTACGATCAAGCCGTCCCACTACTGCTGCCAGATGTTCAGGGGTAGTTCCACAACAGCCACCGATCAATGTGATTTTATAATCGTCGACAAAAGTCGCCAGCGCATCAGCTAATTCAACTGGTCCAAGCGGATATGTCGCGCCTTTAGGGCCCAATACCGGCAACCCTGCATTAGGCATGACTGAGATGGCGCAACGTGCATTCTTGCTCAGGTAGCGCAAGTGTTCTGACATTTCAGCTGGGCCAGTTGCGCAGTTGAGCCCAATCAGATCGATATCAAGTGGCTCGAGAGCATTGAGTGCGGCACCGATCTCAGAACCAAGAAGCATGGTGCCTGTAGTTTCAACAGTAACCTGCGCAATCAGCATCACATCGCGTTGAGATTTATCAATTGCAGCACGCGCACCATTGACCGCCGCTTTCGCCTGGAGTAGGTCCTGTGTTGTCTCAATGAGTAAGGCATCTGCGCCAGCATCGACAAGCGCTTGCGACGCTGTCTTATACGCATCCCTCAGAAAAGCGTAGGTGGTGTGCCCAAGACTCGGTAATTTAGTTCCAGGCCCTAAAGATCCCAACACGAATCGTGGTTTCTCAGGGGTAGAAAATGCATCTGCTGCATCGCGAGCGATCACTCCACCGGCATAGGCCAGTTCATAGATTCGATCTTCGATCCCGTATTCGGCTAAATTCGCCCAGTTCGCGCCGAAAGTGTTTGTCTCAATGGCATCAACGCCAACTTTGAGATACTCCTCATGTACCGAGCGCACAACATCGGGGCGAGAAATATTGAGGATTTCGTTACAGCCCTCGTGACCCTGGAAATCCTCTAGTGACGGATCAGCTGCCTGGAGCATCGTTCCCATTGCGCCATCGGCGATTACGACGCGCGAAGCGAGAGCTTTTCTCAACTCAGAGGGTGTTTTAGCAGTCGTCACGACGCAAAGGTTACCTTAAGGTGGGAGATATGGAGATTTTCACGATCCCACACCTCAGGCGACCAACGATGATAGTCGCCTTCTCTGGCTGGAGTGATGCCGGCGAAGCGGCAACAGGCGCACTGACTCATCTGCTCGAGAATTTAGATCAGAGTGAAGTTCCACAAGAAGCTATTCTGATTGCTGAATACGATGCTGAAGATTTTTATGACTTTCAAGTTAATCGACCAATGATTTCAGTCGATGAATCAATGGTCCGCAGTATTAATTGGCCTTCGACACAGGTATATGGGATTCATACCCCTCACCTTGATCACGATTATGTACTAGTTCTAGGAGTTGAACCTTCAATGAAGTGGCGCACCTTTACAGCGCTACTTCTAGATTTAGCAGAAGATCTTGAAGTTGATTTAGTAATAACATTGGGAGCAATGTTGGCTGATGCTCCTCATACGAGACCAATATCTGTCAGTGGAAGCGGCGGACACCCTGATATCGCAGCTCGACTTGGAGTTGAGATTAGTAAGTACGAAGGACCCACAGGCATTCTGGGAATAATTGCAGACGGCGCCGTCAAGAGAGAAATCGACTGTGTCTCGTTGTGGGCTGGCCTACCTCACTATGCATCCAACTCGCCCTCTCCTAAGGCAACACTAGCCCTCATTAACGCAGTTGAGGATTTCCTCGAAATTTCACTTCCTCTCGCAGATCTCGTTCATCAATCTCAAGAATGGGAGAACGAAGTCTCTGAGATGGCGCTAGAAGACACAGAAGTCTCTGAATATGTAAAGGCCTTGGAAGAGAGCAAGGATGCTGCAGAGTTTAAAGATGTATCGGGTGATGAAATCGCGCGCGAACTTGAGCGATTTCTGCGCAGACAGAACGAGAGTTAATTAAAAAGCTAGACCAAGTAATTCATCAAGGAATCGGGCTAACTCACCAGCAGATCCGCCGCTCTGGCCACTCTCAGTTTGCTCGCACCAGGTGACAAGTAAGGCAATTACCCTTTCAGTATTAAGATCCTGTGACATAGCAATACATATTTCAACCATGACAGGAGAAGTCTCTGCGACTTCCACGCGAGATAAATTGAGTCGCAGACGACTGACAAGATTCTCAGCATGATTTATCTCAGGCGCGCTCCACATATGATCACTTCTGTAGTGATGGCCCATCAGGGCAAGTCGGATAGACATCGGATCAATACCATCAGCTAGTAAACGTGATACGAAGACAAGATTTCCTAGCGACTTACTCATTTTCTCACCATCGAGACCGACCATCCCAGTATGAATAAATGATCGAGCGAACTTTTGACCCGTTGCGATCAGTCCTTGCGCCGCCGACATATCATGGTGCGGAAATATGAGATCACTTCCGCCGCCTTGGATATCAATTGCATAATCATCCTGAGGCGAAGGATTGAGGTAATGCAGTGCGATAGCTGAACATTCGATATGCCAACCCGGTCTTCCCATTCCAAAGGGACTCGGCCATCCCGGCTCACCAGGACGCTGCCTTCGCCAGACCAAGGCATCAAGTCGATCTTCTTTTCCAGCACGGTCAGGGTCTCCCCCACGTTGTGAAAAAATCTCAAGGGCCGCACTCGACGAGATATGTGATCGTTGTAAAAATTCTGGGTCTCGTCGTACACGAAAGTAAAGATCTCCTTCAACAGCGTAGAGAGAGTCTTCTTTCTGCAAGAGAAGAATGGATTTAATAATCTGATTCATTGCCTCGACAACCCCTATGTAATGATCTGGTGGGATCACCCGGAGAGCGACCATGTCACCCCGAAATAACTCAATCTGTGAATGGGCGAGGTCTTGCCAATCCACGCCATCACGCAGGGCTCGCTCCAGCAAAGGATCATCAATGTCAGTGATATTTTCAACGAAAGCAACAGTTGCACCGGAGAATCGAAGATAGCGATTAACTAGATCGAAGGAGATGTAGGTGCTGGCATGTCCGAGGTGAGTTGCATCGTATGGAGTTATTCCACAGACATACATGCGGTAAAAATCTTTTACTTCTACCGGCTCGATCTGTGCAGAGGCAGTATTAAAGAGGTTAAGAACCGGGACATCGGCACGGGAGCTAGGTTCTTTCGGGTAGCTCGGTCCAGCCCACGATTTCATATCGAAATCTTAATACGCGGGCCACGGTATCGGTGGCCAATCTTCGCTCGGTGATGGCATCTTCGCTTGATCAATCAATCGGGAGATCCGATCCTTAAGAGCGAAAAATTCGCGAGAGGTAATGTGTGGGGAAAATAGCTCAGCTTTTTCACTGACTATCCTGGCAATCTCTTGCAACCTGGAGATTTCGTGCTCGGTGAGGTCATCACCTGCCCACTGCCAGAGAACTGTCCGCAACTTATCTTCTTCATGAAAAGTTACTCCGTGATCACAGGCAAAGAGATGTCCATCTTTAGCTGGCAATAAGTGTCCAATCTTGCGATCGGTGTTATTGACTATTGCGTCAAAGATCGCCAGTTCCCTGAGAGCTGGAAAATCATTGGCGAAGAATTGAGCAAGCTCAATTGACTCATCGATATCAATCCATCGTTGCACCATGCCAAAGCCCGCCGGACCTTCTCGTAGAATCGTTGGAGGAACTAGATCGAAACCAGTCACATCGCTGAGCAAGAAAGAGGCATACTCACGATCTGCCAGTGTTCCGTCGACAAAATCCCAGAGTGGCCTCTCACCCGCTACTGGTTTATAGATCACTTGGAAATTTTCTTTACCTAACGTCACTGTTCCGAATAGCGTTGCATTAGAGGCGTCAACTAGTCGTCCAGTAATCTCTAGATCACCCTCTGCTGCGATCTCTTGACTGTGACGTACCCACCCGCGATCAAGCGGGCTCATCGCCGATAACCATTTGCTCTAGGACATAAATGTCCTTCGGGATTGATGGGGGAAATACAGAATGGACAGAGAGGTCGCCCTCCCGCTACCAGCGCTTGGGTTCTTGCGACAAAGGCAAGCGCCAAAGAGAGATCAAGGCGAACTTCAACGGTAGGTAATTCAGACTCAGAAGAATCCTCACTCTGATCCAGATCTGATCTAAAAGAAATCTCGATTTCTAAACCACTCGGATCGAAAGCGATACCTATTGCTCCTACCGTGAATTCGCTATCCAAGGGAAGTTCTAGCGGTCCATCATCACTTTTCATCGGTTGCACTGAATTTAAGGGAGTATTTTTCTTTACTTCACGAATTATGGTGGAGATTCGTTGCGCCAGAGCCGACGCCTGAGATTTTTCAATTGCTAGTGAAACTAGCGACGCACCTTGTCTGACTTGACAGTAGAACTCTCGCTCCCCTGGTGCCCCGATAGTTCCGACAATAAATCTGTCAGGTTTATCAAAATTCCACTGTTGTGCTGACATCAAGGGCGGTTTCCAGTAGAGCCACCGAGAGCGAAAGATCCTTTCGACTCCTTGCCTGAGACTACGCTCTTCTGATCGTTGAAAGAGGTAAGGCGACTGATCCCGTTCTGCGTTTCAATTACCGTCATTGAGGCGGGCTCAATAACCAATCGCTGAAAATCATCTAGATGCATGCCGAGAACATGAGCGACGATTGATTTGATGACATCACCGTGGCTCACAATGAGGCGTGGATTTCTCCCTTTCAGGTTATTAACTTTGTGGAAGGATGCCACTGCCCGCGATTGCATCTCCATCAACGACTCCCCCTGCGGGAATACCATCTGACTTGGATGTTCTTGCACAATCTTCCATAACTTATTCCGTTGTAGCACTGCGAGAGACTTCCCCGTCCATGTTCCATAATCAACCTCAGAAAAACCTTCATCAACGAGCGGAACTATTCCGTTACCGTAGGCTGCAAGCCACGGCGCGATAGTCTGTGAACAGCGTTCGATCGGGCTGACAACGACGGCGTCAAAACGAGATTTTCCGATTCGCACAACAAGTTCTGCTGCCTGGTTCTCGCCTTTACTACTAAGCGCAACTCCTTCAGTACGACCGGCAAGAACGTTCTTCAGATTGGCAGTGGAGTGCGCGTGCCTTAAGAGAACGATTCGTGACATCTCCGAAGATTATCGCTCTTTAACATTGTTGGCTTGCTAGGGTGGCGTCCATGATAAAAAGACGAGCCGGTCAGTCAGGACTCGAGCTCTCTCGTATTGGGCTCGGAACGATGACCTGGGGTCGCGACACAGATACCCATGAAGCAGCCGAGCAGTTACGCTCTTTTGTTGAGGTAGGCGGAAACTTTATCGATACCGCCTCCACCTATGCCAATGGTGACGCAGAACGAGTAATCGGTGGCCTCATCGGAACTATCGTATCCCGCGAAGATCTCGTGATTGCGACAAAGGCCGGCGTCGCCTTTCCTGACGGTATTCGTTCAGTTAACAACTCACGTCACCACCTGATTTCCGAGCTTGATAAATCTCTCACACGATTGGGTAGTGACTATATAGATCTTTGGCAAATTCATACGTGGGATGCGGATAATGCGTTGGAAGATACTTTGTCAGCACTTGATTACGCATACTCATCTGGGAAAGCTCGGTATGTTGGTATCAGTAACTTTAATGGATGGCAGAGCGCTCGTACAATTACGCTGCAAGAGGCGAATACTGCGAAGGCACCTATTGCAACAATCCAAAGCGAATACTCACTTCTTAATAGATCCATCGAAGAAGAAGTTATGGACTGTGCCCATTCCTTGGGTGTCGGCATTCTTGCGTGGTCACCTCTTGGACGAGGGGTTCTCACCGGAAAATATCGCCAATCAATACCGGCCGATTCACGCGGTGCAACACCTCACTTCGCAAATTTTATCGCTCCGTATTTAGATGAAAATAGTTCGAGAATTGTCGAGGCGGTCGCTGCTGCCGCAGGTGGTTTGGGATATTCACCACTTGAAGTGGCCCTTGCCTGGGTACGAGATGCGCCTGGTGTCACAAGCGCAATCGTGGGTGCGCGCACTGGTGCTCAACTGCGCGGTGTTCTCACAGTTGAAGAGATTACTCTTCCTGCGATCGTTCGTAGCGCACTTGATGATGTATCAAGAATTTTCTAAGAGATCCTTCAAGACATTAACCCCAAATCTGAGGCCTTCGACCGGAACTCTTTCGTCAACTCCGTGAAATAGCGCCATGAAGTCTAACTCCGGATCGAGCTTCAGCGGAGAGAATCCATAACCAATAATTCCGATCTTCGAAAGCGCTTTGTTATCGGTTCCACCACTCATCGTAAACGGTACCGGTATTCCATCTGGATCATATTTAACCAATGCAGCACACATGGCCTCAACCAAGTCACCTTCGAAGGGAACTTCCAGAGCGATATCAGTGACAATAGTTTCGATGCGAATATCAGGCCCTACGATCTCTTGAATGGTTGCGTTCATCTCATCTTCATATCCCGGTAGAAAACGGCCGTCAACGACGGCTGTTGCCTCACCCGGTATGACATTTTCCTTATAGCCGGCAGAGAGCATCGATGGGTTCGCTGTATTTTGCAGCGTCGCACCAATCATTCGAGAAGTGTTCCCAAATTCGCTCAACAGAGGTCTCAAATCTTCCAAATCGAAGGGTTTTCCAGATGCTTTGGCAACAGTCTCAAATAGTCGTTTGACAGTTGCGGTATAGCGCTGTGGCCAATCATAATTTCCGATCTTTGCAACCGCCTCGGAGATGCGAGTGATTGCATTCTCTTCATTGATGACAGAACCATGGCCCGCGCGACCATTAGCGACTAAGCGCATCCAGTGGATACCTTTTTCGGCAGTCTCCACAAAATAAAAACGCTTCGCGTTAGGAAGGGTGACCGAAAATCCGCCTACCTCTGAGATAGCTTCCGTGCAACCTTTGAAGGCATCTGGGTGTTCTGCAACCATCCAGCGCGAGCCGTAGCTACTACCTGCCTCTTCATCGGCAAAGAAGGCGAGAGTGATAGGACGTGGTGGTTTGTATCCGATACGAGCCCATTGACAAACGACTGCAAGAATCATGGCATCCATATTCTTCATATCTACAGCGCCACGACCCCAGATAAATCCATCCTTGAGAATTCCACCGAATGGGTCAATGCTCCACTCCTCAGCCATTGCAGGAACAACATCGAGATGTCCGTGAACAACTAGCCCCGGACGATCTGGATTCAAACTCTCGAGATGCGCGATAACATTGCAACGATTGGGTGCAGACTCATAAATCTGCGAAGCGATTCCAACTCGAGCAAGTTCGGCGACAACATATTCGGCTGCCGCCTTTTCATCTCCTCTACCCTCACCGAAATTTATACTCGGTATACGAATCAACTCTTGGCATATTCGTATAGTCTCTGATTCGAGTTCTTCTCTCAGGGCCTGCGCATCTAATGTCATAAGCAAAGTATCTACCAAAAGATGGTCTATGAGCGAGAGTTGCATAGCGGCTTTGCCTAGACAGGCTTGGATTGATACTCTGAGCGCTTGCAAAAGAACATCTCGTCCGGGTGGCGGAATTGGCAGACGCGCTAGCTTGAGGTGCTAGTGCCCGCAAGGGCTTCGGGGTTCAAGTCCCCGTTCGGACACGATTGATTACCTGCAGAAAACTCACAAAGTAGGCGGTGCACGAGTGAACGTTGATGATGCACTTCAGCTGATTCGCTTTACCCCAGATTATCCGCAGCCCGGAGTTCTCTTCCAAGATATCACCCCCGTGTTGGCCAACGCTGACGCCTTCACGGCGGTCGTCAGCGCCATGGCTGACATTGATCCGAATAGCAATGTCGTAGCAGGAATTGAAGCACGAGGATTCATCTTCGCTAGTGCCATCGCGATCGCAAAAGGTTGCGGCTTTGTGCCGATTCGAAAGAAAGGGAAACTTCCTTATCAAACATTTTCCCAGCAATATGGCCTTGAGTATGGCGTCGATGAAATTGAAGTCCATATCGATGCATTCGCCGTTGGGTCAAGGGTCCTTCTCGTTGATGATGTTTTGGCAACAGGGGGAACCCTTGTTGCAGCGATAGATCTCGTGCGAAGAGCTGGTGGTGTTGTGACAGATATCGCCGTCCTTAGCGAGATCACGGCGCTAGGTGGTCGTCAACGAATACTTTCGCACTCCCCCGGAATCTGCCTTCACGCTCTCAAGAGCGACTGAATTAGCCTTAGGCCCTGCTCCCGCCTAGACATCTTTGGCGAGAACTTTGTGGCAAGATCGGATCCGTGGCTGAGTTGATTTACTACTGCGGAACGATGGATAGCGGTAAATCTACGCTCGCGCTGCAAACAGCCCATAATCATCAGCAACGCGGCCGTGGTGGCCTGATCTTTACATCTCAAGATCGCGCGGGTGCGGGCAAGATTTCTTCTCGTTTGGGTTTAACAAGTCCTGCTATTGAAGTTCTGCCTGGTTTTGATATTCATAAATTTGTCGTCGAGAAACTCTCTATGGGCGAGAGAATTGATTACGTGATTTGTGATGAAGCTCAGTTCTACCAGCCAGAGCAGATCGAACAATTGGCACGAATTGTTGATGGTTTAGGAATCGAAGTGTATGCCTTTGGAATCCTTGCCGACTTCAGAACAAAGTTGTTCCCTGGTTCAGCACGTTTAGTTGAATTGGCAGATCGAGTGAGTACTCTGCAGGTTGAAGCGCTCTGTTGGTGTGGCTCTAGAGCAACGCATAACGCACGAACCGTTGATGGCGTGATGGTCACTGAAGGTGAACAGGTTGTTGTTGCCGATGTTGGAGCCAGTTCAGAAGTTGCCTATGAAGTTCTCTGTCGTCGTCACCATATGCGCGGAGTCACAGCGAGAAATTCGAGGGCTGGCCACGTCTCTCATGATTCACTTCCGTTTAATCAGATGTAATTCAGATGAAATAAGGAGAAATATGACAAAGGTACGAGGTCTGGCCGCTTTGAGTAAGGGTGCTCCTTTTGTGCGCCACGATTTCACGCGTCGAAGCGTTGGCGTGCATGACGTTCTGATTGATATTGCCTATGCCGGAATCTGCCACTCTGACATTCATCAAGTTCGGGAAGAATGGGGCCCTTCGATCTTTCCCATGGTCCCTGGACATGAGATCGCTGGCGTCGTGCGTGAGATTGGAAGCTCCGTCAAAAAATTCGCCATCGGTGACCATATCGGTGTCGGTGTCTTTATTGACTCTTGTCGCGATTGCCAGCCATGTAGAGATGGATTAGAACAGTACTGTGATGGTGGCATGACAGGGACCTACAACACTGTTGAACGCGACGGTGTCACAGTAGCGATGGGTGGTTATAGCAATAGATTTGTCGTTAACGAAAATTACGCCGTTAAAATCGATAAGACCCTTGCACTCGATGGCGTTGCCCCCTTGCTCTGTGCAGGAATTACCCTTTACTCACCGCTCAAACACTGGAAGGTAGGCAAGGGTTCGCGCGTTGCCGTGATGGGACTCGGCGGTCTCGGTCATATGGGAGTTAAATTCGCACATGCTCTCGGGGCACATGTCACTGTTCTCTCACATTCAGAATCCAAGAGAGAAGATGCGCTAACAATGGGCGCAGATGAATTTATAGTTGTTCATGAGCCGCAAGATCTCACGCCCTTAAAGAGGAGCTTCGATCTGATACTTAACACTGTTAGTGCGCAGATAGATATCAATATCTACCTCGCGACGCTCAAGATCGATGGGACCCTAGTTGTAATTGGACTTCCTGGAGCGCCGTACCCAGTGCAGGTTGGCGCTCTGCTCAATGGCCGTAAGTCACTTGCAGGTTCTATGATAGGTGGAATAGGGCAAATCCAAGAGATGATTGATTTCTGTGCCCAACATTCAATTCTTAGCGACGTCGAAGTGATTAACGCTGAGTACGTTGATGAGGCTTACGAACGCACCGTTGCCAGTGATGTGAAATATCGATTTGTGATTGACGCAAAAACTATCTAGATTCAATCAGGATCTAGACGAACTGGTGGAGAACCCAAGCGATCACTGGCGCAAGAGCCAGGGCGGGTAGCAGATTTCCAACTGCGATGGTCTTTATCTTCAATAGACCAAGACCGATCGAGAC
>JAFMBT010000012.1 GCA_017858325.1 Candidatus Planktophila sp. | reverse complement strand
TTGTAGCGCTCTAGCTCTGTCATTTTATTGTCCTTTAGAATCCATTAGAAGAAGTAGAAGTTTGTCCATGCGCCAGCGGAGACTTGACGGACATAGATGTCGGCAAATGCGACGGCAAAGAGTGAGATCCATGCATAGAGAGCATGTGAGTGGTTCAACTGTGAAATCGTCGTCCATGCCTTATACCGGATTGGATGTTTGGAAAAATGTTTCAACCGCCCACCGATCGTGTGTCGGCAGGTATGACAGGAAAGTGAATACATCCATAACATCGATGCACTAAAGACAAGTACGAGCGAACCAACGCTCATATGACCCCATTCGCCTTCGGGGTTTTTGAATGTGATAACGGCGTCGTAGGTAAGAATTACGTTAAAGACAAGTCCAGCATAGAAAAACCAGCGGTGCGCATTCTGCAAGATTAGTGGCTGACGAGTTTCTCCGGTGTACTTCTTATGTGGTTCAGCAACTGCGCACGCTGGTGGTGACATCCAGAAAGCACGGTAATACGACTTACGGTAGTAGTAACAGGTCAATCGGAAACCGAGAGGAAAAATTAAAATAATAAGTGCTGGTGAAATAGGAATATTAAGAATGGAGGCGCTTATTGGGTTGAATCCGGCAATAACCGCTCCATCAACACAAGCTTCAGATAGACATGGTGAGTAAAACGGTGAGACTAAATTTGTTGCATAATAATATTTACCTTCGAAGGCGCGGAAGGTTGCATAGATAACAAAACTGAAGAGAACTCCAAATGTCGCAAGAGGTTGCAACCACCATTTATCCGTTCTAAGGGTGCGCTCTTTAATCTGCGCACGTGATGGAGAGAAAACTCCTGACATTCTTTAATACCCCTTTTGCCCGCTCTCACCACAACTGGGTGGCTTTAATAGGGCAAGTGTGCGCCGATTAAGGCGAAGATGCTAGGTGGTTGCCCGTGTACTGGCTATGAAGTCAGCCACAGATAAATCAGTGTAGGCAAATAAAACTGGCGGAGGGCGTGGGATTTGAACCCACGAGGCTTTCACCTGCCGGTTTTCAAGACCGGTGCACTCGGCCGCTATGCGAGCCCTCCGTGGGAGAGGCTACATGACAAAAGGCGTATCTAAAAAATCGGCAGATCTTAGGCAGGCAGGTCGAGTAATTTTTCAATGATCTTAGCGACGCCATCTACTGTGCATGGTTCAGCCACATCTTTTGCATAGTGTGGTGCATCGGCATGTCCATCAGACATTGCATACGAGCGACCACACCACTCAAGCATTGAAAAATCATTTGGGTTATCTCCAAATGAAACACATTCATCGGCTGAAAAGCCTAGCCTGCCAGCCATCAGCGCCAATGTTTCACCCTTTGAAACTCCTTTAGCTGAAATTTCGAGCAGTGAGGCTGTAGCACTTGAGTGCGTGATCGTTACTAGGTCACCAATTTCACGAACTGCAATTTCTAACATTTCATCTGAAGTGAAATCGTTGCCTTGGCAACGAACGAGCATTTTCAAAATTGGAAGAGTGAGTACTTCTTCTATCTGGTTACATCCATTGTGATCAATACCGGCATCCCAGACTGCTACATATGATTTTTCTCGTTTGAAAAAATTATGTGACTCAATTGCAAATGCAACTCCTGGAATTGATCTGCGCAAGCGTTTGATTGTCTCGAGCAAAAGATCATCAGGAATCGCCCACTCTTCAATAGAGTTTCCATTCATTAAGTCGTAATGCATCGCGCCGTTGCAACAGATTGCATTTCCATAACCGAAAGCGTCTTTTATCTCGCCCATCCAACGTGGAGGGCGCCCGGTAATAAACCAAATCTCAACCCCTAATTCACGGGCGCGCGAAAAAGCTGCAAGCGTGCGTTCAGTAATTGTCCCGTCATGATGAACAATCGTTCCATCTAGATCAGTAGCAATAAGCTTGGGGCGAGTTTCTCCTAGATTCACACAAGCTCAAATCGTGTCATGCCTAAAAATGGTTGCAGGGCAGCAGGAACATTTACTGTTCCATCAGCATTTTGATGATTCTCTAAAATCGCAACAATCATGCGGGGAATTGCTACGAGGGTTCCATTAAGGGTGGCAATAGCTTTTGTGCCATCACTATCTTTATATCTAATGTTTAAGCGGCGACCCTGAAATTCGGTGCAATTTGATGTGCTTGTCACCTCACGATACGCATCCTGCGTCGGGATCCACGCCTCAATATCAAACTTACGGTTAGCGCTAGAGCCTAGATCACCTGAAGCGACATCGATCACGCGATATGGAATCTCCATAGCATTGAGGAAATCTTTCTCCCACTGTAAAAGTCTTTGATGCTCCTGCTTAGCCTCTTCTGGTTTACAGAATGAGAACATTTCAACTTTATCAAATTGATGGACGCGAATAATTCCACGCGTATCTTTACCATAGCTGCCGGCTTCGCGGCGAAAACATGAGGAGTATCCGGCGTATCGCAATGGAAGTTTTGCCACATCGAGAACTTCATCCATATGAAAGGCTGCTAATGGAACTTCACTGGTGCCCACCAAGTAATAGTCATCCTTCTCTAAGTGGTAAACATTTTCGGCAG
The DNA here is from genome assembly GCA_017858325.1 of Candidatus Planktophila sp. Taxonomy (GTDB): domain Bacteria; phylum Actinomycetota; class Actinomycetes; order Nanopelagicales; family Nanopelagicaceae; genus Planktophila. The sequence continues at coordinate 44,224 of JAFMBT010000012.1, read as the reverse complement.
CTTGTCCCAGAAACCCAGTGCCTTCCATAGCTGCCGGCTTTACCAAAACAGGTGGAATAACAGGAATAAATCCCGCCTTGGTTGCCGATGAAATTGCATAGTTCACGAGCGCGAATTCCAGGAGCGCTCCGACTCCGGTCAGATAATACGAACGTGAACCGGAAACTTTTGCACCGCGTTCTGTATCAATGGCGCCAAGAAGTTTGCCGAGTTCGACGTGATCTTTTGGTACAAATCCAGCGCTAGAAAAATCACGGGGTGTTCCAACGTGCTCGATGACTACAAAATCTTCTTCTCCACCAATTGGTACTTCTGGATCTAAAATATTTGAGATAACCATCGCATGAGAAAGCGCTACCGCTTCAAGCTCGGCACGTTTGGCATCAGCGGCCTTTACCTTCTCTGCCAACTCTTTTGAATTAGCCAATAGCGCTACTTTTTCATCTCCACTTGCCGCACCGACAGATTTTGAAAGGACATTCTGTTGAGCTCTTAACTGCTCGAATTCAGTAATGGCGACACGTTTAGCATCATCGCTAGCAAGAACTTTATCTACGATGGTTACATCTTCGCCACGCCCTTTCTGGGATGCGCGGACTACATCAGGGTTTTCACGGAGAAATTTAAGGTCAATCATTTTTGCGCCTCTCGTGGATATGAACCCAAAAACCTAATCTCATCACAAATCTCCCCAAGCTCGCTCAGAGATTTGGCAACTGGTTCATCCTGGCAATGTCCTTCGACATCAATAATAAAATGATAGTGGCCGAGTTCGCGACCTGTAGGGCGACTTTGAATAAATGTCAGATTCACGTTGTAGTTTGCAAAAACTGTGAGAATTTCAAGAAGTGCGCCAGCGCGAGCGCCATCGATAAAGAGCGCAACAGAGGTTCGGTCATCACCGGTTGGCTTTGGTATCTGGCCAGGTTTTTGGACTAATACAAATCGAGTTACTGCTCCATCGTTATCACCAATATTTTCTTCGATGATTGTTAGACCAAAGTGTTCTGCCGCAGCGCTAGATGCGATGGCAGCATCAAACTCTCCGCGCGAAAGTGCCTGCGCTGCCGCTGCAGTTGATGTTGTCGGAACCAACTCCGCATGCGGATAGCGTTGTGCAATATAGGTCCGACACTGTGCCTCTGCATGTGGATGTGTTGCAATTGTAGAAATCTCTGTTCTGCCCGGTAAGGACATCAATGCAAAAGAGACGGGCAACGTTACTTCTCCGGCAATAACAAGAGGCGCTCCCGTTGCTAGTTCATCTAATGTGCGGGCAACGACGCCTTCCACAGAATTCTCGATCGGGACCAGCGCGTAGGCAGCTTCCCCTGTGCGCACAGCATCAAGGGCTGCAGTCACATTTGCATAAGGAACACGGGAATCTGCTTCTGTACTTATTTTCTTGAGAGCGGCCTCGGTAAATGTCCCTACTGGGCCGAGATAGGCATATGTGCTCACTGCCTAAGGATAGCCGAGCGCGGTACTTCGATCTCACCTGCCATTAGGCTTACCTATTATGAATAGCCTCTATTTCCAAAGCGCTGCGCGCTCGGCTATTGGATTGGTTCGTAATGGAAATGAAGATGGAGCACTCACTCATCCGCGCCTGCTTGCAGTTGCCGATGGTATGGGTGGACATGCTGGAGGAGAAGTTGCATCTTCGATTGCACTCTTAGTACTTGCTCGCAGAGCAGCAATTTTTTTAGATCAAGAAGTCGATCAAGACTCGGCAGATGATCTCTTTAATTCATCCATTGAGGATATTGATGAAGCGCTGAAAGAGGCGAGCGATGAAGATCCGGATTTAGTTGGATTGGGCACAACTCTCACATCTCTCTTTATTCGTGATAACAAATTAGCCCTCCTTCATATCGGAGACTCGCGGCTCTACCGAATTCAAGGCACAACTATTGAGCAATTGAGCGTCGATCACACTGTGATGCAAGAGTTGTTAGCGGCTGGAACTATTGAGGCTAAGGATGTGGCAGAACATCCGCAACGATCTATGTTGACACAAGCGCTCATGGGCGCTGGCTCACTCTCAATTGGGCTACATCTCTTTGACGCCCACGACTCTGATCGATTTATCCTCTGCAGTGATGGACTTTCAGGCGTTCTCGATGATCAGAAGATTTTTTCTCTAGCCCAGTCGCTTTCACCGGATGATGCGGTGACTGCCCTAGTTGATGCCGCATATGTGCAAGGCGCGCCAGATAATGTCACCGTTATTGTTGCCGATATCGCTACCGGCCAGCCACGCGATGAAAACCTCGAGCTTTTCGGAACGGCGCTCTTATGATCGCAAAACTCTTAGGTGATCGTTATCTTCTTGGCCAAATGATTGGCACGGGCGGAATGGCAGATGTCTATACCGCGCAAGATCAACGCCTTTCGCGTGAAGTCGCCGTCAAAATACTCCGTAGTGATTTGGCACAAGACCCTTCCTTTGTTGCGCGCTTTCGAAAAGAGGCGAAGGCTGCTGCTGGTTTGAATCACCCAGGCATTGTCGCTGTCTATGATTCTGGGGAAGATCCTGCGCCATATATTGTGATGGAGTTAGTCACCGGGCATACCTTGCGCGAACTCATTCACAACGGTGAGCGCGTTGCATGTGATCGTGCGCTCGAGATTGTCATCGGAGTCCTTGAAGCTCTTGATTACTCCCATATGCGCGGAATTGTTCACCGCGATATAAAACCTGCCAACATCATGATCACCGGCAACGGTGATGTGAAGGTAATGGATTTCGGCATTGCTCGGGCGATCGATGATCTAGGAGCCACACTTACAAGTACATGGAACATTGTCGGCACAGCGCAATATCTTTCGCCAGAGCAAGCACAGGGTTCAGTTGCAGATGCACGAAGTGATCTCTATTCAACCGGTTGTCTGCTCTATGAACTTCTTACAGGACGCCCTCCATTTACAGGAGAGACCCCTGTTTCAATTGCGCTACAACATGTATCAGGGCAGTTCCCGCCTGTGCGTTCGATTCAGCCTGATTTACCGGCCGATGTTGAGACAGTACTTGCTGTCGCGCTGAGTAAGAGTCCAGATGCGCGCTATCAAGATGCGCTCTCTATGTTGGCAGATCTTAAACGTTTAAGAGATGGCGTTCAGGTCACTACAAAAATTGCGCGCGCATATCCTTTCAAGCGCCGTAGCTTTATTATCGCCGGTGTTTCTGTCCTAATCGCCTCTCTCTTGGCGATAGTGGGACTTTCCGTAAATGGAGCATCAGAGCCAAGTGTTGGCTTTGAACTCCCCAACGTAATTGGTTTGACAGAAGATCAGGCACGTGAAGCACTTAATGAATATGTAGTTACAGTCACGCGCGCACATGACCCGCGAATTCCCGCCGGACGAATAGCAAGTCAGATTCCACTTGCATCAAGTGATATTCGCCCAGGTTCGGGTGTTGTGCTCACGATCTCTGATGGTCCAGGAAATGCAATTGTTCCTGATGGGCTAATTGGACTTGATCTTACCGATGCACGCGCCGCGCTAGCCGCTGTTGGCTTGGTGGTCTCACAAACAATTGCTACCTCATCAAAGGAGGCGCAAGGCACTGTCTTGGAAGTTACTCCACTTGCAGGCTCGACTATTACAGCAGGATCTGGGGTAATTCTGACAATTGCAAATGGTGAAGTTGAAGTACCAAATCTTGTTGGCATTGAAGCAATCCAAGCAAAAACTCTTCTCTTCAACTCAGACTTTCTCTTCAAAGAGTTCTACGACTATGACCCAACTCAACCGATTGATGTAGTAATTCGCCAAGCTCCTGAAGCTGGCACTACGCAAACAATCGGTAACTCAGTAACAATTACAATTAATCGCGCGCCTTCGCCTTAAGCTTTTCCAAGTACTGGTGCTAGACCCACTGATTTTGCGAGCGCTTCCTTATCCCCGCACCCTGTTAACCAGTTTGCCAGCATAAGGTGACCATGTTCGGTAAGAACTGACTCAGGATGAAATTGCACACCTTCGATAGGTAAGCTTTTGTGACGCATCGACATCACTACACCCGACTCTGTTCTACCGGTTATCTCTAACTCGTCTCCGATAGTTTGTTCTTCCACTGCAAGAGAGTGATAACGAGTTGCGGTAAATGGTGATGGCAGAGTTTTCAAGACTCCTGCTCCGTTATGTTTAATTAACGAGGTCTTGCCATGTAAAAGTTCGGGTGCACGAGAAACAGTTGCACCAAAGGCAACACCGATAGCTTGATGGCCTAAACAGACACCAAAAAGTGGAATTGAATTCTGCGCGCAGTAATTAATCATCGCAACGCTAACGCCAGCCTCTTCTGGGGTTCCAGGTCCTGGGGAGATAAGCACTCCATCAAAATTCTGAGCCTCTACTGCTTCGACCTCATCGTTGCGAAAAACGGTGCACTCTGCACCCAACTGTTGCAGGTATTGCACCAGATTAAAGACAAATGAGTCATAGTTATCGACGACGAGAATGCGAGTCATGGCTCCATTCTTGCCTATTACCCCCCAATCCCGTTACCTCTAATTTGGCGATGTGGCGCTATCACCCCCTGCCCGTGTAATCTGAGGCCATGCCTAAATCAAAATTGCGTAAAAAAGTCCAAGAGTCACATGCTCATGATGAGCAGCTGCATATGGATGAACCACATGCACCGTTAGAGAGCCCGGTATGGCTTGCTCCTGTGATGATCGCAAATTTCCTCATTGGCCTCCTCTGGATTGTCATTTTTTACGTCACCGAAACTCGATATCCCATCCCTGGAATCGCCGCCTGGAATATGGTCGTTGGTTTTACCTTCATCGGTATTGGTTTCTCGCTCGCCACAAAATGGCGCTAACTCAGAGCTTTTACTTACTGTTGCGGTCCCAAAAACTCCATCGCGCGTAGCGTTTCAATCCGCTCTTCGATTGGTGGGTGGGTAGAGAACATTTTTGACACTGCCTTGCCATCAAGAGGTGATTCAATCCAAATGTGTGCAACGGCATTTGATTGCTGACGCACAACTGTTGAATCTCTCGCTAGCGTTTCTAGCGCACGACGAAGTCCCGTGGGGTTTCGTGTAAATGACACCGCAGTGGCATCTGCTAAAGATTCACGCCTGCGAGAAATTGCACTGCGTAAGAGCATCGCAGCAATGGGCGCTAAAATCATAATTGCGAGTGAGATGACAAGCAGTATTGGGTTTGCATTTCCATCTCGTCGGTTTCGCCCGCCACCGAAGAACATCATACGAGCCATGAAATCACTAAGGATCGCAATTGCGCCAGCAGTTGTGGCAGCTACCGCCGAAACTAAGGTGTCGCGATTAGCGACGTGTGCCATCTCGTGGGCGATAACGCCTTGTAACTCGTCTCGATCCATCACTTCCAGTATCCGAGTGGTAAATGCAATCAAAGCATGTTCTGGATCTCGACCAGTGGCAAAAGCATTCGGGGCTGCATCGTTAACGATCGCCACTTTAGGCATGGGAAGTCCACTTGCAACCACAACCTCTTCAATAAGATTAAAGAGTTCGGGGTTATCTTCACGCGTGATTAATTGAGCACCTGTCATCTTTAACACCAATTTATCTGAGCCGTAATACGAGCCCCAGACACCAATCAGTGAGATTCCAACGGCAATCGGCACGATAAACGATGTCGTACCAGCGCCAAAATATGTCAGGGCAGCGTAGGCAAGTAACCAGGTCAACCCGCCCATGGCAGCAAGGAGAAGGTAAGTTTTACGCTTATTTGCCCCCTCTGCGCTACGAAAATTCGATGACATCTATCTAGAAATTAACCTTAGGTGCTTTACGTGCCTCTGGATCTTCCACTTCATAGAAGTCACGTGCATTTACCTTTGCAAGCCCAGTGAAGAAGCTCGTCGGAATAGTTCCGACCGCTTCGTTGAGTGCGCGTACATTGTCGTTATAGAACTGGCGCGCAAAGGCCACTTTGTTCTCCGTTGTTGAGAGTTCTTCCTGAAGTGATAAAAAGTTTGTTGACGCTTTCAGATCTGGATATGCCTCTGCAACTGCAAGAAGTCCGCGTAGCGCTTGGGTTAACATGCCATCAGCTGCAGATACATCTGCAACTCCTGTAGCTGAGGTTGCCTTGGCTCGCGCCGAAACTACTGCATCGAATGTTGCTTGCTCGTGCGCTGCATATCCTTTTACAGTTTCAACAAGGTTTGGGATTAAATCTAAACGGCGTGTGAGTTGCACTTCGATCTGAGCAAAGGCTTCATCGACACTTATATTCAGGCGAATAAGTCGGTTGTATTGGGCGATAGCAAAGATTGCAAGAAGTGCGATGATGCCGAGAATAATAAAGATTTCCATAATGTTTCTAACCCCTTCACCGAAAGGGATATTCCCTCATCGGTTAATCGATCTTACTCCGATGGAAGTTAAGGAAGGAACGGCTCGGAGTTGGGCCGCGCTGACCCTGGTAGCGCGAACCGTACTTTTCGCTTCCATATGGGTGCTCGGCCGGGGAGGAGAGTTTGATCAGGCAGAGTTGGCCGATCTTCATACCTGCAAATAATTTCACTGGCAGATTTGCTACATTCGAAAGTTCTAAAGTGATATGGCCTGAAAATCCTGGGTCGATAAAACCGGCAGTTGAATGTGTGAGCAGACCCAGACGCCCCAAGGAAGACTTTCCTTCGAGCCGACCTGCGATGTCATCTGGCAATGTGATTACTTCATATGTGCTGGCGAGAACAAATTCACCTGGGTGCAAGATAAATGGCTCTGCGCCGTCGGCGATGACCTCACGTGTCAGCTCTGGCTGCTCGAGAGATGGGTCGATTACCGAATACTTGTGGTTTTCAAAGACTCGAAAGAACTTATCAAGCCTGACATCGACCGAAGATGGCTGGATCATCGCCTCATGGAAGGGTTCGACGCCTACGCGCCCTGCGGAAATTTCACTTCGGATATCGCGATCACTAAGTAGCACGGCGCGAGCCTATCTCCCACGGCGCGAAAATTGCCAGTAGCCACAAGTTGCATAAGTTACCGGTGGGTAGCACCATATCCCCATGGGACATTACATAGCCAACCTCCGCGATATCGAATTCTGCCTCTTTGATCTATTGGGTCGAGAGAAAGTTCTGGGAACTTCTCTATATTCAGATCTAGACCGAGAGACTGCTGTGGGCATGCTTGAAGAAGTAAAGCGCATGTGCGAAAACGATCTCGCAGATTCTTTCGTCGAGAGTGATCGCATCGGGGCAGAACTTAATAAAGAGACTGGCAATGTCACCCTGCCAGAGAGTTTTAAAAAATCGTATAAGGCTTACATCGATGGTGAGTGGTGGCGAGTTGATGCGCCAGTCGAACTTGGCGGCTTAAAAATTCCACCATCTCTTCGTTGGGCAATCGCCGAGATGGTTCTTGGTTCAAATCCAGCAATTCATATCTACGCATCTGGTTATGCCTTTGCACATGTTGCATATGTGCTTGGCACTGATGAACAGAAGAAGATTGCGAAGCACATGGTTGATCGCCACTGGGGTGCAACGATGCAGCTAACCGAACCTGACGCAGGCTCTGATGTTGGTGCCGGTCGCAGCAAGGCTGTCGAGCAACCAGATGGAACATGGCACATCACCGGAACAAAGCGTTACATCACTTCAGGTGATGCTGATTTCTACGACAATATCATTCACTTCGTACTGGCACGCCGGGAAGGTGGTGGGCCAGGAACAAAGGGGCTCTCGCTCTTCTTGATTCCTAAGTTCATCTTTGATTTAGAAACTGGTGAACTTGGAAAGCGCAATGGTGTCTATGTCACAGCGCTCGAAGATAAAATGGGGCTTAACGTTTCAGCAACATGTGAAGTTAATTTGGGGGAGAAAGAACCAGCTGTTGGATACCTCTTGGGCGATGTTCACCAAGGTATCGCGCAGATGTTTAAGGTTATTGAATTTGCTCGCATGATGGTGGGAACAAAAGCGATAGCAACTCTCTCTGCCGGATACCAGCAAGCCCTGCTCTATGCCAAGCAACGTATTCAGGGTGGAGATATGAAGGTGATGAACGATAAAGCTTCACCTCGTGTCAGCATTATTCATCACCCAGATGTGCGTCGTTCGCTGATGGTGCAGAAGTCTTACTCTGAAGGTATGCGCGCTCTTGTTCTCTACACAGCAACTATTCAGGATGAGATCGAATTGGCACGGCAAGCGGGAGATGAAGATCTGCTAGCCAAGATGGAGGCTCTTAACGACCTCTTGCTTCCCGTAGTTAAGGGTTTTGGTTCCGAAAAATCATGGACGCTACTTGGCACTGAATCGCTACAAACATTTGGTGGTGCCGGATTTACTCGTGACTGGCCTATTGAGCAGTATGTACGCGATGCCAAGATCGATACCTTGTACGAAGGAACAACGGCAATCCAAGGGTTAGATTTCTTCTTCCGCAAAATTGTTAAAGATGGTGGAAAGGCACTTGGGCTTCTCGGAAAAGAGATTGGCGCATTTGCGGCAACTGGCGGCGTACACGATACGCAGAAGCAGGCTCTCCTTAAAGCGCTCGGTGATCTGCAAGGAATGGTTGGAGTTCTTGTTGGCCATGCGATGGCATCACAAGAAAAGGCTGATGAGATTTACAAGGTAGGTCTCAATACTTCCCGAGTACTTATGGCAGTCGGTGACATCATCACCGCCTGGCTCCTTTTGCGTCAAGCTGATATCGCATCTGCAAAGATCGCAGAAGGTGCTGGAAAAGATGCTGCATTCTACGAAGGAAAGATTGCATCGGCTCACTTCTTTGTCGCGAATTATCTTCCACACATCACAGCAGATCGAAAGATCGTTGAAGCCACAGATAGTGCGGTTATGGAGATTTCAGAGAACGCTTTCTAATCAGATACCCTTTCCGGATGCTGGATCGCTTCCGTGGTGAGATCTACCTGATATTAGGTGCTCTCTTCTTCTCTTTTAACGGAGTGATTTCGACTTTGGTTTTAGATCACATGTCACCGTTTCGTCTGGTCCAAATTCGTTGCATTGGCGCATTCACAATTCTATTTCTCTTTATTGTGGCGCGTAATAGAAATTCCCTACGCGCGACTCGGCAAGAGATCCCCACCTTGATTCTCTTTGGCATGATTGGTTTTGCTGTGGTACAGGCAGGGTATTTTCTCGGTATTCAACGAGGTGTCCCGTTAAGCCTTGTCCTTATTATTGAATTCACCGCACCTATCTGGATTGTTCTCTGGATTAAATTTGTGCGCAAGAGAGATGTACCGAATGCGATGTGGGGTGGCATTGCACTCTCATTCCTTGGCTTATTCTTTATCGCAAAGGTTTGGGATGGCCTTATCTTTGATCTGATCGGAATTATTGGAGCTCTTATCTCGGCCTTCGCACTCGCCGTTTACTTTCTCGTTGGCTCTCAAGTTGGGCAGACGCAATCGGCACAATCGATGACCGCTTGGGGTTTAGGTATAGCCACTATGGCATGGACCCTTGTTATGCCTATCTGGCAATTTCCCTTTGAGATATTTTCAAAGAGTATGAACTTGCAAGGGGTTTTTGACGGAACATTTCTTCCGGGGTGGGTATTAATCGTTTGGATTATCGTGATGGGAACAATCGTTCCCTACCTTTTTGTTATCGGTGGGCTGCGAAGAATGGCTCCATCGACTGCGAGTGTGGTGGGGATGTTAGAGCCAGTTCTTGCCGGAGCCTTTGCATGGATCTGGCTTGCACAAAGTTGGGCGCCTATCCAATTAAGTGGCGCTGCAATTGTGCTTGTTGGAATTTATATTGCAGATAGCGCAAAGATCACAGCGACCAAGGCTACTTAAAGAATTATTCGTTCCACCCACCATCACCAGGTGATGAAGGTTGTTCAAAATCTGATGGTTGTGATGAGGTGAAGTCGCGACCTGAACCTGGGTTAGCTGCCATATCTGTAAAGCGGGCAAAGTGAAGTTGAGCCGTCACAGTAATGGTTCGCGTAGGGCCGTTACGATGCTTTGCAACGATGAGATCTGCCTCGCCTTGGCGGTTCTGTGAGTCATACATATCCTCGCGGTGCAGCAAGATAACAACGTCAGCATCTTGTTCAATCGATCCAGATTCACGTAAGTCAGAGAGCATTGGAACTTTATTTGTACGCTGTTCAGGGCCACGATTGAGCTGTGAGATTGCAATTACTGGAACATCGAGTTCTTTCGCCATTAATTTAAGCTGCCGGGAGAATTCAGAGACCTCTTGTTGGCGATTTTCGACACGTTTACCCGATGTCATCAACTGCAGGTAATCGATAACAACAAGCTGCAGGTTGTGGCGTTGCTTGAGACGGCGCGCTTTGGCACGGATCTCCATCATTGAAAGGTTAGGAGAATCATCGATAAAGAGTGGGGCATCGGAGATTTCGCCCATACGGCGAGCTAACTTTGCCCAATCATCATCGCTGAGTTGTCCTGAGCGAATGCTATTAAGGCCAACGCGCGCCTCTGCCGACAACATACGCATCGTGATTTCAGATTTCGACATTTCAAGAGAGAAGATCACAGATGTTTTATTCTCATGAATGGATGCATGGCGCGCGATATCAAGGCCGAGCGTTGACTTTCCTACTGCAGGACGCGCCGCTAGTACGATCATATTTCCGGGATGTAAACCATGTGTCAGTAGATCAAGATCACGGAAGCCAGTCTTTACACCTTCAACACCGCCACCCTTTGCGATTGCTTCAATCTCATCGAGAGCTTGTGGCAAAATTGTTGAAAGTTGTACGTAATCCTCTGATGAACGTCGCTCTGTGACGGCATAGACCTCAGCTTGTGCTTGATCAACTGCATCATCTACCTCACCCTCGGCGTTATATCCGAGTTGAACAATCTTTGTGCCCGCTTCAATAAGACGGCGCATAATTGCATGTTCTAAAATAATTTTTGCGTAGTAGCCACCGTTTGCAGCCGTTGGTACGGATGAAATCAAGGTATGTAGATATGGTGCGCCGCCGGCGCGTGCAATATCTCCACGCTTTGTTAACTCTGCAGAGACGGTAATTGCATCAGCGGGTTCACCGCGTCCATAGAGATCTAGGATTGCATCGAAGATAAGTTCATGTGCAGGTCGATAGAAATCTCTTTCGCGGATTACCTCAATAACATCTGCAATTGCATCTTTCGATAACATCATCGCACCAAGTACAGATTGTTCTGCGATGAGATCTTGCGGTGGTGTGCGCTCAAAGTCAGCGCCTACTGTTGAGAAGGAGCGGCTTGAGTTATTAGGGAGTTCTGCGATGCTCACAATGCACACCCTCCCATCAGGTACTGACATCTCTTATGAGAGGCCTAGATGCGAAACTTAGGTGCAAGGGATGAGATAGTGCGAGAAAACGGTGACGCTCGTGTGGAGAAGGTGTGTATAAGAGGGTGGATAACCCGACCTTTACCTGTGGATGGCTGTGTATAAGGTGTGGGTAAGTGAGCGATTCTGATGAACAAGACGTTAAAAGCCCTGTTCAGAGCAGGGCTGCTCCTCCACAGGGTTAAATGAAAGAAAGTTTTTTTAATCTTACATAATGAGAAGGGCCCCTCGCCTTTGCAAGGGGCCTCTCACTTTTTTTACCTAGTAGTTACTTCGCAGCAACTACCGATACGTTGACGGTGGCAACAACTGCATGAGCAAGTGAGACCTTTACCGCATGTGTGCCGGTCTTCTTAATATGTCCAGCGGTCTTAATGTTGTGACGATCAATATCTGTACCAGCTGCAACCTTAATTGCTGCTGCAATATCTTTATCAGTTACTGATCCAAAGAGGCGGCCATTTGCTCCGACCTTTACTGGGATAGAGATAGTTGCCTTTTCAAGGGCTGCCTTGATCTCCTTAGCGTGATCGATATCGCGGACTTCGCGTGCAGCACGTGCGCGACGAATTCCTTCGATCTGCTTCTCGCCACCAAGTGACCATGCGATTGCTACGCCACGTGGAAGAAGGAAGTTACGGGCATAACCATCTTTAACAGTGACAACATCACCGGCGTTACCGAGCTTTGTTACTTCGCGAGTAAGAATAAGTTTCATTATTGGCTACCCCCTTAGCGCGCTGTCGATGTGTAAGGCAAGAGTGCAACTTCACGGCTGTTCTTTACAGCTGTTGCAATCGAGCGTTGGTGTTGTGTGCATGCGCCAGTGACACGGCGAGCGCGGATCTTGCCGCGATCTGAGATGTACTTGCGAAGGGTTGCAATATCTTTGTAATCGATATAGCTGACCTTGTCACGACAGAAGCTGCAAGGCTTCTTCTTGAACTTCTTATTGAGGGCAGCGGCTTTTGCGCCCTTGTTCTTCGGTTCCTTGAGGTTCCGGTTATTACGTGCTCCCATTGTGGTGCTCCTTTTCGGGCCCTCACCGCGATCGATTCTCGATCACCATGAGGAATGGTTGGTTGGATTTAAATTAAAATGGAGGTTCGTCGGAGGTGGTGGTTGCCCAACCGCCGCCGGCTGATGAAGGTGATGCTGCAGCCCAAGGATCGTCGTTAAATGAATCAGCGGCGGCAGCAGGTGCTGCGCCAAATCCACCGGCTCCGGCTGCGCGCTGGGTACGTGTGACCTTCGCGGTTGCATTACGGAGTGATGGACCTACTTCATCTACTTCTACCTCAAAGACTGTGCGCTTTTCGCCCTCTTTTGTTTCGTATGAACGTTGCTTAAGTCGACCAGAGAGAATGACGCGCATTCCCTTAGTCAATGACTCTGCAACATTCTCTGCAGCTTGACGCCAGATCTGACATTGAAGGAAGAGGCTCTCGCCATCTTTCCATTCATTAGTCGTCTTATCGAGATAACGAGGTGTTGAAGCAACGCGGAATTTTGCTACCGCCACACCCGATGGGGTGAAACGTAGCTCTGGATCGTCAACGAGGTTTCCGATCATTGTGATTGTTGTATCTCCTGCTGCCATCTTTTCCTCTTCTCTCTAAGCTCTATGCCTACTCTGGGTGGTCTCTACTGGTGGAGTCCATACTTTTAAATTACATCCCAGCGGTGACATTTTCTAGATGCCATCGAAGGAATGTGGAAATTATTCGGGACGGATAACCTTGGTGCGAAGAACGGATTCGTTCAAGTTAAGTTGACGGTCCAATTCCTTGATCGCTGCAGGCTCACAGTGCATATCTACAACTGCATAGATGCCTTCGCCTTTTTTATTGATCTCAAATGTCATACGACGACGGCCCCATACGTCGAGCTTGTCGACGCGGCCTCCGCTTTCCTTGATGATCTTGAGATATGTCTCAAGTGATGGTGTAACTGTACGTTCTTCGAGTTCTGGATCGAGAATGACCATTAATTCATAGTGACGCATGCGGTAACCCAACCTCCTCTGGACTAAGACGGCCACGGTATTTCCGTGACAGGAGGGTTATTGCTCTCCACAGAAGTGGAGGGCTAAGGGTAACTCTCGGTCGATTTAAAGAGAAATTCATGCGGGAATTGGCCGCCCTTTGCCTGCTTTTTTACCAATACCCCAACGAGGTAGAGGCAGGCCGCAATTCGCACCAGGGTTATCAGAGCGTAGCCAGCCAGCGGCAGCCCAAACTTTGCTCCCGTTACAGTTGCTAAGTGCTGCCAGATTGCAACGTGATAGATCACTTCTGCGATCTGCCAGATCCAGAAGGCATGGACATCGCGTCGGGTGCTCATTGCTATCACGGCAAGGGGTGCTAACCAGAGAACGTATTGCGGTGAATAAACCTTGCTGGCAATCATTACTAGCGCCAAGAGAATAAAGCTGACATCTGCCAGCGTCACTGTTTCTCTCGTTGAGAAGATAAGAAGGGAGAAAAGAAGTACCACAAGAAAAAGTATGAGTATCGCGAAAAAGTTTGTATTACCTAGATTTACTCCTAGTGATGTTAGGCCATACCAGAGAGATCCCCAATCTTGGCCACGATCAAAGTTAAGCTGATAAAAGCGGAGCCAACCATCAGGAGTTGTTAAGAAAACTGGAAGGTTAATGACTGCAAAGGTAGCCAAAGAAATTAATAAATACCGAAGCAACTCTTTTATTTCATTACGTCGCCATAAAATTAGGACGATAGGGAGAAGGAGAAATACGGGCATAAATTTTGTTGATATCGAAATTCCGATTGCAACTGCAGAGTGTTGATACTTTTTCCTATCAAACCAATAAATTGATAGCATCATCGATGCAATCGCCCAGAGATCCCAATTTATATAGAGTGATGCAACGGCAGCTGGCGCAATCGCCGCAAGGTAGGCAAACTCTGGACGAATTCGGTAGACGATAATTGCGAGAAAAATAAAGAGCGCTGCTAGAAAGATCGCATTTATCCTGTAGTAGTTCAGAATCTCATCGTCACCGGTTGGGATTGCCTTGGCAAATATCCACATTACTGTGCCAGTAAGTACTGGGTACTCAACTGCATTTGTTGTAGATGAGTAAGACCATTGATCTCTATCTAAATCTCGCTCACTATAGAGAGCGGGAATATCTGAGTAACAGGCATGTATATATTGGGCTGGCGTAGCCCAGCCATTTCCTGCACAGGAGTTAAATTTAAAAGCTCCTACAAGTGTTGCGATTAGCGCTAAAAAAATAACTGTTGCAAAGGGTTTACTTATGCGCAGTTTCACTTACAGTCCCTCAATTAATCCTTTGGGGTTTGAACGCCGCCCGAAGTCATCTCAATAGGGTCTAGACCACCAATATTTGATGGGGCAGGGAAATTCATCACCGGCTCACCTCTCAGCGCACCCCTCATAAATTGCGTCCATATTCGGGCAGGAAATGTTCCGCCTGTTACCGATGTGAGGCCGCCGATTCCATTGAGGGACTCTGATGCTGATTCTCTAAAGAGTGCAACCGACGCTGCTAGTTGCGGTGTGTAACCACTAAACCAAGCCGAAGCATTTGATTGCGAGGTACCGGTCTTTCCTGCAGCTGGGCGACCAAGAGCCAAGGCAGCAGATCCTGTTCCGCCGTTAACAACACTTTTCAGAGCGTAGGTGAGATCTGCCATCACTTCTTGTGAAAAAACTTGTTGCCTTTGAGGTGTTGCTTCATAGAGCACGCCTTTATTTGGGCCCGTTACTGAAGCGACAAGGAAAGGTTTGGCATAGATACCTTGCGCTGCAAAGGTTGCATAGGCGTTGGTCACATCAATAACGCGCGGCGATGCCACTCCGAGAACAACTGAAGGTGTTGCAATCATCTCGACGCTTTCGGGAATTCCAGCGCGCCTTGCGGCATCAACAACTTTATCCATGCCCGCCTTCATACCAAGAGGAACAAAAACAGTATTGATAGAGCGTTGTGTAGCTGTGAGTAGATCTATCTGACCCCAACCGTTATCTCCATAATTACTTACTGTGTACGGCTTTCCCAAATCATCAAATATTTGTGGTGAATCACCATTCCACATAGAAGTAAGAGGTATTCCCGCCTCTAGCCCTGCGATAAGTGCAAATGGTTTAAAGGTTGAACCGGCGAGTGCGATTGATTGCGTTGCATCATTGAGTTGGCGCTCTAGATAATCACGTCCACCATACATGGCAATAATTTCACCTGTGCCAGGTCTAATTGCAATGAGTCCAATTCGTAAATTCTCTGGAGCCTGCCTTGGATAAAGTCTGGTGACAGCATTTACCGCCGATTGTTGGGCCTTCCGCTCAAGAGTTGTGCGGATAACTAATCCGCCTTCGAGTAATTGCTCTTCAGTAAAACCAAGTCGCCCAAGATCTCTTTGGACTTGGGAGATTACATGTCCTTTAGGTCCGCTCAGTGATCCCGATGTGACTCGAGGTATGATTCTAGGGAACGCGGCTTCATCTGCCTGCTCTTGTGTAATCCATCCTTGATCCAACATGCCATTTATTACATATTGGAATCTATTCTGAAGACGTACAAGGTTATTTTCAGATAGTGATGGATCGTAGTAACCCGGGGCCCGCAAAATACTTGCAATTACCGCGGTCTGTGAAAGATTGAGTTGATTAACGTTGCGATTAAAATACTGTTGCGAAGCAGTCTGCACGCCATATGAACCGCGGCCAAAGTAAATAGTGTTGAGATAGTTTTCAAAGATTTGGTCTTTTGAAAGAGCGTTCTCTAACTTCATGGCAATGACAAGTTCTCTAATTTTTCTCTCGATGGTTCTACTTGATGTAAGAAATGCAGTCTTTGCATATTGCTGAGTAATGGTCGATCCACCTTGAGCGTTGAGATCTCCCGACCTCACATTATTGAGTAGGGCTCGAGCGATACCTGTGACGCTAAATGCTTGGTTTGAATAGAAGTTTCTATCCTCCGCCGCCAACACCGCATTACGCATATCAATTGGGATCTGTGCAATGGGCAGGATCCGACGATTCTGCGTTCCAATACGGCCGATCTCTTTGCCATTTGCATATTGAATAATTGTTGCTTGACTGTTCACATATTCGTTTGGATCTGGAATCGATACGGTAAACCAGGCAAAGGCAAAAAGGCTCGAGCCGGCAATAAAGCCAAATCCACCTAGAAAAATTGTGCTGCGAAATAAGCGGCGACGAATCGTTGCTTTATCCATTATGAAAGGTTACCCGTTTTCTACTCGTCCTCGAGCGTTCGCACTTTTCGTGGCGGTTTACGCGTAGTTCCATCTCCCAAAATAAAGGTGGAACAGAGGTGATTCCATGAACAACCCCTACAGACCTCCACAACATAGACCGAGAACTCGCCAAACTCACTTTCCATCGCTGTTAATTCTTGGGGAGATTTGATACGCCCTGAAAATTGTCCGAGTTGGTCTCCAAATGTGTAACGAAGTTCCACCAACTCTAATTTTTTACAGACTGGACACTTTCTCTCTACCTGTTCGCCATGATACTTCGCTGCTCGCAATAAATATGGATCGGCATCACAGGCATCTACGACTCCGCGAAAAAGTGCAGTAAGGGTCGCGCGCTTATCGAGGGTGTAATCGATGTAAGCGCGGAGAGACCTGAGAGCGAGAGTCTTTGCCATCTGCACAGAATAATCGCTCTCGCCGATCTACGCTTACCCGGTGAGCGTTAAAGAGATTTTCCTCGATCGAAAACTTATCCGGTTACTTCGCGTGAGATGGACCGGCCAATTAACCGATGGGATTTTTCAGAGCGCACTCGCCTCCTTCCTTCTTTTTTCGCCGGAACGTCAAGCTGATGCAATGAGCGCCGCCCTTGCCTTCGCACTGGTCTTGGTTCCATATTCAATTGTTGGACCTTTTGTTGGGACGATTCTTGATCGCTTCTCACGCCAACGTGCCTTACTCATTGCGAACTTGGTCCGCGCGCTAACCCTTTTAACTATTGCGATCCTGATCTTTCAAGGACGAACTGGTGTCGAACTCACAGTCTTTGTTCTCATCGCCTTCGGTGTCAATCGATTGATTCTCGCCGGACTTTCAGCCGGACTTCCTCTTGTTGTATCCCGAGAAAAACTCATCTCTGCAAATGCTTATGTAGTCACGGGCGGCTCTGTCTGGGTTATTTTGGGAGGCGGTATTGGCTTAGGTATTCGTAACATTCTTGATTCGCAAGCATCTGCCGATTATGCAGATGCAGTAATTATCAGCGTAGCTGCATGTGGTTACCTCGGTGCCGCTCTCTTTGCATCTCTTTTGAAAAAAAATGAGATTGGCCCACTGCCACATGAACTTGCAAAGGGTTCTCTCACTCAAGGCTTGAAAGAGATGCGTGAAGGTATTCGCTTTCTAGAAGAACATGCCGATGCAGCAAGAGGGATTATCGCGATTGCTATTCAACGCGGTGGTTTGACTGCACTCACTTTGATGACTTTAGTGCTTGAGCGTAATTTCTTTAATAATCCCATTGATACCGAGGCTGGCCTCGCTGGTGTCACCTTTATGATCGTTACCGCCGCTGTTGGTTTTGTTATTGGTGCGATTATCGCTCCGATTGGTGTTGCAATGGTTGGGCGGCATCGCTGGATTCGATTAGCAATGATTGCCGCCTCGGTAAGTGTGATTTCACTTGCCTTTACGCGGTCATCGCTCACATTAGCTCTCACGGCATTCTTCACAGCTCTATGTGGGCAGAGTGTAAAAGTAACAAATGATGCACTGGTGCAATCAAAAATTAATGATATATATCGTGGTCGCGTCTTTGCGGTCTATGACGTAGTTGTAAATTTCTCGATTGTGAGTGGGGCGCTATTAGCTGCGCTCTTGCTTCCGGCAAATGGTGATACATGGACCTTGCCTACCGTCGTCGGAGTTGGATATCTCCTCACAGCGCTCACTATTTTGCGGCCAAGTAAATTCTTTATTCGTTCTGCTTAGCCCACCACTCTTGTAATAGCCCTGTCGCTCTCTCTTTCCCGAGCGGCCCTTGCTCCATCCTGAGTTCCAGGAGAAAAGCGAGCGCTTTACCCACCATCGCTCCAGGCTTTAAATTCAGTAGTTGCATCACTTCATCACCATCTAGATCTGGGCGAATCTTCGATAACTCTTCTTCTTCCATTAAAATGGCGATGCGATCTTCTAGGCCGTCATATGTTGCCGCAAGGCGCGCCGCCTTGCGAGCGTTGCGAGTTGTGCAATCGGCGCGCGTGAGCACATGGAGATGATCTAGTAGTGGCCCAGCATCGCGCACATATCTTCGTACGGCGGAGTCAGTCCATTCACCGTCCCCATATCCGTGAAAGCGCAGATGCAGCGCGATGAGAGTCTCTACCTGATCAACAATCTCTCCACTAAATCGCAGAGCTTTAAGGCGAGATTTCGCCAACCGCGCACCCACTACTTCGTGATGATGGAAAGAGACTCCACCTCCTGGGATGAGCGCACGGGTCTTAGGTTTTCCAATGTCGTGTAATAAGGCAGCTAAACGAATAACAAGGTTGACTCCACCCAAGCGATCTTCAAGAGCGATAGCTTGCTCTAGGACGGTGATGGAGTGTTCGTATACATCTTTATGGTGGTGGTGTTCATCTACTTCTAGCCGCAGTTGGGGTATTTCCGGAATAACTTTGGCAGCAAGTCCTGTGTCGACAAGAATTGTTATACCAAGGCGTGGATTGTCCGACATTAAAAGTTTTGTAATCTCATCACGGATGCGCTCGGCAGAAATTATTCCGAGCCGATCTGTCATCTCTTTCATCGCAGCAAGAACTTCTGGTGAAATTTCAAAATTCAACTGGCTTGCAAATCTGGCTGCGCGCAACATTCGCAGTGGGTCATCACTAAATGAATCTTCTGGCTTTCCGGGGGTTCGCAGAATTTTCTTTGATAAATCAACAAGGCCACCAAATGGATCGATAAAAATAGGTGCTTCTCCAGTTAACTCAAGGGCCATCGAATTGACAGTGAAATCTCTGCGTGACAAATCACCTTCGATTGAGGTCCCAAAATGAACGTGTGGTTTTCTTGAATCACGTGAGTAGTCATCACTTCGATATGTTGTTACTTCTACCGTTGTATCTCCACGTATTCCTGCAACTGTTCCAAATTCAATTCCTGTATCCCAGACGTTATCCGCCCATTTCTGCAATATTTTCTTACTCTCAAGGGCAGGGGCGCTGGTTGTAAAATCTAGATCGTTGCCTAGTCGTCCGAGAAGAGCATCGCGCACAGGACCACCCACAAGGGCGAGGGTAAAACCGTTCTCCTTAAAGATGGTGGCGAGCGAACTCGCAAGCGGTACGCGCTGGATCAACGAGGCGAGAGCCATCTCGCTGGCAGCGCTTAACCCCGCTGGTGAGGCTGTGGGCATCTCAGACGAAGACATAATGGCTAAGGCTAGTCCCGAGCACTACCCTTATGTCATGAACCCGGCACCTAGTGCGGGCAGCGAAGGCATTAAGAAGAAGCGCAGGCGTAAGCGACCTGCACATCGCGCCCCACAGAATCAATCCTCTGGCGAGGTGGCTGTACAAGCACCCGCAAAAAAAGGTAAACCAGGAGCCCCGCGACCTCCTTATGCAAAGCGTGTGGATGAAGTCAGCGCTGGAGGACTTGTTATTGATGGAAGCAAGACAAAGGGTCTGCTGATTGGTCGGCGAGATCATAAAGATTCAACGGGCTCACGCATTCTTTGGTCGCTCCCTAAAGGCCATATTGAAGATGGGGAAACTCCAGAACAGGCAGCTATTCGTGAAGTTGCCGAAGAGACTGGAATACGCTCCGAAATTGAAAGATCTCTCGGTGTGATCGATTTCTGGTTTATGGCAGGTGGTAAACGGATCCATAAAACAGTTCACCATTTCCAGTTTAGAGAAACTGGTGGGATTTTGGCGCGACAGGAATCTGAAGTTGATGAAGTGGGCTGGTTTCCACTCAACGAAATTATTGGGCTCTTAGCATATCCCGATGAGAAAAAATTGATCGCCCGCACTAAGGCGACTGAGGTGAGCCAGTGAAAAAGTTCTCTTTTCTGCTTCTCTTCCTCACTTTATGTGGAATTTCTCTCCCCCAAACAGCTGCATCTGCAGTGCGTACAGTTGAACTTATTGAGCAACCACATCAACTCATTGATGGTCGCTTTATTAGCGATGACTTAGCGACCTTGCTCGCCCCAGAAGGCAGGCTTGGCTCTCTTATTTTTACTCCTTTACCTGTTCAAACTCGCTGGATTATTGATGGCGCTTTTCTAGATGAAGTCGCAGCTATGGCAAGTGGTTATGAACTGGTAGATGAATCAGATGGGCAGGGGGTCGAAGTTGCTATTGCTTTCCTCGATCAATTAAAGATTGCTACCGCCGGGGCCCAGATCACGCCCATTGCTTATGGAAATCCTGATCTTGCTATAGCAAAAGAACTTGCCCCAAGTGAACTGCTCTTTTACTTTTCCTACGGAGCAGAGAGAGTATCTTTCCATACTGGCAGAACGATAGAAATTGATAAGTCGTACACTAACCGTAAAAGCGCAAAAATTAGTGGCCCGCTTAGAAAAAACTACACTATTAATAGACAGGCGATCTCACGGCTTTCTACTGTAGTGACGGCTCCTGAGCTCGAACTCTTTCGTGCACGATTAGCGATCCTTCTCTCTCCATCAATAAATGGTGGGCTCTCTGAAAAGTTTGCGCAAAGCGCCGTTGTTGGTGTTGCCCAACAGCGAGAGAAGTTAAGAGTTAATCCTGGAAAGTACACACTTACATCCGAAACTGTAGATGTACCACTCACGCTGGTAAATGGTTTCACTTCAGCGGTCACTGTGAATCTTATTTTCCGCGTCTCTAACATCAAAGTTCTTGTTAATCACATGCGACAAATCACCCTCGAACCTAATTCACGAACTCAATTTGCAGTTCCATTTACCGTTATCGCCTCAGGTGAGACAAACGTGAAGACAGTTCTCTCAAACTCCAAGGGGCAATGGCTTGGACCCGCTTCAGAGTTATCCCTGACCATGACCTTGATCGATTCAAGAGTGGCGTGGTTTACAACCGGGGCCGCCGTTCTACTCTTTATCGGAGCTGGTGCGCAAACGTATCGACGGATAAGAAAGGGGCGTAGATGAAAAATAATGAACTCTTCCGTGCCTCTGGCGTTATGGCAATTGGCACGATTCTTTCTCGGATCACTGGTTTTTTCCGTGCCATCCTCGTCGTCGCAGTATTGGGTACTGCCCTCCTTGCAGATACCTACAACGTTGCAAATACGATGCCGAACATTCTCTATAACTTACTTGTTGGTGGAGCACTCACTGCAATCTTTGTTCCACAACTGGTTCGCTCTTTCGCCGATGAAGATGGTGGTGATGGATTTGCATCTCGCCTTGTAACAACAATTTCGGGAATACTTTTACTTTTAGTTATTGTTGGAGTTATCTTTGCACCTGCTCTCGTGCGACTTTATGCACCAGAATTTTCAACGGTGGGTTTTGAGGCAGAGAACCAGATCGCGATTGCCTTTACTCGGTATTGTCTTCCACAAATTTTCTTCTTAGGTCTATTCACGATGTTAGGACAGGTTGCCAACGCGCGCGGTTCTTTTGCCCCTCTCATGTGGGCTCCAATTGCCAATAATCTCGTTGTAATTGCAGTATTTTCTGGGGTTCTTATTTTCCAGAATTCGATCACGCTAGAGACAATCACTGATGCCCAGATTCAACTTCTGGGGTGGGGAACAACTCTTGGAATTGTGGTGCAGGCGCTGATTCTCATTCCTGTCGTTAGGCGTTCTGGTATTCATCTGCGCATTCGATTTGGATTGTACGGTTTAGGTAAATCATTCTCACTAGCTGGATGGACCTTGATCTATGTTTTGATTTCACAGCTTGGTTATCTAGTCACGGTAAACGTTGCGACAAGTGCGGCGGTTCGTAGTTCACAAGAAGGAATCACAACAGGAGTTGGATTTACTCCATTTACTGCTGCTTACTACATCATGTTGCTACCTTATTCAATCGTTACGATCTCAATTGTCACTGCACTTCTTCCTCACCTTTCTAAGTTGGCAATCGAAAAAAATGTAGTAGAGGTTCGTAAACAGTTAGTTAGAACAATTAAAATGGTCGGTGTTGTTACCGTGCCCAGCGGTGTTGCCTTATTCTTCTTTGGACCAATGATGACCGAGGCGCTCTATTTTGGAATTTCCTTAGAGGATTCCCGGTATATCGGACAAGTTCTCTCAGCCTTGAGTCTTGGCCTTGTTGCATTTTCAATAAATTTAATTCTTATTCGTGGTTTTAATGCTTTCGAAGATACGCGAACACAGGTTGTTTCAATCTTAATAATTAATATCATCTCAGTTGCCTTATCCTACGTTTTTCTCTACACACTCAGTAGCCAGCAGGTAACCATTGGTCTGGGTATCGCTTTTTCGGTAAGTTATATCGTTGGTCTCTTTATTACGCTGGGACTTTTGAAGAAACATATCGGAAAATTGGCTATCTCTACCTTTATTGGACATCACGCAAAACTATTTGTTGCCTCCCTTTTATCAATAGCTCCTCTCTTTGCATTGGTGTATTTACTTAAATGGGAGAGTGCTGACTCTTCGGCTCTCCTGCGAGCGTTTCGTCTCTGCGTTGTATTGGCAGCAAGCGGAGTTTTCTATCTTCTCTTTGCGAAGTTATTTAAAATCTCAGAGATTGCAACTCTCGCTGAATTTGGGCGAGGGCTATTAAAGAAGAGGAAGGGCACTTAAGTGTGTAGGCTGGTCTTATGATTCGTGACCTTGTTATTGTCGGTTCTGGGCCTGCCGGATATACCGCTGCTATATACGCCTCACGTGCGCAGCTAAACCCTATCCTTTATGAGGGCTCTGTTACCGCCGGTGGAGCGCTAATGACTACAACTGAAGTCGAGAACTTTCCTGGCTTTGTTGATGGAGTGATGGGCCCTGAATTAATGGAGAGTATGCGTAAACAGGCTGCTCGTTTTGGTACAGAGTTGATTACAGATGATGTTGTTGAGATGGATCTCAAGGGTGAGATCAAAACAGTTAAAGATGGAAGTGGAAATGTCGTCCAGGCGCGTGCAGTAATTCTCGCCACCGGCTCGGCCTATCGACATATTGGGCTCGCTAATGAAGATCGTCTTTCAGGGCGCGGAGTTTCATGGTGTGCTACATGTGACGGTTTCTTCTTTAGAGATCAAACAATTGCTGTAGTCGGTGGTGGAGATTCAGCGGTCGAAGAAGCGACATTCTTAACTAAGTTTGCAAGTAAGGTGGTATTAATTCACCGCCGCGACACATTGCGTGCTTCTAAAATCATGGCAGACCGAGCGTTTAACAATCCAAAGATTGAAATGTTATGGAACACCGAAGTTATTGATATTTTGGGAGAGAATAAAGTTGAAGCACTCGCTTTGCGAAATACTCTCACAGGTGAGCTCTCACAACGTGATTTCACCGGCCTATTTGTTGCTATTGGACACATTCCACGTAGCGAACTCCTTATCGGGCAGATCGATTGTGATAATGAGGGCTACGTCAAGGTTGAAGGTTGCTCGACCAAGACCAACTTACCCGGAGTTTTTGCATGCGGAGATCTTGTCGATCACACATACCGTCAAGCAATCACTGCTGCAGGTTCTGGCTGCCAAGCGGCGCTAGACGCTGAAAAATTTCTCTCTCACTAGTAATCTTGGACTTATACAGACCCACCTCACACAATAAAACTGGAGCGACACAATGGCAACAAGTAAGGTAACGGCGGCAAATTTCGACGACGTTGTTCTCAAGAGCAGCATCCCTGTCCTTGTAGATTTCTGGGCTGAATGGTGTGGGCCATGCCGTGCAATTGGGCCAATTCTGGAAGATCTCTCCAATGAGTATG
Organism: Candidatus Planktophila sp.; assembly: GCA_017858325.1. Taxonomy (GTDB): domain Bacteria; phylum Actinomycetota; class Actinomycetes; order Nanopelagicales; family Nanopelagicaceae; genus Planktophila. The sequence goes on along the minus strand of JAFMBT010000012.1, from coordinate 19,978 downwards.
GCGAGAAGATTAAGATTGTAAAGCTCAATACGGATGAAGAGTCTGCGATCGCCATTAAATACGGTGTTACATCGATCCCAATGCTCAACGTTTATGTCAATGGTGAGGTTGTTAAGACCATTATTGGCGCTAAGCCAAAGCCAGCGCTTCTTAAAGACCTTGAAGCATTTATTTAAACCTTAAGAAATTTAAATAATGGATCCCTTGCTTACCCCTGATCAGATTCGTTCTTTTCAGCAAGAGCGTGGGCTCAACGTTACAGGTATTCTTGATCTTGCGACTGAGCGTGCTTTAGAAGATGCGCGCTGGAAACTAGGTGATCGTTCGCTCTATCTTCAGAGCAACTCGCTTATGCACGGCGATGACGTTGCCTCTCTACAATCACGATTGACTGATATGGGTTTTGATTGTGGGCGAGTAGATGGAATCTATGGTCCTCGTACCGAAAATGCTATTAAAGATTTTCAGAAATCAGTCGGTGCGAAGGTAGATGGTCGATGTGGGCCGGAGACAATAATCGGACTTATTCGTTTAACTAAAATTGTTTCAGGTGGCGCACCAGCTCAACTGCGTGAAAGTGCTGCTGTTCGAACCCGAGGCCCGGCCCTTGCAAATAAAGTAATTGTGCTTGATCCAGGTAGTAACCCTGGTGAAGCTGAAATTGTTTATGACATCGCGGTGCGAATAGAGGGTCGCCTTTTAGCACTTGGTGCCAGTGTTTTTCTTACGCGCGGTCCTCATAACAGTCCTAGCGAAAGTGAACGAATCGCATTCACAAATGCAAATCCGACAGATCTCTTTATCTCACTTCATACAGATACACATGCAAACCCTTTGGCTCAAGGTGTAGCGACTTATTTCTACGGCAGCCAAGCCCATGGAGTTCACTCAGTTGTTGGAGAGCGATTTGCCTCGTTATTACAACGGGAAATCTCTGCGCGCACCAGTCTTCTTAATTGCAGGTCACACCCAAAAACATGGGACCTTCTGCGTCTTACTCAAGCGCCATCGATCCGAGTCGACTGTGGTTATTTAAGTAACTCACACGATGCAAAAAATTTAGCAACTCCTGAATTTCGTGACGCTCTCGCCGAAGCATTTATTATCGCTATCCAGCGCCTCTATCTAGCGGCTGAAGATGATGCCAAAACTGGGACTCTTCGCTTATCCGATCTTCGTAGCGCCGGTATTCGTCGCTAAATCGATCACCCAGCACGCTCTTGTATATGGGAGACTTCTCCTTATGTCTGAGATCAATACGCGCTTTCATACAGGTGCTCCGCAGAAGCTGGAAGAGCGTTTTGCTGCTCGCGCTGCCGGAATGCTCCCGAGTGAGATCCGTGCACTCTTTGCAGTTGCCTCGCGCCCAGAGATTGTCTCTCTCGCTGGAGGTATGCCAAATCTTTCAGCGTTACCGATGGATATGATGGCAAATATTGTTAATGAACTTATTTTAACTAACGGTGCGGAAGCACTTCAGTACGGAAGCGGGCAAGGCCATCCAAAACTTCGCGAATTAATCTGTGATGTGATGGCTCTTGAAGGAATCCGAGCCAACCCTGACGATGTTGTTGTCACCACCGGTTCCCAACAAGCCCTTGACCTTATCTCGCGAATTTTTATCGATCCGGGCGATGTGGTCTTAGTCGAAGCGCCTTCCTATGTCGGTGCTCTTGGAACATTTAGACAATATGAGGCATCTGTTGTTCATGTTGAGACGGATCAGGATGGAATGGTTCCACAATCGCTACGTGAAGCGATTACAGTCACTCGTGCCGCTGGACGAAAGATTAAATTCCTTTATTTGATTCCGAATTACCAAAACCCTACTGGTGTTTTACTGCCAGCTGATCGACGCACTGAAATTCTTGCCATCTGCCGCGAAGAGGAAATTTTTGTTGTTGAAGATAACCCTTACGGTCTTTTAGGTTTTGATCGTCCTTCACCAAATGCCATGCGTGCTGAAGATTCAGAGAACGTTATCTATCTCGGTTCATTTTCAAAGACTATTGCATCTGGACTTCGTGTCGGCTGGGCCCTTGTTCCGCAATCCCTTAAAGATAAATTGGTGATCGCCTCTGAATCATCTATTTTATGTCCCTCAAACTTCACACAGTTAACAATTGCTAACTATTTGACTCACCAACCTTGGCGCGATCAGATTGCAAGTTTTTGTGATGTATATAAGGTCCGCCGCGATGCGATGTTGGAGTCTCTCGATGAGTATTTCCCTAAAGAGGCTACCTGGACAAGACCTGGTGGTGGTTTCTACGTGTGGGTTAATCTGCCACCTGAGATAGATACTAAAGCGATGATGCCTAAGGCAATTGTTGCAAAAGTTGCCTATGTCCCAGGGACGGCCTTTTATGCAGATGGATTTGGTTCATGGTCGATGCGTCTTTCTTACTGCCACCCTACGCCAGAGAGAATCCGTGAAGGTGTCAAAGCGTTAGGACAAGTAGTCCATCAAGAGATGAGTCGCAGGGGCTCAGCCCTCAATTAAATCCACAATACGTTGCAGGTCTTGGCTGCCAGAAAATTCGATTGTGATCTTCCCTTTCCCTTTACCCTGTTCGATGCGCACGCGTGTATCAAGATAATCACTGAGTAATTCAGCGCTTGCCAGGGCGGTTCCTGAGATTCCCACCTTTGTCTTCGCTTGTGGGCTCTTCTTTGCCGGTTGAGCTGTGGCGACAATTTCTTCGGTCGCACGAACACTTAGCCCTTCAGCCACGATGCGATTGGCGAGTTTTTCAATCTCTTTCTCATCGCCAAGACCAAGGAGTGCCCGCGCATGTCCTGCAGAAATTACACCTGCAGCAACTTTGCGCTGCGCTGATGCAGGTAGGTTAAGAAGGCGGAGCATGTTGGAGATAAGCGGGCGGGATCTGCCCAGTTTGAGTGCGAGTTCATCATGTGTGCAGCCAAAATCATCAAGTAGTCCTGCGTAGGCAGCCGCTTCTTCAAGCGGGTTGAGTTGGCTTCTATGAATATTTTCAATCAACGCCTCGCGTAACAATTCATTATCTGGCGTTTGTCTAATAATGACAGGAATTGATGTCAGGCCCGCCGCTTTAGCTGCGCGGAATCGACGCTCGCCCATAATGAGTTCGTAGCGGCCTTCAGATACTTTTCTCACAACTGGGGGTTGCAAAATACCAATCTCTTTTATTGATGCAATCAATTCGTTAAGCGCATCTTCATCAAAGACTGTACGTGGTTGACGTGGGTTTGGTGAAATTGATGAGATTGGTACTTCGTTCTGTTGTGCGACTTCAGTCTGACCAACAGTGAGTGATGTTGGGATTAATGAATCTAAATTTGTTCCGAGCCCACCGCGTTTTACACTCATGCGCTCTCTCCATCCTTCTTGTAATTAATACTCACTACATTTGAATCAAAGCCTATTATCTCTTTTGCTTTACCGCGTTCTGCAATCTCGCGCGCAACCTGCATGTATGCAATCGCCCCTGGTGAGACAGGGTCATAAGTCATTACAGTTTGATTATATGAAGGTGCTTCAGAAACTCGTACTGCGCGTGGGATTGGAATATCAATTAATTCATTAGGAAAGTGAGCGCGGACATTTGCTGCAACATCGTTTGCAAGTCGTGTACGTCCATCAAACATTGTTAATAGAATTGTTGAAAGATGAAGCGTTGGATTCAATCTCTTCTTAACTACAGCGTATGTTTCAAGTAGTTGCGATAAACCTTCCAGCGCGTAATACTCAGCTTGAATTGGAATCAACAATTCTTTCGCTGCTGCAAAAGCGTTCACTGTAAGAAGCCCAAGTGATGGAGGGCAATCAATAAAAATGTAATCGTAGTTTGCACTCAGTGTTTCTAACGCTTCCTTTAGCTGTAATTCTCTCGCAACCATTGAGACTAAATTAATTTCAGCATTTGCTAGCGACGTATTCGATGGGATGCAATCAAGGGATGGAAACCCTGCCACTTTCTGTAGGACGGATGAGATCTCTTGCGTCCCCATTAATACTTCATAGATCCCGGCGTTATCACGATGCGGAACACCCAGCGCTGTGCTGGCATTGCCCTGTGGATCTAAATCAATAACAAGAACACGGAGGCCCCCCATGGAGAGAGCGGCTGCAATATTGACGGTGGTGGTGGTTTTGCCGACCCCACCCTTCTGGTTGGCAACGGTGAAGATTCGGGTTGAGGCCGGTTTTGCCATCGCCTCTTTAAGTCTGCGGACCCCGATTACCGGCGCTGAATTCATCGATGTTTCACGTGAATCATCACCGCTCTGGTTCATAGCCTTATCTAAGCACCCTTTTTAATTGAGACGATGCGACCGAGCTCAATTCCCTCTAAGGTAATTTCATGCAAGGTCGCACCTTTGACCCCTTCCATCTCAGCTGAAGCGCCTTCGCCCTTCATCGCTAAGAGACTTCCTCCAGTTTTGACCATATGCCAACTCATCTTCTTCAACTTCTCTAATGGGGCGACCGCTCGTGCGGTGACAAAATCAGCTGATCTCTTCACATCTTGGGCTCGTCCGCGGATAACCTCAATATTTAAGCCTTCAACCGCTTCGTTGAGGAAGGTGACCCTGCGTTCAAGGGGTTCGATCAAGGAGACGGTGAGGTCGGGACGGGCTAAAGCGATCACAATCCCAGGCAACCCCGCCCCTGATCCGATATCAAAGAGCGATGCTCTTTGGGGAATGAGTTGGGTGACGGGCAGGCAGTTAAAGATATGGCGCTCCCAGATCCGCTCCCCCTCTCGAGGGCCGATCAGGCCGCGTTCGATCCCTGCCGTTGCCAAGAATTGAGCGTAGGCGGTTATCTCCGTGAGGCGCTCTGGAAAGTAGCGCTCAATGAGTGTTTCACGTGAAACGCCGCTCTCTGACATGAGTGATGGATTGAGATATTTATGCGGGGTAGATGACGACGAAACGACGTGGGTCTTCGCCATCTGATTCACTGGTCAGGCCTAGCTCCTGGATCGTGTCATGGATAATCTTGCGCTCAAAGGCGTTCATTGGCTCCAGAGTGATCGAGTTGCCGGTGCTGGTCGCCTCCTCCGCCTTCTCTCTCGCCAAGGCGGTCAATTCGCTACGTCGATTTGCTCGGAAACCCTCAATATCGAGCATAAGGCGGCTTCTATCGCCGGTCGCTGTTTGGACGGCGAGGCGGGTGAGCTCCTGGATTGAATCGAGGACCTCTCCTTCTTCGCCGACAAGGTGGCCTAGCTTTCCGCCGACAATTGCCAGCGAAGCTCGGTCGTTTTCAACATCGATATCGATATCGCCATCGAGATCTGCGATATCTAAGAGCGCCTCAAGGTAATCGGCTGCGATATCGCCCTCCTCCTCAAGCTTTGCAATAGTTTTAGGGGCCTTAGGCTCCTTAACAGCGGCCTTCTCTTCGACCGCTTCCTCTGCAACTGTATTTCCTTCTGACATCTTCTGCTCCTAGGGTAATTAATCCCTTTTAACGGGATTGAATGCTATTTATCCGATTTATGGCTTCTTCCGCTTCTTCTTCTTCTTGGGTTGGCTCCGTTGACCTTTAACCTCTTCAGAGTTCGCCTCATCTATCACCGTTGTGCCCTCGGGGGGAATTACTTCACCCTTCTTCTTCGCTTTTTTCCGTTCTAACTCTTCAAATGCCGGAGAGCCAGGGGTTGGGTTTCGTTTAATGACATAGAACTGTTGTCCCCATGTCCAGAAGTTTGTCGTCGACCAGTAAATCAATACGCCGACCGGAAAATTCACACCAGAAATCGCGAAGATTACTGGGAATAGATACAACATGATTTTCTGCTGTTGCAACATCATATTGTTGCTTGAATCCATCTTTGGCATTCCCTTGGTCATTAATTGACGTTGGGTTGTAAAGGTTGTTGCAGACATAATAAAGATAAGAAAGACTGTAACTAGTTTTACTTTAAGATCATCGCTGCCTAAAAAAGTCTCGGAGATTTTTGCACCGAAGAACTTTGCTTGTGATGCACTCTCAAGATATTCACCTTTAAGGAACCCACGCGCGATTGGTGCTGGTACACCTTCAGGTGTTTTCGCGGCTATTCCATTTAGTACTGTAAAGAGCGCGAAAAAAATTGGTGCCTGAGCAAGAATTGGAAAACATGATGCTAAAGGGTTTGTCTTGTGCTCTTTGTAGAGCTTCATCATCTCTTCAGATTGCTTCTGTCGATCGTCTTTATACTTCTTTTGAATCTCTTTCATATGTGGTTGTAGGGCAGTTAGTGCGCGCTGGCTCTTAATCTGCTTTACAAAAAGCGGGATAAGCACGATTCGGATAACCACAACAAGCCCCATAATCGATAGTGACCAGGTCACACCACTATCTTTGCCAAGGATTGGTGATAAGAGGTTATGAAAAAGAACAATGACTCCTGATACAAGATTGTATAGGGGACTTAAAATAGTGCCCATAGTTATGCCGCCGCCTTTGTGTTCTCAAGTGATTGCTCTGCACTGTCTTTTACTACCAAATCGGTTTTTTCTTTAACGTAATCAACGCCACCGTAAGACCATGGGTTGCAACGTAACACTCTCCAGGTTGCCATCCCAATTCCTTTAAGCCCGTATGTTGTGATTGCCGTGAGTGCATAGCTTGAACACGATGGGTAATATTTGCAACGAGGTGCAAATGCAGGTGAGATAAATTTTTGGTAAGCGCTGATGAGTAGTGTTAAAGGTAAAAGTAGAATTCTCATGCTCGTACCTTGCGTTCTACAGTCCGGGTAAGTAAAGAACTAACCACAGTGTTGACTTCCTCTGTGAAAGATGGGTTCCCTTTGAGAACGCGGATGACCAATAGAGAGTGAGTAGGGAGTTTCGAAATAAGTGGTGCGAGATCGTGGCGAATCTGTCGGGCGATGCGGTGTCGTTTTACAGATCCGCCGACAGATTTATTAACAATCAGCCCGCACTTCGCACTTACTGTCTCTGGTTTGACCGAGGCGCCCTTAATGTAGAGATATCCAACAAGGTGTTCTGATGTAAGGCGAGACCCACTCTTGGTTGCCTGAGCAAAATCTTCGCTTGTGGTAAGTCGTGCGTTCTTTGGAAGCACTCTTTGACTCCGTGTTTTAGCTTTTACGCTGAAAGACGTGAGCGACCCTTAGCGCGGCGGGCTCCAAGAATGGCGCGGCCTGCACGTGTAGCCATGCGAGCGCGGAAGCCATGCTTCTTGGCGCGACGGCGGGTATTTGGTTGGAAAGTACGCTTTGTCATGAGGTCGAACTCCTTTAATAAAGTGATGCAAAACTGTTGGTGCGCAAAGCCTCGTGAAGGCTTTAATTCATAAGTACGGGGGAAGCAACGGGGTAACGGTAGAGGGCGCACTGCCTCAGGGTCAAACTCGTCTCCTTCTCCAGGGGTGGAATAGGGGAGGAGAGAACTTGTGGATAACTACTTGCGCTTTTTCCAAAAGAGCTCTAGTTTTCGACTTCTCCACAGGCTATCGGCCGAAATTGGGATTGTGTAGGGCTCAACCCCTACTTTAGACCACAGCCTGTGGATAACTTTGTGGATAACCTTGGGGGCTTATATGGCAGTTGTAGATCTGGAGTTAAGCGCCTTATGGGAGCGGGTAATCGAGCACGTCTCTATCGGTGAACCTCAACATCGCGCTTTTTTAATGATGACCAAGGTTCTTGGATTGATCCAGAGTGATGAAGGAACAAGTTTTCTCGTCGCTGCGCCAAATGCTTTCGCTAAGGATGTTCTCGAGTCACGGCTGCGCATTATTGTTAACGAAGTTCTCACTCGAGAGCTGGGCGATAAGACAAATATTGCGGTAATGATCGATGAAAATATTGAACTTGCCGATCTTCCGGCCCCCACAATTGTTGTAGAGAGTTCTCCTGCGCCAAGTAAGACTTTGGGTCGAGATGCCGCCGGTTCACTTAAAAACGAAGAGCTGTCTCAACTCAACCCGCGATACATTTTTGAGACATTCGTTATCGGTGCATCAAATCGCTTTGCTCACGCCGCAGCTGTCGCTGTAGCTGAGGCGCCAGCTAAGGCCTACAACCCGCTATTTATTTATGGTGATTCGGGGTTAGGTAAAACCCACCTTCTACATGCGATTGGGGCTTATGCTAAAGAGTTATACGGCAATGTCCGTGTTCGTTATGTCTCATCGGAAGAGTTCACCAACGACTTTATCAACTCTATTCGTGATGATAAAGCTTCTGCTTTTCAGCGTCGTTACCGCGACCTAGATATTCTTCTTGTTGATGATATTCAATTTTTAGAAAATAAAGAGCGAACACAGGAAGAGTTCTTTCATACATTTAATACTTTATATAACGCGAATAAACAGATTGTTATCTCATCAGATCGCCCACCGAAACAATTAACAACACTGGAAGATCGTCTCCGTAGTCGCTTCGAGTGGGGGTTGATCACCGATATTCAACCACCTGAGCTTGAAACAAGAATTGCAATCCTTCGCAAAAAAGCGGCACAAGATAAATTAAATGCCCCTGATGATGTTCTTGAATTTATCGCAAGTAAAATATCTACAAATATTCGCGAATTGGAAGGCGCGCTTATCCGTGTTACCGCCTTCGCCTCTCTTAACCGTCAACCGGTTGATATGGGTCTAGCTGAAATTGTTCTGCGCGACTTGATTCCAAGTGATGCCACACCTGAAATCACCGCTGCCACAATTATGGCCTCCACCGCTTCCTACTTCAGCCTCACTCTCGATGATTTATGCGGGACCTCTCGTTCACGCGTGTTAGTAAACGCGCGCCAAATTGCGATGTACTTGTGTCGTGAACTCACAGAGCTTTCTTTGCCAAAAATTGGCCAGACTTTCGGCGGGCGCGATCACACCACAGTGATGCATGCCGATAGAAAGATCCGTCAATTAATGGCTGAGAGGCGGTCGATCTATAACCAGGTCACCGAGCTCACCAATAGAATCAAAATGGCAGCTAAAAACTAAATAAGGTGGGGTTGGGTAGATATGTCCAGATTAGGACGCTTTACCCCCAACTGTGGAGAAGTTGTGGATAACTGTGGTTATCCTCCTTTTTTCTGTGGGTAAAGGCTCCGCAGTAGAAAGGTGTGGATGGGGGCGGAGCTCCTGCTCGCCTCCCCGCCTCGGTTATCCACAGAAGTAAAGGGTTTACCCACCTGCTTCCCACAAGGAGGATCTGGTGGTGCACGGGGTTGAACAGGACTTTTACGTATTTCTGAGGGTTACTCCACAGAGAAGCGCTCTGGTTACTACTACTACCTTTATAGATAGAGAAAAGACCCACACACGAACGAAAAGTGGGAGTTTAACAATGGCACCCAATGTGTCAGACTTTCAAAGAGCGGTAAGACGAGGACGGTAGAGATGAAATTTACAGTTGATCAGCAAGGTCTCACAGATGGCGTTAATTGGGTTTCCCGGAGCTTATCCACTCGCCCAATCAAAACAGAACTTCTGGGGATTGTTATCGATGCCACAGGTGATGAAGTCTTCTTATCAGGGTCAGATTTAGAGACCTCTAGTAAAGCTCACTTCTCGGCAGATATCACAACAAAAGGAAAAGTTTTAGTTCCTGGAAAACTCCTTGCGGAAATCTGTAGATCGCTACCAAATAAACCAATCACTATCGCACTTGATGGAACACGAGTATTGGTGACATCAGGCTCAGCCAAATTTACTCTCCCAACGCTTTCTATCGATGAGTACCCACACCTCCCTGAACTTCCAGAAGCAACCGGTGTTGTTTCAAGTGACACATTCGCACAAGCGGTAGCACAAGTTGCTATTGCGGCAGGCCGAGACGACTCACTACCAACACTGACAGGTGTTCATATCGAGATAAGTGAAGAGACAATGACGTTGGCGGCGACAGATCGCTATCGGTTAGCAGTAAGAGAATTTAACTGGCAACCATCCCAACCTGGCGTTTCAACAACAGCGCTATTACGCGGGCGAACAATCGCCGAAGCTGCTAAATCTTTAGTTGGTTCAAAAGAAGTTGCTCTTTCGTTAGCGCCAACCGTGAGCAGTGATCGCCTGGCAGGTTTTGCTGGTTCTGGAAAGACCATGACATCACGAATGTTAGATGGAACATTCCCCCCATACCGACATCTACTCGATCAAAACATTATCTCAACAGCGGTGGTTGAAGTGGCACCCTTTTTAGATTCAGTGCGACGAGTAGCGCTAGTCACCGATAAAACAGTTCCGCTACGCCTTGAATTTAACGGAACATCTCTCTCTCTTGAGGCGGGCGCAGGGGAAGACGCTCAAGCAACCGAAGCAATCGATATATTACTAACAGGAGAAGCGATCTCAATCGCCTTCAACCCGACCTTTTTAATCGATGGTTTACAAGCAGTAGGAACAACTTTTGTACAAATCTCGTTTACTGGCTCAAATAAACCAGCAATTTTAATGGGTAAGAACGAGGCATCGGGTAACGCGTTAGAAAATTACCGCTACCTACTTATGCCTATGCGTTATGCCTCATAAATAAAAATGCATGTAACACGGTTATCTCTTACACATTTTCGTTCCTATGAAAACCTAGAGCTAGCTTTTCAACCCGGCGTAAATACCTTTATTGGCAATAATGGCTGCGGCAAAACAAACATTGTTGAAGCGCTTATCTATCTAGGATTTCTCTCATCGCATCGAGTCGCCACTAATACACCGCTAATTTATAAAGACCGAGATCAAGCGATTATCCGTACTGAAATTACCAGCGACGATAGATCGTTGGCGGTTGACCTTGAAATCAATGCACATAAAACTAATCGCGCGCGGATCAATCAAAACCCGACTAAATCGCAACGAGAGATTCTTGGCGCGCTACAAATTATTTATTTCACCCCTGAAGATTTAGATCTTGTCAGAGGAGAACCCACTCAACGCAGAGATTTCATAGATAAGTTACTTATTACACGTACGCCGCGCTTAGCGAGTGTTATCTCAGATTACGACCGCGTATTACGCCAAAGGAATACCTTGTTAAAAACACGCGCCCCTGAGACCGCTCTATCTCCATGGACAGAGCAACTCATAAAATTAGGGGCAGAGTTAACAGCAGAGCGAATAAAACTTGTTGAGAAACTCAATCCATTTCTCACCCGGAATTATGCCAACTTAAATGAAGTCAAAACCGCATCGATTGCATATAAGTCACCAACAGATGGGTTATCACAGAGTTTTGAAAATAACCTCACGGTGTTAACTGCAAAACAAGTAGAGCTTGCAAAGAACGAGATAGATCGCGGGGTCAGCCTTATAGGTCCACATCGCGACGACCTTTACCTACACCTAGGTGATTTTCCAGCAAAGGGTTATGCCAGCCACGGTGAGTCATGGTCGATGGCAATCTCTCTTCGCATCGGAGCATTTAATTTACTGCGAGAAGAGGGATCACACCCAATTTTGATTCTCGATGATATTTTCGCAGAGCTAGATACAGCAAGGCGCGCACAGTTAGTGGCGGTAACACAAATAGCAGAACAAACATTTATTACCGCTGCGGTAGAAAGTGATCTACCGCCAGAGCTACTTACTGAACGCTTCTACGTGTCGCCTGGATCTGTCACTAAAATAGGGGCGCCACTATGACCTCAAAGAAAATTGATCTAGCCCTCGAACTTTTCCGCACATATAAGACGGGTTTTATTAAGAAGAAAAAAACTGAAATTGTTGAAGAGAGATCTAAACCAGGCGACCCCACTCTTATTAGTGATGTGCTTGAAGATTTGGTTACCCATAGACAATGGGAGTCAGGGTTAGCTGAAGGAAATCTCTTTGTGCAATGGGAGAACATTGTTGGAGGCGATGTTGCAACACATACAACTCCAATTTCTATCTATGACGGAACGCTTCTCATTCAATGTTCATCGACGGCATGGGCAACACAACTGCAAGCGGTGCAGGATCAATTGTTAGCCACCATTACATCAAGTGCCCCAGGCGCCCTGGTCGAATCCCTGCGCTTTACCGGACCCGCCGCACCATCGTGGAAGAAGGGCATCCGCACCATCCGAGGCGCGCGCGGTCCGCGCGATACCTATGGCTAAGAGGCGCTCAAAGAGCTAAACCCACTAGGTACCCTCAACCCGCGCGAGATCGCTTCTCTAATCCCCACCCTAGGGCTTATTCGCAGATTACTGTCTCCGATTCCGCGATAGGATATTGCCTTGCTTCGAGGGAAAAGACCCCTGTAGCCCCATACAGAGTTTTTAGGAGTTTTACGTGAGCGAGAAAAACGGCGGATACGACGCCAGTTCGATCACCGTCCTAGAAGGCCTTGCCGCGGTCCGAAAGCGCCCCGGAATGTATATCGGTTCAACCGGGGAACGAGGGCTCCACCACCTGGTCTATGAAGTTGTCGATAACGCAGTCGATGAAGCGCTCGCCGGTTATTGCACCGAAGTCAATGTCACCATTATGAAAGATGGCTCACTTCAAGTTATTGATAACGGCCGCGGAATCCCGGTAGATATTCACCCAGTCGAGAAGAAGCCAGCGCTTGAAGTTGTGCTCACAGTGTTGCATGCAGGCGGAAAATTCGGTGACGGTGGTTATTCAGTCTCAGGCGGCTTACATGGTGTTGGAGTCTCAGTAGTTAATGCACTCAGCTCGGATTTATCGGTAGAAGTACATAGAGAAGGTTTTGTATGGCGCCAAAGTTATAAGTTAGGTATTCCAAATGCACCTGTTGAAAAAGGCGAAACATCAACACACACCGGAACAACTGTGCAATTCTGGCCATCGGAGGAAATCTTTGAGACAACTGACTTCTCTTTTGAAATTCTCTCCACACGTTTTCGCGAGATGGCATTTCTCAACCGTGGCTTAATTCTTACTCTCACTGATTTACGCCCCGGACATGTCGATGATAAAGGTGAAGCGCTCACAGTCAGGTATCAATATCAAGGTGGTATCGCTGACTTCGTTAAACACCTCAACTCCACACGCGGCGAACAGCATAAATCAATTATCTACATTGAAGCTGAAGATAAGAAGTTAAAAATTAGTCTAGAAGTTGCCATGCAATGGAATACCGGATTCTCTGAATCTGTCTACACCTTTGCCAATACAATCCATACACACGAGGGTGGAACACACGAAGAGGGTTTCCGAACAGCGCTCACATCAATTATTAATAAGTTTGGCGAAGAGCAAGGGTTTATTAAAAAGAAAGAAGATCGCCTCACCGGAGATGATGTCCGAGAAGGTTTAACAGCAATAGTATCTTTGAAGTTAGCAGAGCCACAGTTTGAAGGACAGACAAAGACAAAACTTGGTAACACGGAAGCAAAGTCATTTACCCAAAAAGCGGTAAATGAATTCCTTACACGATGGTTTGAAGCTAATCCAGGTGAAGGCAAAGATATTGTTCGAAAAAGTATTGATGCTGCAGCAGCGCGCGTTGCAGCGCGAAAAGCCCGTGATTTAAGCAGAAATCGAAAAGGATTACTTGAAGGACGCGGAATGCCGGGCAAGCTCGCTGATTGTCAGTGGACTGAACCAGAAAAGTGCGAGCTATACATTGTTGAGGGCGACTCTGCAGGCGGTTCAACAAAGGGTGGACGTGACTCTCGTAATCAAGCAGTCTTGCCTATTCGTGGAAAAATTCTTAACGTTGAAAAAGCACGCATTGATCGAGTCTTACAGAATAACGAAGTCCAAGCGTTAATCACCGCCCTCGGCACAGGCATTCATGATGATTTTGATATCCAGAAACTTCGTTATCACAAAATTATTTTGATGGCCGATGCTGATGTCGACGGACAACACATCCGCACACTCTTACTTACTTTACTCTTTCGTTTTATGCGCCCACTCATTGAAAGTGGCTTTGTTTATATCGCCCAACCGCCTCTGTATAAATTAAAGTGGGGCGGAAAAGATCCTGTGGAATATGCCTTTAGCGATCGTGAACGTGATGGAATGATAAAAATTGGTATCGATGCGGGTAAGCGCCTTCCTAAAGAAGATGGAATCCAGCGCTTTAAAGGTCTTGGGGAAATGCCCGCAAAAGAGTTGTGGAATACAACTATGGATCCAGAGCACCGCGTGCTTGTGCAAGTAACACTTGAAGATGCCGCAGCCGCAGATGATCTCTTCTCAGTTCTTATGGGTGAAGATGTTGAACAACGCCGCCAATTTATTCAACGTAACGCTAAAGATGTTAGATTCTTGGATATCTAATGGCTAAAGATGATAAGCCGGTAGATCGCACTGGGATGGAAAACCCCGGCGATGATTTCGACCGTATTGAAAAAATTGATTTACAGGTCGAGATGGCGCGCAGTTATCTTGATTATGCAATGTCAGTCATCGTGGGCCGCGCTCTGCCAGATGTACGAGATGGGCTAAAGCCAGTTCACCGCAGAGTTCTCTACGCCATGTTCGACGCGGGATATCGTCCAGATAAGGGCTATTACAAATCTTCACGCATCGTCGGTGATGTAATGGGTAATTACCACCCACACGGCGATAGCGCGATCTATGACACCGTTGTTCGTTTAGCCCAACCCTGGTCGCTGCGCTATCCACTTGTTGATGGCAATGGAAACTTCGGATCTCCTGGAAATGATCCAGCAGCAGCGATGCGCTATACAGAGGCCCGCTTATCTCCTATCGCCATGGAGATGATGCGCGATATCGATGAAGATACCGTCAACTTTGTTCCAAACTACGATGGACGATCACAAGAACCTGTAGTTCTCCCAAGTCGCTTCCCTAACTTGTTAGTCAATGGAAGCGCGGGAATCGCAGTGGGTATGGCGACAAATATCCCGCCACATAATTTGCGCGAAGTTGCGCAAGCTGTTTTCTTAGCACTTGAAAACCCAGATATGCCATCTGATCAATTGCTCAACGAGATGATCATAATTGTTAAAGCGCCAGATTTCCCAACTAAGGCCCTCATTGTTGGACGTACCGGAATAGAAGAGGCATATCGCACAGGGCGCGGATCAATCACAATGCGCGCAGTGGTTTTGGTGGAAGAGATTAATAAGCGTACATGTTTAGTTGTGAAAGAACTTCCATATCAAGTAAACCCAGATAACTTAGCTCTCAAGATTGCTGAACTCGTTAAAGATGGAAAAATTAAAGGAATAGCCGATGTGCGCGATGAAGGCAATGAACGCCTTGGACAACGCCTTGTTATTGTTCTACAAAATAGCGCGATTCCTAAAGTTGTCTTAAATAATCTATATAAGCAGACTCAACTCCAAGATACATTTGGTGCGAATATGTTGGCACTTGTTGATGGTGTGCCACGCACGCTACGCCTTGATGAATTCATCAAGTATTACATCGAACATCAGGTTGAAGTTATTGTCCGCCGCACTAAATATCGTTTAACAGAAAAAGAAAAACGAACACATATTCTTAAAGGGTATCTCAAGGCACTTGATGCACTCGATGCTGTTATCGCGCTAATCCGCGCCTCAACCACACCGGAAGAGGCACGTACTGGGTTGATGAAGCTTCTCGATGTAGATGAAATTCAAGCAAACGCCATTTTAGATATGCAGTTGCGCCGAATAGCAGCTCTTGAACGACAAAAAATTAATGATGAGCATGACGGCCTTATGCTCGACATTGTTGAACTCAACGCGATTCTGGCATCTGAGGCCAAGCAACGCGAAATAATTAAGAGAGAGCTGGAAGATCTCGTGACAAAGTATGGCGATGATCGCCGCACACAATTAGTGGCCAGTGAAGGTGATTTCTCAGCCGAAGACCTCATCCCAGATCAGGATGTTGTCGTCACAATTACCCATGGCGGTTATTCAAAGCGCACCAATGCAGATTTATATAAGTCTCAGCGTCGTGGAGGCCGTGGCGTAAAAGGCGCGGCACTCAAACAAGATGACATCGTCGACCACTTCTTCGTCGCCTCAACACACGATTGGCTCCTATTTTTCACCAACGAAGGACGTGTCTATCGAGCGAAGGTTCACGAACTTCCAGATGCCGGACGCGACGCACGCGGACAACATGTGGCCAATCTTTTGGCATTTAAGCCGGAAGAGCAGATCGCAGAAGTAATCTGGTTTAAGTCATACGACACTATTCCATATCTCGTACTTGCAACACGAAATGGTTTAGTAAAGAAGACCGCGCTAAAGGAGTTTGATTCTCCACGCAGCGGAGGTCTGATTGCAATCTCACTCAAACCTGGAGATGAAGTTGTCGCCGCTGCCTTAGTTGATAGAGATGATGAAATTCTCTTGGTCTCTAAGAAAGCGATGTCACTCAGATTTACCTCAGATGATGAATCACTACGCCCAATGGGTCGCTCTACAAGCGGTGTGATCGGCATGAAGTTCCGTGCCGGTGATGAACTTTTATCAATGTCACGAATTAATTCAAGCAATGCGCAATCTTTTGTCTTCACTGCAACCGATGGTGGTTATGGAAAGAAAACCCCGATCGATGAGTACCGCCTGCAAGGCCGCGGTGGTATTGGCATTAAAGCGGCAAAGATTGATGAAGGTTCACGTGGTTCACTCGTCAGCGCACTTGTGATATCAGATCGCGATGAAGTGCTCGCGATTACATCAGGTGGCACAGTAATGCGCACACCGGCGGCAGAGGTTCGCCAGACCGGTCGCGATTCCATGGGGGTACGCCTTGTTAATCTTGATGAAGGGGTTAGCCTGCTTTCAGTAACTCGCAACGGGGAAGATGAGATTTCTGAGGAAAAGCAGTACTCTTCACGCCTGTAGTTGTAGGGGCCGTTTTGGCGACTTGATCAATTTCAAGTAACCTTGCGTTTTCCGCATCGATTCACACGATCGCTTGCGGGCCTATAGCTCAGCCTGGTTAGAGCGCTTCCCTGATAAGGAAGAGGTCGGTGGTTCAAGTCCACCTAGGCCCACCCGTTCTAATACGGGGACCTAGCTCAATTGGTAGAGCACCGCCTTTGCAAGGCGGGGGTTAGGGGTTCGATTCCCCTGGTCTCCACAAGTTTCAATGTTGGAACCAAAAAACTGGTCTCCACAATCTTTCTCACTCACACTCCATATCTGAAAACGGTGCTCACTATGACAACAGCAACACTCCACACAAACCTAGGCGATATCGTTATTGAGATGTTTGAACATCAAGCGCCAAAGACGGTTGCAAACTTTGTCGGTCTAGCAACTGGCACCAAGGAGTACACAGATATGTCAACGGGTGCGAAGAAGACAGGAAACTTCTACGACGGTCTTATCTTCCACCGCGTCATTGACGGTTTTATGATTCAAGGCGGATGCCCAATGGGTAAAGGCTTCGGAGATCCAGGATATAAATTCGAAGATGAATTTCACGGCGAACTCGTATTTGATCGCCCATACATCCTAGCGATGGCTAACTCGGGACCAAATACAAATGGTTCACAATTCTTTATTACCGTTGGCCCAACACCACACCTCAACCGCAAACATACAATTTTCGGTGAAGTAAAAGACGCTGCAAGCCAAGCTGTTGTTGATGCAATCGCAACAACAAAAACTGGTCAAGGAGATAAGCCAGTCAAAGACGTTGTTATTAATAGCGTCACCGTTGCATAAGTAGCTCAGCGTGAAGGCTTATCGTTCTGGGACTTTAGGCCTCATCACAGTTATCACTGCCTTCTTTCTCTGGCAGAAAATTGATCCACAGCTGATCAATAATTTTTATCTGCCTCCATTGACAGAGATGCAGAGCTATGGCCAGTGGTATCGCCTCTTTACCGTTGCACTGATGCATGATCAGGTAAGTGATCTTCCCTATCACTTAGCATTTAATATGTTGGCGCTACATTCACTCGGTACGCAGATTGAGAGTGTTCTTGGTAGAACGCGATTCTTTGCGATCTTCTTCTTCTCCCTTCTCACCGGTTCACTGACATCGGCATACTTTCTCCCCTTTAACGGCTACTCGATCGGTGTATCAGGTGCGGTATTCGGTCTCTTCGGGGCGATCTTGGTATTGGGTAGACGCTACGGCGTTGGGATGCGGGCTGTTCTCGTCACAGTCGGAATCAACCTCGCGATTGGATTTACCATCCCAGGAATCGATTGGAGAGCCCATGTGGGGGGCCTTATCGGTGGGGCCGCGATCGCCAGGCTGCTTATCCACAAGTAAACCCACAGGTGTGGATGAATTACATGAGTGTAATTCAACCCTTGCATCTCCTTCGCCAAGTAATATCACAGCGCGCTTTCGTTGAATCAGCATCCAGATCTTTTCATGGGGTAAAGAGATCTATCCCACCGGTAAAATTAAGAATGGCGTCATAATCTAGTTCAAGTGCTAATCCTGGATTTTTCGAGATTTCCAACATGCCTTCACTGTCGAGAACCCAAGGCCTTGAAACGATGGCATCAATGTAGGCAGAACCAGTGCAATATTCAACTAATTCAGTACGAGGAAGAGCGGCGGCAAGTTGCAAATCAACAGCTAATCCAACGGCAGTATTCCATCCGTGAGGAATAACGCGCACGAAATTATCTTCAGCGGTTTGGGCTATGCGAATAAACTCACTTATGCCGCCCACCTTTGTTACATCGGGCTGGATAATGTTTACAAGGCGCTTAGTTAAGTATGGTTGAAAGCTTTGGCGTCGGGTAAGAACTTCACCACCACTAATTGGGACAGGGCTCAGTGCAGTTAACTCTGCAAAACCTTCATAGTCATCTGGTGACATCGCTTCTTCGAACCATGCAACGTTGTACTCCTGCAACATCTGCGCAGTGTTTATTGCCCACTTTGCGTCACCATGCCAGTAGGCATCACTTCCACCCGCATCGACTGCAAGTAATGCATCTTCACCGATAGTTTTTCTTGCCGCAGCAACGATTGCACGATCAACTTCCTTGCTGACACGACCGAATGGACCCCAACCAATTTTGTAGGCGGTAAAGCCCTGTTCCTTAAGCTTATTAAGAACTGGGATTAAATCTTTAGGTTCCTGCATCAAAACAGATGCGTATGGCCGGACTTTGTCGCGGTATCGCCCACCCAACAATCTGGAGAGTGGTTGCTTTGTCACTTGTCCCAATATGTCCCATAGCGCAATATCGATTCCGCTAATTGTGTGGGTAACCGCACCACCGCGTCCTTGCCAGAAAGTGTTTTGGTGCAATTTTTCTGAGACGCGAATCGGCTCGATAGCACTTTCTCCGATCAATTGATCCTTCAGCAATTCAAGTGAAGCTAAAACCAAGGCCTCACTTGTAAAAACACTCCCTACGCCAACTACACCTTCGCTGGTATGAATACTTATCAGGGTATGTACAACGTCGCTAGGTGTTAATTCATGTGACCAGCCTCCAGCAGGCGTATGACCTCTAAGCCCAGCGGCTCTAATTTCACGGATAATCAAGTGACCTCCTTGAAACGTTGAGAATTAAAGAAAAAGTAGTCTAAGAATTACGTATCGTCAACGGTTGACAATCAATAATTTGCAGGCAGACTTCTCAATATTTACTCAATTAACCCTGCAAATAAGGTAAAGGAATATGAGATGAGAGTACTTGTGATCCTTCAATATCTAAAGAACAAGTTGCCGACTGGAAGAAAGTAGAGAGTAATTATGAAAATTGACTCCGTAGATCTTTTCTACTTAAGAATGCCAGAAGTTTTAGATATCGGCGATGGCAGTCAGGACGGACTTGTTTTTCGCGTCAGAGCGGGCAATTTTGAAGGGTGGGGCGAGGCCGTTGCTTCACCACTCACTTCCATAGCAAGCTGGATTGCACCGATGTCACATAGCGGTTGTCATCCTGTAATCGACTCAGTACTTGGTGAAGAGCTGAATTCACCCAGTGATATTGAGAGAATTGCTCGTAAAGTTAAAGAGATTTCATTTTATGGAATCATTCAAAGTGACTTGACGTTCTCAGGAGTAGAAATCGCGCTCTGGGATTTATTGGGTAGAGCTAAGGAAGTTCCGGTGTACCAGCTACTGGGTTATAAAAAAGCTGAACCAAAACTTCCTTATGCCTCAGTCTTATTCGGAGA
>JAFMBT010000023.1 GCA_017858325.1 Candidatus Planktophila sp. | reverse complement strand
GGGGGAAAAAGGGTATTTGGTTATTAGGCGTTGATGCCGTTGCGCGAATTAGTGGTGCCGCACTTGGCGCCAGCCTCGCGATTAGTAACGATGTTATTGCAATCTATCTCGCAGGGTTTGCCGGCGTAGTTATCTATCTTGCGACTGCGCATATTCTTCCTGAGGCACATTCGC
Source organism: Candidatus Planktophila sp. (assembly GCA_017858325.1). GTDB lineage: Bacteria > Actinomycetota > Actinomycetes > Nanopelagicales > Nanopelagicaceae > Planktophila. Next base: position 11,465 of record JAFMBT010000023.1, on the reverse strand, counting down.
AACACTCATCTCGCTGGACGATGGTTTCAACAATTGCTGGCGTAGCGATTATGTGGGCTCTGGTCAGTTATCTTCACTCTGGAGAGATTCACAACCATGGTGCAGATTCAACTGTTCACGAAGAATCTATTCACTCAGATGAACATTCAGATGAGCACGATGATGAACATGCCGATGAGCACGATCACGAATAAGAAGATAGATGTCCCGTTCTAATCCTCGTGTTCTGAGCACCCTGGAACGTGCTGGCGGATTTGCCAGTGCGCAAGAGGTCTATCGCCTCATGCAACGCGAGGGTGAGAGCATCGGGCTCACGACTGTCTATCGTTCACTGCAGTCTCTAGTGAATGACAAGATCGTCGATGTACTGCGACGTGATGATGGTGAAGCTATCTATCGCCTCTGTGGAGATGCCCACCATCATCATCTCGTCTGTAAAAGTTGTGGCGATACTATTGAAATCGAAGGTGGTGCGATTGAAAAGTGGGCCAAGGTTATGGCTGAAGACCATGGCTTTCGCGATGTGGGACACACTGCAGAGATATTTGGTATCTGCAGTAAATGCTAGTTTTACGCTTTCCCAAACCTTCTATCGCGATTTGAATATTCCTCGATCGCTCTCCATAGAGTTTTACGCGTCACATCCGGCCACAAGACATCCATAAAGACGAACTCGGCATAGACAGATTGCCACGGCAAAAAGTTGCTGGTGCGTTGCTCTCCAGATGAGCGCAAGAAGAGATCAACATCGCTCATCTTTGGATCATAGAGATAAGAAGCCAAAGTCTTTTCGGTGATGGAATCTGCCTTAACTTTTCCGCGCTTTACATCGCGCGCCAGCTCGGTGGCAGCATCAACAATTTCAGAACGTCCACCGTAATTAACGCACATGTTTAGAGTCAGAACTTTATTCTTCTTGGTTTGCTCCTCTGCCTCTTCTAACTCTTTGATGACTGAAGACCATAAACGTTTAGGGCGGCCGATCCATTGAATCTTTACACCCATCTCATCCATCTGATCACGGCGTCGACGTAAAACATCGCGGTTAAAGTTCATCAAGAAGCGAACTTCCTCTGGTGAGCGTTTCCAGTTTTCAGTCGAAAATGCATAGGCACTTAACTCTTTTACTCCGAATTCGATAGCACCTTGCACCACATCGAAAAGGGCTGCCTCTCCTGCTTCATGACCTGCGGTGCGAGGCAATCCTCGATCTTTTGCCCAACGTCCGTTGCCATCCATCACCACTGCAACGTGGCGTGGAATTTCAACTGCAGCCTTCTTGCTCATGCACGCTCCACCATAGGCAGACTTCGGAGTCCGCGTTCAAGGTGCCATTGTAGATAGGCAGCTACAAGACCACTAGCCTCTCGGCGAAAACGGAGATCACTCGTGTTGGCGCGATCCCAATTTCCGCTAATTAGATCACCCATAAGTTCCAAAGTTTCCGGGGCCGGTGTGGCAGATGCCGAAGGACGGCACTCCATACAGACAGAGCCGCCACCAACTAAAGAGAAGTAGCGATGTGGACCAGGTTTATCACAACGTGAACATTGCGTCATGGATGGGGCGTAGCCACCGATTGCTAGTGAACGTAATAAGAATGCATCAAGTATGAGCGATGAGTCATAGCGATTTTCTGCCAGCGCTTTCATTCCCCCAACAACTAATTGGAATTCTTGCAACGCCGGTTCATATTCTTGTGCGGTAAAGCGCTCTGCCGTTTCAAGAATGGCAGATGCAATTGTCCAGCGCTGGTAATCATGCGAAATAATTTCGCCGTAATTCATTACCGCTTCAACTTGAGTGATGGTGTCAAAAGTTTTGCCGGTATACATCTGGATATCGACATGACTGCCTGGTTCAAGACGCGCCCCAAATTTCGACATTGTTCGGCGAACACCTTTAGCGACCCCGCGAATACGACCATGCTCGCGGGTCAGCATCGTAATGATGCGATCTGCCTCACCCAATTTCTGAGTGCGCAGAACTATCGCTTCGTCACGGTAGAGGCTCACGGGCTTACGGTAGTCAGCGGATGGCGCGATTTATTGCAGACACAACGGCCTTAAGTGAAGCTGTTGTGGTGTTTGGATCGACACCAACGCCCCAGAAGACATCTCCGCCAATTGCACACTCGAGATAGGCAGCAGCAGATGCATCGCCACCTGCAGAGAGAGCATGTTCGTGGAAATCAAGGACGCGTACGTCAACGCCGTAATTCTGTAAGATATTACAGAAGGCGGCGATAGGACCATTGCCATGGCCCTTTAATTCAACTTCTTCACCACGATCTGTGATCATCACAGTCAACTGCACATCTTCATTCATCACAGAAGTTTGTGAGAGACCTTTCAGGCGGAAGCGACCCCATGGCGCGCCTTCTGTTGGAAGGTACTCATCTTCAAATAACGCCCAGAGTTCATCAGCAGAAATTTCTCCACCTTGCGTATCAGTCTTTTCTTGCACAATTCTTGAAAATTCAATCTGCAAGCGACGTGGGAGATCTAAGTGATGTTCTGTCTTCATCAGGTAGGCAACACCACCCTTACCGGATTGAGAATTCACGCGGATCACCGCTTCATAAGAGCGCCCAATATCTTTTGGATCGATCGGAAGATATGGAACAGCCCAGGTGTATTGGTCAACACCTACTCCAGCAGCCTTGGCATCGGCGGCCATATGATCAAATCCTTTTTTAATGGCATCTTGGTGTGAGCCAGAAAAAGCGGTAAAGACGAGATCTCCACCATAGGGATGGCGCTCTGCAACTTTGAGTTGGTTTGCATATTCAACTGTACGGCGTACCTCATCAATGTTTGAGAAATCAATATGAGGATCAATGCCGTGGCTGACTAAGTTCATGCCAAGAGTAACAAGGCAGACATTGCCGGTGCGCTCACCATTTCCGAAGAGAGTTCCCTCAATGCGATCTGCCCCAGCTAAGTACCCGAGTTCGGCAGCTGCAACACCAGTACCGCGATCATTATGTGGATGCAACGAGACAATAACGCTGTCACGGTTTTCTAGATTGCGACACATCCACTCGATCGAGTCGGCGTAGATATTTGGGGTTGCCATCTCAACAGTTGCCGGTAAATTCATAATCGTCTTCCATGCTGGCGTTGGTTTCCAGATGGCATTGACTGCATTACAGACCTCTACGGCAAATTCGAGCTCTGTTCCGGTGTATGACTCGGGTGAGTATTCGAAAGAAACTTTTGTCTCAGGAACACTTGCCATGAGATCAAGACAGATCTGCGCGCCATCGGTGGCGATCTTTTTGATCCCATCTTTATCTAGCCCAAAAACAACTCGGCGCTGCAATGTTGAGGTCGAGTTGTAGAGGTGAACAATTACCTGCTTAGCTCCCTTAATTGCCTCGTAGGTGCGGCGGATCAACGGTTCGCGTGCCTGGGTAAGGACCTGAATAATCACATCATCTGGAATCAGATCTTCCTCAATAATCTTGCGGACAAAATCAAAATCTGTCTGGCTCGCACTCGGAAAACCAACTTCGATCTCTTTGTAACCCATAGCTACAAGTAATTTGAACATCGCTAACTTGCGTGGTGTATCCATGGGATCAATCAGTGCTTGGTTTCCATCGCGTAGATCAACTGAGCACCACTGAGGGGCGCTGGTGATCTTCTTATTGGGCCAGGTGCGATCGCTGAGTTCAACGGGGATATATGAGCTGTAGCGATGAACTGGCATCGCTGAAGGTTTCTGCGGTGGAAAATTCATTTCTTACTCCTTGAGGTTTGGGCCGATGTGGTTTAACCGGCAACACCAAACCCCGCGGCGAGGAGACCGGTTAGTTGGCCTCGCAGCGGCTGCGAAGAAGGAGGCTGCGTTGTGACATAGGTAGATAGTAACGCGATACCCGAGATACGAGCAAGTATGCGTTAGAAGGCGTGAACTTGCTCCATGACTTCCATAATCTTCACCGTATCGGCAAGGCTAAGAATTGGACTCTCTGTCAGCCCTTTAGCAATGCACTCTTCGACGTGAATTGCTTGATATTGCATTCCACGCCCATCGATCTTCTCTTCATACCGGCGAACTAATTTATGGTGGCTGTCAAAGATGCTAAATGATGTCTGCTCAAAGAACCAGCCATCGATTTCGATACGACCCTTTGTTCCATGAATTGCAGCCGTAATTGTGCCTGCCATAGTCATACATGAATTAATCAAGGCAAGGCTGCCGTTGTTGTATTGCAGAACAGCGGCAGTCGCCGAATCAACGCCAGTGTCAGTCATCACTGATTTTCCACTCACTGAATCAGGAAAACCTAACGTTCTAATTGCCATATGCATCGGATAGATACCGAGGTCATAATGCGCCCCGCCGCCTTGCTCACGATTCCACAGACGTGGTGCTCTTTCTAGCGGGAGATACTGGCTGTGATCGGCATAGACAAAGTGCGGAGTGCCAATTTCTCCGGCATTAATCGCAGCAAATACAGCATCCATTGTTGGCAAGAAACGCGTCCACATCGCTTCCATAACAAAGACGCTCTTTCGCTTTGCTGCGGCATAAATCTCGTGCGCATCTTTGGCATTCATGGTGAAAGGCTTTTCTAGCAGGACATGCTTGCCAGCCTCAATAGCTAAGAGCGCATGATCGCGATGCAACGTCTGCACGGTAGAAATGTAAATAACATCTACTTCAGGATCTGCCACAAGGGATGCGTAATCCGGGTGGCGATTTGGAATGTTGAATTTATCGGCGAAGGTGTTGGTACGTGCAATATCGCGAGTGGCTACTGCTTGAATCGTAAGCCCTGCATGGCCAAAATCTTTGGCGATTGTGTCAGCAATGCCACCTGCGCCTAAGTAACCCCAACGAAGTGCCATGTGAGACCTCCAAGATAGAACCTGCCGAATTATTTATACAGGGATGAGTGTATTAGCAAAAATCTGCCAGGCAAGGGCTGATTTAGCAATCAAAGAGAGTGTGATGTAGGTGCGCTCTCCGCGAAGATAATCCGACCACTTTCCAACCTTCTTATATTGCAACCACTGCACCAAGGCGAATGAGTTAAAGAAGATAAAGATTGTTAAGACAATGAAGTAGACAAATGCTGGTGCCTTGTTTTCACCGACGCCACCGATTGCAAAGACGTAGAAGGCAAGAGCAAGCCAAGGAACGATACCTGCAATACACCCAAAGATAAATGGAATCCAACCGCCGTTACCTGGCTCTTCATACTTCTCTTGCAGCCAACCAAATAAAATCATTGATGCATTTACGCCAAAGATTGCAATAAGTGCTGCAATGTCTGTAATACCGGTGACCTGAGCGATCAAGACAATCATCACCGATGAGCTAATCGAGTACTCCACCCAGCGGAAGAAGTTGCGATGGGCAGCAAGGCCGGCGATATAGCGTGGGAAGAATTGTGGGCTTACGACAATAAAGTGGGCCAAAGAGGAGAGTCCAAGAAAAATCGCAACACCAATAGCAAGAGGGGCGTTATATAAAACGAAGAGGTCTCCGTATGTGCTTCCTGGGGGACCAGACATATATCGGGCAGTTACCGGAAGAGTGAAATCAGATGCAAGTGCAAGGACTGCGACCATCTGAACGAGGTGCAGTACTCCTGCGCCAATATTGATGCGGCGAAGTTTGGTCGATGTGATCTCTTTTGTCATAGAGAAAAACTAGCACGCAAGCCTTTAAAGACCACGCAGGACTCTACAAAACAGGCAGATACCGATCGAGTTCGTAGGCACTTACTTGGCGACGATAGTCCTGCCACTCAGCGCGCTTATTTCGCAAGACAAACTCAAAGACATGTTCGCCCAGGGTCTGGCGAACTAGCTCGCTGCCCTCCATCGCCACAATGGCCTCGTGCAAATTAGCCGGTAGCGCCTCTGCTTGCTCTGACTCTTCTAAGACGTAACCATCTTCAATTCCCTTGAGGCCAGCTGCGAGCATGACGGCATATGCCAGATATGGATTACATGCAGAATCTGGTGAGCGAAATTCGATACGGGTTGAGTTTTCTTTATTTGGTTTATACATCGGAATACGAACCAACGCCCCACGATCACTGCGACCCCAATTGATCAGCGATGGCGCTTCTCCCCCACCCTGTAAACGCTTATAAGAGTTGACCCACTGATTGGTGATCGCAGTCATTTCCGCTGCATGCTTCAAGATGCCAGCGACAAAAGATCGCCCCACTTGTGAGAGATGAAACTCTGCCTCTGCATCGTAGAAGGCGTTGTTCTCACCTTCAAAGAGCGAGACGTGCGTATGCATTCCGCTACCTGGGTGATCTGTAAATGGCTTAGGCATAAAGGATGCATAGAAACCTTGTTCAAGTGCAACTTCTTTAATGACATGGCGAAATGTCATGATGTTATCGGCAGTGCTTAAAGCATCGGCATAACGAAGGTCAATCTCTTGCTGACCAGGTGCACCTTCATGATGGCTGAACTCAACTGAAATTCCCATCGCTTCCAACAAGGTAATTGCTTGTCGTCTAAAGTCGTGGCCAACAACTGCCGGCGTATGATCAAAATATCCACCCTGATCAACCGGAACTGGTGCAACACCTTTCTCTGGTTGGGATTTAAAGAGAAAGAATTCAATTTCTGGGTGGGTGTAACAGGTGTAGCCCATCTTCGCCGCCTTATCCAAGGTGCGACGCAAAACATTGCGCGGGTCAGAATGTGAAGGTGAACCATCGGGCATGGTGATGTCGCAGAACATGCGGGCAGCACCCGGTGCTTCTGTGCGCCATGGCAAAATCGAAAATGTTGAGGGGTCTGGTTTTGCCAACATATCTGATTCGGTATGTCGGGCAAATCCCTCGATGGCAGATCCATCAAAACCAATTCCTTCATCGAAGGCGTTCTCAAGTTCGGCGGGAGCAATCGCAACAGATTTCAGGGTTCCCAATACATCGCTAAACCACAATCGAATAAAGCGAATATTCCGCTCTTCAATAGTGCGAAGAACGAACTCTTGTTGCTTGCTGATCTGCTCGGCCATAGCCCCATGATGCCAATGGAAAATTACGGCAGTGTTACAAAAAGGTGGGCTAGTTACCCTCGCGCCAGCGTGTAGTCATAGGAAGGCGACGATCTTTTCCGAAGGCGCGTGATGAGACCTTGGTGCCGGGTGGATATTGGCGCCGCTTGTATTCGGCGCTATCGACAAGTGCGATCACCCGTGCAAGAAGTCTTTGATTAAAACCTGCTGCAATCAGTTCTTCATAGCCACGATCGTGATCAACATATTCAGTGAGCATGTGATCAAGCAGAATGTAATCAGGAAGTGAATCTGAATCTTTCTGATCAGGACGAAGTTCGGCGCTCGGCTCTTTCTCAATTGATCGCACTGGAATCGGCGCAACTTCACCATGTTCGATCGCTTGGGCATTACGCCATCTTGCTAGCGCCCACACATCTGTCTTGTAAATATCTTTAATCGGTGCAAAGCCACCCACCGCATCGCCATAGAGAGTGGAGTACCCCACCGCCAACTCTGACTTGTTTCCGGTTGCTAGAACAAGATGTCCTTCTTGATTTGAGATACCCATCAACGTTGTTCCGCGCACGCGGGCTTGCACATTTTCCTCGGCTAACCCTTTAAGAACTACATTGTTAGTGAAGGCATCGACCATTGGCGCAATCGGAATAATGCGAAAGTGCAACCCTGTGTTATCGGCTAACTCCTGGGCATCTGCAATTGAATGATCTGATGAATACTTGCTCGGTAAGGCAACCCCGTTGACTCGCTTTGCACCCACTGCATCAACTGCAATGGCTGCAACAAGGGCAGAATCAATTCCACCAGAAAGCCCTAGCACTACGCTCTTGAATCTATTCTTTTCGACATAGTCGCGCAGACCCATCACGAGCGCTTTCCAGATCTCTTCTTCTATCGATCTACGTTCGGCAATTGCTGTAACTAAAGGGGTGGTCTGCGCGATGACATCTTCACTAATGATGACATCTGGCTTACTTGAACCACCAATAAGATCTAGATCAACGAGCATCAAGCCATCTTCACATTGTGGGCTGCGCGCAATGAGATTGCCTTGACCATCAACCACCATGGAGTCGCCATCAAAGACCAAATCATCTTGGCCACCGATCATATTGACGTATACAAATGGTGCACCCATGCGGCGTGCTTCTTTTTCTACCAGCGCCAAGCGAATGTCATCTTTATTGCGTTCATAAGGTGATCCATTTGGAACCACAACGAGTCCAGGCGAGCGCGCAGCTAATTTCGTGAGCACACCATCTTCATGCCAGATGTCCTGGCAGATCAATATGCCGACATCGACACCGTGAATTCGAACTACCAGGGTCTGATCTCCCGGAACAAAATTTCGATACTCATCAAAGACGCCAAAGTTCGGAAGATGAGTTTTGATGTAACGAGCTTTAACCTGACCACCATGAATGACGGCGGCGACATTTTGCGGCCCACCATTTGCCGCCTGATCGAGATACCCAACTATTGCGACGAGATCGCCTTGGCCCTGCTCGGCTATTGCCCGCGCCAGATCAGTAATTGCAACCTTGCTGGCGTGACGAAAAGATGCGCGCAGGGCTAAATCTTCAATCGGGTATCCGGTAAGAAACATTTCCGGAAAGACGACCAGATGCGCACCACCATCGGCTGCCGCTGAGACAGCGCGAAGCACCTCAGCGCTATTTCCAGGCAGATCGCCCACGGTGGGATTGATCTGAGCCAAGGCAATACGCAGGCGGTGATCGCCGCGGCCGGTACCTGCTGACTTCATAAGATAAGCCTACTTGCACTACCCTTTTAGCTATACCCAAACCGGGACCACCCAGGGACTTGCGCCGCAAGCTTTGAGGTAAGGAGAAATATTTATGTCTACATCCCTTTATGGCGGAGCACGCCATCGCAGAGTCACTATCGTCGATCTCAAATCCGCCAAAGTTGCGGGCGAAAAATGGGCGATGCTCACATCCTATGAACAGATGACGGCGGCGATTTTTGATGAGGCCGAAATTCCCGTCCTGCTGGTGGGTGATTCAGCTGGCAATAATTTCCTTGGTGAAGAGAACACGATTCCGGTAACAGTCGATGAATTAATCCCACTGGTCCGCGCCGTGGTCCGGGGATCCTCTCGCGCAATGGTTGTTGCCGATCTTCCCTTTGGCAGTTATGAGATTTCGCCAGAGCAGGCCTTGGAAACATCGTTACGTTTTTTTAAAGAAGCGGGTGCAATGGCGGTGAAGTTAGAAGGCGCGCATCTAGCAACAGTTACGAAGTTGACCTCCTCTGGAATTCCGGTGATGGGCCATCTGGGGCTCACTCCCCAATCACTTCATCAACTGGGTGGCTATCGCGTCCAAGGGCGCGCTGATGGCGATGCCATTGTTGAGGCGGCGCTTGCTCTGGAAAAAGCCGGGGCCTTCGCCATCGTTCTTGAACTGGTACCAGCAGAATTGGCGGCGAAAATTACCGCAGCGCTTTCAATTCCCACCGTGGGCATAGGTGCCGGGGTCAATTGTGATGCCCAAGTCCTTGTCTGGACTGACCTGGTGGGGCTGACAGAGAGCGCACCGAAATTAGCAAAGGCCTACCGCAATCTACGTGGTGAAATTTTGGGGGCTGCTCGCGAATTCGCCGATGACGTTCGAAGCAGATCTTTTCCCACCGAAGATCAGAGTTTTCACTAGACAGTTTCCGATAGGTGGCACATAAGATCCTCAGATGAAGAATCTGGCGATCGATCTCACGCCGATTCGAAAGTATCGAGATTTTCGCTACCTCTGGACCTCTGGGTTGATTTCCAACCTCGGTTCGATGATCACCTATGTGGCCATCCCATTCCAAGTTAAAGAGATCACCAACTCTTATCTGGCGGTGAGTATCAGTGGTCTTGTTGAATTAATACCGCTGATTATCTTTGGCCTCTATGGCGGGGTTTTAGCCGATGCCATTGATCGGAAAAAAATGATCTGGCTGACCGAAGCCGCCGCCGGCATCCTCTCGCTGATCTTGCTCCTCAACGCACTTTCGGCGGATCCCAATCTCTATCTCATCTACATCGTTGGTGCCGCCTTTGCCGCAGTCAATGGTCTTCATGGGCCAAGTGCCGATGCAATTTTGCCCAGAGTGGTCGGTCATGACGACATTCCTAGCGCCATTGCACTCATGAGTCTGCGGCGCCAATTTGGATTTATCGTTGGTCCCACAATTGGCGGATTGTTAATTGCATCCTCTGGTGTATCCCTGGCATTTGCAGTTGATATTGGAACATATGTAATCTCACTTGCGCTCTTACTTCGTGTAAGGAAAGTGCCACCATCACATGAGGCCGAAAAGCCATCTCTGGCAGCGTTATGGGAGGGTGTTGCCTATGCCCGAAGTCGGCAAGATTTAAAGGGAACCTACATCATTGATCTCGCTGCAATGTTTCTGGCAATGCCGATCGCGCTCTTTCCGTTTTGGGTCGACCAAGTAAATGCACCGTGGGCGCTCGGACTCTTTTATTCAGCTGGAACAATCGGTGCGCTCGCCGTTACTCTGACAAGTGGATGGACTCGTACCTATCGTTTTCATGGACGTGCCTTTATGTGGGCCGCCGCCGGTTGGGGTGCAGCGATTGCACTGGCTGGGGCTACCGACTATCTCTTCGTCATCCTCTTCTTTCTCGTCCTCGCCGGTGGCGCTGACATGGTCAGCGTTTTATTCCGGGGTGCGATCTGGAACCAGACAATCCCTGATCATCTGCGAGGACGTTTAGCAGGAATCGAATTACTTTCCTACACGGTTGGTCCCCTACTAGGCCAACTTCGGGCAGCATCGATGGCATCGGCTACTACATTGACCATCTCGGTAACTTCTGGGGGTATTGCCTGCGTAATTGGTGTCGGAATTTTGGCGATTTTTTTCCCTAAATTGCGAAAATTTGATGTTCAGACCGATGAATTTGCCGTTGCAGAGCGAAAAAGGCGGGCCGAACGAGAAAATTCGCCCGAAAATACCAATTCGTAAGTGATTTTTTCAAAATTCTTTCCGTTTTTTACAAATATGCATATGAAATCGTAAAAATAAATCTGCGACACGCACTCTGTTTTTTCTCACTATGTACTGGCGAAACTTCCGCATTTCCGTCACACTTATCTACGCAACAGGTTTGGGTGACGGATCCGAACCATTCCGATAGGAGATTAACGTGGCCGCAGCAAAGAAAACTGCTCCAAAGAAGCGCCGCAAGAAGGCAGCTGCACCAGCAGCTCCAAAGAAGCGTCGCAAGAAGGCAGCAGCACCAGCAGCTCCAAAGAAGCGCCGCAAGAAGGCAGCTGCACCAGCAGCTCCAAAGAAGCGCCGCAAGAAGGCAGCAGCTAAGAAGGCAGCTCCAAAGCGTCGCAAGAAGGCAGCAGCTAAGAAGGCAGCTCCAAAGAAGCGTCGCAAGAAGGCAGCAGCTAAGAAGGCAGCTCCAAAGCGTCGCAAGAAGG
>JAFMBT010000011.1 GCA_017858325.1 Candidatus Planktophila sp. | reverse complement strand
AGTGCGTGAACGCGCCATCCAGCGTTTCGCCATTTATCGCGGTCCAGCATATTTCTTCCATCGATCAAGAACTTAGATTTAACAAGTCCTCCGATAACAGCAGGATCTAGTTCTCGATACTCTTTCCACTCAGTCAGATGTAAAATAGCGTCCGCATCTTTTACGGCATCTGTTACTCGTTCGGCATAATCAAGATGCGGAAACCGCTTACGTGCTGGTTCAATCCCTTTAGGGTCATGAACAACAACCTTGGCACCGGCAGCTTGCAATTGTGCAGCAATATCAAGTGCTGGAGAATCACGTACATCATCGCTATCAGGCTTAAATGTTGCACCTAAAACAGCGATCTTGTATTGAGTTAAGTCATCCGATAGATCTGCTCGGACTACATCGATCACTCGTTGGCGGGCACGCAAGTTAATTGCATCTATTTCGCGCAGAAATTCCAGAGCCTGATTTGCTCCAAGTTCTTGGGCACGTGCCATAAATGCGCGAATATCTTTCGGTAAGCAACCCCCACCAAAACCGATACCCGCTTGAAGGAATCGGTTGCCGATTCTTGGATCATAACCAATTGCTTGTGCTAGTACCGTGACATCACCGCCTGCAGCTTCACACACTTCAGCCATGGCATTGATAAATGAAATCTTCGTTGCCAGAAATGAATTTGCAGCGACTTTGACCAGTTCAGCGGTTGGAAGATCTGCGCGCACCCACGGAGTACCGAGGGCGATAACAGGTTTATAGACTTCTTTCAGAATCTCCTCTGCTCGGTCATTTGCAACTCCGACGACAAGTCGATTGGGCGTCAAGGTATCTTCAACGGCGAAGCCTTCGCGAAGAAATTCAGGGTTCCACGCTAAATCTGCCTGTGGCGCACTTACTGCTAGTTCTGCGCGCAGATCTTGCGCTGTTCCTACCGGCACTGTTGATTTTCCGACGACCAGCGCGCCTTCCTTTAGATATGGCGCAATCGCAGCAACTGATGACTTTACATATGTGAGATCTGCGGCAAGTCCATCTTTGCTTTGGGGAGTACCAACACAGATAAAGTGCACATCAGCATTGGCAACTGCTGAAAAATCAGTAGTGAAGGAGAGTCGACCCGTCTTCATCTCTGCCGCTAAGAGAGTGTCCAATCTAGGCTCGTAGAAAGGTAACTTTCCAGCGCTAAGGAGATCAACTTTATTCTGGTCTGTATCAACACCCACAACTTCAAATCCAAGTGAAGACATGCAGGCCGCGTGGGTTGCACCGAGATAACCACAACCGATGACCGAAAGCTTTAACCGCATAGAGGTGAGTCTAAGGCACGAATTATTTAATCTCGCCGCATGGATTTTCAGCGGCTGTGCGAGTCTTAAATTTATCCACAATGATGGGGGCTTTTGAGGGTGAAGCCGATGCAGAGGGTTCGGGGGTTGGGATGACCTCATCAATGAGGGGAAGATCATTACGTATGCGATCAAAGAGATCTGCACTCAACACATCATCCCAAATTACAACAGATCCGACGTTGGCATCTCGCCCATTTGGATTAGCAATTGGAACTGTGAGTGTTCGAACATTTCCTGAAGATAAATTTTTCATTTGCTTTGCAAGCGTAAGTAGATCATCAGGGGCAAGTCCGGCATCTAGTTGAACGCTGGTAAGAGAAGCGCTTATAAAGTTTCGCAACTTAAATGGATTAAGTAGAGTTCCAGTACTTGTCGATTTGCGTAGTACTGCGCTCATGAACTGTTGCTGTCTTTGCATACGACCAATATCTCCTCGACCATCAAAGCCTCGAGCACGAACATATTTAAGTGCTTCAATTCCATTGAGTGTGTGTACGCCAGCACTTAAAACTAGGCGACTTTTTGAATCATCAATATCAACGTTGGTACAGACCTCAACTCCTCCCAGAGCATCCACTACCTCGGCAAAGCCAGCGAAGTTGACCTCAACGTAGTGATCAATTTTTACCGCAGTTGCAAGTTCGATTGTTTCAATGAGTAAAGGCGCGCCACCATAAGCGAATGCTGAATTGAGTTTGCCAGGTCGAGCAGAAACAATTACCTCCTTATTCAGGCTGCTTGGATGCTCCGGGATAGTTACCAAACTGTCTCGTGGAAGAGAGATTATGGAGGCACGATCACGTGACTTGCTCAGATGAATAAGAAGCATGGTGTCCGATCGCCCGCCCGCGGCAACAGCGGTGGAGCCAACGCGGAGCTCTCGAATCTGTTGCTTGGTTAGTCCAGCGCGGTTATCTGAGCCCACGACTAGGTAAATTTCAGCCTTTGAGATTTTTTCCGGACGATTATCAACAGATTTAAAGACATCGATGCGGGCAATGGAGTCACTAATTCGCCCGAGCCCGAAGGAGGAGACCGAGGAGGTCAGCACGATTGCAATCGAAAGTGATGTAATTATCCGAATTGATCGTGTTGATTTCACGTGGCAAGAGTACTTGGACGATAGCGTGGAGGTGTTATGACATCGCCGAACGCGCCTCTGGCAGCCCTACCTGGCATCAGTGTTATTTTGCCTGTTCTCAACGAAGAAGCTCATTTAGAAGAGTCAATTCGCGCGATACTTGCACAGAATTACACTGGCGATTATGAAATTATTGTGGCATTGGGACCGTCACAAGATCTCACCAGTGAGATTGCCGCGCGACTTTCAGAAGAGAATTCACGCATCATCCTTGTGAGCAACCCCACTGGTCGAACTGCGGCAGGACTCAACCTCGCCCTCCATCGCTCACATCGAGAAATCATCGTGCGCGTGGATGCTCATGCTGAAATTCCTCCTCACTATCTTCAACTAGTTGTTGAAATTCTCGCTGACTCAGGCGCTGTTAACGTGGGTGGTGTGATGGGAGCAGAAGGGGTCACACTTTTTGAGAGCGCAGTTGCAGCGGCGATGCGTAGCCCTTTTGGTGTCGGTGGATCCAGGTTCCATATCGGTGGCAAGGCAGGTTTTGTAGACACTGTTTATTTAGGTGCGTTTCTGCGCCAGGCGGTTGTCGATGTCGGAGGTTTTGATGAGCGATTTATACGTGCACAGGATTGGGAACTTAATTATCGGTTGCGTGAAAACGGAGGGAAAATTTATTTTGATCCGCGTTTACATGTGACATATCGGCCCCGTCCAAACTTCCGCCGCTTAGCAAAACAATACTTCGAATACGGTCGATGGCGTCGAGTTATAGCGAGAAAGTATCCAGAGACAATCAATTACAGGTATTTAGCCCCGCCACTAGCCCTGATCGGAACGGTACTCTCACTCTTTGCCGGCGCACTCATTAATCCGTCGCTCTATCTGCCAGCTGCCACATATTTCACATTTATTGCAATCACTCCACTCTTTATCTCAAAAGATCTTGCTCACTATCCTGTCCTTGTCTTTATTATCCCCACCATGCATTTTTCTTGGGGATTTGGCTTTCTCACATCACCACGAAAGCTTGTTCCAGACTCTCTACGGTAACCTTGTTCCATATGAGCGCTCCAGTGAATATCCCAGTCAATATCCCAGTCAATGTCTATGAGCCATACCGAGCCGGGTTACCCCCGCTCGGTGAATACGGACGTTCACTCTGGTCTCGCCGTCACTTCATTGCCGAGTTCTCTCGATCGCAATTGCGCGAACAGAACTATGGATCGTTCTTCGGTCAATTGTGGCTTGTTCTTAACCCACTTCTACTCTCAGGGGTCTATTTTCTTTTGATCTTCATTATTGGCGGTCGAGGTGGGGCGGACCGGTATGTACATCTGACATCGAGCCTGTTCTTCTTCTATCTCATCTCCAATAGCCTTACTGGTGGAGTGAAGTCAATTACTGCAGGGCAACGCTTAATTTTGAATACAGCATTTCCACGAATCATGCTTCCGATTTCAGCCTCGGTCATTGCTGTCTTTAAATTTGTCCCAACACTAATTGTATTTTTTGTCATTAGAACCATTATCGGTGCGCCATTTTCTTGGCAGATGCTCTGGTCAATTCCAATTTTTATTCTTGGAGTTCTTATGGGGCTAGGTATGGCGATCGCGGTCTCCTGTATCAATGTTTACTTCCGAGATATTGCAAGCTTGCTTCCCTACATGACACGTAGTTTGATTTATCTTTCACCAATTCTCTATGAAGCATCAACGCTATCAGAACGTATGAGAACTTTGGAAATTGCTAATCCAATCTTTAATTTACTTGATGCCTGGTCGCAGGTGATGGTCTACGCACAAGCACCGACCTTGAGCTCTCTGCTTATTAGTCTGGCATGGGCTACGTTAATATTATTAATTGGAACTTATTTCTTTCTATCGAGGGAGCGTGATTTCGCTGTCCGTTTCTAGCGCTCACCCTCCTCACGGTATAGCCATCTCAGTACAATCCGTCGGCCTTACCTACAGCACTTCTGTCGATAAAAAACCGACAATTAAGGGCAGAATCAGGCGATTTGGTCGTGGAGGCAAATATTCACGAAGTATTGATGCAATTAGTGATGTCAGTATCGACATTCATTACGGAACAGTCTTAGGAATTATTGGATCTAACGGTGCAGGAAAATCTTCACTCATGCGTGTGGTCGCTGGAATTATTCCTCCATCGCAAGGGCGTGTCGAAGTCTATGGCTCAGTCAGCACTTTATTGGCACTTGGTGTGGGCTTTAACGCATCCCTTACAGGTCGCGAAAATGTGTACCTAGGCGGGTTAGCTGCAGGGATGACGCGTGAAGAAATTGATGCTCAATTTGATGAGATTGCTGCCTTTTCAGAGCTCGGTGAATCAATTGATTCTCCTATGCGCACATACTCATCAGGAATGTATGCCCGCCTTGCCTTTTCTGTTGCTGCTACCGTCAAGCCAGATATCTTGATTATTGATGAGGTACTCAGCACGGGCGATGCACGATTTAAAAAGAAAAGTCTAAACCGCATCAAGGAACTCCGTACCGAAGATCGTGCCCTCATTCTTGTCAGTCACGCGTTGGCGACTATTGAAGATGTGTGTAACGAAGTTATTTGGCTGCATAAAGGTAAAGTGATGGCTCGGGGAGAACCTGAACAGATCATTAACCAATATCGTGAGTTTATGCAGGTAAAGAGGAGCGCTTCATCGGATGAGGATGTCTAAAAACTTTATTACTTTATTGATAGTAATTCTCACCTTCACAACCCCTGTTGCGCAAGCTCAATCAATCCCTTCCACATTTGAATTTACAGGTAGTGGATATGGTCATGGCGTTGGTATGAGCCAGTTTGGCGCACGAGCGTTAGCGCAATCTGGTGAGTCTGCGAGTGCAATTCTAAATTACTATTACAAAGATGTTGAGGTTGCTCCATTTGTTGATACTCATACAATCCGAGTCAGTATTGCCAATCGAGTAAAATCAATCTCATTTGCAACACGAACACCAGGATCTCGATTGGAGGTTTATGAAGGAGATATCGCTTTAGCATCTGATTCTCTCCCCATTGCAACTTTTGATAGTAGAAAACGAGCCACCTTTAATTTTTCCTCCCGGTCTGTTCTTTTATCAGCTATAGCGCGAGGAAAGGTAGTAACACTTCGGTGGGTAGGCGATGGTGCGATCATCTCGATGTTTAATGGCAAAGCAACGAAGAGATATAAATATGGCTACATCACGATTAGAGTTCTTCGGGGAGCACTTGCAGTGACAAATACGCTGGCGCTAAGGGATGAGTATCTTTATGGAATTAGTGAAGTCTCATCAAGTTGGCCCAGCGCCGTTCTAGAGGCTCAGGCGATAGCCTCACGAAGTTACGCACTTTCAAAGTTAGGTGTTGTGCGAGCTGCCTGTGATTGTCAGGTGTACTCACATATCTCTGATCAGAAATTTGTCGGCTTTTCTAAGGAGAGCGAACCTCGTTTTGGCCATCTATGGAAAGCAGCAGTTGATCGTACAATTATTGATACGACCACCAGTTTAGTTGTTTTGAGTGGAGGTAAACCAGCGCAGACATATTTCTTCTCTTCATCAGGTGGAGCGACACAGACCACATGGGATGCATGGGGGACTGCAACTGACTACACCCAGTCAGTTTTAGATACAGCTAGCGTTGATGCGAAGATTAATCCTAGATTTGCTTCGTGGACGGCGTCAGCAACCCAAAAATTGATTGCTAAAGCCTTCTTATTACCTGATGTAATCTCTCTGGAAGTTCTCTCTCGAAACGAGGCTGGAGCTGTTACCTTTATTGCGGGGACATCTTCAACCGGCGTAGTCAGGAAAATCCGCGGCGATACATTTAGAAGTCGGGCAAAGATTCCTTCGCCTTGGTTTAGCGTTCTAAGTGCCGCAGATCCCCCAAGCTAGTTTGAGTGAAGAATTGAATTAAGTCCGCCCCACGAACCTTCACGCATGACAACTTCTAGCGATCCATCGAGTGAATTTCTGCGAAAGAGAAGATTGCTCGCGCCAGAAAGAGTTGACGCCTTTGCAATACTTCCATCTGGAAGTCGAACTTTTGCAGCAGCCGTGATGTAGGTACCCGCCTCGACAACACAATTATCTCCGAGAGAAATTCCTAATCCAGAGTTGGCACCGAGCAGACACTTTTTGCCGACAGAGATTACTTCTTTGCCACCACCACTCAGCGTCCCCATAATTGAAGCTCCACCGCCAACATCACTTCCATCTCCAACAACTACGCCAGATGAGATTCGACCTTCAACCATGGAGGTGCCAAGGGTTCCAGCATTAAAATTAACAAAGCCTTCATGCATCACAGTTGTCCCAGGTGCTAGGTGAGCGCCAAGTCGTACCCGATCAGCATCTGCAATACGAACACCTGAAGGAATCACATAATCAACCATGCGCGGGAATTTATCGACGCCAAATACGTTGACATGTCCATCTCTCACTCGAAGGGCCGCGCGCACTTCTTCAAAACCATCTACTGCGCAGGGACCCGCTGATGTCCACACCACATTTGCTAGAAGCGAGAAAATTCCATCGAGTGCCAATCCATGTGGTTGTACTAAACGATGAGAGAGCAGATGTAATCGCAGATATGCATCGACTACATCCGTTGGTGCAATCGTGAGATCGATCTCGCGAGAGACAAGTTCACGTGTGACTTTTCGTATTGGATCTTTTCCGACACAATCTTTGAGAATCGGTGACACTTGGCCAACTAATGGAGTAAGGCTAGGTGATGGAAACCAGACATCGAGAACAGTTGACCCACTCATTGTTGCAATTCCGTGACCCGAAGCTGGGCCTTGGACAAGATGAGATTCAGTCGTCATGTGCTCACAATATCGCCTATCCTTATTTTCATGGAGCAACCATCCAAGAACACACTCGCAATTACAGTCCACTGCGCTGCGCCGATTGAAAAAGTCTGGACTGAAATTGAAAATTGGAGCGCTCAAGGCAAATGGATGTTATCGACAACCGTCTGGCTGACATCAGAACAACGCACTGGCGTAGGAACCACAATTGCCGCTTTCACTGGTCCATTCCACAAACGTTATCCCGCTTTTTCTGCATTGGGATTATTAGACACAATGACAGTAACTGTGTGGGAGCCGCCCACTCGTTGTGAGGTCATACATACAGGTGCGCCCCTCAAAGGGAGCGGCACCTTTCTACTCGAGGCAACAGGTCCAGAATCTTCCCTCTTTCACTGGAGTGAGACTATTGAGATTCACCGGGCTCTCTTTCTTATCGGTGCTCCATTTATCTGGCTGGGAGTAAAGATCTCCCTCTGGCGCTTTTCAAGGCTCTTTAACAATTAATAGCTCTACAAAGAGTTGATTAGTCGGCCTGCATATATTGGGAACGGGTAACCTCGTCCTATGGGAGCGCCGAAGACCCTCGCCGAAGTGCTTGCAGCACTTCCTGAGGAAGAGCGCATCATCTTGACCCTTTCATATCTGCGCCAAATGACTACCCCTGAGATCGCGAGCCTGCTAGGCGTACCCGAGAAGTCTGTTGAGGCGGTCATTACCTCGGGGAAAGCGCGATTAAAGAGCGAATTAGGCATATAAAGCTCTCTCGATTTCATAGATGGCCCGAGGTGCGAGATACTTACGCCCTTACCTTCGAATAACCCGCAATCGAAGGTCCAGGCTTTTAACAGGCTTTAAAGGAGTCCATCATGGCAGCTATGAAACCTCGTACAGGTGATGGCCCAATGGAAGTTACCAAGGAGGCACGCTCGCTTGTGATGCGCATCCCTCTCGAAGGTGGCGGCCGACTCGTTGTTGAACTCAACCCAACTGAGGCCAATAATCTCAGCGCAGCCCTTGAAGCCGCTGTTGCGCTTATCAAGAAGTAATCACCCGTAGCCTACGACTACTCATGCAGATCTCCGCGCTCTATCCCGATGTTGATTCAGTTGCCACATCTGATGTGATTGTTATTAGTTACATCGCTTTACCCACCATCGGTGAGAGCGCTCCAGAAATTATCTTTAACGCGCACCCCGCCCTAGTGAAGAAAATTGAAAAACTCTTCGCTGTTGATCTTAGCGATGAACTTTCCTTCTTTTCGCCAACAGGTAAGGTCGGTGAACTCAATGAAATTCCAGTGAGTGCACCGGATAGCGCTATTGAAAGAATCGTGTTACTTGGCTTAGGGGATCAATCGCTGGCATCATATAGAAGCGCAGGCGCAACCCTCGGAAGAAAAGTACGTGGCACCGATAAAAAGTTTGCAACATTGGCTCCGAATAAGCGTGATGAAATCATCGCATTTGTAACATCGGCTTTTCTTGGCCATTACACATGGAGCCAAAAAACCTCTTTAACAGTGACAGATCCTGAAATTGAAATTGTTACCCTCGATGCAGAACCTGTTGAGTATGCTCGAACTATTGCAACAGCCATTTGCCGCGCTCGCGATCTCATCCATACCCCTTCAAATATTAAAACTCCTTTATGGATGGCCACCCAGGCTCAAAATAGTGCAAAAGATAATGGGCTAGAGATATCAGTCCTTTCTGGCGCAGGACTCAAAGATTTTGGGGGATTGCGCGCCGTTGGTAACTCATCTCCAAATCCAGGGCCACGATTTATTCACCTTACCTACAACCCAAAAAATGTAAAGAGTTCTTCACGAATTCCGCATGTTGTGATTATTGGCAAAGGTATAACTTTTGATACGGGCGGAATTTCTCTCAAACGCCCGTATGACACCATGATAGCGATGAAGAGCGATATGGCTGGTGCTGCCGCTGTTCTGGCAACGATTGGCGCTGTTGCTAAGCTTGGTGCGAAGGTAAAAGTTACCGCGCTGATGATGTGTGCTGAAAATGCTCTCTCAGGTACATCACAGCGCCCAAGTGATGTCGTTACACACTATGGTGGAAAAACCGTCGAAGTGATTAATACAGATGCCGAAGGGCGCTTAGTTCTGGCAGATGGGTTGGCATTTGCAGATGTAAACCTTGATCCTGATTACATCGTTGATATCGCAACACTCACTGGAGCTGCATCCCTTGGTCTTGGTCGCCAGTATGCAGCGATGTACACTCGAGATAAAGCACTTGCTCATACTCTGGCAGAGATCGGAGAACGAACTGGTGATCGCGTCTGGCATATGCCGCTCATTGATGATTACACGGATGGACTAGAAAGTGATATCGCAGATTTTAATCACACTGCAGATAAGGGTCATTACGGAGCAGGGTCAGTTACCGCCGCCCTTTTCCTTGAGCAATTTGTTGGTCAGCGCAAGTGGATTCACCTTGATATCGCAGGGACGGCTCGAAGCGAGAGCGATACTGGAGAAAATCCCATGGGCGGAACTGGTTTCGGGGTGCGTTTACTCGTGGAGTGGCTAACATCCATCTCATGATCAATCAGATTGACCCCCACTCATACGCCGAAAGTTTTATCGGTGAGAGCGTTGATAAGGCGCAGGCACGCAGTCGTGGTGAAGAAGTGGGTGCATTAGATGTCACACCTGGTGTAGGTGCATATCTTCGCCACTTGGCGCACATTCTTGATGCGCAATCGGTGGTAGAAATTGGGACCGGTTCAGGCGTCGGTGCACTATGGGTTCTCGAGGGAATGTTGCCAAGCGGCACTCTGACATCTATTGATGGAGAGCAAGAACATTCGGCAATTGCAAAAATTGCTTTACAAGATTCCCAGATCGCACAATCTCGTTTTCGATTGATAACAAATCCTGCTATTGAAGTCATGACCAAATTAGCTGATCGTGCATATGACCTCGTAATCTTTAGAGACAATGCTGAAGATCTCCCTGATGCAATTATTGAGGCGTATCGCATCTTGCGAAGCGGAGGAGTATTTGTTATCGATAACTTCTTCGGTGGGTCAAAAGTTAACGATCCTGCCCAGCGTGACCCCAAGACGATTGCACTTCGCGATGCTGGGAAATCCCTGAAAGGCGATACTGAAAAGTGGGTGACGTCACTGATTCCAGTAGGGGATGGACTGTTGCTCGCCACTAAGTTGTAGAAGGATAGAAGCATGAGCCAACCATCACAGCAGCAACCTATGGGGACAGGTCCTTGGTGGGTTCCATCATCTGCTCACGGTAAAGCGAAATTTGTTACTCGCTCAAACGCACTTTTAATGGCAGGAATTGCAGGATTAGTCGGTGCTCTCTTCGGTGCTAGTTCTTCGGGCTCTCTCTTTGGCCATGAAATTAAATTGACATCAGTAACCTCGTCAATTGAACGGCCACTAGGATCTGTTGCCGATATTGCCCAGCGAGTTCTGCCATCAGTAGTTTCAATTTCAGCTCGAGGTGCGCGCGGCGGTGGATCTGGAACAGGTTTTATTATTGATAGCACTGGCTTCATATTGACCAACAATCACGTGATCTCAGATGCAGCAGTCGATGGTGGCAGAATCGAAGTACAGCTCAACGATGGAACTACGTTAGGTGCCACAATTGTTGGCCGTGACTCGGCTTATGATTTAGCCGTTCTTAAGGTAGATCGGACCGGGCTAACGGCGCTCACTTTTGGAGATAGCGATCAGGTTGCTGTCGGGGATGCTGTCATTGCCATTGGCTCTCCATTGGGTCTGAGCGGAACCGTAACGTTAGGAATTGTGAGCGCGAAAGATCGTGCAGTGACTGCCGGTGAAGATGCCGGTGATAATTCGTACATCAATGCAATTCAAACGGACGCGGCTATTAATCCTGGAAACTCAGGCGGGCCTCTGGTCAATTCAGCTGGAGCAGTAATCGGTGTTAACTCAGCAATTGCAACGCTAGGTACATCTTTTCTCTCATCACCATCAGGTTCGATTGGACTTGGATTTGCAATTCCAATTAATCAAGCACGAAAGACTGCCGAGCAATTAATAAAGACCGGAAAAGCCACCTATCCCGTTGTCGGAATCTCAGTTGATATGCAGTACGCAGGAGACGGTGCAAAAATTGCTGATACTCAAAATGCCATTGTCTCAGGAGGCCCGGCTGCACGAGCGGGTCTGCGTGCAGGAGACTTAATCACAAAATTTGATGGTCGCACCATCACAACACCTGAGGAACTCATCGTTGCAATTCGCTCTAAGAATGTCGGCGATAAAGTTGAGATTGAGTACATCAGAGCTGAGAAAACCCTTAAGGCAACACTTACTTTGACGGCAGGTGAGTGATGTTTGATTTTGGCGCTGGTGAAATTGCAGGCCTGGTTGTTCTTGCACTCATTCTGGTTGGTCCAGAGCGTATGCCGCGCGTCGCTGGTGATTTAGCGAGAATGATTCGAAAAGTTCGCGCTATGACCAATACCGCTACCGCAGAAATTCGTGAAAATCTTGGACCTGGATTTGAAGATCTGACTCCATCTGACCTGAACCCAAAAACATTTATCAAACGACATGTGGCATCGGTATTAGAAGAAGATGAGGAGAAAGAGAAGTTGAATTCCACAGAGAGTGCCATTAAGCCCCAGATTGATCCTGATCTTCTATGAGCGTGATTGAGGCGATCAACGCTGCCTTAGCGACAGTGCAAGATCCTGAGCTCCACCGAGCGCTACCAGAACTTGGAATGGTCGAACATGTTGCTCACTCTGATGGTGTTGCAGATCTGACTATTTTGCTCACTATCTCGGGCTGCCCAATGAAAGACCGCCTGAGAACAGATATCACCGCCGCCGTCGGCGCCGTCGAAGGTGTCAATGACGTTCGAATCACCTTTGGGGTGATGAGTGATGATGGGCGTGCTGCAGTCAGAAAATTAGTTCGAGGCGGACGCGAAAAATTCATTCCATTTGCTCAACCCGAATCCCTCACTCGTGTTATCGGAATCGCTTCAGGTAAAGGTGGCGTTGGAAAGTCGTCACTGACTGCAAACCTGGCCGTAGCCGCTGCCAAGAAGGGCTTGCGCGTTGGGATACTTGATGCAGATGTATATGGACATTCAATTCCTCGCTTAATGGGACTACTCGGTGTGCGCCCCACTGCAATCGATCAGATGTTCATTCCGCCTGAAAGTTATGGAGTAAAGACAGTCTCGATGGAGATGTTTAAACCAGAGCGTGCAGATGCAGTTGCCTACCGTGGCCCACTGCTACACCGCGTTCTCGAACAACTTCTCTCGGATGCCTATTGGGGAGATCTTGATCTCTTACTTCTTGATCTACCGCCTGGAACTGGTGATCTAGCAATTTCTTTAGGCCAGCTGATTCCCACCTCAGAAATTCTCGTCGTCACCACTCCTCAAGTAGCTGCTGCAGAAGTGGCAGAGCGCGCCGGAAGAATCGCGCATCAGATGCACCAACGTGTAGTCGGTGTAATTGAGAATATGTCTGCCTTCATCTGTCCTACATGTAATGAATCGACAGATTTATTTGGATCAGGTGGGGGAGAAGAAACTTCGGCACGACTTTCAACACTTGTCGGAGCAGATGTACCTCTTCTTGGCAAAGTTCCATTTGCTCCAGAGTTGCGTACTGGCGGAGATTCAGGTGCCCCAATCGTTCACGCTCTACCTGAGAGTCCTGCCGCACGAGCTATTTCGGATATTGTGGAGAAATTAATTATCCGCGAAAAGTCTCTACTTGGAGTCAGACTCGGAGTTACTACGTAACTCCCGTGCAATTCCTTTTGAGAGATTACCTAGTTCATCTTTGAGATTTTCACGCGTTGCTACATTACCAAGTGCGATTCGAAGGCTGGCAAGTTCACGGGTGAGATATTCAGTATCTGCCATGCTCCGATCATTACGCGCACGGTCTTCTGCCAGCGTGATGCGGTCTCGATCTGCCTGGCGATTTTGAGCAAGCAAAATTAGTGGCGCTGCATATGATGCTTGCAGAGAAAGTATCAGTGTGAGGAAAATGAAAGGAAATTCATCAACACGTAAGTCCCTCGGCGCCAAGGTAT
Source organism: Candidatus Planktophila sp. (assembly GCA_017858325.1). GTDB lineage: Bacteria > Actinomycetota > Actinomycetes > Nanopelagicales > Nanopelagicaceae > Planktophila. The sequence goes on along the minus strand of JAFMBT010000011.1, from coordinate 36,308 downwards.
TCCAGAGCACCCAAGAGAGTACAAAAACAGTCATATATACCAAGAAACCAGCGGTTCCTAAGAAGCGTGCAAATTTTTCAGAGAGTCGACCAAATGCCTCGGCATCAATATGTGGTCGCAGATTTCGGCGAGTTTCGCGAGGAGTATCTAAGCTATTTTTATGAGACACAGTCACACTCTATCTTTCTCGTCAATAGTGATATTTTTTAATTCTGGACGGGTGTTATCCCTATGATCAACCCGCCAATTTTCCGGTAGTAGATGATCTAGGACGTCATCTACGGTAACAGCACCAAGTAAGCGCTCATTTGCATCAACTACAGGAACGCTCAATAAGTTATAACTTGCAAGGTAGGAAGAGACTTCATTTAACGTTGCCTCAGGACTTAGCCCTTGGGTATCTGTATCCACGAGAGAAGCCAGCAGAGTTGCCGGCGGCTCCCGGAGTAACCGCTGATAATGAACCATCCCGATGAATCGTCCCGTTGGAGTTTCTAGTGGCTGACGAGTCACAAAGACTTGCGAAGCAAGTGCGGGAGAGATTTTACTTTGGCGTACAACTGCCAAGGCATCTGCCACTGTGTCATCAGCACTCATAATCAGAGGCTCCGTAGTCATCATCCCACCCGCGGAGTAATCCTCGTAAGTCATGAGTCGAAGAACATCTTCGGCATCCTCTGGTTCCATGAGGTCAATCAACTCTTGCGCGCGCTCAGCACCAACTTCGCGTAGTAGATCGGCTGCATCATCTGGGTCCATCTCGCCTAGGACATCTGCAGCACGTTCGCCCTCTAATTCGATAAGGAGAGCAACACGCTCATTTTCGTCCATCTCTTCGAGAACATCGGCAAGCCTTTCATCATCGAGAGACCGTGCTACTTCAACGCGACGCTTATGTGCCAAATCTTGAATTACGGCAGCTAAGTCAGCTGCGCGCAGGTTACTAATTGTCGCAAGTAGGCGAGATGTACCTTGCTCACTATCTGGTGCTTCAAAACCTCTGACTTCTGCCCAATTAAGAGTAGAAGATGCACCTCTTCGGCGAATACCTTTTCCACGCCTGATTACATGTACGCGGGTGATAAACCAGTCACCTGTTCGATTGGAATCCATACCCAGATCTTCAACAGTGACTTCTTCATTACTTTCCAAAATCACAATCGACTTGTTTAAAAGATCTCCAAGGACCAAATGCTCTCCCATTCGAGATTCAAATCGCTGCATATTTACAAGGCCAGTGATGACAACTGCCCCGGATTCAATCGAGGTTACCCTGGTAATTGGAAGAAAGACTTGTCGTCGTAGAGGCACTTCGACCACTAACCCCAATATGCGGGGAGGCTGGTTATTTGTGCGCAGGGTCGCAACAGCATCTCTGACCTTGCCAACTGGATCACCGTTTGGATCAAAAACAGCAGTTCCAGCTAACCTGGCGAGAAATACTCGACTAGTTGACTGCGCACTCATGGGACAAGGATAACCCTGTTCCACACTTCAGATACCTTTACTCAGTGTCCTCTATCGAAAACCATACGCAGATTCCAGGGCGCCCTGATCTCTTGCGTTTAGGTCTTGGAACGATAGGGATTGGTACGTCTGGACCTTTGATTGCAATGAGTGCGATGCCAGTAGTGGTCTTAATTTTTTGGCGAAATCTCGGAGGCGCGCTACTTACTTTACCTTTCGCCGTAAGAGCTCTCTTTACCCATGATTATAGATATCGCCGATCAATCGCTCTATCAGCGTTATCGGGCGTAATCCTGGCTTTTCACTTTATTGGATTCTTCCTTGCGATGCGTTGGACTACTGTTGCAGCAGGCACCGCCCTTGTTGCTCTGCAACCAATATTTGCTGCGCTTTTTGTGAAATTTTTAGGTGGTGATATTCCATCTCGTGCATGGTTTGGAATGGGAATCGCGCTCATTGGCGTCATCTTGATCTCCGGCGTTGACTTAACTATCTCTTGGCTCGCCTTTCAGGGTGATGTTGCGGCAGTGATTGCAGCTGCCCTCGCCGCCATTTATGTGCTCCTTGGTTCACGAGTACAAAGAGAAATTGGCACACATACCTACACATTAATCTGTTATTTCTTCTGCGCATTAACAGCCCTGCCGATAGCGCTATTACTAGATTTTGAAATTTTTCACTTTGAGATGAGAGAGTGGCTCATCCTTCTGGCACTCATTGCGGGGGCTCAAATCTTGGGTCACTCACTGTTTAACGCAGCACTCAAGAGAGTTTCACCTGCAATTGTCTCTCTCATTGTATTTCTGGAAGTCCCAGTAGGTACACTCTTAGCTATGTGGTGGCTGAATCAAACTCCATCCATTGCACTCATTCCAGGAATTATCGTGATTTTATCGGGATGCGTGTTGGTAGTACTGCGAACTCGTGCAACAGAAGTGGTGGCTTAATCGTGATTGATTTACACACACATACAACCAGCAGTGATGGAACAGATTCCCCTCACGCACTCGTAAATAAGGCACTCTCATCTGGAATTACAGTATTGGGCCTGACTGACCATGACTCAACATCAGGGTGGGCAGAGGCTATTCGAGCAATCAGACCAGGACTCACACTCGCACTCGGCGCGGAAGTTTCATGCCTTACAGAGGATGCGGTTGCTGTCCACATGTTGGGCCTTTTATTTGATGGCGAGAATAAGAAAATGCAAGTGATGCTTGAGGAGTCAAGAGATTCGCGTTTACCCCGTATGCGAAGAATGACCGAGTTATTAAGTGCTGATGGAATAGATATTTCACTTGATGAAGTTTTTGCAGCAATGCCTGAAGGGGCAACTCTGGGCCGTCCACATCTTGCCGATGCGCTAGTGGCCAAAGGTCATGTGAAGAGCCGTGATGAAGCATTTGCCGAGCTCTTGAATAATTCTTCTAAATACTATGTGACTCATATTGCTCCAAGTCCTGAAGACGCGATACGAGTCATTAGAGAAGCAGGTGGCGTTGCCGTTATCGCACATCCATTTGCAACGCGACGTGGTCAAACACTTTCGGCTATGAGCTTTCCTTCATTAATAGCCGCTGGGCTCAACGGAATTGAAGTTGATCATCGTGATCATTCGCAGGAAGAGCGGGAACAATTACGGGGCATTGCTCGTGACTTAGGACTTGTAATTACAGGCGCCAGTGACTACCACGGAACAGGTAAACTCAATCTCATGGGAGAAAACCTCACAGATCCGCACCAGTGGGAAATTTTAGAGTCGATGGCAGATTCTCGCAGGACGGTCACTTCATGAATATCATTGAGGTAAGCGCTCTCACCTTTACTATTCAGTGCTTTGTCACTTTATTTGTCATTATGGATCCACCAGGTGCGACCCCTGTCTTCTTAGCTTTAGTTTCAGATAAATCTCCTAAAGAGCGAATTCGTCTCGCCTGGCAAGCTGCAGTAATTTCACTCGTCGTGATCACATCCTTTGCACTCTTTGGACAATTTGTGCTCGAGTATATGAAGGTCTCTATGGAGGCCCTTCAAGCCGCGGGAGGATTACTACTTCTCTATGTTTCACTCCAATTATTGACTGGGCGTATTGAAGAGATTGATGTATCAACTAATAAAAATGTTGCACTCGTTCCATTGGGTACACCGTTGCTGGCCGGTCCTGGAGCGATCGTTGCAACGATGATCTTTGTTAAACAAGTAGATTCGCCGGCCTACGCTATCGGCCTCATTACAGCGGTAGTTGCAGTTCATATCACCATCGCAATAGCGCTTATGGCTTCAACTAAGATTCTTGCAGTAATTAAAGATAGCGGAGTAACTCTTGTTGCCCGTATTGCAGGACTTCTACTGGCCGCAATAGCGGTGCAAATGCTCGCCGACGCCATCAATATTCTTGCTAGGTAGCATTGTGAAATATGATCCCCGGGGCATTTACTCTCCAGAAAATATAGTCTGGAAGATTCATAGTGATCCGTGCATGCTCATCGGTGGGCTGCGCGCACTCTTTGAGCAAGCCCTTCATCCGGTAGCAATGGCTGGGGTTGCAACACACTCTAATTTTCGTGAGGATGCGTGGGGACGACTCGAACGCACTGGAGATTATGTAACAACGCTCACCTTTGGCTCTACTGATGAAGCAAGCCAGCTCGCAGCGCGAGTGCGACGTGTACATACCAAGCTGGGCCTTGATGACCCGCATGAATTGCTCTGGGTGCATATGGCGATGGTTGATTCATTCTTGGATATAGCGGTGCGTTCAGGGGTAGAGCTCAGCGAGCAAGAGCAAGACGATTATGTATTTCAGATGGTCGAATTTGCAGACCTCGTTGGTGTTCCACGAAGTGATGTTCCCACGTCACGTGCAGAGCTTGTCCAATACTTTGACGATATACGTCCAGAGCTCGAAGCAACCGATGATGCTAAACGCGCTGCAATCTTCTTAGCACTGCCACCGCTTCCCACACTTGTTAGATTTGCGACACCAGCTGCTCCTGCCTGGGCTGGGATAAGTGCTGTCGCAGCGGCCAGCCTTCCTCGTTGGGCTCGCGATTTATATGGATGGCCAACACTTCCCGGGCAGTCGAGTGCGATAAATTTCTCTCTACAGACAGTTCGAAAAACTCTCTCACTTATACCTGAGACTTTTATTGCGCCACCGATCTTTCTAGAGGGTAAGAAGCGTTGGCATAGCCAGTCGGTGAATGTATGAGTAGATCAATTCTTTGCCTGGCGAATACTGCGGGTGGCTCAGGCAAAACGACCCTAGCGCATGCGCTCTCAGTTGCATTCACTGAATATGGAAAGAAAACGCTATTAATTGATCTAGATCCTCGCGCTAATCTGTCCTTTCGCGTAGGACGTGAGAACTCAAGATTGAACATCTCTGACTTTCTGCAGAGTACGGTCACTGTGGAAGACTTAGATATACATATCGAGCGCTTTGACTTTATCGCAAGTGACTCGAGATGTGGTTTCGGTTTTTCAGATACTGATCTTAATAATCTCATCGATGTGCTACCAAAAGAATTTGATGTGATCGTGATTGATACTCCAAGTGATGTAAATGCTGGATTAATCGCTGCCCTCAACGTTTCAGACCTCGTACTTATTCCATACTCACAGACTCTTCATCACTATCGTGGAATCGATCAAATCTGCAAGCTTGCACCCAAAACAAAGAGGGTACTTCTTCAGATAGGTAAGCCAAGTAAAATTGCAGATCAATTCAGCCAATGGGCTCACCTAGATGGACGCTGTAGCACTGCACGCGAGATTGGTGAAGCAGAGTTAACGGTTACTAGTGTTCTTACTACGGCGAAAAATTCCGTGATCGCCGGGGAGATTCGGGAATCTGCCTATAGTGTTCTGGAAGAATTAGGAATTGCTTAAGAGGTAAATTTTTTAGTGCGCACTCGTTCGCGTTTTTCGCGCGCTACTGGTGGGCGTTCACTCTTCTTCTCTGCAGCGGGTGCGCTTTTACGAGGCTTATCCATACGACCAGTAGAACCGGCAGGAATCTTCATCATCGCGTAGAGGTGCTCAGATGATGAATATGTTTCAAGTGGCTCTGCTAAACCTAACTTAAGAGCCATATCAATCATCTTCCAGCGGGCAAGTTCATCCCAATCAACAAAGGTGAGCGCTATTCCATATGCACCTGCGCGAGCTGTTCGCCCAATCCGGTGAACATAAGTCTTTTCATCCTCGGGGCACTGATAATTAATCACGTGCGTGATGCCATCAATATCAATTCCCCGCGCCGCAACATCTGTTGCAATGAGAACATTTGATTTCCCACCTTTAAAATCATTAAGGGCTTTCTCTCGGGCAGGCTGTCCCATATCGCCATGAAGAGTTGCAGCTTTAAAGCCGCGCTCAATCAAATCATCAGAAGTCTTTTGGCATGCTCGCTTAGTTCGGCAGAAGACGATTGTCGGACCACGTCCATCTGCTTGCAGAATACGGGCCAGCATTTCAATCTTATCCATCGCATGTGCACGAACTACATGCTGTTCGATTCGCGAGACGACATTGCCCTCATCTTGTGAATCTTGGGTACGAATATGCACCGGTTGATTCATGAATTTACGGGCTAAAGCAATGATGTCGCCAGGCATCGTCGCTGAAAAGAGCATTGTTTGAGAGCGATTCGGTGTTGCAGTAAAGATCTTCTCAACATCTGGAAGAAAACCAAGATCAAGCATCTCATCTGCCTCATCAAGGACTACGCGTGTAACGCTGGCAAGTTTGATCTGACCTTGACGGTAGAGATCTAAGAGTCGCCCAGGGGTGCCGACAATAATTTCGACTCCTGCTTGGAGAGCCTCAATCTGTGGCTCGAATGCACGACCACCATAGACGGCTAGCACTCGAATCTTGCGGCTTTTGGTGATCTCTTCTAAATCTTTTGTCACCTGCACGCAGAGTTCGCGCGTTGGCACAACAACGAGTACTTGAGGAGAATCCTGATACTCAAATGTTTTCCACTCTTCATCTTCGGGTGCAATCACTCTGTCAACAAGTGGAATACCAAATGCAAGAGTTTTTCCCGTACCAGTCTTTGCTTGACCAATCACATCTCCATCTGCAAGTGCGATTGAGAGCACCTGTTCCTGAATTGGAAATGGAGCCAAATAACCATGCTCATTAAGGGCAGCGATAGTCTCCTTGCGAAGAGGTAAATCTGCGAAAGTCAGAGACACTTATATTGCGCCAAAACCGACGCGGCGCTCGGCAGGTTGGCCAATTTCGACATATCCAATTCGAGCCGCTGGAACGATGATTTCGTGGCCACGGATATCTGTCAGGGTGAGTAACGAGTTATCGGAAAGCGCTTTAGCAACTGCTGTTTTGATTTCAGCGGGGCTAGATTCGCATTCAAATGATAGTTCACTGGATATATCTGCAATAGCAATTCTCACGAGAGCTGCTTTTGCGCCCTCTGATTTCTTTGTACTCATGTGCTTATCCTAGGCGTAAGCCGTGCGAACTGCTATTCGGTGCGGGGGAAGCCCGAAATGCCACGCCACATCAAGTTTTCAACGAGATCAACTGCTTGCTGGCGAGTTAATTTACTGTCACGTTCTAACCAGTGGCGAGCGGTCACTTGTGCATAGCCAATAAGTCCTACGCCAAGAAGCATTGAAACCTCTTTGGGTAGACCAGTGTCATTAGAGATCACTCCGCTTACCGCCGCTGCGCAGTCATAGGTCATACGATTGAGTCGCTCACTCACCTGTGGTTCAACGCTCATATCACTTTCAAAGAGAAGCCTAAACGCCTCGCCTTCATTTTCGATAAATGAGAAATATGCAACGACAGTTGCACGCACGCGCTGTGCATTATCGGGAGTTGAGGAGATCGCTTTTTGAATTTCAAAGACTAAAGAGTCGATGTGAAGATCAAGGACTGCAAGATAGAGATCTAATTTTGAAGGAAAATGTTGATAGAGAACTGGCTTACTCACCCCGGCACGATCTGCAATTTCATCCATAGCTGCAGAGTGATATCCAGCGGCAGTAAAGACCTCAAGGGCTGCCGCGAGAAGTATTGCTCGGCGTTCATCACGGGGTAGACGCGCCTTGTCAGCGCCTAGTACTTTGTCAGGAGTGCTCATTTGGCTAATCGTAGAGCCAAAGTGGCATGCTTTCCTAGTCTGAGGCAGAATAACCAATTGTGAAGACTCCTCCGTTGGTTACTCCAGGTCCTGCTCTTACCGTAGATGAAGTGCGAAGATACAGTCGCCACCTCATCATCCCTGATGTAGCAATGGCAGGCCAACAGCGATTAATGAATGCAAAGGTCCTCTGCGTTGGTGCCGGAGGTCTAGGTTCGCCTGCACTTATGTATCTGGCAGCAGCCGGTGTGGGAACTATTGGAATCGTTGAATTCGATACAGTCGATGAATCAAATCTTCAGCGACAAATTATTCACGGTCAATCAGATATTGGAAAAAGTAAAGCTGATTCAGCGAAAGAGAAGATCCTAGAGATCAATCCTTACGTCAATGTGATTACTCATGAAGTGCGACTCGATGTTGATAATGTGATAGATATCTTCTCGCAATACGACATTATTGTTGATGGCACAGATAACTTTGCAACGAGATATCTGGTTAATGATGCTTGTGTTCTCTTGAAGAAGCCATATGTATGGGGATCTATCTATCGATTTGATGGTCAAGCCAGTGTCTTCTGGGCTGAATATGGACCGTGCTATCGCTGCCTCTATCCTGAACCTCCACCACCAGGCATGGTTCCATCCTGTGCTGAAGGTGGCGTACTCGGAGTGCTCTGTGCAACTATCGGTTCAATCCAAACGACTGAGGCGATTAAAGTACTGACAGGCGTTGGCGAGCCTCTTATTGGCGAGTTGATGATCTATGACGCGCTCGAGATGGAATTTAAAAAGGTAAAGATCCGTAAAGATCCGAATTGCCCCATCTGTAGCGCTAACGCCACCCAAAAAGCACTACTCCCTGACTATGAAGCATTCTGTGGAGTGCTATCCAATCAGGCGCAGGAGGCGGTGACAGATTCAACGATCACAGTGACAGAGCTGAAAGAGAAGATCGATCGCAGTGATGATTTTTATCTGATTGATGTTCGCGAACCAAGTGAATTTGAAATTGTGAGAATTCCCGGATCACACCTCATTCCAAAGCAAGGTTTTATTGATGGGACAGCCTTAGCTGGCCTACCTCAAAATAAGCCAATCATTCTTCACTGTAAGAGCGGTGTCCGTTCGGCAGAGTGCCTTGCAATTATCAAGGGAGCAGGATTTAAAGATGCTTCACACGTCTATGGCGGAGTGATCGCATGGGCAAAACAGATCGATACATCTCTGCCGGTTTATTAATGCGTGAGCGTTATGACGGTGCGCGTGTACTACTAGTTCATGCCCATCCTGACGATGAGACCATTAACAACGGTGCAACTATGGCTCTTTACGCTGCCCTGGGTGCAGAAGTAACACTTGTTACCTGCACTCGAGGTGAAGAAGGAGAAGTTCTTGTCCCGGAACTTTCGCATTTGGCATCGGGTGAACAAGATCTACTTGGCGTTCATCGCGAAGGTGAGTTAGCTGCAGCCATGAAAGCACTTGGGGTCTCAGATTTTCGTTTCCTCGGAGATCCATCAGTTTGCTACCGAGATAGCGGAATGATGGGAACACCTCAGAATGATCGTCCTGATGTTTTCTGGCAGGCAGATGTGAAGCAGGCTAGTGGCTATTTAGTCGAGATTATTGATGAGATTAAGCCTCACATTCTTATTACCTATGATGAAATTGGTGGATATGGACACCCCGATCATATTCAGGCACATCGAATTGCGATGGAAGCGGCTGAGAATGCAACATGGACGATCCCGAAAATCTATTGGAATACGACGCCAAAATCTGTGATTGCAGATGGTATTGAAAAAATGAAAGCGCTTGGCTCAGATTTTTTTGGTGCTGATAATGCAGACGATCTTCCTTTTGCCAAAGATGATGAATTTGTAACTACCATCATCGATGGAAATAATTATGTACAAGCCAAGATGGATGCGATGGCTGCACACTTAACTCAGATAGCTCTCGATGGTCCCTTCTTTGCGCTTTCAAATAACATCGGTCTCCAGGTGTGGGGTAATGAGTACTACACTCTTGTGAGAGGAGAGAGATCTGGACCATTTGATGAAATGGGGCGAGAAACCGATCTCTTTGCCGGAATAAGTTTTAAGTGAAGTATTTTCTCAGCTTTATTATTGGAGCAATTACTGCAGCTGGTGGAGTCTTTCTCCATCTTTCATACCCACCTGTAGGGCTCATTCTTTGTTTAGCTGGTACGGCTGCGACATTCTGGTCGGTTGGAAAATACTATGGGGAGAGACGTTATAGATTAGCAACTCTTATTGGCTGGCTCATTGTTATTAATGATGCAACAACTCTTGGAGAAGGTGGCGAGCTTCTGGTGCAAGGCGATAGAACTGGACTTACATTTCTTGCCAGTGGATTAGCAGTTGTAATCGTCTCGATCTTCTTGCCAGTGCGAGACTAACTCCAACTCTGTCCATCGGGGCCATCGTGTATGGCAAGGCCATCGGCCTCCAATAATCCGCGCAAACGATCACTCTCAGCAAAATCTTTTCGTAATCGCGCCTCCTGCCGAGACTGAAGTAGTGCCGCTTGCTCTCTCGTGAGTACTTTCTCTTCAGGGACGCGCTTTAAATCAAGACCCAATACCTGATCAGCGAATAAGAAGAGCGCGCGCTTTCTCGACGGGTCAATCCGTGCATCTTTTTCAATGGCGCGAAGGCGCTGTAAAGCTTTGGGAGTATCTAAATCATTTAACAGTGCATTTTCTATCTCTGAGTCAGATTCAACGTCAGAGCTAGCACCACCACTGGCGACGACGCCTCGCCACCGCTTAATAGTTGAATGAGCTGCTTTCAAGGAGGCCCAAGTGAGATCCATCTGTGAGCGATAACGATTTTCAAGAAATGCAAGGCGAGCAGAGAGCGGATCCAGATCTCGATCAATAATGTCTTGTATGAGGACGACGTTACCAGAGCTCTTTGACATTTTACGACCCTCAAAGAGTAAGTGCTCACCATGAATCCAATGAGTAACAGTTTCATGCCCCGTCAGCGCATTTGATTGGGCGCGTTCGTTTTCGTGGTGAGGAAAGCGAAGATCGATTCCACCCACATGTACATCAACATTCTGCCCAAGATGAGCTAATGACATAGCGCTACATTCAATATGCCAACCTGGAAATCCAAGCCCCCAAGGAGTGTGCCACACCATCTGCGTACGATCGTGTGCTATTTTCCAAAGCGCCCAATCGGCATGAAATCTTTTTGCCCCATCTTCAGTAGTCTCCAATCGGTATCCCGGTTTGAGTGCACCAAGACGGTTGCCACTGATTGCGCCATAGGTCGGAAAAGATTGGGCATCGAAATAAACATTTCTATCAGTTCCAATATAGGCAGATCCGTTCTCAATGAGCTTTTCTATAGCCGAGATCATCAGCTCGATACTCTCGCTCGCTCGTGGGTATAAATCGGCTGGCAAAATATTTAATCGAGCTAAATCTTCGTGAAAGCGCTCTTCGTATTTCTTGACGATCTCAAAGGGATCGATTTTTTCAACCTTTGATTGGGAGAGGATTTTATCTTCGAGATCTGCCGCCATGTGTCCCACATCTGTAATATTCTGAACCAAAGTAACGTTTAGTCCAGATAATTTCGCTGCACGAACAATGAGATCTGAGAGTAGAAACGTCCGTAAATTTCCTACGTGTGCATCTCTATAAACCGTCGGGCCACAGCAGTACATCTTTAGCTGGCCGGCTGAGCCAGTGATATTAACCACTTCTCGCGATCGAGTTTCATAAAGTTTTAACATGGACACTCACTTGATTCGGTACGTTGAATGTAGTGGTATGCGTGATGGAATCTAAAGCCTAACTTCGCGTAGAGCGACTGTGCATCAGGATTGGATTGATCTACCTGCAGGCACATTTTCGTAGCACCGTTTTTAATTGCTGAATTCATACATGCCAACATGAGCAATTGCGCTAAACCTTTTTTGCGATGATTTTGCGCAACTATCAATCTGGTTATCACTGCCCATGATCCTGAGACCGCAACGCGAGCAGTCGCAATGATTTCTCCACTGTGAGTCAAGGCCATGTATCGTGCTGGATACGCCACCATGATGGGGCGCAGTGCATGATCGTCATGAAGAGTTAAGAATGCCTCACTCGGTTCACTCTCGTCGGTGATCTCGACTTTTTTCTCAAGGGCAAGTTCCTGAATATCAAAGCTCACCTCTAAATCATTTATGAGAAAAGCAGCGCCGAGTTTCTCACTCCAACCACGAGCGGTGAGGTAATCGTTAAATTCTTGATAAGTAGGGAGGGTGAGTTGAAAAACAGTTGGAAGTCCGGCGTCGCTATAGATCGAATCCACGGCAGCAATTGCTTCATCGAGATCAAGACCTGGCTCTCCAAAGGGTGGAGCTCCTGTGATAAGAACTGAGTTCGCACGATATGTTGCGCCATTTGAGACGCGACATCTCCATCGACCCACCGCGTCAATATGATGAGGTGGCCATGTTCGAGTAGAGAGTTCTTCGAGTTCGGCAATTCGCAGCGATAGCGGTGCACCTTTGCCAGCACGGTGTTGTACTTCTGCTATTTGGTGCACAATCGCTATCTGATCTGGGTTAAAGGCAACTACCTCACCATCTCGCTTACGAATTGTGTTCATGGTTTCAAGGATCCCCACAAGATCTCGATACCCACCGCCAGGATCGTGAAGACGCAGAGTGAGTCGCCGGCCAATCAACTCTGAACCGAGGGCGATAGATCTGGCTTCCATAGGCTCACATTAACCCTGCGATGGCGTGGGCGCATGGTTAGAATGTGACCTCAACACGTTCTGCTCAAACTTGTACCTCTGGAGGTTGCTCGTGACTTATGTGATTGCCCAGCCATGTATCGATGTGAAGGACAAATCTTGCATTGAGGAATGTCCAGTCGATTGCATCTACGAAGGTAACCGGATGCTCTACATCCAACCGGATGAGTGCGTTGATTGTGGTGCCTGCGAACCCGTATGCCCAGTCGAGGCGATTTATTACGAAGATGATGTTCCAGGTGAGTGGAAGGAATTCCCGAAAATCAATACAGAATTTTTCGTCGAGATCGGATCACCGGGTGGAGCTGCAAAAGTAGGCCTGACAGATCATGATCATGTAGATGTCCTCTCCATTGAGAAAAAAACTTCCTGATTTTCCCTGGGATGCTCTTGCTCCATATGGAGTGAAGGCGCGAAAGCATCCACGAGGGATCATCGATCTCTCAGTAGGAACTCCGGTTGATCCTACTCCAGATTTTATTCAAATAGTTTTAGCGGAAAATTCAAATTCTCCTGGCTATCCAACAACTGCTGGAACCCCAGAATTACAAGAAGCGATTCGACAGTGGGCGATCACCCATCTTGGCATTACCGGCGATTTTGATGTTCTGCCAGTGATTGGATCGAAGGAGCTCGTTGCCTGGCTCCCTACTTTTCTACAGTCAAAGAGTGTGATTTATCCAAAAGTTGCCTATCCGACATATCAAGTGGGTGCCATTCTCGCTCAATCACAAGAGATTGCCGTTGATATCGATGCAGATCAATGGCCAGAAGCTGATCTGGCCTGGGTTAACTCACCTTCGAATCCGACAGGTCGCATACACAGCGAAGACGAATTCAGAGCCGTCATCACCTGGGCACGCAAGAATAATTCGGTAGTGATTTCAGATGAGTGTTATCTCGAATTTGGTGATACCGCAACACCTACATCTATTTTTGCCGCCGCCGATGGTGATAACAAAAACCTCCTGGCAGTTCATTCGCTATCAAAGCGTTCATCACTTGCTGGCTATCGTGCTGCATATTTGGTGGGGGATGCAGAACTCATTGCGCAGATACGCGAAGTGAGAAAACATGCCGGGATGATGGTTGCGCTCCCCGTGCAAAAGGCTATGACAATTGCTCTTGCAGATGATGCTCACGTTGCAACACAACGTAGTCGATACAACTCCCGCCGGGCCTCACTCAAACCCGCCCTCATTGCTGCCGGATTTACGATCGATGAAAGCGTTGCCGGGCTTTATCTTTGGTGTACTCGGCACGAGGATTCATGGCAATCAGTTGATTGGCTAGCGGGACTGGGAATTCTGGCAACCCCCGGTAGTTTCTATGGAGCTGACGGCTCGCAGCACATTCGCATCGCCATGACAGCTACTGATGAAGCGATTGCAGATGCATCTTCTCGAATTCTTGCAGCAGTCCAGGGATAAGAAATGACTTCTGCAATCTTGCTTGTTGGTGGAAGAGGTACCCGCCTTTCTCCGATTACCGATCAAATTCCGAAACCTATGTTGCCCATCGCAGGTCTGCCAGTTACGGAACATCAAATACTCGCTGCTAAGAAAGCGGGTGTGAAAACTCTCGTCCTAGCAACATCATATTTAGCAGAAGTTTTCACTCCATATTTTGGAGATGGTAGTAAGTGGGGTATCGACCTGAGATATGCCATTGAGAAAGAGCCCTTAGGTACTGGTGGTGCGATTGCTCATGCTGCAGCAGAATTAAACGAGAGTGAGAAAGAGACAGTCTTAATTTTTAATGGAGATGTGATTAGTGACCATGATATTTCAGCGCAGATTGCAACTCATCAGAAAAGTAGCGCCGATGTAACTTTACACTTGATCCAAGTTGAAGATGCTCGTGCCTTCGGCAGCGTTCCAACAGATAGCCAGGGCCGGGTAATCGCCTTTCTTGAAAAAATGGATCAACCTATAACAAACTGGATTAATGCCGGGTGTTACATTTTTAATCGTGCTGTCATTGATTCAATTCCCAGGGGTATTGTTACTTCAGTGGAGCGGGAAACTTTCCCAGCACTCATCTCCGCTGATCGACGTATCTTTGGCTATAAAGAAAATTCGTATTGGCTAGATATAGGCACTCCTTTAGCCCTCTTTAAAGCATCACGGGATCGAGTTAAGGCGCGCTTTAGCGCACACCCAACAGCGCATATTGATTCCTCGGCACTTCTCTCCGGTGGGACTTTTATTGGCGCGCAAGCGACTATCGCTTCGGGAGCCACTCTCGATAATTGCATCGTCTCAGAAGGCGCGGTTGTGGCAGAAAGTGCCCACCTGTCTCGCTGCTTTTTAGCACCAGGTGCGATCGTTAAATCCAATGCCGTCTACAAGGATCGCTACATGTCGATTGAAAAGAACCTTCCCATCACCTTTATTTAATTTTTTAATAGCGAAATTTGTCGATTTTTACTCATTTCACGCTCACATAGGGTGAGAAGTGGGAAAATTTCAACCCTCAACTCGTCCTGACGGAGTTGACAGAAAGGGATTACACGCGTGTAATTCATACCTAGCAAGCCCGAATTCCACTCTGGAGCGGGCCCTAATGTCTTGAGGAGATTAGCTCATGCCAATCCGCCCAGAAGCACAATCAACTGGCAAGCCATCAGCCCCCACTGCTGGACCAACAATTCAATTAGCCAATGGCGAGAATATTGAACTCTCGTGGCAAGAACGGGCACTTTGTGCTCAGACAGATCCCGAGGCATTCTTTCCTGAGAAGGGTGGGTCAACGCGTGAAGCAAAACGCGTCTGCCTCTCCTGCGATGTTCGCCAAGAATGTCTTGAGTACGCCTTAGCTCATGATGAGCGCTTTGGAATTTGGGGCGGCCTCTCAGAACGTGAACGTCGTCGTTTGAAGCGTCGCCCAGCGTAGGCGATGTCCATGCATCGCGTTAGCGCGATCCTTGTTGTTCATGATGGAGCAACATGGCTACCAGAAGTTGTCGCATCGCTTGCTTCACAGACCAGAGCGATTGATCAATTAATTTCAGTTGATACTGGTTCGGTTGATTCATCGGCAAAGTTACTCAAAGGTGCGCGGGTACCAATAATTTCTATGCCGCGCGAAACCGGATTTGGCGCTGCAATTGCTTCAGCTGTTGAAAAACTTCCTCCGCGCGCTGTCAATGAATGGCTTTGGATTATTCATGATGATTGTGCACCGGCCTCTGGCGCGCTCGCCGCTCTATTAGCAGCAGTTGAAGAACGCCCACAAGTAGTCATGGCAGGACCAAAACTCTTAGGTTGGCATGATCGTACGCATATACTCGAAATTGGAGTAAGCATTGCTACGAATGGCGCGCGCTGGACCGGATTAGAAGAATCTGAATACGACCAGGGCCAACACGATGGTATCGCCGATGTGCTTGCAGTCAGCACTGCTGGAGCGCTCATCCGTAGAGATGTATTTGAAGATCTTGGTGGCTTTGATCAAAATCTTGAACTCTTTCGTGACGATGTAGATTTTGGTTGGCGCGTACATGCTGCCGGACATAGCGTTGTAGTGGTCACCGACGCAGTTGCCTATCATGCCCAAGCATCGGCAACTGAAAGACGTGGCGTTGATGTGAAAGGCGCATTTCTTCATCGCCCCTTACTGCTTGATCGACAAAATGCTGCATATGTACTTTTAGCAAATGCGACGTGGTGGCTTCTCCCACTTCTAGCGTTGCAACTTTTGACATCAGCCATTGTTAGAGCAGTGGTTTATCTATTTGCCAAACTCCCTGGCTATGCCGGAGATGAACTTTTGGCGATTGCAAATCTGTTGATCAAGCCAGGCGAGTTAATTAAGGCTCGCAAGAATCGTAAGGCGACGCGTTTAGTTTCTGCTCAGGTTGTCTCTCAGTTCATCCCATCTCGCAGTCGTCAGTTACGCCTTGCCCTTGAAAGATTTCGAGCGGCAGTTCGTGACCTCATTTTGAAACCGACTGAAAAAAACAATGTCGCTGAAACGATCCTTGATCTGCCCACTGAAAGTGAGTTGGAGGAAGAAGATCTTCTGGCCCCAATAGCCTCCCGAAAATGGGGCACAGTATTTCGCAAACCATTCGTAGTCTCGCTACTTTTTCTTGTTGCTTTAACTTTGTTGTGGTCACGCAACCGAATTGGAGCAGTATCTGGAGGAACACTTGCACCTTCACCTGAAAGTGCCCAACAATTGTGGGACTTCTACTTTGCACCATGGCATGAGGTTGGGCTTGGAAGTAATAGCGCATCTCCTTTATGGATACCACTGCTAGCAATTGCATCTCTCATTACATTGGGTAATGTCGAAGTATTAATCTCACTCTTTTTTATTCTTACTCCAATACTGCTCTTTATCTCTATGCATCACCTGCTCAAGAAAGTGAGTGATAACCGTTTCCTCTCTGCGATGGCAGCACTTCTTTACTCCATCTCACCTGTTGCCATCTCAGCGGTGAATTCAGGAAGAATCGGCCTTATTGTCCTCATGGTGGCTACGCCCTTTCTCGTCGAGCGAGCATTTCAATGGCGCACAATTGAAACCTTTTCGGTACGAGCAATGTCGGCCCTCTCTCTTGTGCTTGCCCTTACTTTCTCCTTTGCTCCAGCCTTTCTTCTTGTTCTTCTCGGGATGAGCGTGGCTGCAATTGTGAGAGATTTTGGCTCTTTTCGAGTTGATCTTGATCGAACGTTATTAAATGCCAGGCTTGCTCGCCGTGCAACCTTTATCTTCCTTCCAATTTTTCTGACTATGCCGTGGAGCTTTGAACTATTGAGTTCTCCTCGCACGTTGTTCCTTGATATTGGATTGCTCGGCTCTGGGGGCGGTCCAAATCTCGCCTTTTTCGCGAATCCAGGTGGCGCAGGGTCACTACCGTGGTGGCTGATCAGCCCCGTAACTTTAGTATTACTGGTTGCACTTTTCTCAGCCAATCGGGCACGCGAGATTGCTGTGATTGGCGGATCGCTCATTGTTTTTGGAACGATCATTTCAACATTTTTTTTAGCGGGGAAAGGGACAGGTACTTCTAGCCCCCTTTACGCAGGAGTATTTATTGCGCTTGCAACTCTTGCTGCAATATATGCCGCCGTTGTTATCCTCGATAGCGTCAGAGAAAGATTGATTGGTAGTCATTTAAATTATCGTCACTTAGCTGCCTCTAGCCTTGTCATCGCATCCATGGCTTACGGAATTGGAGCATCGACATTGATTGTCACTCAAGCTCCACAAGCGCCGCTCCAATCCGCCCAAGGAGAAGTTCTCCCACCATTTCTTGCAATCGAAGGACAATCAAAAACGCTTGTCATCCGAGAGCGAGTAATTGAATCAGTTCCTGCATTAAATTATTACATTGCACGAGGTGGAGATATTTCTCTCGGTGAAGCCGATGTAGCCCCGCGTGAAGTGCCTGAAATTGAATTTGCTGTCACAGGGCTTGCTGACGGAAGTGGAATTTCTAGCAGTAAAGTTTTGGGAAGTTTTGGAATTACATATGTATTTTTGAAGACTCCTTCTCAAGGTACTCTAGCGCAGACCATTGATGGTCTTGGAGGCTTTATTCGCGCATCGTCAACTGATGCGGGAATAGTCTGGAAGGTTGCTGGAGCGACTGGAAATCTAGTCTTAACTGATGCAAGTGGAAAGTCAGTTCAACTAAAACCGACATCGGTTCCAGATGAATTTATGGTTCCAACCCCTGGTGTAGTTACTCTTACACAAAGTTATAGTCGGAGCTGGTATTTGGTTCAAGATGGAAAGCGGCTCACTCGAATCCAAAGCGAACTCTCACTTCCCCAATTCTCCGTAGAAACAGCTGGACCAGTCCTCCTTATTTACGATGGTTCGGTACGCAGAGGTTGGATCTCACTTCATTTCATTCTTCTTCTTACAGCGTTGATTTTTGCAGCTCCAAGTGGTCGCCGTAAAAGCGAAATTTCCGATCAGGAGCTCTCATGAAGATGAAGCGTCTAGTTATGATCGCATCAATTGCTGCCATGACCTTGTTACTGAGTAACCTGACACAAGGTACGGTAAATAGAAAAGATTTCTCAGAGAGTTTTCCGCCAGTTGTCTGCCCAGCAACTCCCTCTGCTCAAACTAGCGCTGTCTCTCTTCCTTCAACCCAGACCGGTTTTCGAATTTTAGGTAAGAGTTCTAATATATTTAAACCTGCGCGCACATTGAGGCTTCAACAGGGGAGTAGCCCAACAATTTTAGATACACGGAATATGACATCTCCAGTATGGCAAATCAAGAGAGGTGTCTGGGCTGGTGCAACAATCTGCTCCGCACCCTCAATTTCACAATGGTTCGTTGGTGGTAATGCAGATGTAAGTAGTAAGGGAAAGCTATTTCTCATCAATAGTGGATTAAGCGAAGCGATTGTAGATGTTGGCGTGTGGAGTGAAGCAGGAATCCGCTCATCACGTGTTATTACTCTTAAGGCAAATTCATCGATAGTCCAAACGTTGGCCTCTCTCGATCCAGGTTCTAAAAGCCTTACCATCCACGTCAGCCCTCGTTCAGGTCGCGTAAATACATTTATGATTGACGAGCGGGGTCGCGGACTCCGCGCACTTGGAGGAGATATTGTCAACGCGACTACTGCTCCGAGTAATGTAGTTGTTATTCCCGCAATTCCTCAGATTGCTCGATCAGGAAAGGTGCTTGGTCATAAGCTTCGCCTTCTAGCCCCTGGTGATCTCCCTGCTCAAATTTCAGTTGAATTAATTTCGCCTGAGGGCTCTTTCGTCCCATTCGGTTTCGATGAGCGAACAATTCAGGCAGGAATCGTCACTGAGTTAGATCTAAAACCCAAATTATCTCCCGGCACCTTTGCTCTCAGGATCTCATCTGACATTCCAATCGTTGCCTCTGTTTACTCTTCAACTTTCTCTCAAGGAAAATCTGACTTTGTGTGGAGTACGGCAACTGATCCCATGGGCGCGTACTCCTTAGCGGTAAATGGGCTGGCACCCCTCCTATCCTTTACTGGGGATAACATCGCTATCTCATTGACAGTTCGCTTTACAAATAAAAAAGAGAAAACTTATAAAATTGAAGGCGATGCAATTGCAACATTTAGGGTCCCGGATAATGCAAGAACAGTTGTTTTCAATAAAGTTTCAGGTGAAACCCATGGTGGGGCTCTCATTGCCACTCAAAGTGGCTATGGCTTCTTCCCGTTGATTCCTGGAAGTCAATTGACGCGAGTCCTACTTCCTAGCCCAAATATTCGTGTCTTAAATCCTTAGTCCTACTCACATCCACTAATCTTTACCTATGTCGTCAGTGAGTAGATCAGGTAGAAGATGCTCTCGTGCAACGTGCCGTGCCATGGCAACGATGACGCTGACATACATTTACTCAGAATCAACAGCTGTCCTTGGAACCCTTGCAACTTTTGCTGAGCCGCATGCCTATGACCTCTGCGAATTTCATGCCCGTAAATTAACGGTGCCCAATGGCTGGAGCGTAATAAAAGAAGAAATCTCGCAATCTGGATCAGGCCCAACAGAGGATGACCTCATGGCGATAGCAGATGCTGTTCGTGTAGCGGCGGCATCCCTTCCGGCAAGCAGCGCCGATCTCACCGAACGCATTCATCACTCTGCACAAATCGGCGCTCGTCGGGGCCATCTTCGCGCTGTCCCAAATTAGTACACACTTATGTCAATCTTTAAAGCCTACGATATCCGCGGGCTTGTTGATGAGGAAATTACTTCTGACTTTTGTTTTGCTACAGGCGTAGCGCTTGCGCGATTTCTTAAAGGAGAACGTGAGCCAGGAACAGTCATCATTGGCGAAGATATGCGTCCCTCATCTTCAATTTTTGCAGCAGCCTTTTCTGCTGGCATCATGTCACAAGGTTTAGATGCCATTCGAATCGGACTTGCTTCCACGGACATGCTCTATTTTGCCTCGGGGAAATTGAATATGCCTGGAGCCATGTTTACTGCAAGTCATAATCCAGCCGAATACAATGGAATTAAGCTCTGTCTTAGTGGAGCACGGCCTATTGGTCGTGAGTCAGGCCTTTTAATGATTGAAAAATTTCTTAATGAGGGCTCACCTCTTGGAATTGGATCCATCGGTGTTGAAAAAGAAGAGAATTTACTCAATGCCTACGTAGAGCATCTCTTCGCCCTTGTCGATCTCACAGATATGCGACCATTAAAAGTTGTCATTGATGCAGGAAATGGAATGGCTGGCTTCACCGCTCCAGCGGTCTTTAAGCAGCTCAATGTAGAACTTGTCGAGATGTACTTTGAACTTGATGGGACTTTTCCAAACCACGAGGCCAACCCAATTGATCCCAAGAATTTGAAAGATCTCTCTCTTTCGGTAAAGAAAAATAAGGCTGATATAGGTTTAGCCTTTGATGGAGATGCAGATCGCTGCTTCCTGGTAGATGAAAAAGGCGAACTAGTTAACCCTTCTGCTCTTACCGCTCTCATTGCAGACCGTGAACTCGCTAAGAATCCTGGTGCAAGTATTATCTATAACCTCATCTCCTCGCGCAGCGTTAAAGAGGTTATTGAAGAAAACGGCGGAATAGCTGTGAGATCTCGCGTAGGCCACTCCTATATTAAGAAACTTATGGCAGAGACGGGCGCAGTGTTTGGGGGAGAGCACTCCGGCCACTTCTACTTTAAAGATTTTTGGCGAGCAGATTCTGGAATGCTGGCCGCTCTTCATGCCCTAGCCGCACTATCTCAGTCGAAGCAGAAATTGAGTGAGCTGCTACAGAGTTACAACCGCTATGTATCCAGCGGTGAAATAAACTCAGTTGTAGAGGATACCGAGATTGTAATGTCGGCAATCGAATCTCACTTTGCCCCAATGAGTGGAATTACCATTGATCACCTTGATGGCCTCACCGCTGAAAGCGCTGATTGGTGGTTTAACGTGAGGGCTTCAAACACTGAACCTTTACTTCGGCTCAACGTTGAAGCCACTACACAAACCCTCATGAATGACATTCGCCTACAGGCACTGGCTCTCATAGGTGGCAAGTAGCCACCTTTGCCAGTAATCTTGGCTCACAGCAACCTAGCAAGTAGAGCCCTACGCCTTAGGTAAGCGCTTCATCACCTACCGTGTAGAGGAGAATAGTTATGACTACTACAGAAACAACACCCAAGCATGACATCGCAGATGCTTCCCTAGCAGCAGAAGGCCGTAAACGTATTGAATGGGCCGAGCGCAACATGCCAGTTCTTGCCCAGATCAGAGAGCGTTTTGAAAAATCACAGCCATTTACTGGCGTTCGTATTTCAGCATGTATGCATGTCACTACGGAAACCGCAAACTTGATGCGTGTTCTCAAAGCTGGCGGCGCAGAAATTGCGCTCTGTGCATCAAATCCACTCTCAACTCAGGATGACACTGCTGCAGCTCTTGTGCACGAATACGGTATTTCAGTCTTTGCTCGCAATGCTGTTGATCGTGATGGTTATTACTCACATATCAATGCAGCCCTTGATATAGAGCCACATCAGGTTTTTGATGATGGATGCGATCTTGTTAACACATTACACACAACACGTCGTGAACTTCTTCCAACAATTACCGGAGGATGCGAAGAGACCACAACTGGAGTTATCCGTCTTAATCAGATGGCCAAAGATGGCGCGCTGACATTCCCAATGATCGCTGTTAATGACACAGATACAAAGCATATGTTTGATAACCGTTACGGCACAGGACAATCAACACTTGATGCAGTCTTTCGTGCGACAAACTTTCTGCTCGCAGGACGAGTGGTTGTTGTTGCGGGATTTGGGTATTGCGGAAAGGGTGTAGCAGAGCGTGCCAAAGGAATGGGCGCAGATGTTGTCATTACCGAAATTGATCCAACTAAGGCCCTCGATGCCATGATGCAGGGCTTCCGGGTTATGCCAATGCTCGATGCGGCAAAAATTGGAGATGTCTTCATTACCGTTACGGGTAACCGTGACGTTCTACGCGACGAGCACTTTGCAGTCATGAAAGATGGCGCCATCATGGCTAACTCAGGCCACTTTGATATTGAAATCGATGTTGCTTGGCTAGAGCAGAATTCAAAGAAGAAGAATTCAAAGATGCGTCATCAGACTGATGAATATGTCCTTACAGATGGGCGTCGCCTGCTCCTTCTTGCAGAGGGTCGCCTCGTAAACCTCGGTGCAGCAGAGGGCCATCCTGCTTCGGTCATGGATATGTCATTCTCAGATCAAGCGCTTACCGCTGAGTACCTCGTTAAAGAGGCAAAGAATCTTAAAGCTGGTGTCCACATGGTTCCGGAGTACATTGATAAAGAAGTCGCTTCACTCAAGCTCGTCAGCATGGGTGGTCGTATCGATATTCTGACTCCTGCTCAAGATATGTACTTGAACTCTTGGGAGCACGGTAGCTAATGACCCTAGTTATGGTCGTTGATGACGACCAGGATCTTGCGGAGATGCTTGGCATCGTTTTAACAGGTGCCGGCATCGACGTAGATCTCGTAAGTCGCGGGGACGAAGTCATGGAAGTTTTTCATAGCAATCCACCCGACCTCGTACTTCTCGATGTGATGTTGCCAGGGTTGGATGGGGTTGAAGTCTGTAAATTGATTCGTGCCGAGTCAATGGTTCCAATCGTCATGCTGAGCGCGAAAGGTGACACCCAGGATGTTGTCGCGGGGCTTGAAGCTGGAGCCGATGATTACATGATTAAGCCCTTTAAGCACCCTACTGAATTAATTGCTCGAATACGTACTCGGTTGCGTCGAACAAACGCTGACCAAAAAGGGCTACTTGCAATCGGAGATTTGGCCATTGATGTCATTGCACACGAGGTGAAGCGGGGGAGTAAAGCGATCTCTCTCACTCGCCTTGAATTTGATCTACTTGTCGCCCTTGCAAAAGAACCAGGGAGTGTTTTCACACGGGAAGCCCTACTGAGTGAAGTGTGGGGATATCGACACTCCACAGATACACGTTTGGTAAACGTTCATGTTCAGCGACTTCGTTCAAAAGTAGAGCATGATCCGGAAAACCCAAAGATAGTAACGACGGTGCGAGGGGTCGGATATAAAGCGGGAGCCACGGAAGAATCCTAATGAGGCTACAACATTCCCCCTTTTCACACTCCCTGGCCACCAAAGTAATTCTCTCAACAGTACTTCTCTCCCTAGGTGTTGTGTGGCTGACTGGATCAGCCCTTTACTCTCAACTCTCGGATGGAATTAAGAAGGTTAGCCTAGAGAGATCTTTATCTGACGCACGATCTATATTTTACAACGCTCGTTATCAGTTTTTACTTGTTGATGGGCAATCAAGTGAGGTCATTAAAGCAGGTGTCGATGAAATTATCTCTACATCAATTTCACTTGGCAGCATCGAAAGCTCACGAGAGATTATTTTAATAAAAATTTTTAATACGAAAGAAGTT
The DNA here is from genome assembly GCA_017858325.1 of Candidatus Planktophila sp. GTDB lineage: Bacteria > Actinomycetota > Actinomycetes > Nanopelagicales > Nanopelagicaceae > Planktophila. The sequence goes on along the minus strand of JAFMBT010000011.1, from coordinate 12,528 downwards.
AAGAATAATTCACTGAAGCCTGATTATAGTTTCGCTTCAAATGCTCTTTCACCTACGGCGATACCACAAGATTTAAGAGATGAGATTTCTGATTCTGCCGTACTAGTCAATCAATTTGCTCCACTAACCTACGCGAGTGGAAGATCTATTGATGCCCTCTTTGTCGGTCAGCGCGTGATCATCCCAGGATCTGGCGAATACGAAATGTATTTAGTCTTTACCCTGGCTAATCAAGCTGCAACCCTTGATCTGATTCAAAATTCATTACTGTTGACAGGTATCGTCTTGCTCCTACTGATCGGATTGATCACATATCTAGTTGTCAGACAAGTGGTACGACCTGTTAGAGATGCCGCTAGAGTCGCCAGTCTTTTTACAAAAGGAGATTTTACTCAGCGACTACGTGTTCAGAGCAATGATGAGATCGCTACATTAGGAACAGCCTTCAATGAAATGGCAGCGTCTATTCAAGGGCAGATTAGTCGATTAGAAAACCTGTCAAAGGTCCAGCAGCGATTTGTCTCAGATGTCTCACATGAATTGCGTACTCCCTTAACAACCCTACGCATGGCTTCTGATGTTATATACGCTCAACGAGATGAATTTGATCCTGTGATTGCTCGAAGTGCAGAACTTCTGATCGCTCAGATCGACCGCTTCGAAAAGCTTTTACAGGAGCTTTTAGAGGTGAGTCGATTTGATGCAGAAGTAGCGGTTCTTGAACCGACTGATTTTGAACTCACCGCACTTGTTCGCAGGTGTGTTGCAGACCTTGGAGTGCGCGTCGAGGCACCGGATTCACAAATTACCTTTGACGCTCCCAAGTATCCGGTACATATTCGCGCTGACTTCCGTAGAGTGGAACGTATTATGCGAAACCTCATCGCAAATGCCCTCGATCATTCAGAAGGAAAAGTGATCGAGATTGAGTGCGTTGAAACAGCTACTGAAGTTGCAGTCAGCGTCAGAGATCATGGGGAGGGAATGGAGGCGACCTCTCTTACCCGAGTCTTTGACCGTTTCTGGCGCGCTGATCCATCTCGTGCGAGAACGCGAGGAGGCACTGGTCTTGGTCTTTCGATCGCACTTGAAGACGCCCGACTTCATAATGGTGAACTTGATGCTTGGGGAGCGATCGGAGATGGTGCGAATTTTGTATTGACGCTTCCGCGAATTGCAGGAAACCAGATTGTGGCCCGCCCACTACCAGTTAATCCACATCGGAGGAATCTCTAAGAAATTTGTGGGCATGATAAACCACAATTACTCTGGTGATTTCATTTTCATCTTTATCTGAGATTATCTTCCCCTCGCGCTGTCTAGGGTGTAGACAGCTTGGAATTAAGATTTGTTCACAATGTCGTGCATCGTGGAACCTGCATATCTATCGCATGCAGATTGTCTCTGAAGTGAACTCTTTTCCCGTGTACTCTGCAGTTGAGTACTCTAGCGTTGCTCAGCGCGTACTGCTGAGCTCCAAAGAGTCAGCTTTACTAGATGCAGATCAACTTATTATTCAAGCGCTGTCTCATAGCTTGGGCTATATGCATGGAGAGCAAGGTATTGCAGACCTTGTTCCAGTCCCTTCCAGAAAATCAGCAACGCGAAGGCGAGGTAGAAATTTTATTTTAACGCAAACTATTGAGCTATCAAAGAATCCACATGTGCTTGTACGCCCGCTACTGAGCCATACGCGCCGAATTCAGGATCAATCTTCACTCAATGCCAAAGAGAGGCAGCGGAATCTCAGCCGATCACTTAAATGTATAGAAAGGGCGGAGGGGGCAAATACCCCTGTAATAATTGTCGATGATGTCGTTACTACTGGGGCGACCCTGAGGGAGGCGGGAAGGGCCCTACATGCAGGGGGTTTCTGCGTTATCGGTGCAATTACTGCCTGCGTGGCAAAACCCCTACGATATACCCAGTGAAACAAGGGTCCCCCTTGCATCAGTATTTAAAGTAACCGGGCTCAGCAGAGCACGTATTCTTTGAAAGGTTTTTGATGTCATCAATAGTTGATCGTTTAATGCGCGCTGGGGAAGGAAAGATTCTCCGCCAACTCTCAAAAATTGCAGCAGAAGTAAACTCCTTTGAGCCAGCCATCGTGTCACTTAGCGATGAAGCGCTTCGTGCAAAGACAGAAGAGTTCCGGTCACGCCTGGAAAAAGATGAAGATCTCGACGATCTTCTCCCTGAAGCATTTGCAGTTGTCCGCGAAGCAGCAAAACGCACCCTAGGTCAGCGCCATTACGATGTTCAACTCATGGGAGGAGCTGCCCTGCATATGGGCAATATCGCTGAGATGCGCACAGGTGAAGGTAAGACTCTTGTAGCAACCCTTCCTTCTTATCTCAATGCGCTCGCTGGAAGAGGTGTTCACGTTGTCACAACAAATGATTATTTAGCCGAGCGTGATAGCGAGTGGATGGGGCGAATTCATCGCTTCCTAGGATTGAGCGTTGGAGTAATCGTCAATAGCATGACGCCTTCAGAGCGTCGCGCTGCTTACAACTGTGATATCACTTACGGAACAAATAATGAATTTGGTTTTGATTATCTGCGCGATAACATGGCTTGGAGTTTGGAAGAGTGCGTTCAACGTGATCACTTCTTCGCTGTTGTCGATGAAGTTGACTCAATTCTGATCGATGAAGCTCGAACTCCACTGATTATTAGTGGTCCAGCCGATAAAGCCACCAAGTGGTATGTGGAGTTTGCAAATATTTGTAATCAACTGACTCGAAATACACATTATGAGGTTGACGAGAAGAAGAAGACAATAGCGATCCTCGAATTAGGTGTCACAAAAGTTGAACAGCTGCTAGGTATTGAAAATCTCTATGAAGCTGCAAATACACCCCTTATTGGATACCTCAATAACTCTGTTCGCGCCAAGGAGCTCTTCAAGCGGGATAAAGATTATGTTGTTATGAATGGTGAGCTTCTCATCGTTGATGAGCACACAGGTCGCATGCTCTCTGGTCGCAGATATAGTGAAGGTTTGCACCAAGCTCTAGAAGCGAAAGAACGTATTGAGATCAAGGATGAGAATCAAACTCTGGCGACGATCACCTTACAGAACTACTTCCGCCTCTACTCAAAGATTTCAGGTATGACCGGAACTGCTATGACCGAAGCCTCAGAATTTCACCAAATCTACAAGCTAGGTGTTGTTCCAATTCCAACAAATCGCCCGATGCTCAGAGAAGATGCAGCTGACCTTGTCTATAAATCAGAGACAGGAAAATTTCTAGCTGTTGCAGAAGATATTGTTGAGCGCCATCGCAAGGGACAGCCAGTTCTTGTGGGAACAGTCAGTGTTGAAAAATCTGAAGAGCTCTCAGCCGTTCTCAAGAAAAATGGTGTTCCACATGAAGTTCTCAATGCTAAACATCATGAGCGGGAAGCGCTCATCATTGCTCGCGCGGGTGTTAAAGGTGCAGTTACTGTAGCTACCAATATGGCTGGTCGAGGAACTGACATCATGCTGGGCGGAAATCCAGAATTTATGGCAGATTTCGAATTACAACGACGCGGTATCTCACCTGTTGATAACGCCGCTGAGTATGAATCTGCATGGCCAATCGAACTTGCAAAACAGAAGGCTGCTGTTGCCACAGGGCACGAGGAAGTTGTCGCGCTAGGTGGACTCTATGTTCTTGGAACAGAGCGTCACGAATCTCGTCGCATCGACAACCAGCTTCGTGGACGTTCCGGACGTCAAGGCGATCCTGGTGAATCCCGCTTCTACCTCTCTCTACAAGATGATTTGATGCGCCGATTTAACTCAGCGATAGTAGAACGTTTCCTCTCTGCTGCAGGCCTACCGGAAGATGCACCTATCGAATCTAAGATGGTTAGCAACGCGATTAAATCGGCACAGACACAGGTCGAGGCTCAGAACTTTGAGATTCGCAAAAACGTTCTTAAGTATGACGATGTAATGAACCGCCAACGTAGCGTGATCTACGGAGAGCGACGTCTGGTTTTAGAGGGTGAAGATATTTCATCTCAGGTTGGTCAATTCTTAGTAGATACGATCCAGGCATATGTCTCAGCGGCCACGGCAGAGGGATACCCTGAAGATTGGGATTTGGCAAAGTTATGGGATGCTCTCACACTTGTCTTTCCAATCTCTCTCACCATAGAAGGCCTGATTAATGAAGTGGGAACTATTGATGGCCTTGATGGCGAGTTCTTGACAGCGAGAATCTTGGAAGATGCAGAGAGCGCCTATAAAAAGCGCGAAGAAGAACTTGGAGCTGAAGTGATGCGTGAACTTGAACGCAAAGTTCTCCTCTCTGTTTTGGATCGAAAATGGCGCGAGCATCTTTATGAGATGGATTATTTGCAAGAGGGAATTGGACTCCGCGCCATGGCGCAACGCGATCCACTTGTTGAATATCAGCGAGAGGGCTTTGAGCTCTTCTCTGCGATGATGGATGCAATTAAAGAAGAGCTGGCAAGTCTTGTCTTCAACGTGCAGGTCAGCGTTGAAGAGGGAGAAAAAGTCTCTGCTCCTTCACTTGATACAAAGTCGGCAGAGGTAAGTGCTCTCTCATACACCGCATCTGATGGCTCTGGCGCCGTTACCAAAAATGAAGTAACTCGAAATGCGCCATGTCCTTGTGGTTCTGGAAAGAAGTACAAGCGCTGTCACGGCGCCACTTGATCCTCTCTAGATAAGATCTAATTCGGTACAGAGCCAGCGTCCATCGACGCCCTCAAATCGAATAGTGATCGCTCGTAGCCTTTCTCCGAATCGTACGGTGATCGTCGATTCGCAAATCCCATCGAGAGGCTGACTTTGATAGATCGTACGAATTCTCCCAATTTCTTTTAGTGATCCAGTCTTTCGGACTAATTCGTTGTAAATAACTCTATGACATCGCGCCATTAATTGCGCCGGCTGCCTACGTCCAGCCCAGATTTCAAGGAGGGCTACGGCAAATGTCATAGTCCAGGCATGGAGCTCAGGTAGTTCACTTGCCGATGTCGGTATGGGGCAATCTTCACCATCACAATCATCACCTCCGTAACTCTTATCGCAATGTGAAGGGACGAGATAAAGCTTTGCCTTTTGAACTGGTCGAACTTCAAGAGCTGGCTTGAGATGTGACTGTGGATAGAGATCGAGGATGGGATGGCCCCACATTGCCTGATCTTGATTACTAGATATGAGGGTAAAGGAAGGGGTGCTATGTATTGTCATACCGCCAACCATCTATCTCCGCGCCAGAGCAGAGATCAACTCAGAAGATGAAGTTAACTCACCCTTAAAGGTGACTGTGCAAAAGTAGTGAGAGGGAAACTCTTCATGCTCTTTGCTCCACCTATGATTTCAAAAACTCCTTCTATAACGACCTCATTCTCTCTTCGCTCTCCTCGAGTGATTGTTGCCTGCACGCTCTTTCTCGCCGCCCTACTCTCTTCATTCGCCTTCGCTGCCCTATCCGATCAGTCTTCACAATATTGGGTAGCACGAAATTCCATTACGCCAGGCTCCCTTGTAACTTCTGAAGATATAGTTCTTTTCGATGCTTCCCTTATCGAAAATGCAGAGTTGTACTTTGAAGAAAGTAATTCACCCATTGGAATGATGAGCACACAGTTAATTGGAGCAGGCCAATTTCTTTCAGTGAGCGCTCTCACCCAAGAGTCGGCACGGTTCGATACTGAACAAGTTCCATTAAATATTCTGCCATCAGATATTCCGGCAGTGATTGAAGTAGGGGAGCCCATTTCTCTCTACTGGGTACCAGATGCCGTCAATAGCCAAAGCCTGAGTGCCCCGAAACTCTTACTCACGGGAATTTTTCTAGAGTCGATTGATCGTAAAGGATCAAATTTTGGCTCTGGCCTGGCAATTACAGTCTCGGTCGATAGTTCACAGGTAGCAAAAATTCTTTCAGGAACATCTCACGGACGTTTAGTCGTGGTTATCGCACATGGCTAAGCTACATGTTGTGACCGCAATTGGTGATCCTGAATTTGAAAGTTTTGTCGCACGTACCTTGCATTCACAGGGATGGAACGTTCTCTTTCGTGCTGTCGATGTTGAACTTCTTGCCCGGTATTTAAAAGCATCTGGTGAGATTAAGCCATTACTCATTTACTCAAGTGATATTCAAGGTTTAAATCAAGAGTTTCTTTCATCTATCTCAGCCTTTATTGAAAGATCCGTAGGCTTTGCTGGAGCCGAAGGAGGTCAGCTAGATGGAGAGTTGAGAGAAAGAACTCATGATGCGGCAATATTGATGGCGAGGATCGTAACACAGGGGAGAGTGCCGCTTCGACAGCAAGGATTAAGTAGTTCAGCTTCCAGACGCTCGCGTGTCATCGCAATTACTAGCGCTAGCCATGGTGATGGAGCAACAACGACAGCCATCAATTGCGCAATTGAACTCAATCTCATTGGAAAGAAAGTTCTCCTGATCGATGCCCATCACCAACTTCCAGCAGTTGCAATTCTCCTAGGCGAAAGAAATCTCAACGGATCAGAACCCAATCGCGTCAGCCCTTTGTTAGAAGTTTTCGAGCTCACAAGAGAGAATTCGCTGACGATGAATGAGACCCTTATTGATGCCTGCTCTCGTACTGACTTTGTAATAATTGATTGTGGCTTGATGCCAAAGGCGGGAGAGGCGATAACCGAACGAAGATGGCAGCACACTTTTTCGAATTGGATCTTAGATAATGTTGATGACTTATGGGTTATCGCCTCACCGCGTCCGATGAGCGCTCACTCTCTCCACCAAATTCAAGGTGTGATAGCAAAGCAATCACTACGGGCTCGCATAACTTTTATTCTCAACCATAGGGTCTCGGGAAAGCGCGGAGACATCCAAGAAGAAATGTTTCTATCACTTGTTGCGCCTAGCCATCCGTATGCTATTCGCGTACTTCCCCTTGATACTCGAGGTACCAGTGTGGCAGAACAGGATAGATCAATATTGATGGAGAGTAATCCTCGTGGCTTACTTCGAAAGAGGTACCTAGAATTGGCGGCTGCGCTGACCGCTTAGACCTTGTACCCTCTGCCTATGCGCGCTTATGTCGGCCTTACCTTCGATGAAGTGAGCGCACTCATTTCAGGGGAGTCGCTAAAAATCGAGATCCTATTTGCAGCTACTGCTGAGTTTGTTGCAACTCATATAGATCTTGATGAAGAAGAGCGTGAATTTATCCTAACTATGCTCGCAGCCGAGGAATCCCTTGATCTGCGCGAGGAGGGATTTGGTTTTGTCCTTGCTGGAGATGTTCCTACCAATGTCATCATCGAAGAAGGCGCAGATAGCATCAAAGTTTCGGAAGAGATTAATCGTGATTGGGCAGCGTGCATCTTTCTTGTCTCTCCTGACGGGCAAGACCTCACCTGGTATGGAATACAGGAAGTTGAAAATCTGCTTCCGTCGTGGAGTTCTTAAATGCCCGCACTAGAAGAGTTCATTCGAGGAAGAAGCCCACTCACCTCTGAGCAAATTTATCGGCTACGAGAGTTAGTAGCTGATTGGCAACTTCTCTCAGATCTCTCCTTCGCTGATCTGATTCTCTGGGTTCCATTGAGAAAAGATATGAAGAGCTGGCCAACTGGCTATGTCGCTGTTGCCCACATTCGGCCAATGACAGCAGCAACAGTATTCGCACATGATGTTTTAGGAGACGAAATTCAATGGGGGGATCGGCCACATATCGATCAAGCTCTCTCTAGCGCCGAGATCATTCGTGACACAGTCCCGGAACGTTTTGGTGAGCATATGATCAAAGAGGAAACTACGCCGGTCATTTACAAGGAAGAAGTGATTGCTGTTATCTCTCGTCATCGAGATTCAGAACTTATGCGTCAGCCCTCACGTCTGGAACTTAATTATCGTGAAATTGCACATCAGCTATATCGAATGGTTGCGGAGGGAAAATTTCCATATCACAATGCAAGTTCTCTCTTTGATCCACAACCTCGGGTTGGTGATGGACTCTTACGTTTAGATATCAATGGGGTAATTACCTATGCCAGCCCTAATGCTCGTTCAGCATTTGGTCGCATGGGATGGAACAGCGCACTAGAAGGTGAAACGTTGCACGAAGTTGCTCAACAAATCACATCTCCACAAAACCTTGCTCACGAAGAAGGTTTACGTGTACAACTCTCTGGAAAAGCGATTCGTCGAGTAGAGATGGAAAATGCCGGAGGAACAATTGATCTTTTGGTTCTTCCTGTATCTCAAGGTGAGGATCGGGTAGGTGCGTTGATCCTCTTGCAAAATGTTACTGAACTGCGGCGACGTGAGCGAGAGCTAGTTACTAAGGATGCCACCATTCGAGAGATCCACCATCGGGTAAAGAACAATCTTCAAACTGTCTCTGCCCTGCTGCGCCTGCAATCTCGTCGTATTGATGATCCCGCAGCTAGCGCTGCACTCAATGAAGCGGTTCGACGCATTGCTTCGATTGCTCTAGTGCATGAAACTCTCTCTTCAGGCAGTGACTCATCCGTAGCCTTTGATGATGTACTAGATCGGTTAGTCACTCACTCACTAGATTTGAGTTCTAGGATGAATGAATTAGTTATCACTCGTACGGGATTTCTTGGCTCCCTCGATCCAACGATTGCTACACCATTATCGCTGGTCGTAACCGAGTTAATTCATAACGCCCTCGAACATGGGTTGGAAAAAGGTGGAAGCTCGTTGGAGATCTCCCTAGAGCGCACTGCTGATTCGGCCCACATTTCAATCATCGATGATGGAGTTGGTCTACCAGCAGATTTTGATCTTGCAACATCATCGAACCTTGGCCTTCAAATTGTCCGTACCTTGACTGAGAATGAACTCAAAGGTGAACTCATCCTTGAATCAACAGAGGATAAGACCACAGCACGACTCACATTTCCGATTTAAAGAATGTGAGTAAAAGAAGTTAGCTTTGTGGATCTGAAATACGCGCACGATTACGAGCGGCACGGCGCTTCAGCGCACGACGTTCATCCTCAGAGAGTCCGCCCCACACACCGGCGTCTTGTCCGCTCTCAAGAGCCCATGCCAAGCAAGGGTCCTTGACGATGCAGCGATTACAGACCTTCTTCGCCTCTTCGATCTGGGTGATCGCAGGCCCCGTATTTCCCACAGGAAAGAAGAGTTCTGGGTCTTCGTCGCGACAGGCAGACTGATGACGCCAATCCATGATCGCTCCTTAGGCTAGAGGAAGTGAGCGTGAAGTGAATTCACCTCTCGCAAACCCTCATTCTCTCGTGACTTACTCGCTTAAACAAGGAGGAACGCAAAAAGATTTCTCACATCAGCGTGATAAAGATCGCGCCGACACGCGCTTTTATCTGCTGTGCCCCCGACAGGATTCGAACCTGTGCACCCGCCTCCGGAGGGCGGTGCTCTATCCCCTGAGCTACGGGGGCGCAAGGTGATTCTAGTTTACGTGAAGAAAGTTGATCACAATCATGAAAGACTCTTCCAATGAAGGACACCAGTGAGATCGCATACTTTGCAACGGGGTGTTTCTGGGGAGCCGAGCGGCGATTCTGGAATCTTGATGGAGTAAGTGAAACCTCCGTCGGATATATGGGTGGCCATAGCCCTCATCCTAGTTATGAAGAAGTCTGCACCGGTAGAACAGGTCATGCCGAAATGGTTGCAGTCACCTTTGATCCTGCACTTATTTCATATGATCGCCTCCTTCAAGAATTCTGGGTAATGCACGATCCAACATCTTTAAATGCTCAAGGCGGAGATATAGGCACTCAATATCGAAGCGCCATCTTCACATCTTCTGCTCTGCAATTTCAGCAGGCGCTAGCATCTAAGACTATCTATCAAGGCGCGCTCGCTCACGCTGGATTAGGGGCAATCGTTACCGAGATCCAGAGCTCTGAGGGGATCGAGTATTTCTTAGCCGAGGAGTATCACCAGAAATATCTGGCAAAGAATCCCAACGGCTATGACTGTCACTCAAGCACAGGAGTTGCTTACCCTTTATAGAGCCGATCACCTGCACCTTGATATTTGCAGATTCTACGGATACTTTTACAGCTCTTACAGTTTTTGCAGTTTCATGGAGGCGATATGGTAGGAATCAAAGAGATCGCCGCATACTCAGGGGTCTCTATCGCCACAGTTTCTCGCGCGCTACGAGGTTTACACCATGTGAACCCAAAGACTCGAGCAAGAGTTATGGATGCAGCGCACGTTCTGGGCTATCCCACAGAGAGTAACTCCCAGGTTCTGCCACCAATTCGCACCAACAGTGTTGGGATTGTTGCACCCTATGTTTCACGCTGGTACTTCGCTCAAGTAATTAGCGGCGCGGAACAAGCTTTGCGTGAAGCTGGTCTTGACCTCCTTCTCTATAACTTTAGCCAGATGAAGGGGCGCGAACGGCTCTTTCAACATCAACTTCTTAAAGGTCGCGTTGATGCACTAATCGTCATTAGCCTTCCTCCTACGGAAGAAGAATTTGAGTCGATGTTAAGCCTTGGAATTCCAGTAGCACTTGTGGGCATGCATCACAAAGATTGTGCAAGCGTTGCAATTGACGATGTCGCAGCAGCTCGTACGGCAACTCAGCACCTTGTCAATCAAGGTCACCGCAATATTGCCCTCATGTCGGGCCATCCTGATGACCCATTTGATTTTAGCGTTCCGCAAGATCGACGTAAGGGTTTTCTCCAAGTTCTAACTGAGAATGGAATCGATTGGGATCCCGCACATGAAGTTCACGGTGGATTTACAATGAATACCGCTGCCCGCGCCATGGATGATCTCTTGGCACGACCTAATCGACCAACTGCAATTTTCTGTGAATCAGATGAAATGGCATTTGGAGTAATGCAAGCAATTCGACGACATGGCCTGCGGTGTCCCGATGATATTTCAATTATCGGATTTGATGGCCACGAGATGGCTGAATTTTCTGAACTCACAACGATTGAGCAACCGGTACAACTCATGGGGGAGATGGCAGCGTGGTCAATCATGGAACGATTGCGTAAACCAGCTAAGGAACCTAGCTCCTTAATAGTTCCTACAACTCTTATCGTTCGAAACTCAACAAAACGTTTAGTAGCTGACGGCTCTTCATGAAATACTTCAAACCATGAGCGATAGCCACCTCAAATTCCTCACGTTGGAAGAGCTCGCAACGCATCGCAGCGAGAAGTGGAGAGCATTCCCTACCGATGTGATTCCACTTCCTGTGGCAGAAATGGACTTTGCCATTGCCGAACCCATCAAGAAGTTACTGCACTCGATGGTAGAAATTTCAGATACGGGCTATTTGGGATCAATCCCTGAGCTCAATGCAAGTTTTTCTCACTTTGCTCTCATGCGATGGGATTGGCAGGTTGATCCAACAAAGGTCCGCCTAGCCACCGATGTAGGAGTAGCTGTTGTTGAACTCCTGCGAGTATTTACTTCGCCCGGTGAATCAATTCTTATAAGTTCTCCGGTATATCAAAATTTTTACACATGGATTAACGAAACAAAAGTACAGTTCATAGATGTTCCATTTATCTACAATCCAACTGACGACATCACTTCAACCTGGGTGATCGACTGGGATGGAATTGAAAAGGCTTATCATAGTGGAATCAAAGTTCATCTTCTCTGTTCACCGCATAACCCGAACGGTAGAATGTATTCAGAGTCCGAGCTTAAGAGATTTATTGAACTTGCACGAAAGAATAATGTAATCATTATTAGCGATGAGATTCACTCTCCCCTTGAGTATAAAGAACACCCCTTTACTCCAATTCTGACTCTTGGTAGTGAAGCCGCTGAGTGCTCTGTCGTAGTAACTGCTGCGAGTAAAGGATGGAGCATTGCAGGACTCAAGTGCGCGATTATCGTTACCGGCAGTGATCCGATGCATGAAAAATTGAATTTACTACCGCCAGCTCTACATTTTCGCGCCTCAATATTTGGAGCCTTTGCAACTGCCATCGCCTTTAGCGAGGGGACACCGTGGCTCGATACAGTAATTAGGCAGCTCGATCAGAACCGCCATCTCATCTCTACATTGTTAAGTGATCTCTTGCCCGAAGTGAAATACATTCCACCTCAACATTCCTACCTTGCCTGGCTTGATCTCTCCGCCCTTAATCTTGGTGAAGACCCGGGTGCAACAATTCTTCTTCAATCGAAAGTTGCGCTTAATTCTGGCCATATCTATGGAGCACAGTGGAATCAATTTGTTCGCCTGAATTTTGCAACTAGTCCTGAGATTATTACTAGGGCGATTACCCAGATGGCGGAGGGTATCCGTGGTTAAGGTTTTTGATGCAATCGTTGTAGGTGGCGGCCATAACGGTTTGGTGGCAGCCTCATATTTAGCTAAAGCTGGAAAGAGTATTCTCCTACTTGAAGCCAACGCAGAGCTAGGCGGAGCCACTGCTAGCGTTCGCGCCTTCCCTGATTTTGATGCACGCCTATCGCGCTACTCATATTTAGTCTCACTGTTGCCGGATCAGATCGTTGCAGATTTAGGAATCAATTTTCATACACGGGGCCGCGAAATTTC
>JAFMBT010000022.1 GCA_017858325.1 Candidatus Planktophila sp. | reverse complement strand
TTTCACTGTATAAGAAGCTTTCATTGATTAATCCTTCGGTTCGTCTTGCTGGCGGCGAAGGTGCACATAACGCATTTCAAGCAGAAGATTTAATTGCAAATGGTGGAATCGGCTATATCCAGATAGATACTGGATACATTGGCGGAATCGCACCTGCTTTTAGAGTTGCTAATTTTGCTAAAGAGCACGGAGTTCAATTTGTAAATCACACCTTTACCTCCCATTCAGCCCTTTCGGCATCAATGCAACCATATGCTGGAATGAAGGATTCGCACTTCGCTGAATACCCAATGGAGCCAAAACAACTCTGCATTGATTTAAATAACACCAAGATCATGCCGGATGCAGATGGGATGATCTCGGTTCCCGAAAGGCCCGGTATAGGAATCCCATTTAGTATTCCTGCAATTAAGAAATATCTAGTGGATGTAGAGATAGTAGTAAATAAAAAAGTCCTTTACCGCACACCAGATACGAAGGTACTCGACAACTAAGGAGTGGTTTTGACGTTGCGCAGCAGTACTTGAGCAACATCTAAGACTTCAACATCTGATTCACGTGCCGTCATTCCATCACCAATCATGATGCGACAGAACGGGCATCCGACTGCAACTTCTTGAACACCTGTTGCGATCGCTTCATCAACGCGATTGAGATTAATGCGCGTACCAAGTTTTTCTTCCATCCACATACGAGATCCACCGCCACCGCAACAAAATGATCGCTCTTGATTTCGTGGCATCTCTTCAATGTCACAACCAGATGCTTCTAGCAATTCGCGTGGGGGCGCGTAGATTTGATTATGGCGACCCAAGTAACACGGATCGTGGAAGGTAATTTTCTGATCAGCTTTATGTGGACTCGTCTTCAAGCGACCTTCGCGAACAAGAGTGTTGAGCAATTGTGTGTGGTGCAACATCTCAAGTTCATAACCACTTTGGGCGTAATCGCGACCGATCGTTGTAAAGCAATGAGGACAGGTGACAACAACTTTCTTCTTACCCTTAGGGCGGTCTCCGAAAGTTTCCTTAAATGTTTCAATGTTTTCGCGCGAAAGAATCTGATAGAGGAATTCATTACCAGCTCTACGTGGAGCATCACCGGTACATGTCTCACGCTTACCAAGAACTGCAAAGTTAACCCCTGCCGTATGTAACAGCTCTGCCACAGCTTTTGTTGTCTTCTTTGCGCGCTCTTCATAAGCGCCAGCGCAACCAACCCAGAATAAGTACTCGACTTCGGCCGGAAGTTCGCCTTCGACCAGGCGTACCGGGAAGTCACACTCGGCGATCCACGCCTCGCGATCTGCGCGATTGGCACCCCATGGATTACCAGTCTTCTCAAGATTTCTAAATGTCGCACCAAGTTCAGTTGGAAATTCAGATTCAACAAGTACTTGGAAGCGGCGCATATTAACGATGTGATCAACATGTTCGATATCAACTGGGCACTCTTCGACGCAGGCACCGCAGGTTGTGCACGACCAGAGAACATCTAATGAAATCGGGGCATTTTCACCAACAATGGCTTCATTATCTACAACCTTAGACATCGCGTGATCACGCATCGCCATAATCAAAAGCTTCGGTGATAACGGCTTATCTGTATGCCAGGCAGGACATTGCGATTGGCAGCGCCCACACTCGGTACAGGTAGACATATCAAGCAGACCCTTCCAGGAGATATCTGCTCGCGTACCCAAACCAAATACATCATCTTCCTTAGGATCTTCAAAATCAATCGCCTTGCCGTGCGAGAGCATTTCAGGGAGCGCGCCAAGTGAGTTGCTACCATCGCTATTGCGCTTGTAGAAAATATTAAAAAATGCCAAGAATCTATGCCAAGTAATACCCCAAGTAAGGTTCATTGCAATAACAATAAACCAGAGCATCGAAGTCAGAATTTTTACGGCAGCAATGATAAAGATAAGCGTTTCAATAGTTGTGGTTGAAAGTCCGCCAAATGCAACCACTGCCGGCCATGACAAGGCGTAATGCCAGTTCCATGACTCTTCACCAGCGAGTGCGCCTTCTAATCCGCGAAGTGCAATAACTGCAAAGACAATTATCAGAATTGTGATTTCAACATAGTAAGCGCGGCCCATATTTGAACCTGCGAAACGGTTCTTTCGTTCAGGAAGCATCCGTGTTACCTGACGAATTCCAATGAGTGCAACGATGCTGATACCAGTTAGCCAAGCGATAAGTTCTGACATGAATTCATATGGAATAAAATGACCGATGAGTGGAAGTGCAAAACTTGGCGAAATTAGCTGTCCATATGCTGTAACAAGAGTTCCAAAGAGTGCACCGAAGCCGATCATGACAAACCAATGCGCAACCCCAGTGACAGAAAAATTAAGCATCTTGGTATGGCCAAAGATTTCAATCAACATATGGCGAAGGCGAGAGCCCTTTTCATTATTTCGGGTGGGATCTGGCTGCCCGCCCTTAAAAAAGGCGATCAAGGTGCGAACGCGCAGGGCTAAAAAAGCGAGGGTGAAGATTGTGAAGCCGTAGGAAAGGCTGGCTAAAACAATCTGCAAGGAGGTCATAGGCTCAAGGCTATCTCGCCCCCTATCAATAGTTTGGGCGGGAATTGTTGGGGCGGGAATATTCGGGGCGACGGTGATGTTCTACCCCATGCAAACCTGAGTCGCATCGACTCAATCTCTTGGGTAAGATGGACTCAGGTTTAACAGCCTCGACCTCATAGTGAGCTCGAGTGGCACTTGAAAAGGAGTTACACCATGGCTAGAGCAGTCGGAATCGACCTCGGAACAACAAATAGCTGCGTCAGCGTCCTAGAAGGTGGCGAAGCAACGGTAATCGCCAACGCTGAAGGCGCTCGCACCACCCCATCGATCGTCGCCTTTGCTAAAAATGGCGAGGTCCTCGTGGGCGAGGTGGCTAAGCGCCAATCAGTAACAAACGTTGAGCGCACCATCCGTTCAGTTAAGCGCCACATGGGCACCAACTGGACCATTGATATTGATGGCAAGAAGTACACACCGCAGGAAATCTCTGCACGTATTTTGCAGAAACTCAAGCGCGATGCTGAGGCCTACCTTGGCGAAACTGTTACAGATGCTGTCATCACAGTTCCTGCGTACTTCTCTGACGCAGAACGTCAAGCAACAAAGGAAGCTGGCGAAATTGCTGGTCTTAATGTTCTTCGCATTATCAACGAGCCAACTGCAGCAGCACTTGCATATGGTTTAGATAAAGCTGATCAGGAACAAACCATTCTAGTCTTTGACTTAGGTGGTGGAACATTTGACGTTTCACTTCTTGAAATTGGTGAGGGAGTTGTTGAAGTAAAGGCAACTGCCGGAGATAACCATCTCGGTGGAGATGATTGGGATCAAGCACTTGTTGATCACCTCGTACAAACATTTGGATCCAAAAACGGTATCGATCTCACAAAAGATAAGATGGCGATGCAGCGGATTCGTGAAGCCGCTGAGAAGGCAAAGATTGAACTCTCTTCTTCACAGCAAGCTGCAGTCAATCTTCCTTACATCACAGTAGATGCTGAGAAGAATCCATTGTTCCTTGACGAGACAATTACTCGCGCACAATTCCAGCAACTCACAGCTGATTTGCTTGATCGTTGCAAGAAGCCATTCCAGCAAGTTCTCAAAGACTCTGGAATTTCGATTGCGAAAATCAAGAGCGTTGTTCTTGTTGGCGGATCAACTCGTATGCCAGCTGTTGTCGATCTTGTTCGCGACCTCACCGGCGGAAAAGAGCCAAATAAGGGTGTAAACCCAGATGAGGTTGTTGCCGTTGGTGCATCCCTTCAAGCAGGTGTTCTTAAGGGTGAAGTAAAAGATGTACTTCTCCTTGATGTCACGCCACTTACTCTTGGAATCGAAACCAAGGGTGGCGTGATGACTCGCATGATCGAACGCAATACAACTATTCCTACAAAGCGCAGCGAAATCTTCACAACGGCAGATGATAATCAGCCAGCGGTGCAGATTCAGGTCTATCAGGGCGAGCGTGAAATGGCTGCTTATAACAAGAAGCTAGGCATGTTTGAGCTCGCTGGTATCGCACCAGCACCCCGCGGAGTTCCGCAGGTTGAGGTGACATTTGATATCGATGCCAACGGAATCGTTCACGTATCAGCGAAAGATCTTGCAACAGGTAAAGAGCAGAGCGTCACAATCAGTGGCGGCTCAGCACTTTCTAAAGATGAAATCGATCGCATGATGGCAGATGCTGAAGCCCACGCTGAAGAAGATAAGGCGCGTAAGGAAGAGGCAGAGATCCGTAACACCGGAGACTCACTTGTCTATCAGACCGAGAAGTTCATTGCAGATAATGCCGATAAGTTCACAGAAGGCGAAGCACTTGAGAAGAAGGATGAAGTAGAGGCAGCACTTGCCGAACTGAAGACTTCACTCGGTGGCGCTAACTTCGAGTCAATTAAGACAAATACCGAAAAGGTCTCAACTCTTTCGCAAGCACTCGGTGCCTTGATGTATGCAGCGGCAGGTGCTGCCGCTGAGAACGCAGCAGAAGATGGCGTTGAAGATGCTGAGGTAGTCGAGGAAGGTAATAAATAATGTCAGAAGAAGTTCTGGCAGATGCAGTTGAAGAAGTTGCTGCAGAAGAAGTCGCAGAGCCGGGTCAGGAGACTGACCCGGTGAGCGCACTCACCGCCGATCTTCAACGTCTTCAAGCAGAGTATGCAAATTACAAAAAGCGAGTAGAGCGCGATCGTTCACTTGCCCACGAACTTGCTGTTAGCTCTGTTCTGATTGAACTCCTTCCCGTGTTAGATGATATTGAGCGCGCGGAATCACATGGTGAACTCACTGGTGGCTTTAAGGCAGTTGCAGATCACATTGCATCTGCCACCGAGCGCATCGGGTTGTCAAAATATGGAACCGCAGGTGATGCCTTCGATCCACAAATTCATGAAGCTCTATTGCATGACACCTCTGCAGATGTCACCACATCAACTGCAACAAAGATCTTGCAACCCGGATATAAATTTAAAGATCGCATTCTTCGCCCGGCAAGGGTAGGTGTGACCGACCCGCAAGAAAGCCCAGTCAGCGAGTAATTCATGGCCGCCAAAGATCTCTACGAGAAGGACTTCTACGCGATTCTCGGCGTCGATAAGAAAGCCGGCGCTGATGAAATCAAGAAGAAGTACCGCACTTTGGCGCGCGAATTCCACCCTGATAAAACAAAGGGAGATAACGCTTTAGAGGAGAAATTTAAGGCTGTCTCTGAGGCCTACGACATCCTCTCTGATTCCAAGAAGCGCGCTGAATACGATGAAGCGCGCTCACTCTTTGAACGTGGAGGCTTCCGCGCTCCGACAGGTGGCTTCGGCGGCGGAGGAGACTTTTCCGATCTCTTTGCAAGTGGATCATCAAATGACATCTTCGCCAATTTATTTGGCGGCGGTGGCGTTAGGCGGGGCCCACGTAAAGGACAAGATTTACAGACTGAATCAACAATCACCTTTAAAGAATCAGTCTTTGGAACGACGTTAGAACTTTCACTTTCAACAGATGGCGGAAAGCCACAGAAGATTACTGCGCGGGTACCCGCCGGAGTAAGCGATGGCGCAAAGATTCGCGTCAAAGGAAAAGGTGCACCGGGTGAAGCAGGACCTGGTGATCTCTTTATTCTGCTTCATGTAAAACCGCATTCAGTTTTCTCACGCAAGGCTGAGAATTTACTTCTTACACTTCCAGTTACATTTGTGGAAGCAACGCTGGGTGCTGATATTAAAGTTCCTACTCTCGATGGTGAAGAAGTCACAGTTCGCTTAGCGCCAGGTACGCCAAATGGACGCACACTTCGAGTTAAAGGTCGCGGTATAAAAAAAGGAACAGTCGTTGGTGATTTGTTAGCAACAATTGATGTACAGGTGCCACAGAAAATTGAGGGTGAGGCAAGTCAAGCTCTGCAAAAATTTGCAGAGGCGACAGCGACCCATGATGTTCGCCTTGAATTTAGAGCAAGGGCAACGCAATGAGCGAAGAGAGACGTGAAGAGGTTGATGAGGCTGCCGGACTCTATGTGATTTCAGTTGCCGCAGAATTGTCGGGTCTTCACCCACAAACTCTTCGTCAATATGATCGTATTGGTTTAGTCTCCCCTTCTCGCACCGTTGGTCGTAATCGTAGATATTCATTGCGGGATATTGCTTCTCTTCGCACAATTCAAAGGCTGATTGGTGAAGGAATAAATCACGCAGGAATTAAACGGATCATCGAACTCGAATCCGCGATGGCGAATATGGCAATTGAAGTTGCCAAGCTTCGTATCGAAGTAGATGCGCTAATCTCTGAAAACCCACCAAAATCGTTGGCGATACGCAAGAAATCAGAAGTAATTATCTATAAAGAAGATTAGTGGCGCGATAGGCTCTCTCTATGAGCGCACGCGACCGACTTAAAGAAGAGATCAAAAATAAGGCAGTTGTTCATGGAAAAGTCATCCTCTCTTCAGGTAAAGAGGCCGATTACTACGTTGATCTGCGTCGCATCACACTCGATCACATAGCTGCCCCACTTGTCGGACAGGTAATGCTCGATCTCACTAAAGATTTAGATTTTGAGGCAGTCGGTGGATTAACTCTTGGTGCAGATCCTGTTGCAACAGCGATGATGCATGTTGCAGCAAGCCAAGGGCGCGCACTTGATTCATTCGTTGTTCGCAAGGCAGAGAAGGCCCATGGATTACAGCGCCGCATTGAAGGTCCAGATGTGAAGGGAAAGCGCGTCTTAGCCGTTGAAGATACATCGACAACAGGTGGCTCGGTATTAATGGCCGTTGAAGCGCTAAAAGAGGCGGGCGCAATTGTTGTTGGGGTAGCAGTAATTGTTGAACGCGGCGCTAAACCGGCAATTGAAGCTGCGGGGCTTGATTACCGCACTGCATTCTCTTTAGCCGATCTAGATCTTTAAGACCATTCTTTTTTCGTACGCCATTCACGAAATAGTTCGAAGATAATTGGTAAAGTAGTAAGAAGTAACACCAAAAGTGTAACTGGTAAGAGATATGTTTCTAGCGAATCTTTTATTGACTCTCCCAAGAAGTAGCCAGCTAAGATAATTCCATTACTCCAGATGACCGCGCTGACGCTATTCCAGAGCAGAAATTTCTTGGGAGGAATTCCAATAATTCCACACATCGGATTAATGAGTGTGCGAACAAAAGGTGTGAAGCGAGCAAGAAAGAGCGCCTTGCCAAGTCCATATTTAAGTAGCCATTTCTGAGTCGCTTCAACTTTTACCTGATTAAAGATGCGGCTATTGGGGCGATCAAATAATTTTTTTCCATATTTATGACCAATGAAGTACCCCGTCTGGGATCCTGTAATCACGGCGATGGGCGCACCGATTAACAAGCCAAGTAGCGGAAGCTGGACACCGTTAAGCGCTTGGCTGGCAGCGCCCGATGCGCCGAGACCGGCGAGAAAGAGGAGAGAGTCCCCCGGGAATAGAATTCCAACTAGTAATCCAGTCTCCATAAAGAGAATCGCAAGGACTCCAATGAAGCCAAAAGTTGAGATTAGCGTCTCTGGACTGAGTGAATTAATGAGCGAATTCATTAGTTGAGGATAAACCCCCCCGCTTACTCACGCGTAAAAAGGGGGTGGATTTCTTCTTTAATAGATATGTATATGTAGACTCGCCCCTGTTCGGCGTACCCATTAAGCGGGGCGCCCTGACTCTCCAACGGAGGAGAACCGATGCGCTTTTACGCAGCCGCTTCAACTGATGCAGTCCAGGTAATAGGTAAAGAACTCAACATCACTTATGTGGTCCTAGGAATCTCGTTGGCAGCCCTTGCCATCGCATGGATCCTCCGAGGTCAGGTCTTGGCAGCTAGTGAAGGAACAGCCAAGATGATTGAGATCGCCGAAGCGGTTCAAGAAGGGGCCGCCGCTTATCTCAAGCGACAGTTCACCACCTTGTCCTACTTTGTCGCCATCGTCTTCTTCCTGCTCTTTGCTCTGCCAGCAGAGTCCCTCTCGATCAAAATTGGGCGCTCACTCTTCTTCCTGATGGGCGCGGCATTCTCAGCGCTCGTCGGATATAACGGAATGTGGCTAGCAGTGCGCGCAAATGTTCGCGTCGCAGAAGCTGCTCGCCAAGGAAGTGCATCTGGCGCAGTTCAGATCGCATTCCGCACAGGTGGTGTAGTAGGTATGACAACAGTTGGTCTTGGACTTGTCGGTGCCGCGGGTGCCGTCCTTCTCTTTAAAGCAGATGCACCAACAGTTCTTGAAGGATTTGGTTTTGGCGCTGCCATGCTCGCGATGTTTATGCGCGTCGGTGGCGGTATCTTTACAAAGGCGGCAGATGTCGGTGCTGACCTCGTCGGTAAAGTCGAAAAAAATATTCCAGAAGATGACCCACGTAACCCCGCAACCATTGCAGATAACGTCGGTGATAACGTCGGCGACTGCGCCGGTATGGCAGCAGATTTGTTCGAGTCATATGCGGTCACACTCGTAGCTGCCCTTATCTTGGGTAAGGCAGCCTTTGGTGTCGAAGGTCTTGTCTATCCATTGATCGTTCCAGCAATCGGAATTGTTACCGCTGTTATCGGTATCTTCCTTACACGTTTGCGCAGCACAGATAAGTCAGCAATGACTGCAATCAACCGCTCATTCTTCTTATCAGCAATTATCTCCGCTGTTCTCGTAGGTCTTGCAACATTTACATACCTGCCAGCATCACTCAATGGTCTTATTGCACCCAACGCTGAAATTTTGGCACAAGCAGGAGATATCAACCCTCGCGTTCTTACATTTGGCGCAGTTCTTATCGGTATCGCACTCGCTGCAGCAATTCAATTACTCACCGGCTTCTTCACCGAAGTTGGTCGCCGTCCCGTCAACGATGTTTCAGCATCATCACAGACAGGTGCCGCCACAGTTATTTTGGCCGGTATCTCAATTGGATTTGAATCGGCTGTCTACTCAGCGCTCTTGATCGCATCAGCAGTATTTGGTGCCTTCTTACTCGGTGGTGGAACAATCGTCTTGTCACTCTTTGCAATTGCAATCGCAGGAACTGGTCTTCTTACAACAGTAGGTGTGATCGTTGCGATGGATACATTTGGTCCTATCTCAGATAACGCGCAAGGCATTGCAGAGATGTCAGGAGATGTTAAGGGTGAAGGCGCAAAGATTCTTACCAGCCTTGATGCAGTTGGAAATACTACAAAGGCGATCACAAAGGGAATTGCAATTGCGACAGCAGTTTTGGCTGCAACCGCGCTCTTTGGAGCATTTACCGATGCCATTAAAACAGCAGTTAAAAAAGCGGTTATAGCGGGAACAGAGGTCGCTCCACAATTTGAAGGCGTCCTCGATGTTGCAGATCCACGTAACTTGGTAGGTCTGATCATCGGCGCAGCAGTGGTCTTCTTATTCTCAGGTCTTGCAATCAACGCTGTATCTCGCGCTGCCGGTGCTGTGGTGATGGAAGTTCGTAACCAGTTCAAGATGCACCCAGGAATCATGAATGGAACACAGAAGCCTGAATATGGTCGCGTTGTTGATATCTGTACTCGCGATTCACTTCGCGAACTTGTGACACCAGGCGTTTTGGCTGTTATGGCACCGATCGCTGTTGGCTTCGGTCTCGGTGTGGGCGCACTTGGTGCATACCTTGCAGGTGCCATAGGTACCGGAACTCTTATGGCGGTATTCCTATCCAACTCAGGTGGTGCGTGGGATAACGCTAAGAAGATGGTGGAGGATGGAAATTATGGCGGAAAGGGCTCAGAAGCTCACGCCGCAACAATTATCGGTGACACTGTTGGAGATCCATTTAAGGATACAGCGGGCCCTGCAATTAACCCATTACTCAAGGTAATGAACCTTGTTGGTCTCTTGATTACACCAGCAATTGTTGGATTTGCACTTCCTACACAATCATCAATGTCAACAGTGATTGCACTCGGAGCAACAGCACTTATCGTTGCCGCTCTCATCCGCAGTCGCCGTCAATCAACTTCAATTGAATACTGAGTTCTAGAACTTCTAGAGAAGGCCTTCCCCTAGGTAGATATGGCAAAGGATCTTAAGACGCTCGTCATCGTCGAATCTCCAGCGAAGGCGCGCAAAATTGGTGGCTACCTTGGCGATGAATATATCGTCGAGGCTAGCGTCGGTCATATTCGTGATCTGCCACAACGCGCCGCCGATATTCCAAAAGAGGTAAAGAAGTTCCCTTGGTCTAAAGAGGGCGTGGATATAGAAAATGATTTCGCACCTTTATATGTCATTAACCCTGATAAGAAGGCGAAAGTTGCCGAACTTAGAGAGTTGATGAAGGGCGCTGACGAACTGATTCTGGCAACGGATGAAGACCGCGAAGGTGAAGCTATCGCCTGGCACTTAGTTGAAGTCCTGCAGCCAAAGATTCCGATTAAGCGGATGGTCTTTAATGAAATTACAAAGGAGGCGATACAAGAGGCTGTTGTAAATACACGTGATCTTGATTATCACCTCATTGATGCGCAAGAGACTCGTCGCGTTTTAGACCGTCTCTATGGATACCGTTTATCGCCGGTTCTATGGAAGAAGGTGATGCCACGTATTTCAGCTGGGCGTGTGCAATCGGTTGCAACAAAACTTATTGTTGAAAAAGAACGTGAACGTATGGCCTTTATCTCTAGTAGTTGGTGGGATCTCAACGCCACTTGCGATCTTGGTTTTACTGCTCGTTTACTCAGCGTTGATGGGAAGAAAGTTGCTGCCACCAGTGACTTTGGGGCAGATGGCGCGGTCAAGGAAAAATCACTTGAAAATATTCTCCTACTCGATGAGACCAGTGCACACGCACTCGTAGATTCACTTAAAGGTCAACCACTCGTTGTTAAATCAATGGAAGAGTCCCCACGCACCGAACGACCTAAGCCACCATTTACAACATCGACGATGCAGCAAGATGCTGGATCTCGTCTTGGTTGGGGCGCGCAGATCACCATGCGCATCGCACAACGTCTATATGAAAACGGCTACATCACCTATATGCGTACCGACTCGATTAACTTATCGGCGCAGGCAATTCAAGCGGCACGTTCTGCCGCAAAGTCCTTATACGGGGCTGACCATGTCGCAACAGAGCCACGCGTCTACCAAGGCAAGGCAAAGAACGCCCAAGAAGCGCACGAAGCGATCCGCCCAGCAGGAGATTCCTTTAAAACCCCAGGTGAGTTAGCGCCAGAACTTTCACGCGATGAGTTCGCTTTATATGACTTAATTTGGAAGCGCACTGTGGCTTCACAAATGGCAGATGCCAAAAAAATGCAGATGCGCGTTGACTTTGATGTCACCACATCAGATAAGCAAGCTGCAATCTTTCGCGCCAACGGAAGTGTGATCACTTTTCCTGGATTCTTAGCCGCCTATGACGATATTCCAGATGAGAACGCAAAAGTTGATGAAGAGGCGAGCGATAAGCGCCTTCCTGCAATGACTATGGGCCAATCTGTAAAGGTCAACGAATATTCCTGCGAAGGCCACGATACAAAGCCACCAGCTCGTTATACAGAGCCAACACTTGTGAAAAAACTTGAAGAACTTGGTATCGGCCGCCCCTCAACATTTGCCTCAATCTTGCAGACAATTCAAGACCGCGGATATGTTTATAAGCGGGGCCGCGCACTTGTTCCCACCTTCTTAGCGTTTTCTGTTACAGGACTTCTAGAGACTCACTTTACAAAGCTCGTTGATTACGAATTCACCGCAAGTATGGAAGAAGATCTCGACAAGATTGCAGCAGGTGAAGCCACCCGTATCGATTGGCTCCGTGATTTCTATTATGGACACGATGGAGAGCCGGGCCTTGAAGTACTTGCAGCAGATCTCGGCGTTATTGATGCACGTGCTACAAATACGATGAATCTATCGGCTGATATTGAAATCCGTGTTGGTCGTTATGGTCCATACCTGCAACAGAACTTGCCTGATGAAGATCGTAAACTTGCAAATATTCCTGAAGGTTTAGCACCCGATGAACTTACCCTTGCCAAAGCAATTGAATTGCTGGCAGCACCATCTGGTGAACGCGAACTCGGCCATGATCCAACGACTGGCTTTGAGGTAATTGCAAAGTCAGGTCGCTTCGGTCCTTACATCACTGAAATCTTTCCAGAAGAACCGGTTGAACTTAACGATAAGGGCGAACCAAAGAAGAAGCGTAAGAAGAAAGATGCACCGAAACCAAAGACGGCATCGCTTCTTTCAACGATGAACCTTGACACCATTACACTTGATGACGCACTTAAATTACTTTCGCTACCGCGCATACTGGGTACCAACTCATCCGGTGAAGATATTACGATCCAAAACGGTCGATACGGTCCATATCTCAAGGCCGGCGTTGATTCCAGAACGCTCACATCAGAAGATCAACTCTTCTCACTCACACTCGAAGAAGCGTTAGAGATTTACTCCAAGCCAAAAGAGCGCCGTCGTGGTGTTGCAAAGCCTCCACTGAAAGAACTTGGCCCCGATCCCGCCACCGGCAAAGAAGTTATTGTCAAAGATGGCCGCTTTGGAATGTATGTCACCGATGGCGAAACCAATGCAACGCTGCGCCGTGGCGATACTTTGGAAGCGCTCACCATGGATCGCGCACTTGAACTATTGGCCGGACGCCGCGCATGGGAGGCCGAGAACGGTCCATCACCAAAGAAGTCACGTAAGAAAGCGGCAAAGGTAAAGGCTGGCGATACCGCGCCAACGCTTACTAAAAACACCGTTAAAAAGGCGGCAACAAAGAAAGCTGCCAAGAAAGCCGCAACAGGCAAGGCTAAGAAAAAGTA
>JAFMBT010000002.1 GCA_017858325.1 Candidatus Planktophila sp. | reverse complement strand
GCGCGCCGCCCTGTCACGGCGGAGGTCGCGGGTTCAAGTCCCGTCTGGGTCGCGAGTAGGGAGTGTCCACACACTCTCTACTTTTTACACTTATATAGAGTGTGAAATAACAATTTAATTAAGAACAATTAAATATTGGCTCGGTAGCTCAGTTGGTACGAGCGCGCGACTGAAAATCGTGAGGTCGACAGTTCGATCCTGTCCCGAGCCACTCTTGTTTGATTTTTAGATTAGTTACTTAACCAGCAGAGCCAGAACCAGAGGGTCCTGCCTTGCGTTGCACCTGAGGTGCACCACCACTGCGTTGGCCGCCGCGAATCTTTGATCCTCCGCTTGTTCCGCCTGATGTACCTGGACCCGCGCCTTTATTCTTCTTCGCTTCTAGCGCAGCAGCCATCTTTGCTTTGACATCATCAACAGGGTTAACTGGATTTTCATTAGTAGCCATGGATTTAGTCTACCCCTCAGATGGAATTCTTAAGAAGAAAACGAGTTTTGCAATCCATGCAATGGATGCAAAGGCGATTAATTGCCAACCTAATGTATCTGGCCAGGTGTATACCGCAAGTGCGAGACCGCCATACATCGCGGCCATCGCCCATAAGGTCATTGCAGTGATTTTACGAGAAAGTCCTATGCGCATCAAACGATGTGACAAGTGATCGCGACCGCCCTGGAATGGTGAAATACCGCGATGAAGTCGTGAGATAACGGCAACTGTTGTATCCAAAATCGGTGTCGCCATTAAGAGCGCAGGGATTGCTAATGATTTCTCTTGCGGAATGATCCCTGGACTTAAGCGAATTGTTAAAACAGAAATTATGATTCCAAGGAATAGGGCACCAGCATCGCCCATATAGACCTTAGCCGGATGGCGGTTCCAGATAAGAAAGCCTGCAGTAGCGCCAGCGGTGACTATTGCCAACGCGCTGACCAGCACTTGCTGGCGGTCAAAGGCGATGAAGAATAAGAAGAGTGAGATCACCGCAACGGTACCAGCGGCGCCACCATCGTGGTTATCAAAGAAGTTAATGGAGTTACAGACTCCGACAATCCAGATTATTGAGATTGCATAGTTTAAAAAGGTATTACCGAAGGCAATACCCATGGTGTCGGTGAGAGTCAAAATCACAGCGACAATCACACCTGTCAGAGTCTGTGCAATCAGGCGCGGCCACGGTTGCAAACCTCTTAGATCATCAATCAGGCCCATCACAGAAATGGCAATTGCTGGAACTAAAACAAAACTTGCTAGGCGAAAATTCTCCATGGTGAAATCTTCTGCCAAAAGCGCAGCATACGAAGCACCGACCACACCGATTGCAATTGCAACGCCGCCCAGATACGGAACTGGTTCTTTCTGTAATTTACGTTCTAGATTTGGGGCATCAACTGCTCCGACGGAGATCGCAATCTTGCGCATGATTGGTGTGAGTATGCCAACCAAAACCATGGTGAGCGCGCCAAGTAAAAGGTATCTACCAAAGGAGATGTCATTCATTTGAAATCAGTTGCCTATTGAGCCTTAAAGTAATTTGCGCGTAGGTCATCAACTTCTGATTTGCGATAACGACGATGTCCACCGAGAGTTCTAATCGATGTAAGTTTTCCAGCTTTAGCCCAACGTGTAACTGTTTTGGGATCTACTCCAAAGAGATCTGCCACTTCGCGGGGAGTTAGAAGAACTTCCGCATCTGGCAGACGGCTCATACCTTCTCCTCTAATCAAAATTTCTAACGGTAGGGCATATGTGTCCGTTTTGCCCCGCAATGCCCCCTAGTATCCCCGTTCTCGCAACGTCTTGGCAAGGTGTCGATATCGCTAAATACTCGTCTCAAATGCCTGAACTGCGCGCCAACGTCTGACCAAACGTTCATATCCACCGCCTGCGATCTGACCATCACCTTGGGCTAGGCCATCGAGTGAGAGGAGTACATCTTCTATCGATGTATCTGCAACGAGACCTTCTTGACCGTCGGCAGTCAGCGCCGTCGAAAGATATCCAGCCAATCCACCATAATCGAGTTCGACAAGTGATTCTGGGTGAAAGATCTCAAGCCACTCGAGGAGATTTTCAATTTCTTCCTCAACTGGGCCGACACCGAACGCGCCTTCGACAGTTTCGTGCGCTTTCTTAGTGCGAGCTTTCGCCTGAGCAATTGTTGTGCGCGCTCGAGAAAATGGTCCGTGCTGGTCACTGCCGATCTCACGTTCATTGGGTGTGAAGATGGAAAACCACCGCGGTGGAATAATCCATGTTTCACTCAAGATGTGCGGAACACGTTCGTCGATAAAATCCATCCCGCTTGTAATCACTTCTTCTAGTGCAGGGGAAAGAAAGAAGTGCGAAAGCGGTGGTGGGAATTGTCCTTTGAAACTTTCTAGCGCTGCCCAGCATCGTGTTGCAGTCGACCAAGGCGAGATGTAGCGAGCACCATCAAGATCAAGAATGTGTACGCCATCGGGGCGGGCGTTAGGTGGTTGCGGAAAAATCATTCGCTCAAGTGCTAGGCGTTGTTCTTCTTCGCGAGAGTTATCTTGTGCCGGCAAAGATTGCCAACGTAAACGATCAACGGGATCAAATGCTTCGAGTGGTTCAAATACGCGCAGTGATGCAACGTAGGGAGTTGGATACATGTGAATACGCGCTAGTTACGCACGTGGGATGTAATTGCCTTCGGCGAAGGGATCCTCGTCATCGTGGTTTTCACTCTTTGGAGCATCGCCATGAAGCTCTTTGGCTAAGCGATCAAGATCCATCTCTTGTGAGTTGTACTTAAGATCGCGGGCGACTTTAGTTTGTTTCGCTTTTGCACGGCCTCTACCCATGGGGCGGCCTCCTTACCAATAGCTCACTGTGTGGGCTCACTTTAGCGTGATTGGTACTTCCCGGCCAAAAGACTCGATCCAGGCATAGTCAAGAGGGATGCGGGCTCAATTTGGCCGGCGACCCAGGCTTTCATCCCACGGGCAGCAAGGGATGCGATAGTCAGATCGGCTACCTCGGGGGCAACGATGGCGACCATGCCGATGCCTGTGTTCCAGGTGCGCTCAAGATCGGGCTGTGGGACCTGGGCTAGTGAAGCCAAATATGACATCTCTTGTGGAAGCGCCCAGGTGGCTCGGTCATAGGTTGCAATCAGGCCATCTGGAATAACGCGGGCGGTGTTATCGGCCAGGCCTCCTCCTGTGATGTGAGAAAAAGTGCGTAGGTTCTCTTTCAGGGTGCGGATAAGTGCCAAACAATCGAGTGCGTAAATCTCGGTTGGAGTGATCAGAACTTCGCCCAAGCTTCGACCTAAATCAGCGACGTTTTTATTGATATCAATTTTCTGTGTAGCGATAATGTGGCGCACAAGTGAGAAACCATTTGCGTGAATTCCTGATGACGGCATTGCGATCAAAACATCTCCTGCCTTCACGCGATCTGCACCAAGTTGCAGGTGAGCATCAACGACACCGGTAGCAGCACCTGCAATATCGAACTCATCTTCTTCCATAAGACCTGGGTGCTCTGCTGTCTCACCGCCGACGAGTGCGGTTCCAGCTTTTTCACATCCGCGCGCAATACCGCCAACAATTGCAGCGATACGTTCTGGAATTACTTTTCCGACCGCAATGTAATCCGTCATAAAGAGAGGTTCTGCACCGCAGACCACTAGGTCATCGACAACCATGGCAACTAGATCTTCACCGATTGTGTCGTACTTTCCTAACATGCGAGCAATCTCGGTCTTAGTTCCAACGCCATCAGTGGACGTTGCAAGAAGTGGTCGCTGCATAGATTTCATCGCACTGGCATCAAAGAGTCCGGCAAATCCGCCGATGCCACCAATTACTTCTTTTCGAGAAGCTTTAGCAATCGAGGCCTTCATCAATTCAACGGCGCGATCTCCTGCATCGATATCTACGCCAGCATCCTTATATGTGCTCATGGGTTCTGGTCCAATATCTCAAGACGCAGCTTGCCTTCTGATAAATCAGTCGGGATCTTAATCGGATATTGCCCTGTAAAACAGGCGGTACAGAGCTTATCGCCGGCAACATGGGTGGCTTCGATCAACCCTTCCGGGCTTACATAATCGAGTGAATCAGCACCGATTGATCTGCGAATCTCCTCGATCTCTAGGCCACTGGCAATTAATTCAGCACGAGTTGCAAAATCGATACCGTAGAAACATGGCCACTTCACAGGTGGACTTGAAATACGTACGTGAATTTCTAGCGCGCCGGCCTCACGCAACATACGTACAATCGCGCGCTGGGTGTTGCCGCGCACAATCGAATCATCAACCACAACTATTCGTTTGCCGTCAATGATTTCTCGCAGTGGGTTAAGCTTTAAACGAATTCCTAGTTGGCGGATTGTCTGTGATGGCTGGATAAATGTCCGCCCTACATATGAATTCTTTACAAAACCAAGTCCGTAGGGAATTCCCGATTCTTGTGCAAATCCAATAGCCGCCGGTGTCCCTGATTCAGGGACTGGGATAACAAGATCTGCGACGACCGGTGCTTCGATGGCAAGTTGTTTACCAATACGTACTCGGGTTGCATGCACACTCTGTCCAGCAATCGATGTATCAGGGCGGGCAAGATAGACGTATTCAAAGATGCAACCTTTAGGTTCTGGCACTGCCCACATCTGCGAACGAAGTCCATCTTCATCAATTGCTAGAAATTCTCCTGGTTCAACTTCGCGGACAAATGCGGCACCGACAATATCTAGTGCGGCAGATTCAGATGCAACAACCCAACCACGTTCGAGTTTACCGATAACAAGTGGTCTTACACCGTGGCGATCGCGCGCTGCATAGAGAGTGCGCTCATCCATAAAGACCAACGAGAAAGCACCTTCTAGTAAAGGTAGAACGGCAAGTGCGCTTGCCTCAACATTTTTCTCATTCTGCAATCCGATTAAGGCAGTCATGATTTCAGTATCAGTGGTTGCACCGCGTTCATTTTTTGTGGGTGGTTCAAGTTTTGTGACTATCTCAGCGAGGTCACCAGTATTGGTCAGATTTCCATTGTGGGCTAAAGCTAGCGTGCCGTACTGAGTTGGGCGTAGCGTTGGCTGGGCATTAACCCAAGTGCTTGATCCTGTCGTGCTGTATCGACAGTGGCCGATCGCAAGGTTTCCAGGAAGTGTTGCAAGATCAGATTCGGTAAAAACCTGTGAGACAAGACCCATATCTTTAAAGATAACAATACGTTCGCCATCAGAGGTTGCGATACCAGCTGATTCAGTTCCGCGATGTTGTAAGGCATAGAGACCGTAGAAGGTGAGCTTTGCGACCTCCTCATCAGGTGCCCATACGCCAAAGACACCACATGCGTCCTGAGGTCCCTTATCTTCGCCCGGATAATTGTGATTGAGCAATCCATCTGCACGTCTACTCATGGCGTCATCCTTTTCTTAAATGGAAGGAGATGGGATAAATCTGCACGAGCACCTGATGCGTTGATCAATCCATCACTGAGTGCAATTGACCAGGAAAGCTCACCGTTGACAAGTGCTAGCCAGGTATCCGCTTTCATCTCAATCACATTGGCTGGGGTGCCACGAGTGTGTGTTGGTCCATCCCCACATTGCACCGCAGCATATGGTGGAATTCGAACTTCAATTGCGCGACCTGGTGCCAGACGAACTAATTCAGCCAAGGACGTCTTCACATTTTCTAGAATCACAGGATCGCGCATATCTATCCAAACAACTTCTCAAAGGTAGCTGTATGAGCTGTTCGTAATTCGTCAAGCGAAATTGATGTCTCATTAACGACGAGAGCATCCCCACCTGTCACACCAAGATATGTCAGTGGAATATCTCCAGCAGCTTTCTTAAGAGCGCCAACTTTTCCAGGCTCTACTGCAACGACGACGCGACCAGGGGTTTCAACAAAGAGGGTGACTCCAGGATCATCTACAGTGATTATTGCGCCGATGTGATGACGTAAAACCATCTCGGTAATTGTTGCAGTGAGGCCACCTTGACTCAGATCGTGTGCTGCGCTAAAAATCTTCTCGGTACGCCCCTTCACCAACAGATCAATAAGGCGCATTTCACGCTGTAAATCTGCCTTGGGCGCCTGTCCCCCACGCATCTTGTGAAGATATGCCCACTCAGAGCCCGACATATTGCTATCACTTGAACCCAAAAGATAGAGATCAAGTCCGGCACGATCAAAACTCATTGGTGTCCGCATACGTACATCATCGATGACGCCGAGAACTCCAATGACAGGAGTTGGCAAGATCGCAACATCACCGGTCTGGTTGTAGAAGGATACGTTGCCACCTGTCACAGGCAGCCCCATCTCAAGAGATCCATCTGCCAGCCCGCGAACCGTTTCTGCAAATTGCCACATCACACCTGGATCCTCTGGCGAACCAAAGTTAAGACAATTTGTCACCGCCAGTGGCTTGGCACCTGCTGTTGCAATATTTCGTGATGCTTCAGCAAGAGCTAACTTCGCACCTTCATAAGGATTAAGGTATGACCAATTCGCATTAGCATCTGTTGCTACTGCAACACCAAGGTGTGTCTTCTCATCGATACGGATCATGCCAGAATCATCTGGCTGTGATTGCACAGTATTGCCTTGCACATATCGATCATATTGATTGGTGACCCAGCTCTTATCTGCCAGATTTGGAGTCGCTGCCATCTGCAAGATTGCAGCTTTAATTTCAATCGGAGTTTTAGGAATCGGGGGTGAAATAACTTCGGCGTTGACCCGTGCAATGTATGCGGGCTCAGCTAATGGTCTGGAGTAGACAGGACCATCATGTGCCACAGTGCGAGGCGGGACATCGACAATAAGTTCTCCATGCCAGGTTATCTCAAGGTGATCACCGTCGGTGACTTCACCAATAACTGTGACAGTCACATCCCATTTTTTGCAGATCTCCAAGAAGCGATCGATTTTGCCTGGTTCAACAACGGCGCACATACGTTCTTGCGATTCCGACATCAAAATTTCTTCAGGCGATAAGGTCGCATCGCGCAGTGGCACTTGATCTAGCGCAACTTTCATACCACCACTTCCACCGGAGGCTAGCTCGCTGGTGGCACACGATAAGCCTGCCCCGCCAAGGTCTTGGATGCCTACAACGAGATCTTCGGCAAAGATTTCCAGCGAGCATTCAATCAAGACTTTTTCAACAAAGGGATCACCCACTTGTACTGCAGGGCGCTTTGCTGGGCCAGTTGATTCAAATGTCTCTGATGCTAAGACTGAGACACCGCCGATTCCATCTCCACCAGTCTTTGCTCCATAGAGCACAACAAGATTTCCAGCACCGGCTGCCTTCGCTAATTTAATATCGCTATGTTTCATCACACCAACGCAGAGAGCATTCACTAGCGGATTACCTAAGTAGGTTTCATCGAAGACAACTTCGCCACCGATATTGGCAAGGCCGAGGCAGTTTCCATATCCACCAACGCCGGCAATCACACCAGGTAAGACGCGGCGTGTATCGGCTGCATCAGCTGGACCAAATCGCAGCGGATCCATTACTGCAATGGGGCGAGCACCCATGGTTAAAATATCGCGGACGATTCCACCGATACCTGTTGCAGCGCCTTGATACGGCTCAATAAATGATGGATGGTTATGGGATTCGATTTTAAAGGTGATGGCATAGCCCTGTCCGATATCGACAACGCCTGCATTCTCACCGATTCCAACAAGAAGAGCATCAGATTTCACCGCCTTATCCCCAAATTGCTTGAGATGTACCTTCGATGATTTATAAGAACAGTGCTCAGACCACATGACCGAATACATAGCCAATTCAGATGAGGTTGGTCTGCGACCTAGGATTTCTTTGATGCGTGCGTACTCATCTGGCTTAAGACCTAGCTCAGCAAATGGTTGTGAGGTATCGGGGTTCTGCCTTGCAATAGCGACGGTATCAAGTGCCATTACTTCACCATTGCCTTGAGGACAGATGTAAAGAAGGCAAGCCCATCAGCACTTGGCCCCGTCAGGGTTTCAATAGCGTGCTCTGGATGTGGCATCAGCCCGACAATGTTTCCGCGTTCATTAGTAATTCCTGCAATGAGATTGCGTGACCCATTGGGATTTTCACCGACGTAACGGGCGATGATGCGACCTTCTCCTTCAAGTATGGCAAGGGTTTTATCGTCACACTGAAAAGAACCTTCGCCATTTTTCAGCGGAATAACGATCTCTTGACCCTTGGCATAATCAGAGGTCCAAGCGGTGGCATTATTTTCAATGACGAGTTTTTGGTCACGACATAAGAAATGAAGATTTTTATTACGAGTCAGGGCACCCGGCAATAAATGTGCCTCACATAAAACCTGAAAACCGTTGCAGATTCCAAGAAGTGGCATTCCACCATTTGCTGCAGCAATGACCTTCTCCATCACCGGTGCAAAGCGACTGATTGCACCACAGCGCAGATAGTCACCGTATGAGAATCCACCGGGCAAGATAACTGCATCCACTCCTTTGAGATCGGCATCGTTATGCCAGAGTGAAATCGCTGTTGTGCCAGCAGCCTTTGCTGCACGCAGCGCATCGCGATCATCTAGCGTGCCCGGAAAAGTGATGACACCAACTTTCATGCCTGCACCGTAACTACATAAGTTTCAATCACAGGATTGGCAAGAAGTGTCGCTGCAGCTTTTTCAATCTCTGCCATCTGTTGCGGGGTGGGTTGACCATCAATTTCAATTTCAAAACGTTTTCCTTGACGCACGCTCTTTGCAAAGGTGAAGCCAAGACGTGGAAGAGCAGCACCCACTGCAACACCTTGTGGATCTAAAATCTCAGGCTTGAGCATTACTTCTACGACGATGATGGCCATCTGATTTCCCCTTAGAACTTACTGCCGGTGAGTGTGAAATATGCCTGGTGGTAACGCTCCGCAGTTTTCTCAACGATCTCTACGGGTAATTCCGGTGGTGGACTCTTCTTATCCCACCCTGATGTTGTCAGGTAATCCCTCACAAATTGTTTATCAAATGATGCGCCTTTATGAGTGGCATCCCAGAAGCGAGATGAATCAGGAGTGAGCGCTTCATCGCCTAAGAGAATTTCCCCATCGCTATCTAAACCAAATTCAAATTTAGTGTCAGCCAGGATAATTCCACGGCTTTCGGCAAATTCAGCTGCCTCCCTATAGAGCTTGAGGGTGTAATTGCGGAGCGATTGTGCATGCTCTGCACCCACAATTGATGCTGCTTGATCAAAATCAATATTTATATCGTGATCTCCAATTTCAGCCTTTGTGGCGGGAGTAAAGATCGGTGTAGCAAGTTTTGATCCGTCTGTGAGGCCAGCTGGAAGAGTGTTGCCACAGACTGCGCCACTTTCTTTATATTCAACCAATCCGCTGCCGGTGAGATATCCCCGAGCTACACATTCAATCTCAAACATTTTTAGCGGCTCAACAATTACAGCGCGATCTGCCACCTGTGTTGGAACATCGCCAGTGATAATGTGGTTAGGAATAATGTCTTCAAGAAGCTCAAACCAAAAGAGTGATAACTGGGTCAGGATTGCACCTTTGTCAGGGATTGTTGTTGGTAGAACCCAATCGAATGCGCTGATGCGATCTGATGCCACCAGAAGAATTTCACCGGATGAATTTGTGTAGAGATCACGAACTTTTCCAGTGCGCAGGTGATCCCACCCAGCAACCTGTGGTGCTGGCGGTGGACCAGCAAGGCCGAAGCCGCTCACCGGATAGAGCCAGGTTTGTACTGCGCTGCGGCAGGATGCGCGGATGTGATCGCCTCAATGCGAGCAACAACTCGTACAATGTGTTGGCGAGCATCGCCAGTAAATTCAAGGGGTGCGCTGAGTAATTTCTCTAACGCACTTTTATCTAATGGAATTCGCGCATCTGCAGCTAGCGCATCAAGCAAAGTATTTGGTTTACCGTCTCGCATTGCCAACGCTGCCTTGACTGCGTGTTCTTTAATCACTTCGTGTGCAATCTCGCGACCCACGCCAGCTTTAATTGCTGCCATCAAAATCTTTGTTGTGGCCAAAAATGGAAGATAGCGATCAAGTTCGGCAGCAATGACAGCTGGGAATGCGCCAAATTCGTTAAGGACAGTCAGTATTGTTTCTAATAATCCGTCCATGGCATAGAAAGCATCGGCGATCGCAACGCGACGAACAACGCTGCAGGAGACATCGCCCTCATTCCATTGATCGCCAGCAAGTTCAGAGACCATCGATGAGTAGCCGCGCAAGATCACTGCCAAGCCATTAATACGCTCACATGAGCGCGTATTCATCTTATGAGGCATCGCAGATGATCCAACTTGGCCGTCTTTGAATCCTTCCGTCACAAGTTCGGCACCGGCCATCAAACGAATAGATGTGGCGAGAGAAGAAGGAGCGGCAGCTAATTGCACCAGCGTTGTAAGGACATCGTAATCAAATGAACGTGGATAAATCTGACCGGTTGAATCAAGTACTCGATTAAATCCAAGTTCGGTAGCAATCGCGCGTTCGAGAGTCTGATGAGCCTCTGTCGATCCAAGTAAGTCAATTGAATCTTGCGCTGTACCGACCGGCCCCTTGATACCGCGCATTGGATAGCGTGATTGCAGCGCCGTTAAGCGTTCGTAGGCAAAGAGTAATTCTTCTGCGGCACTTGCAAATCGCTTACCGAGCGTTGTGATTTGTGCTGGCACATTATGTGAACGACCCGCAATTGGTTGATCGGCGTAGAGTGCGGCTTTTGCGGCAAGGGCTGCAAGAGTTGCGATCACCTTGTCACCGATGAGATCGAGTCCATTTTTAATCTGCAGCGCTTCAATATTTTCAGTAAGGTCACGGCTGGTCATTCCGGCATGGATGGCTTCATGTCCTGCCAGTGCGTTAAATTCTTCAATGCGTGCCTTCACATCGTGGCGCGAGGCTTTTTCTCGTGCATCAATTGAGGCAAGATCAACCTTTGTTGCAACTTTTTCATAATCTGCAATAACTGAATCAGAGATTGTGTGGCCAAGCTTTGATTGTGCCCGGGCTACTGCAATCCACAAGCGACGTTCTGCGATGATCTTCTCTTCCGGAGCAAAGATGGCGCGCATCTGCGCTGATGCATAACGGTTAGCTAATACGCTCACTGGTGCATTCTCCCTTACTTAATTCTCTACCTGGGCTAGCGACGCAACGAGGGCGATATCACTTCTGTAGAACGAGCCCTCCAGGCCGATGGTAGAAATCTGTTGATATGCCCGGAGGCGAGCCGATTCGAGATCGCTGCCGATCCCAGTCACTGTCATGACGCGACCGCCGCTTGAGATGAGCGATCCATCCTTCTCTTGTGTGCCTGCCTGAAAGATCAAAGTGTTTTCTTGTGGCGCTGGTATTGTGATTTTCTCGCCCAACTTTGGTGATTGCGGATATCCCTGTGCGGCTAAGACAACAGTGACGGCAGAGGTATCACTCCAGTGCAAGACAGTGTCATCAAGTGAATTTGTCGCAGCCTTATAGAGAAGATCTGCCAGAGGAGTAAGCAGTCGTGGAATAAGTACTTGTGTCTCTGGATCACCAAAGCGCGCATTGAATTCAATTACTTTAATTCCATTTTTTGTTAGTGCTAGCCCGGCATAGAGCAGACCAATAAATGGGGTTCCGCGCGCTGCCATCTCGGCGACAACAGGCGCCAAAACTTTTTCATAGGTCTGTTCAATAATGTCTTCTGGGGCCCAAGGAAGTGGTGAATATGCACCCATGCCACCGGTATTTGGTCCTTGGTTATTATCGTATGCCCGCTTGAAATCTTGCGCCGGCTCCATCGCAAGAATATTGCGACCATCAGAAATACCAAAGAGTGAAATCTCTGGACCATCGAGAAACTCTTCGATGACAACGCGATCGCACGAAAGTGCATGTGCCAGCGCTTCGGCGCGATCATCTGTCACAACAACACCTTTGCCGCCAGCTAATCCATCATCTTTGACAACATATGGAGCACCAAATGTATCTAGCGCGCTAGTGATTTCATCTTCGCGTGTGCAGGTAAAACTTCGGGCGGTTGGAACACCGGCATCTCGCATCACACCTTTTGCAAAATCTTTTGATCCTTCTAGAGCGGCGGCGGCTTTTGATGGACCAAATGTTGCTATTCCAGCAGTGCGCAAAACATCGGCTGCGCCATTAACAAGCGGCACCTCTGGGCCGATCACAACAAGGTCTACGCCAAGTGATTGTGCCAAACTAAGAATTGCTTGATTATCTGTGATTACAAGTGGATGTGTTGTTGCAATCTCTGCAATACCTGGGTTTCCTGGTGCCACATGTAGTTCACTACATTTTTTATCTGCCTTGAGTCCTAGTGCGAGTGCGTGTTCGCGACCACCGCTTCCGACTAGGAGGATTTTCATGGTTTAGATGAAATCCTTTACGACAATTGTCTGATCTCGACCCGGTCCCACACCGATTGCGCTCATCGGGGCTCCTGAAATTTTTTCAAGGAAGGCGATATACGCCTGTGCATTGGCAGGTAAATCGCTCAAGGTACGTGCACCAGAGATATCTTCTTTCCAGCCGGGAAGGTATTCATAGATTGGAATTGCGTGGTGGAAATCTGATTGTGATGATGGAAGTTCTTCAACGCGCTTGCCATCGATTTCATAAGCAACACATACCGGAATCTTCTCCCAGCCAGTGAGTACATCAAGTTTGGTTAGGAAGAAATCAGTAAGTCCGTTCACGCGGACCGCATAGCGCGCAATTGGTGCGTCATACCAACCGCAACGGCGGGCGCGACCTGTTGTCACACCGATCTCTCCACCAATTGTGCGAAGTTTTTCACCATCTTCATCAAGTAGTTCAGTAGGGAAAGGTCCTGATCCCACGCGAGTTGTATATGCCTTAACGATTCCGATGACGCGACTGATTTGTGTTGGGCCGATTCCAGAACCGGTGCAAGCGCCACCCGCAGTGGGGTTTGATGAGGTAACAAATGGATATGTTCCATGATCCACATCAAGGAGAGTTCCTTGTGATCCTTCGAGCAATACTCGCTTGCCCGCCTTCAGCGCTTGATCTAATAGAAGGACGGTATCTGCAACATATGGGCGCAAAATTTCGGCATATTCAAGGTATTCGTTAAGGACATCATCAACCTCGATGTTCTTGCGGTTAAAGACCTTGATAAGAATCTGGTTCTTATCCCGAAGTGCCGCTTCAAGTTTCTGACGCAGAATTGATGGATCAAAGAGATCCTGCACGCGAATTCCGATGCGGTTGATCTTGTCAGCATAGGCAGGACCAATACCGCGACCTGTTGTGCCGATTTTTGATTTACCTAAGAAGCGTTCTGTGACCTTATCGATCGTACGGTGATAAGGAGTGATCAAGTGCGCATTTGTTGAGATAATGAGTTTGGAACAATCGATACCGCGTTCGGTTAAACCTTTAATCTCTTCTAGTAATACGCCCGGATCAATAACAACCCCATTACCAATAACAGGAATAACGTTGGGAGAGAGAATTCCAGATGGAAGTAAGTGAAGGGCATACTTCTGATCGCCAATAACAACAGTGTGCCCTGCATTATTGCCACCTTGATAGCGCACTACATAATCAACGCGATCACCGAGGATGTCGGTGGCTTTACCCTTACCCTCATCGCCCCACTGAGCTCCCAGCAGAACTAATGCAGGCATCGTTAAAACCTCTCTCTTGAACTAGGTGAAGATTACTTGCGAAGTGATGTTCCTGTAGAACGTAGATCTTCACACGCGTGAACGACACGGGCAGCCATGCCAGCCTCTGCCGACTTGCCCCATGCACGTGGGTCATAAGCCTTCTTATTTCCCACTTCACCATCAATTTTCAAAACCCCGTCATAATTTTTAAACATATGCTCAACGACTGGGCGGGTAAATGAGTACTGCGTATCAGTATCGATATTCATCTTAATCACACCATAATCGAGTGATTCGCGGATCTCAGAAAGTAGTGAGCCAGAGCCGCCGTGGAATACCAGATCCATTGGCTTACTTCCAGCTGCAAGGCCTAGCTTTGTCGAGACCGCATCTTGCAATGTGCGCAAAATCTTTGGCTGCAAGACAACATTTCCTGGCTTATATACGCCATGAACATTTCCAAATGTTGCGGCAACCATGTAACGAGCAGCAGGATCATTGCCGAGAGTATCAAGAGTCATAAGTGCATCTTCAGGAGTTGAGTACAACTTGGCATCGTGCTTTGCTTCGATTCCATCTTCTTCGCCGCCAACAACACCGATTTCAATTTCAAGAATCGTACGAGCAGCAACAGACTTTGTGAGAAGTTCTTTTGCAACTTTCATATTCTCATTCATATCGACAGCCGAGCCATCCCACATATGAGAACTAAAGAGTGGCGCTTTGCCATCCTTGATGCGCTGCGCGCCAATTTCAAGAAGTGGGCGCATAAATCCATCAAGTTTCTCTGCCGGACAGTGATCGGTGTGAATTGCAATATTGACGTTGTAATTTTTTGCAACAACGTGTGCGAATTCTGCGAGCGCAACCGCTCCATCAACCATGTTCTTCACTGTTGAGCCTGATGCGTACTCTGCGCCGCCCCATGAAAATTGGATAATTCCATCTGATTCAGCTTCGGCAAATCCACGAAGCGCTGCGATAACTGTCTGGGACGATGAGACGTTAATTGCGGGGTATGCATATGCGCCAACTTTTGCGCGATCTAACATTTGGGCGTAAATCTCAGGGGTTGCAATTGGCATTTAAGACTCCACGGGCTCGGTTGCTCGTATAAATCTGGTACGAGGTGTAATCCTTCGCCGAGCGCGTCATTGGGTCGACTTCGGGCTTACGGCTAATCCAACCACTTACCTGGGGCTAAGAAAAATCGCCATGCGCCAGCAGGTTTGGCAAGCTGCTGGCGGATGGCGATCTTCAGGCTCACCGCGGGGTAAGCCAGGGGGGTCTAGGGGTGGAGGGTCTTCTGTAAGAAGGCCATGAGAGCGGCCAGTAAGGATGGAGTTCCTAGAATCTTAAGCAGAATTGTAAAGAAGGCGGTCAGCATTGTTCTCTTCCATTTCTATAGGTATTCAATTGGGTGGGTTGGAGATAGTGGGCAAAAATAGAGAGTCCTAGTAACCTCGACACTTATGAGCCTTACTCCTGTTGATAATTCTGGTGATTCCATTGAAAATCTCGGTTCAGAGAGCAGAACCTTTCCACCGAGCGCCGAATTTGTTGCTCAAGCAAATGCGAAGGCTGATATCTACGACCTTGCAGAGTCAGATCGCTTAGCGTTCTGGGAGATGCAGGCGCGAGAATTAACCTGGCAGAAGCCGTGGGATTCAGTCCTTGAATGGAAGGCGCCGTATGCGAAATGGTTTGTTGGAGGAAAGCTCAACGCATCATTTAACGCACTCGATCGACATGTGTTGGCAGGGCGAGGCGATCGCGTTGCACTCTTCTTTGAAGGTGAACCTGGCGACACTCGCACGATTACATATGCAGACCTTCTTACCGATGTAAAGAAAGCGGCTAACGCACTCATTGAGATCGGCGTTAAGGCAGGAGATCGTGTTGCCATTTATATGCCAATGATTCCGGAAGCAGCAGTTGCGATGTTGGCCTGTGCTCGAATCGGTGCGGCTCACTCAGTTGTCTTCGGTGGATTTTCTGCCGATGCACTTCTTTCACG
The DNA here is from genome assembly GCA_017858325.1 of Candidatus Planktophila sp. Lineage (GTDB taxonomy): Bacteria > Actinomycetota > Actinomycetes > Nanopelagicales > Nanopelagicaceae > Planktophila. Next base: position 103,530 of record JAFMBT010000002.1, on the reverse strand, counting down.
TATTCAAGATGCCGATGCAAAAGTTGTGATCACAGCAGACGGTGGATTCCGTAAGGGGGCTGCATTTGCACTTAAGCCTGCAGTCGACGAGGCGCTTAAAGGAAATACAAATGTTGAGAAAGTCCTTGTTGTAAAGCGCACAGGACAAGAGACTGCATGGAATAGCGCTACTGATATTTGGTGGGATGAGATTGTTAACCGTCAAAGCTCAGAGCATGAGGCGCAGGCTTTTGACGCTGAGCATCCACTATTTATCTTGTACACATCTGGTACGACAGCAAAGCCAAAGGGAATTTTCCACACAACAGGCGGGTATTTAACACAAGCTGCCTTTACTCATCGCTCAGTATTTGATCTCAAGCCAGAAAGTGATGTCTATTGGTGCACAGCCGATGTTGGTTGGATCACCGGGCATTCCTATGTTGTCTACGGACCGCTTATCAATGGTGCAACTCAAGTAATTTATGAGGGGACACCTGACACTCCACACAAGGGGCGCATGTTTGAAATCATTGAAAAATATGGCGTCACAATTTTGTATACAGCGCCGACACTTATTCGCACATGGATGAAATGGGGCGATGAATTCCCAGAAGCACAGAATCTTTCATCGCTTCGCTTACTTGGATCAGTTGGTGAACCCATTAATCCAGAGGCATGGATGTGGTATCGCGAAGTTATTGGTGGAAATCGTTGTCCGATCGTTGATACATGGTGGCAGACTGAAACTGGTGCGATCATGATTTCTCCTTTGCCAGGAGTGACTGCGACAAAGCCAGGTTCTGCAATGACTGCACTTCCAGGAATTAGCGCCAAGGTCGTTGATGACAATGGCGTTGTAGTACCCAATGGTCACGGTGGTTATTTGATTCTTGATAAACCATGGCCATCAATGCTTCGTGGTGTGTGGGGCGAAGATGAGCGCTATAAAGAGACGTATTGGTCTCGCTTTAATGGAATCTACTTTGCCGGCGATGGTGCAAAGCTCGATCATGACGGTGCGATCTGGTTATTAGGTCGAGTCGATGATGTGATGAATGTGTCTGGTCACAGAATTTCAACTACAGAAGTTGAATCTGCTCTTGTCTCACACGCTGCCGTTGCTGAAGCAGCGGTGGTTGGAGCACAGGATGAGATGACTGGCCAAGGAATCGTGGCATTTGTGATCTTGCGTGCAGGCATTGATCGTGCAAATGGGGAAGCGCTTGTAAAAGAGTTGCGTGCTCATGTGACTAAAGAGATTGGTGCGATTGCCCGTCCACGACAAATCATGGTGGTCAATGAACTTCCCAAGACTCGTAGCGGCAAAATCATGCGCAGATTACTTAAGGATGTCGCTGAAAATCGCACAGTCGGTGATGCAACAACTCTTGCGGATCCAAATGTGATGAAGCTGATCTCTGAAGGCTTACATTCAACTAAGGACGAAGATTAATTTCTTCTAACTTCCGCTGAACAGTTTCTTTTATCGAAGTGATCACACCTGGGAGGCTACTTTCAATCCTTGGATAGAGTTCACTTTCGGCGATCGCATCTTTACCGCTCTGCCATGGTGACCATGCGAGAACCGCGCCAATAAGAAAGATAAAGATAACTGTGCGTACAAGTGAAAGCGCTGAACCTGCAATCTGATCAAGAAAAGCTAAAGGTCCACGAATCACCGTTGCCTTTAAGCCCTTGGTCACTAACTTGGCGAGAAAACGGCCAGTAAAGGAACCTACGAAAATCGAAAGAAAGGCGATTCCAACTTTCTTACCATCGAGGACCCAATCTTCCATAAAATTGAGTGCAAACAATAAACCAACTATTGCTCCACCAATATTTCCAATCACAGCAAAAATAGTTTTCAAAAAGCCGTTTCTATAGCCTGCAATAAATGAGGCAATTACTGCCAAGACAATCGCAATGTCAATGTAGTTCACAGATCTACCCCTAGATACTTTGTTGCCTCATCTTCTAGCTCTTCTATAGTAGTTACAACTCCAATTTTTCGATGAACAATTTCGCCCTTTTCATCTATGAAAAGTGTGATCGGAACTCCCATCCCTAAGGTGACACGTGTAGAGCCATCAGCATCGTAGAGATTTGGCCAGGTAATGCCGTACTCCTTAACAAAATCACGGGCATCTTGGATGTCGGCTTCTTCTACGCTAATTCCAATAAGCCCTACTAAATCTCGATGTTTTGTGTAGAAATCAACGAAGATTGGCATTTCATCTTTGCATGGGCCACACCACGATCCCCACACGTTTACCAGCGTCGGTCCCTTGATGTTTGCGATATTAACAACGGAACCTTCATCTAGACAATCAAGTACAACTGCCTTTGCATTGGTCTCAATACTTTGAATAGATAAACAATCAACAACAACACCATTATTTGGTAGCGCTGTTGTATTTTGCGAGCACCCTACAAGAAGAATTGTTGCGGCAATCAATGCAAGTTTTTTCATCGAAAGTCCTTATCTGTCTTTACAAGCAGCGCCGCCTTCTCTTTATCCATCTCACCAATTCCGACCGATGGACAGATTTTTGCAAGAGTGCAGGCGCCGCAGGCCGGTTTGCGTGAATGACACACCCGTCGGCCATGCCAAATCATCCGCTGCGATAAATTCGTCCACTCTGCTTGCGGAATTAACTTACCAACCTCGTGTTCAACTTTTACTGGATCTAGCGATTGCGTCCATTCAAAGCGCCTGGAAAGTCGGCCGAAGTGCGTATCTACTGTGATCCCAGGTGTATCGAAGGCGTGCCCTAAAACAACGTTCGCTGTCTTGCGTCCAACACCGGGCAAGGTTATTAACTCTTCCAGAGTGGATGGCACCTCACCCCTAAAATCTGTGATTACTTTCTCTGCTAGCCCTCTTATATGTCTAGCTTTCGCGTGATAAAAACCTGTGGGGTAAATAATCTCTTCGAGATCTTCAATCGGCGCCTTCGCATAGGCTCGAACATTTCTATACTTCTTAAAGAGTTGAGTCGTTACTAGATTTACCCGCTTATCCGTGCACTGTGCTGACAACACGGTTGCAATGACAAGTTGCAGTGGATTCGCAAAATTGAGTTCGCAGTAGATCTCCGGATATGTCTTGCAGAGCCCTCGATAGAGAGCCTTGGCCTTATTTTGAGTTTCGCGATCTACGCTCATACGAGTAAACTACCCCTGTGACCAATGAAGATGAAGTCGTACGCAAAGCCCCACTCTTTACCGCACTCGATGATGCCGCTGCTGCTTCACTGCGAACATCGATGGATTCAGTAAAAATCAATAAGGGCGGGTTTCTTTTTAAAGAAGGTGACCGTGGCGAGCACGTATATATAATTATCGAAGGCAAACTCAAGCTCGGGACATCAAGTAGCGATGGGCGCGAAAACCTCCTTTCCATACTTGGCCCAGGTGAAATGTTCGGTGAACTCTCACTCTTTGATCCAGGCCCACGCACTTCAACTGCCACGGCAGTCACTGATGCAAAACTCTTATCTCTTGGCCACGACAAACTCTTTCCTTGGCTTCACGAAAATCCTGAAGTCTCATTACAGCTTTTGGCTCGTTTAGCCCAGCGCTTGCGCCGTACCAATGAGGCAGTCGGTGATCTCGTCTTCTCCGATGTTCCAGGTCGAGTTGCCAAAGCCTTGATCGATCTCGGCGAACGTTTTGGAAAAGAGAGCCCTGAAGGTTTATTTGTTCACCACGACCTCACACAGGAAGAACTTGCTCAGCTCGTTGGCGCATCACGCGAAACTGTTAATAAAGCACTCGCTGATTTTGCAGGTCGTGGATGGCTACGCCTTGATGGACGCGCCGTATTGATTACCGATCTAGAACGTTTAAGTAAGCGCGGTAAGTAATCGCCTTTTTAGGCGACTTCAACGGTGAGTTCAACCTCAACCGGTGAATTCAATGGCAACTCAGCAACGCCAAGAGCGCTACGTGCTGCAACTCCAGCATCTCCCCAAATGTGCATAAAGAGCTCTGATGCACCGTTAGCAACTGCAGGTTGGCTAATAAAACCAGCCGCACCGTTTACATAACAGACAATACGAACTACCTTCACAATTGAATCAACTGGTGCCACAAGTTCAACGGCAGCTAGTGCGTTAATCGCACATATCTTCGCTAATTCATATGCCTCTTCAACGGTAACATCGGCGCCAACTTTTCCAGTTTTCGCAATTGCACCATCGACGATCGGAAGTTGTCCTGCGGTAAAGACAATGTTTCCAGTACGAACTGCAGGAAGGTATGCAGCTAGTGGCTTTATTGCAACAGGAAGTGTGATCCCTTTCTCTGCCAACTTTGCACGAACATCAACTGACATTACTTAACCTCACGTTTCATATAAGCGACGAGCTGTTCTCCGCCCGGCGCTGGAATTACTGTAACAAGTTCCCATCCATCAGAACCCCATGTATCTAGAATCTGCTTTGTTGCATGTGAAAGTAATGGAACGGTTGCATATTCAAACTTCATATTAATTTCCCCCCGCTAGAGCAGCCTTAACTAAAGTGGAAACCATTCCACCATCTGCTTTTCCTGCTACTAATGGCTTAAGAACTCCCATTACCTTGCCCATATCGGACGGCCCTGCAGCACCTGTTGAGGCGATCGCCTCTGCAACAAGCTTCTTCACATCATCTTCTGACATCTGCGCTGGCAAATATCGGGCAATTACTTCACCCTCTGCCTTCTCTTCTTGCGCTTTATCCTCTCGCCCAGCCTTTGCAAACTCTTCCGCTGCCTCGCGACGCTTCTTCGCCTCGCGTGAAAGAACGGTAATGATCTCCGTATCGCTTAATACGCGAGCTTCTTTACCGGAAACTTCCTCGTTGGTGATCGCAGTTAAAACCATGCGGATCGTGCCCGAAACGAGTTTGTCGCTTGAGCGAATTGCCTCTGTGAGATCGCTTTTTAGTGTTTCTTTAAGTCCCATGGGTTTATCTTCTCATGCCCCACTATCCTTCGATAATCATGAGCTACGTACTTCGCGAGGCAGAGATCCCCATCTTGCCGCCAGGCCACGCCCCGATACGTATTCTTCACTTCTCGGATCTGCACCTCACCCCCGCCCGCAAGAGTGAAATCGCAGATATAAAATCTTTTGCACAATACAAGCCCGATCTCGTGATCAGCACAGGTGATTTTTTGGCACATATGGATGCCGTCCCCGCCACACTCGATGCCCTCGCACCATTACTTGATACGCCTGGGCTATTTGTCTTTGGATCCAATGATTACTACGCACCGAAACCAAAGAACCCGCTGAAATATTTATTGCCAGATCATGGCAAACGAATTCATGGACAAGACCTTCCTTGGCCTGAATTAGATATTGGTTTGCAATCACGAGGCTGGAAGAACCTCAATCATCACCGCACAACAATCACAATCAATGGCACAACGATCGAAGCCCGTGGCACCGATGATGCCCACCTTGAATTTGATGATTACTCACTCGTCGCTGGCCCGCCAGCTGATTGCGATATTTCAATTGGTGTGACGCACGCACCATATCTACGGATTCTTAAGGGCATGTCAGATGACGGACTCGATGCGATCTTTGCTGGCCATACTCATGGCGGACAAGTGCGAATGCCATGGTTTGGTGGTTCACGCGCACTGACAACAAATTGCGATCTACCTCATTGGCGAGCACGCGGGCTTACACAATTTGGCAATGAGCCGTATCTACATGTGTCAGCAGGTATGGGCACAAGCCCCTTTGCGCGCATTCGCGTAGCAAGTCCGCCTGAAGTTTCGCTAGTAACTCTTTTTTAAGACTTAAGCCTGAAGCGCTGCAATATCAGCATCAACCATCAACTCAGCGAGTTCTTTCCAATGAGTGGTGGCCTTCCAACCAAGGACCTTTTCAACCTTTGAAGGATCACCGATCAGTGCATCAACCTCTGTTGGGCGGATGTACTTCTTATCGGTTTCGATATGGTCTTGCCAATTCAGCCCTGCACGAACAAAGGCAGCTTCTGCAAAATCTTTTACTGTAGCGCCAACTCCAGTAGCGACAACGTAATCATCTGGCTTATCTTGCTGGAGCATCAACCACATTGATTCGACATACTCTTTAGCAAATCCCCAGTCACGCACTGCATCGAGATTTCCAAGGAATAACTTGTCTTGCTTGCCAGCCTTGATCGCAGCAACTGCGCGAGTAATTTTACGAGTAACAAATGTTTCACCACGGCGAGGAGATTCATGGTTAAAGAGAATTCCGTTGGTGGCGTGCATACCATAACCATCGCGGTAGTTAACTGTGCACCAATAAGCCATCAGCTTCGCTGCAGCATATGGGGACTGTGGTCTAAAGACTGAATTCTCATTCTGTGGCGGTGGGGTCGAACCAAAGAGCTCAGATGTCGATGCTTGGTAGAAACGGGTATCGATATCGGCGCTACGGATTGCTTCAAGTAAACCAACCGCGCCAACTGCATCAACCTGTCCTGTGTACTGGGGCATTGTGAAAGAGACCTGCACATGTGATTGTGCGCCAAGGTTGTAAACCTCAGTTGGTTTGATTTCACGAATGAGGTTGGTTAGGCCTACGCCATCAATGAGATCGCCATAGTGCAAGAAAAGCTTTGGGTTCTTCTCATGTGGATCTTGGTAGATATGATCGATTCGTGAAGTATTAAAGGTGGAAGAGCGACGAATAAGGCCGTGTACTTCGTATCTCTTAGCAAGTAAGAACTCTGCCAGGTATGAACCGTCTTGGCCGGTAACGCCAGTAATCAATGCGACTTTTTTACTCATCGACGTAACTCTCCCTTTGCTGCTGCGCTCTTGTACCAAGTGATTGTTGATGTAATGCCATCACGAAGTGAAATCTTTGGTGCCCAACCTAGTGACTTTGCCTTGGAAACATCAAGAACCTTGCGTGGTGTTCCATCAGGTTTTGAATGATCCCAGGCTATTTCCCCTGTAAAGCCAGCAATTTCTGCCACCAACTCTGCCAACTCTTTAATCGTAAGATCTTCACCAGTTCCAATATTGATATGCCCCGGCTCGTCATATTTCTCACCGAGGTGCAGCACGGCAACAGCGAGATCAGCAACATGTAAGAATTCGCGCTTGGGTGCGCCAGTCCCCCATAACGTCTCTTTCGCAGCGCCAGATTCTGCCGCCTCAACAAAACGGCGAATAAATGCTGGAAGAACATGTGATCCTTGAAGTTCAAAGTTATCAAATGGACCATAGAGATTTGTTGGCATTAATGAGATCCACTTACGGCCATACTCTTTTCTAAAAGATTTAATCAGTTCGATTCCGGCAATCTTGGCAATCGCGTAAGCCGAATTTGTCTCTTCAAGTGGACCTGTCAGTAAATATTCTTCTTTGATTGGCTGTGCACAATCGCGCGGATAGATGCATGAGCTTCCTAGAAATATAAACTTCTCAACATTTGCAGCATGGGCTGCTTCCATAAGATTGCTTTGGATCCGCACGTTATCGGCCAAAAATTCGACTGGGTAGGAATTATTGGCACCAATTCCACCAACTTTTGCTGCAGCATCGATCACCAGTGTTGGTTTAACCGAAGCTAAGAAGTCAAAGGTGGCAGAGCGATCAAGAAGATCGACAACGGTGCGATTAACTGGGATGACTTCATGGCCGGCAGCAACATATGCGCTGACGATGGCAGAGCCTGCTAGGCCTGTACCTCCAGCAACAACGATGGTCATGGAGGTCAGTCTATCCAGCCTTACTTTGTGAATTCTGCAGCGAGTAATTCAGCGATTTGAGCAGTATTAAGCGCTGCACCTTTACGTAAATTATCGCCGCAGAGAAAGAGATCGATCGACTTTGGGTCATCAAGTGATTGACGCACACGGCCTACCCAGGTCGGATCGGTTCCAACTACATCTACAGGAGTTGGATATTCCTTCTTCTCAGGGTTGTCATAAAGTTTGACGCCCTCTGCCTTCGCAAGCGCTGATTGGGCAGCCTTGCGAGTGACAACCTTAGAAAATGTTGCGTGAACAACAAGTGAGTGAGTAGTAATTACTGGAACGCGTACACATGTTGCAGAAACTTTTAGTTTTGGCATTCCCAAGATCTTCCGCGACTCATTGCGCACTTTGAGTTCCTCAGATGAATAACCATCTTCTTTAAGAGAACCAGCCCAAGGAATAACATTCATGGCAAGAGGGGCAGGGAACGGCCCAAGATCCTTAACGGCACCACGCACATCCTTTGCAACAGAGCCCAAATTGTTACCTGCAACTGTGGAGATCTGATCGTGTAGCGTATCAATTCCTGGTTGTCCGGCGCCAGAGGCGGCCTGATAAGAAGCAACTACGAGTTGTTTTAAACCAAACTTCTTATTGAGAGCACCCATTGCAACAATCATCGAGAGAGTGGTGCAGTTTGGATTTGAAATGATTCCCTTAGGGCGCTTCTTCACATCTTTTGGATTTACCTCAGGAACAACCAATGGGACTTTCTTATCCATGCGAAATGCGCCAGAGTTATCAACGACAACTGCGCCACGCTTTGCTGCAATCGGTGCCCACTCGGCTGAAATTTCATCTGGCACATCGAACATTGCAATATCAATTCCATCGAATGCTTCTGGAGATAACGCCACGACTGTGAGTTCTTCTCCGCGACAGACCAATTTCTTGCCAGCGCTACGAGCGGATGCGATCAATCGAATCTCGCCATAGACATTTTTACGGGTACTTAAAATATCGAGCATCACTGTTCCGACAGCACCAGTTGCACCGACTACAGCAAGTGATGGTTTGCGTTTCATCGACCTGTTCCTCCATAGACGACCGCTTCAACTTGATCTGCATCGAGCTGGAAAGCAGTATGGGCAGCCTTTGTTGCACGATCTAGATCTGCCTCACGAACAATAATTGAGATGCGGATTTCTGAGGTAGAAATCATTTCGATATTGACGCCCGCTTCAGACATCGCTGCAAAGAATGTCGCTGTAACACCTGGATTTGAACGCATTCCTGCGCCGACAAGTGAGAGTTTTCCGATGGTGTCATCGTAGAGAATCGATGCGAAGCCAACTTCACCTTGAATGCGTTGCAAGACAGCGGTGCCATCAGATCCCTCTGATTTTGGCAGGGTAAATGAAATATCTGTCAGGCCTGTAGTTGCGGCAGAGACGTTCTGCACGATCATGTCGATGTTGATATCAGCATCTGCAATCGCTTGGAAAATTCGCGCCGCAACACCGGTGCGGTCAGGAACGCCCACGATGGTGATCTTCGCTTCAGACTTGTCGTGTGCCACGCCTGAGATGATTGCTTGTTCCATATTTGTCCCCTTTCCAAGGGAGTAGCCTTCAGGATGATTTGCAACCACCCAGGTTCCTTCGTTAGGTGAAAATGATGACCGTACGTGAATCGGTAAGTCATAACGGCGTGCGTATTCAACACATCGCAGGTGAAGAACTTTCGCACCTGCTGCTGCAAGTTCGAGCATCTCTTCATATGTGACAGTCTTTAATTTGCGAGCTGCTGGAACAACGCGCGGGTCGGCGCTAAAGACGCCGTCGACATCTGTATAAATCTCACAGACATCTGCTTCTAGGGCTGCGGCGAGCGCGACTGCAGTTGTATCTGAACCGCCGCGTCCGAGCGTTGTAATGTCTTTTGTATCTTGAGAAATTCCTTGAAATCCTGCAACGATTGCAATGGCGCCTTCATCAATTGCTTCTTGAATACGCCCTGGGGTCACATCAATGATGCGAGCCTTGCCGTGAACAGAGTTTGTGATGACCCCTGCTTGGCTTCCGGTAAATGATCGCGCTTCAAATCCAAGATTGTTAATCGCCATTGCAAGCAGAGCCATCGAAATTCGCTCACCGGCGGTAAGCAACATATCTAATTCGCGCCCTTGCGGAATCGGGGTGACCGCGTTCGCTAGTTCAATCAATTCATCAGTGGTATCGCCCATTGCGCTGACAACAACGACGACCTGGTTGCCCGCCTTCTTGGAGGCGACGATGCGGGCGGCAACACGCTTCATCCCCTCGGCATCTGCAACCGAGGATCCGCCATATTTCTGAACGATGAGCCCCATGTAGGTAAGTGTGAACTATAGCCATCGAGGCGGGCTACCTAAATTACGGAAATTCCATATAATGAGACATTTAGCATCTCATAGGTTGAGAAAGCTAGCCTTCGACGTTACGACGCCCCTCAAAGGCGCGGCCGAGCGTTACCTCATCTGCATATTCCAAATCTCCACCGACCGGCAGCCCACTGGCCAAGCGCGAGACGTTCAGGCCCATCGGCTTAATCAAACGAGCCAGATATGTCGCAGTCGCTTCGCCTTCAAGATTTGGATCAGTTGCCAAGATAACTTCGGTGATCTTTGAATCGGCAAGACGCGTCATTAACTCACGGATACGTAGCTGTTCTGGGCCGATGCCATCGATCGGGCTAATTGCGCCACCGAGCACGTGATACTTGCCGCGAAATTCGCGGGTGCGCTCGATTGCAATGACATCTTTGCTCTCTTCGACAACACAGATCTGTGATGGGTCACGACGTGGATCGCGACAGATTCGACATTCATCTTCTTCAGAAACATTGCCGCATTGCACGCAGAACTTTACGCGTTCTTTTACGGTGCGGATCGCATCAACAAGTGCGTGCGCTGCTTCACTCTCGCTCTGCAGAATGTGGAAGGCAATGCGTTGAGCTGACTTTGGACCAATACCAGGAAGGCGACCAAGGGCGTCAATGAGATCTTGAATCGCGCCTTCATACATTCCAGATGTCATTTATTTGATTTCTTATCTGTGATAACTGTCGCACCAAGTTCGGCGGCTAAGAGCGCTGCCCCACTAAGCAAAGTCTTATCGGTAGGTTCTTCATCAGTGCGCACTGCGCGAGCCATAGGATTATTGTTGACGTCAATTGATGGATCAACCACTGCCTCAATTTTACGATCAAGGCCGGTCACATCGATAAATGCCTGACGAAGAATTTCATCTGATTCAGAGCGAATAAATGAATCACGAGCCCCGGGGTTTGCAATCGCAATGGTAATAATTTTTTCATCCAGCGCTAACACTTGTGCGCTTGCACTCAAGAGTGACCACGTCAGACGACGGCGCTTCTTCACATTTTCAATTACTTCTGGCCACAAGCGGCGAAGTGCGCTGATATCAAGTGAATCAACAGGAGCTGCTGCCGGCTTCTTAATCTCCTGCACTACCTCTTTTACTTCTACAGTTGCTTCGACTTTCTTTTCAACGATTGACGGTGCGGCAACTTTCTCAGCCACGGGTGCGGCCACAGGTGCTGACGTTGTCGCCATTCCTTGTACGCGCTCTAACCGTTCCAGGCGAGCAAGTAGCCCAGAGTCACTGGAATCACCCATCGGCAACAAGATTCGGCCACAGATAAGTTCCAGAATTAATCGCGGCGCAGTGGCACCGCGCATCTGTGTCAGACCTTCCGCTGCGATATCTGCTGCACGCGACAGCGTTGCGGCGCCAAGGTTTTTTGCTTGCGTCACCATTTGCTCAAGTTGGTCTTCCGGAATTTCGCGGAGAATTGAATTGGCCTGCGTTGCAGCAAGAGCATCAACAATCATCAGATCGCGCAGGCGCTCAAGTAGATCGCTGGTAAAGCGGCGCGGATCATGTCCTGATTCGATGACGCGATCAACAGTCTTAAATAACGTTGCACCATCGCGGGCGGCGAGTGCATCTACCGCGTCATCTAATAGCGCACCATCGGTGAAACCAAGAAGCTGAATCGCAATCTCATAGCTGACCCCATCAGGGCCGGCACCTGCCAGCAGTTGGCCCAAGACACTGAGTGCATCGCGCACTGATCCGCCACTGGCCCGGACAACAAGTGGGATTACACCCTTTGCGACTTTGACACCTTCTTCTGCGCAGATCTTTTCGAGATGCTCACCCAAGATTCCAGGTGGCACTAAGCGAAACGGATAGTGATGAGTACGTGAGCGAATTGTTGAAATCAACTTCTCTGGCTCTGTTGTTGCAAAGATAAAGATGACATGTGGGGGTGGCTCTTCCACAACTTTGAGCAGTGCATTAGCTGCTCCGGGTCCAAGTTGATGAGCCTCGTCAATAATATAAATCTTGTACTTGCCTTGAACTGGCGCGAAGAATGCTTTATCGCGAAGATCTCGGGCATCATCGACTAGGCCATGGGTTGCCGCATCAAGTTCTATAACATCAAGTGATCCAGGTCCATTTGCAACGAGATCTTTACATGATTGACACTCACCACAAGGATTCGGTGTTGGGCCTTTTTCGCAGTTAAGTGAGCGCGCCATAATGCGAGCGCTGGATGTCTTTCCGCAACCGCGTGGTCCGCTAAATAGATATGCGTGGTGTGTGCGACCAGATTCAAGTGCATTCGATAAAGGAACGGTGACGTGTTCTTGTCCGATGACATCTGCAAAAACTGAAGGGCGATACTTGCGATAGAGCGCTAGTGACATCATCTCCCCTACTCGTCGTGTCCGCGTGGTTGATTCTAAAGTTTAAAGGGACCCTCCGCGCACCCATCAGAGCACGCCTACCCTTGCTGTATTCCTACCCTGGGGGAGTTCAGCGCGGTAATGCCGCGCGGAGGATCTGGTGAAATCATACTGAGTGCGGCGATACCCTTAGCACGCTCATTTGGAGGATTCGCATAGCGGCCGAGTGCGCACGCTTGGAAAGCGTGTAAAGGGCAACCTTTCGAGGGTTCAAATCCCTCATCCTCCGCTCGTTTTAATCGTTTCAGCTCATTCACTCATTTTTGCTCCGTTGATAAAGAACTGTAAGCGCATAAGATGAGATCACTCGGAATGCAGTTGAGTCGCTATCGGCGACTATGACCCAAAGCTAAAGGGAGTCGAAGTGCCGAAGTCCTGGACCGATGGAGCGCCAGAGCCCCAGATTTTGCGGGAACAGATCCCGGTGCGCGATCCCATCAGTTACCGTATTAAAAAGTTTATTCTAGGTACCCCGCTCAATCGCCACTCTCTCGGTGATCAACGTTTATCAAATAAAAACTCTTTCGGAATTCTTGGTTCTAACTGTATGTCCTCATCAGCATATGGTGGCGAACAGATTCTTGTCGCACTTGTTCCTGCCTTTGGTTTAGCCGCATTTGCGATATTTACTCCTTTAATCAGTATTTTGCTCATGATGCTCGTAATCGTTGCATTCTCATATCGCGATGTAATAAACACATATACGCGCTCTGGTGGAGCATATGTTGTCGCCCGCGAGAACTTTGGCATGAATGTCTCATTGGTTGCAGCGATTGAGTTGATGTTTGGTTACATCATTACAGTTGCTATTCAATCTGCAGCTGGAGTTGCCGCCGTTATATCTGCATTCCCTGCTCTTACTGAATACAAGGTGCCTCTGACCTTACTTATTATTGCGCTCTTAACTTTCGTTAATTTACGTGGGGTAAAGGATGCGGGAGTTATCTTCGTACTTCCCTCATACATATTTATTGCATCCATGACTGTCGTATTTATTATGGGTATCTACCGAAAAGTGAATGGTTCGCTCACTGAATATGCCACAGATACACCGGGCCTACTTCCGCTTGGTGAAGAGCAGGGACTCATTACATTTGCAGCAATTCTGATGATCCTGAAAGCGTTTGCCAATGGAAGTGCTTCTCTCACCGGATTAGAGGCTGTATCAGATAGCGTTTCACTTTTTCGCACACCAGAGCACGTCAATGCACGTCGTACATTTACATTAATGGCGATTACTTTGGCATCTCTCATTATTGGAATAGGTTGGCTGGCATACCAAACCCTTGCTGTTCCTTATCAATCTGGAACTCCTACTGTTATCTCGCTAGTTTCTAAAGCAGCGCTAGGTGCCAGCCTTGCTGGTGAAATCTTTTACTATGTAGTTCAGGCCGGCACCATGCTTATTCTCTTTGCTGGTGCAAATACTTGCTATAACGCATTCCCAAATATGGTGAACGTGATCGCAAATGATGGTTTCCTTCCTAAGCGCCTTACCGCACGTGGTCATAAGTTGGTCTTCTCCAGTGGCATTCTCTTTATAGCCATCGCCGCTTCAGTCCTAGTTATTGTCTCAGGAGCGAGTATCACCGTACTTGCCGCTATCTATGCGATAGCCGTATTTATTGGATTTACTTTGACTGGTTTTGGAATGGCGAAGAAGACTCTTAAAGATAAGGCTAGGATGAGATCGATTGTTCACATCCTTGCTGGCTCTGTCTCTGTAATTACCGTTGCAATTTTAGCTATCACTAAGTTTTCAGAGGGCACATGGTTAGTGGTTATTGGAACACCTATTGCTCTTATGGCGATGAGAAACTTTAACAAGCAGTACCAAAAAGAGAAGCAAGCACTCCTCTTTCGCTCGAACGATGCTCGTGCAACAACTATCTCAAGACATAATGTGACGGTCTTGGTTGATACCGTTGATATCGCAACAATAACAGCAGTGAGATATGCCAGATCGCTCAAGCCGCACACTCTGCAAGCGGTGCACTTTGTTTTAGATGATAGAAAGGCAGACGAGATTTCAGCTTTGTGGCAAAAAAATCCTGCCTTTGATGACGTCCCTCTTGAACTAGTTGATTGCGCAGATCGCAGACTTCCAAATGCTGCCCTTGAATACGCTCTTCGAATGACTTTAAAGCCAGATATCGAGTTAACACTTTTGCTTCCACGACGTGCATACTCTGGCTTCTTGGGCCGACTACTTCATGATCAAACTGCAGAGAAAATTGCTGCTCCAATTTCTCATCTGCAGCGTGTGGTAGCGACAATCGTTCCTTTCGATGTGAGTCGAATTCTCTCTAGCACCCACAGTGCAGACAATGGAGTGGTGAAAGAACAGACCGCAAGTAAGCCGGTCGCCTTTAAGCCTGTAGCTGAAGTAATTAAAGAGGTTGAACCAACAAGTCATTACGCAGAGAAAATGACGCCGATTGGTCAGATTCAGTGGCGCAAGCGTGCACACGTGCAAGGCAAGGTAACCTCAATCAAGAGCGCACCGCGTGACTCTGCCCCTTATTTGCAGGTTGAAGTCTGGGATCAATCAGGAGGAGTGACCCTGCAATTTTTGGGTCGCCGTGAGATAGCTGGCCTTGATGTGGGATCTGAAATTCGCGCGGAAGGAATGGTCGGAGAAGAAGAAGGTTCTCTCACGATCTTAAATCCATCGTATGAGTTACTTGTCTGAGAAAAACTCTTTTAATAACCCCACGCATTCGGTTTCAAGCAGACCAGATGTGACCTCAACTTTGAAGATTGAGCGTGGATCTCGCAGTACATCCCAGACAGAGCCCACTGCTCCAGCTTTTTCATCCCATGCGCCATAAACCAGGTGAGAGATGCGAGATTGTGCAATAGCGCCGGCACACATTGCACACGGTTCCAAAGTGACAATCAAGGTACATCCATCGAGTCGTGATTTTTGCAATCGTGTGGATGCATTTCTAATCGCAACTATCTCAGCATGTGCAGTTGGATCATTATTTGCTTTACGCTCATTAGATCCTGTACCAACAACTACGCCATCCGCGTTGACAATTATTGCGCCAACAGGAACATCACCTGTTGCAAGTGCTTGACGCGCAATGACAAGTGCATCTCTCATGAAATTTTCGTAATCTAGAATTTTACAACTCCAATAATTGTGCGAATTCCTCGCCGAAACCTAAGCGACTAGCGATAGCTTCGAGTTGCTCATCAGGAAAGAGATCAGGATCATCACAAAGAGTTAATAGCTCCATTCGATGTACACCTAAGTCGGAGATAATATCTAAATCACCAGCAGGAAATGGTTCATCATCTTCTTCGGGCATATTTAAATCACAAATTTCAATGAACTCTGCCGCAATGTCGTAATCAATAGCGTAAGAGATATCGCTTAAAAATAATTTAATATGCGCTCCCAGAACTCGAATGATCATAAAAAATTCTTCATCAATTGCTAAAAGTGCGAGCGCGCCACCATTTGTCTGTTGTGACTTAAGTCGCTCAATTATCTGTGGGAGATCCTGCGCATCGGGAAGAAGGGCTAAAGACCAGCGTCCATCTTCGTGCCAGGCAGCTACTGCGATATCCACGTCATTGATCAATGGTTGGCTATCCTGGTTCTGACTCACGTTGCCCATATTCCCACTCATTGGTGAGGAAAGAAAGGGCGGTAAGGTACGGGTTATGAAAGTCCACGTCGCCAACCATCCCCTGATTTCCCACAAGTTGACGGTTCTGCGCGACGAGAAGACCGACTCACCAACATTTCGCCACCTCGTTGAAGAGCTCGTGACTTTATTGGCGTACGAGGCAACGCGCGAGGTCCGTGTTGAAAAGGTTGAGATTGTCACCCCTGTTCAACCAACTACTGGTGTAAAGCTTGCCCACCCTCGACCTGTTGTTGTACCTATTCTTCGCGCTGGATTAGGAATGCTTGAAGGAATGAGTCGCTTGATTCCAACCGCCGAAATTGGATTCCTTGGAATGGTGCGCGATGAGAAAACTCTCCAAGCCAGCACATATGCCAATCGCCTTCCAGAAGATCTCGCGGGTCGTCAATGTTTTGTCTTAGACCCAATGCTTGCAACTGGCGGAACCTTAGTAGCAGCAATCAACTTTCTCATTGAACGTGGTGCGACTGAAATTACTGCGATCTGTATCTTGTCGGCTCCCGAGGGAATTGCAGCCCTCGAAGAAGCATTTAAAAGTTCAGGGGTTCCAATTAATTTAGTAACGGGTGCGCTAGATGAGCGCTTAAATGAACACGGGTACATCGTTCCAGGACTGGGCGATGCGGGCGATCGACTTTATGGAGTTGTATAAATGGTATCGACTTCCCCTGGTTACGGAATCACAATTCGCGTAGAAGGTTCTCCTAATCTTCAACCGATTGCGCTAATTACTTCAGCGCTCTCTAGCGCAGGTGCGACGATTACTGCACTCGATGTCGTTGAATCAATGCTCGATAAAGTGGTAATAGATGTTACGTGTGACACGATCAATGCCGATCATGCGGATGAGATTACAGCAGCACTCAATGTTATTAATGGTCTTATTGTTCGCAAGGTCTCTGATCGCACATTTTTACTTCACCTTGGTGGGAAGATTGAGATTGCGTCCAAGGTGCCTCTCAAAACTCGTGATGACCTGTCTCGTGCATACACACCTGGCGTTGCACGCATTAGCCAAGCAATTGTTGATGATCCAAGTAACGTTCGCAGGCTCACAATGAAGCGCAACACAGTCGCAGTTGTAACAGATGGCTCTGCCGTATTGGGCCTTGGAAATATCGGACCTGCCGCTGCGCTGCCAGTCATGGAGGGTAAAGCCGCACTCTTTAAGCGCTTTGCAGATGTTGATGCTTGGCCTGTATGTCTTGACACGCAAGATGTCGATGAAATTGTCCACACCGTGCAATTGATTGCACCGGTCTACGGGGGAATCAACCTCGAGGATATTTCGGCACCACGTTGCTTTGAGATCGAGGCCCGTTTACGTCAGCTCTTAGATATTCCAGTCTTCCACGATGATCAGCATGGCACTGCCATTGTTGTCTTGGCAGCCCTTAAGAACTCACTTAAGTTGGTCAAGAAAGATATCTCGACAGTAAAAATCGTCATGAGCGGAGCTGGCGCTGCCGGTACCGCCGTAGCTCGCCTGTTGGTAAAAAGTGGTGCTGAAAATATTATCGCCTTCGATAAAGATGGTGTAATCAATAGTACTTGTGATCGCAATGATGAGATGCGTGCGTGGTTTATTGATAATTCAAATTCTGAAAACTTTGCTGGCGATCTTCATCAGGTAATGAGTGGCGCTGATGTCTTTATTGGTGTTAGCGCTCCTAATGTCTTAGTCGAGGCTGATATCGCGGCAATGGCCGATAAATCAATAGTTTTCGCACTTGCAAACCCAGACCCTGAGATCGATCCAGTTATTGCACGTAAGTACGCCGCCGTTGTCGCTACGGGTCGTAGTGATCAGCCTAATCAAATCAACAATGTCCTAGCGTTTCCAGGAATCTTCCGCGGTCTACTCGATGCTCAAGCACATAAAATTACAGATGATCTTTTAATAGCCGCTGCTCTTGCCATTGCCGAGTGCGTCACTCCATCACAGCTCAACGCCTCATTCATCATTCCCAGCGTCTTTGATCCTCAAGTTGTTAGCAAGGTGGCAGCAGCAGTTAAGAAGTCGGTGTGATGGAGCTCTTCACCTCAATTGAATCGCAATTTGCAGAGTTTGGGCCACTACTTCTCTACTTCATTGTTGGCACAAACGTCTTTGTTCAATCTGCACTCGTCTTTGGCTTCGTTCTACCCGGAAGCTCAATCCTCTTCAGTGCAGGTTTAGTTGCAGCTACGGAAGAAAATGTCAGTATCACAACTCTACTTACTGTAATTTTTATGACTGCCTTTGTCGGCAATCAAGTGGGCTTTGTCATTGGTCGGCTAATCGGCCGCTCTTACCTAAGTAAGAAAAAATCACCAAGTTTGCAGAAAGTAATCCGTAAATGTGAAAGTTTCTATGCGAAGTCTGGTTGGTGGTCTGTTGTTGCAGCTCGCTTCATTCCATGGGTGAGAACTTTTCTTCCACTCATTGCCGGCGCATCCAAAATGCCTTATTACAAGTTTCTCTCCGCCAATATTCTTGGGGCCATCGCTTGGGGGGTAGGAATCACTTTGGCGGGTTACTACACAGCGTCTATTCCAGGAGTTAAGACCTTTACTTATCTTATTGCTGGCTTCTTTATTACCGGTTCAATCGTTTCCGCCCTCGTTGATTATTCACGCCACCGACGAGCACTCCGAGGTATGTAAGAATAATTCCTGTAACTAGATAGATGCTTATCTGGACGCCGGGCGTCGGTGAAAAGAGATCGATCAGAAGAGAGCCGACGAGTTGCCCGCCAACGCTTATCAGTGTGAACGTTAAGACACCAAGGTGTTGCACAATTGTTGAGGTAAATGCAACGTAAACAACGCCTAGTACTCCACCGGTGTAGATCCACCATGGTCCCGATGGAAGCGGTGAGAAATCAACATCTCCGATGATGTAGGAGATCAAGAGCAAGATAGTAAGAAACGTTAACCCCATCGCAAAATTTAATAAGGATGTTGTAAAACTCTGATGCGAATGCTCATTGATCTGGCCATTAAGGGCTCGTTGCAATCCCACAATCCCACCAGAAGCCACACCGAGAGTTACCGCAAGAATAGAGAGTGATTTTCCGTCGAGACGGTCGGCTACTGAGATAAAAACTGCAAAGACAGTAACAAGTGCTGCCATTACGCGACGAGGTGTGATCTGCTTCTTTCCGCCTCCAGTGAGGCCAATACGATCAACAAGTAATGAGACGGCACTTTGGCCCGCAATCGAGGCGACTGAATAAACCGCAACACCAAGTAATGGAACAATCTGAGTTTGTACTGCAATAAAAGCTCCACCCAGCATGCCAGCAAAGAGTGTCCATGCTGGCAAATCTCTCGCCTTGACTGCGCGGCTCAGTGTGCGTACACCTTGTTTAATTGCAGGATTAAACAATGCAATAGTTGCGATGATGATTAACCCCGAAGCAAATGAAATAAGCGCTGCCTGGAGTCCATTATCAAGTCGCTGTGAAAGTTCACCATTTGCCCGAGCTTGGAGAGCGATCAGTACGCCTGAGATTGCTGCCAAAAAATCTAGGCGCTTTTGCTTCATGTTCTGACTTTATTCTAATTTTCTAATTTAAGAGTAATTTCAAGCCACTCTTCTTCTCGTGCTACTAATTCCTTCTCTAGTTGACCAAGTTCTATTGAAATTTCACTTAATCTGGTTGCATCAAAGGATGCACTTTCTTGTTCAAGAGCCAGCTTTGCAACCTTCTCTTTCGCTTTCTGTATCTGTCTTTCAACTCTGGTGAGATCCTTTTTCAGCGCTCGTTCTTGCGCGGCGCTCGATACTTTCCCTGAATTGCCCTGTGAAGTATGTGATGATGACTGTGCGCGGTGTTCTAGATATTGATCAACGCCCCGAGGTAGATCGCGAAGCTCTTGGTCACCCATAAGGCCAACAAAGCGATCACAGACGCGTTCTAGGAAATACCGATCATGGGAGATCACAATGAGTGTCCCCCCATAGCTATCTAATAGATCCTCGAGCTCAGTCAAGGTTTCGATATCAAAATCATTTGTTGGCTCATCAAGTAAGAGCACATTCGGAGAATCCATTAACAACCGAGTTAATTGCAGACGTCTCTTCTCGCCACCTGAAAGATCCCCAACAGGGGTCCATTGCCCATCGCGGTCAAAGCCAAGTCGCTCACAGAGTTGAGAGGCTGAAAGCGTGCGTCCTTTACCTATCTCAATATGATTAGCCACATTCTCAACTGCTTCAAGTACTCGCCATGTTGGATCTAGCTCATCTAAATGCTGGGTAAGAAATGCAATCTTCACAGTAATACCGGTGACAAGTTTTCCTGCTGCTACATCAATTTCTGAAGCCATAGTGCGCATGAGCGTTGTTTTGCCAGCACCATTTACTCCCACTATTCCGAAGCGATCACCGGGGCCGATATTCCACGTCAATTCACTAATTAACTCTTTATCACCTGCTGAAATCTTTGCATGTTGATATTCAAGGACCGTTCGACCAAGGCGATTCAGTGCAAATTTAAGTAGCTCTGATTTATCTCGTGGTGCAGGTTCGCTGCTAATCAGTTCATTTGCCGCATCAACACGGAATTTTGGTTTCACAGTTTGTGCTGGCGCACCACGACGAAGCCAGGCAAGTTCTTTTCTTATGAGACTATTTCGCCGCGCATCCATCGCACTTGCCTGGCGAGCACGCTCTGCCTTTGCCAAAACATAGGCTGAGTAGCCGCCGTCATATTCTTCGAGAGCGCCAGAGACAACTTCCCAGGTGCGATCAGTAACTGCATCTAAGAACCAGCGATCGTGAGTGACAACTAGGACTGCTAAATCTTTTCTCACGTTTAAGTGTCGCGCAAGCCAATCCACGCCTTCAACATCGAGATGATTCGTTGGTTCATCGAGCATAATAAGATCAAGTTCATCGATGAGAAGTTTTGCTAGCCCCACTCTCCGCTTCTCACCTCCAGAGAGTGTGATAAATACCCTCTCAAAGAGATGATCATCAAAGCCGCCAAAGAGTCCGGTAAAGACTTCACGAATCTTGGGATCACTTGCCCACTCATGTTTAGCTCGATTGCCAATTACGATATCGCCTACTGTTGCATTTTTATCCGCAACATCTACCTGCGAAAGCATTCCTACGCGCACAGAATTTCCCTGAGTAACGCGACCCTCATCAGGACTTTCTATCCCTGCAATTATTTTCATTAAAGTACTTTTGCCGGCGCCATTTCGGCCAACAATTCCAATTCGATCGCCCTCTGAAACCCCGATTGAGACTTTCACCAGTAATGCGCGAATATCAAAGGCCTTACTTACTCCTTCGAGATTAACAAGATTGCGCGCCATAGTGGAGAAGCGTACCTTTGAGCCATGATGGTTACTGACCGCGAATATGCACTCTCACTTGATGAGAACGATCCGCTGAGGGGCTTTAAATCTCTCTTTATGATCACAGACCCGGAAATGTGTTATCTCGATGGCAACTCTTTGGGTCGATTACCGCTTGCAACCGTTTCGGCTGTCAATGAATTCATGACCGGTGAATGGGCAGCCGAAGTGGTTACTGGTTGGAGCCATTGGGTTGATGAGGCCCAACCAACGGGAGACCTCCTTGGGCGGGCAACACTTGGGGCAGCACCTGGTCAAGTATTGGTCTGCGATACAACGTCGGTAAATTTCTATCAGTTGGCCTTAGCTGCAATTAATGCTCGCCCTGGTCGCAAAACCATTATTACTGATGCCGCTAATTTTCCTACAGATCGTTATATTCTTGATGGAATTGCAAAGCAGCTTGGACTTAACCTGGTCATTATTGATAATGAATCACCAGGAAGCGCCGAGAATGAACGAATAACACCTGAAATTCTAGAGAAGTATTTAAACTCTGATGTCGCGCTTGTCACTCTTGAAGTGATTCAGTATCGATCCGGTGCGCGTAATGATATAAAGTCATTAACTGATTTAGTGCGCAACCATGGAGCCTTTTTGTTATGGGATGCGAGTCACGCCGTTGGCGCAATTGAGATGAACTTTGATGCAAATGGAGTCGATATCGCAGTGGGCTGTACATATAAATATGGGAACTCAGGTCCTGGTTCTCCAGCTTGGTTATATGTAAATAAGCGAGTGCAGGCAGAACTCCAGGTTCCAATTCAAGGTTGGTTTTCGCAAGGTGATCAATTTGGAATGGGTCCTGTATTTGAGCGCGCACAAGGTATCCGTGGTTTTCAGATTGCAAGCCCGTCAATTATCGGACTCCGATGCGTCAAGTCAGCATTTTCAATGATTGAAGAGGCGACAATTTCAGCAATCGCAAATAAAGCTTCAGCAGGAACGCAGATGATGATCGACCTCTACGATGCTTGGTTGGTAGATCTTGGCTTCACGCTACTTACATCAAGAAATGCACAGGAGCGCGGTGGGCACATTTCACTTGGACATCCTGATGCGGCTCGTATTTGTGTAGCACTTCGTCAATTCGCTCGCGTCATTCCTGATTACCGCACTCCAAGCTCTATTCGGCTGGCTATTGCACCACTTCCAACTTCTTATGTTGAAGTGTGGGATGGGTTTCAACGTATGCGTGATCTGGTCGCTAGCCGCCAATATGAGAAGGTAGCCAAGCCAGATTCTAGGGTTACTTAAAGACTCTAATCTTGAGCGCTTTCCCGCCCTAGATTCATAGAGTTTAATAAGGGTATGTCATCTCGAATTCACCCCACAAAGTCACAATTTTTAGCCTTTGATCGAGTCTTTCTCATATGATTATTTCAGCACAGAGCGCTGTTATTGCTGGGCAGATTCGCGAAAGAGTAGAAATTACGGTTGATCAGGGAATCATCACTGCCATTAATTACGGGGATAAGTTAAATTCTGAAAGTAAATATCCTGGGACACTCATCCCAGGCTTTGTAGATATCCATTCTCACGGTGGTGGTGGATTTTACTTCAGTGATTCCAATCCATCACATGTGAAACAAGCCATAGATACTCACCGAAATGCCGGAACAACCTCGCAGGTTGCAAGTCTTGTCACAGCAGATATATCTACTTTAAAGAAGCAAATTGCTTCGCTCATTCCATTTGTAGATTCTGGTGCTTTAGCGGGAATTCACCTTGAAGGTCCATATCTTTCGTCGGCAAAGTGCGGGGCACATAATCCAGATCTACTTCGACACCCCGCCCTCGATGAAGTGAAATCTCTGATCGAGACAGGACAAGGCTCTATCCGGATGGTCACCATCGCACCAGAGCTCGATGGCGCCATTGAAGCAATCGGATGGCTCTCATCTCAAGGAATTGTTGCCGCAATTGGCCATTCTGACGCTGATGCCGCGACTACCAAAAGAGCAATCACGGCCGGTGCGCAGGTCGTTACACACTTTAGTAATGCCATGTCGAAGAATCTCACTGACGAATCAATGGCGACACATGTGCTCAATGATTCTACGATTGCATTAGAACTCATCAATGACGGGATCCATGTTCCGAACGAAGTAATTGCAACTGTCGTTGCGAAGGCTTTGAAACGCACAATCTTAATTACCGATGCAATGTCTGCTGCTGGCTCCTCTGATGGCATGTATTCAATTGGCGGACTTGATGTTGAGGTCAAAAATTCTATTGCGCGACTTACAAGAAATAACTCACTGGCAGGTAGTACTTTGACTATGGAAAAAGCATTCCTAAACTTTATAACAAAAGATGGGGTTTCATTAATTGATGCAGTTCATGCATCTTCAACTCTTCCTGCAAAACTTTTGAGACTTGAGAAAATAGGATCTATTTCTGTTGGAAATAAGGCAAATATTCTGCATTTTGATGGAAAAAAGATTAATTTACTTACTTTTTAAAGTTAAAACACGCGTAACTTCTGCATAACTTGCAACTTATTTAAGTATCGGAGATACTAAATCCCTAACGAATTGGACTTTAATAAATGTACTCCTCGGTGCAGTCGCATCACGCAAACACCTTCAGACATATTCCTGCCTCATCAAAGCCAGTCTCACCAGAGCGTGTTGCTCAAGTTTTAGCAGATGAATGGAAACTTTTCACCAAACATACTGCAGGCTCTGCAGTTGAGAGTAAGCGTGCTTTCACATCGCTTCCACTCGGGGTAACTTCAAGCTTTCAGCATTGGGATCCTTATCCAATCTCTATCGCATCAGCAGAGGGTGCCTGGATGACCGATATCGACGGTCGCAAACTGCTTGATCTCTCCATGGGCTTCGGTGCAATGCTTGCTGGCCACCTCAATCCAATTGTTGTGGAAGAGATTCAAACCGCTCTTCGCCAGGGAATGCTCTTTGTTACTCCTTCGCCAACATCTACCGATGCTGCTGAAAGAATCTGTAAGCGCTTTGGTATCGACCAGGTTCGCTTCACCAACTCAGGAACTGAGTCAACAATGTATGCGGTTCGAGTGGCTCGATCTGCAACAGAGAAGATGGGAATCCTCAAAGTTGAGGGTGGCTATCACGGAAGCTATGACCCATTTGTTGTTTCATCAAAACCACCACTGGCTAAAATTGGCAATCCAGATAAGCCAAAGGCCCATATCGACTCCAACCTCGTTCCAGGAGACATCTACGTAGTCCCTTTCAATAACCTCGAAGCTCTCGAGAAGATGTTTAAGAAGAATTCAAAGAAGATCGCCTGCTTTATCGTTGAACCAGTATTGGAAAATCTAGCGATCGTCTTGCCAGATGTTGGATATCTTGAAGGTGTTCGAGCTCTCTGCGATAAGTACGACGTGGTTCTCATCTTTGACGAAGTGAAAACCGGTCTTACAGCCGGACCTAAGGGAGCAGCTGCTCGCCTTGGTGTTAAGCCAGACTTAATCACTCTTGCAAAATCTATCGGCGGAGGACTTCCACTTGCAGCATTCGGTGGAAAGAAGAAATACATGGATTATGTAACTAACGGCAAGATGGCTCACTTTGGAACCTTTAACGGAAATCCACTCGCGATGGCCGGTATTCGCGCTATCGATCGCATCTGCACAGATGAAACGATGGCAAAGGCTGAAGCGTTCAATATGCAGGCGCTCGATAGAATTAGTGCAATTATCGATGAGTTTGAGCTTCCTGCTCACACAGTTGGATTTGGCGTAAAGGGCTGCGTAACGTGGTCAACGACTGCTGTACGCAACTACCGAGATTACAAGGCGACAGATTTTGGTATTGCAGAAGCACATTGGCTCTTCTCGCTTAATCGCGGAATTATCACTCCGCCAGGACTTGATGAGCAGTGGTTAATTAGCCTTGCACATGGCCAGGCCGAGATCGATCTACTCGTTGAAGATTTCCGTGAATTTGCGATAGCACTTCGCGGTTAATTACTCCAGAGTTAATTACTCCAGAGTTAATTACTCCATGAAGAATGCAGTGGACGACCTTCTGCATATCCAGCCGAAGATTGAATTCCAACAGTTGCACGTTCTGCAAATTCATTGAGATCTCGCGCTCCAGCATAAGTACAGGCTGAACGGACACCTGCGATAATTTCATCAAGAAGATCTTCAACACCTGGGCGAGCCGAGTTGAGATACATCCGTGAAGTTGAAATTCCCTCTTCAAATAGTGCCTTTCGTGCCCTATCAAAGGCATCTTCACTCGAAGTTCTGGCAGCAACAGCGCGCGCTGATGCCATTCCAAAAGATTCCTTAAAGAGTTTTCCATGGGCATCACGCTGCAGATCGCCAGGTGATTCATATGTACCTGCAAACCATGAGCCGATCATGACTTGTGATGCTCCGGCGGCGAGAGCCAGTGCAACATCACGTGGATGACGCACTCCACCATCTGCCCAGACAGATTTGCCCAACTCTTTCGCAGCTGCTGCACACTCAAGCACCGCTGAAAATTGTGGTCGTCCAACACCCGTCTGCATACGAGTTGTGCACATCGCACCTGGCCCTACGCCTACCTTAATAATGTCAGCACCGGCTGCGATGAGATCACGCGTACCCTCTGCGGTCACAACGTTGCCGGCAACAATAGGAATTGTTGGATTGAGTGCACGGATAATTTTAAGCGCTTCGATCATCTTCTTCTGATGTCCATGTGCGGTATCAACAACCAGTACATCAACACCAGAAGCAATGAGCGCCTTTGCCTTAGCTGCGACATCACCGTTTATTCCAACAGCTGCAGCAATCCGCAGCCTACCTTGACTATCCAGGGCTGGCGTGTAAAGAGTTGCACGCAAAGCACCGACACGGGTCAAGATACCGACCAGTTCGCCAGCGGCGTTTACAACGGGTGCAACTGAACGACGATGTTCGTGCAGGAAATCAAATGCTTGCCGTGGATTGAACGAATCAGAGATTACAAACGGATTTTTTGTCATCACCTGAGCAACCTGGGTAAATCGATCAACCGATGTGCAATCATCTTCTGTAAGAATTCCTACAGGCTTATTTTTTTCAACAACAATCACTGCGCCGTGTGCTCGCTTATGGATCAAACTAATGGCATCTGCAACAGTCTCATTTGGTGCAAGGGTAATTGCCGTATCAAAAAATGGATGTCGTGATTTCACCCAAGTGATCACATCATGTACCACAGCATGTGGGATATCTTGCGGAATCACAGCAATTCCACCGCGGCGTGCAACAGTCTCAGCCATTCTCCTGCCAGATATTGCCGTCATATTTGCAATTACGATAGGGATTGTTGTTCCTGATCCATCTTCCGACGAAAGATCAACATCCATTCGGCTAAGTAGATCTGAGGCACTTGGCACCATGAAAACATCGTCATAGGTGAGGTCAAAGGTGGGTATATTTAAGAATCGCACGTAGGGAAACTATACGGGTATTCACATGCGAACGAGAAAATCACAACGTGCAACACCTGCCTCAATAAGGTCTGCATTGCGTTGATCGGTCCCCTTTGCCCACGCTTTGGCGCTCTCTGGGTCTTTGCCAAAAGCGATATGGCGAGAGATTAGTCGGGAAATCCTCACCTCCTCATCCAGATAGGCATACCAGCTCTGATTGAGTAAGGGTGAGACATCCTGCCAACCATCACGATCGTGCATTAGGTAATTACCTTCAACGATAACCACACGGGTGCTTGGCAAAACTACACCTTGAGCCGCTATTGACTCTTCGATAGAGCGATCAAAGATTGGGTAGTAGATCGAATCATTGTGCTCGTGTGCAACTCTCTCAATTACGCGCGTAAAACCTTTTACGTCGAAGGTATCAGGAGCGCCCTTTCTTTGGGAACGACCTAACGATTTCAACACTTTATTACTCAGATGAAATCCATCCATAGGTAATACTGAGACGAGCAAGGGATCTGAGCCTTTCAGCAAGAACTTTGAAAGTGTAGATTTTCCTCCACCAGGCTTTCCTATTATGCCAACAATTGTTCGAACAGAACCTGCTGCAAGAGTTGTAACAATCTCTTTTGCCTCTTCTTTGCTTATCTCTTTAGGCACGAGCTAAACACCTTACTTGTCATAAGCCGCATGCATAATTCGTAGTATCGCTCACGATATGTGGGTGAAGCATCAGTGATGGTTTGTTCACAATATTGATTTCCCTTGACGTGGACGCGCAAGAACTCGGTGAAGCCAACAATCACTACCTTACATGTCGTCATACTTAAGTCTATTCGCCGGCCGGAGCAAATTAAACCTTTCCAATACTGAACTTGGCTAAGTTCCTAAGCCCGCCAAACTTACGGAAATTTTTAAGATAGAAAGCTATTCTGACAAACGGGGCGTAGCGGCCAAAAACTCTTTGAAAAACCTGAGCTCGTGCTCGCAAATCTGACTCAGTTCCCCAGCGACTTCCAGAGCTTTCTTCAGGGTGGATGGCAATGGTTACAGGCAAGAAAACTGCCTTGCCACCCTTTTTTAATAAGTCGGTAATGAATATGTACTCATCACCTAAATAATTTTCGACGCCAGCACCAAATTTCTCATCGAACACTACGCCCATACTCCTAGCGCTATTAACCCTGACAATCATTTCGTAGGTTGCCACTTTTGCAGAATTGAACTTAGTTAAATTCTCTTCCTTGGATGAATAATCCTTACGCAGTACGCCATTTTTATCTATAGCTCTAGTCAAAACTAAATCACAATCTGGATTATTTTCTAAGTAAGAAATTGTGGATTTAATCCCATCGCTTAAGAACACGATCTCATCATCGGCAAATAGTAAATACTTAGTTGTCGTGTTCTTCAAAACTACATTTCGGCTCTTAGCAACGCCCTTATCGTTAGATTTTATAGATTTGAACTCAAAGTTACTTGGAAGAGTAAAATCAAGATTTTCAGGATTTTGTATCGATATCAATACTTCATATTCCAGGTTTACCTCGGGTGGTGAGATATTTTTGACACGATGGGCAAGTGTGGAATAGCCGATCGTTAAAATCTTCTCGCTCATCTAGATAACTCTTAATTTTTGACTAGTTACCCACTGGATAGATGACACCACCAGGAATAGGGTGCCAAAATACCAAGCTAGTGAAGATATGGACCACGAAAGGGCTATAAAGATTACAAGTATTGCTAGCCGACCTAGGATGAAAACACCAGCTAATGAAAGCCACCTTGGTTTATGTTCACCCTGTAGTGCTCGATAAAGATTGTCATAGTGCCCATAGATAATTGCAAAGAGTAATAAGAATGCGATTGGGCGATTTAAATCCGCGATTACTGTCAGCCCAATAATCACCACTCCTTCAAAGGCACGTAGAATAGAGGGGGTGAGCCAATCAAATCTATTATTTGATTTAGTGCTTTTAAAAAAATCTAATTGATTATCAATTAGTTCTTTATTAATTCGCTCCTTCGCCCAACGCCTTGTTGCACGTATGCGACCTCTAAAAACCAGAACAATGGATATCACCGCTAAAATTGGCATTATTGTGAAGGTAAAGGCTGCTCCACCAATTACAGATGACGCGCTGATGACTAACCAACGTTCACCGATAGGAAACTGAATCGCTTTCTTGGCCCAGTATTGCACACGCGATTTTTTCGCCTTCTTCAAGGGAATAAAGCCATCGCTTGCAAGTTTAAAGTCAATTATTGGTAATTTGGTTCTTCTCAACTTACTCATACGTGCAAAGTTGTAATCTGAAAGGTGTCTAACTGCCTGAAAAAGCATCATAGCCATTGCAGGAATCCAAAGATCTCGGCCATCTCTTGCTGCACCGTAGGCCAGGCCAAAGAAGACTAAGTACTCTTTTATGCGATCAGTGATGGCATCCAGCCAAGCGCCAAGTTGTGAGAACTTTCGTGTGTATCGAGCCAGCTCACCATCGACACAATCGACAATTATGCTCAACTGCAGCAAAAGGGCTCCAGTAAAAATAGACCAAAAGTTTCCGCGACTAAATGCGTAAGCTGAAAGTAGGCCAATACCGAAAGAGATAAGTGTTATTTGATTTGGAGTAACTCGTAAACGCACAGCCGCCCAAGTAAATAACTTGGAGAATTTACGAAGCACAAAGACTGAGAAGAAGCCATCATTAGCGCGGTTCGCCATTTTTAAGCGTAGTCTGGCTTCATTTAGTGACTCAATCTCTACCCTAATTTTCTCTCTCATTCGCGCATCTTTACTACGGATATACGGGGCAAAGGAGACTTCAGCGGTACCAACAAATACCCCAGCCCTAACTAATGCGACCAGTACTAAGTCGAGTGCATTACCTTTAATATCGGATTTGCTTGCCGCAGTGAGAGTCTCAATTACCTCTTCTCGCTGGTTTTGGGAAAGTCGCAAGACGCCAACAAAAGTACTATTACCTCCACCTGCAATGTGAAACGAGGAAGATGCTCCTAGGACTCTTCCGCCCGTTGCTCTTGTTTCTCCTTCGTAAAGCGGAGCTATGAGCGCTGTTGTGGTAGATCGTGGATAGTCAGTAAGAAGTTCCAAATGTGGCTGGCTAAACACAGATGTCTCATCAATCAAGATTAAATCAGAATCACTTTCGACATAAGCGGAAATTATTTCATAAATTTTCGTATCTTCACTGACGCTAATTGTTTGAAAAGTGTTTTTCATAGCCCCTAATATATCGCGATTCTTACTCGCTATGGGTTCGCGCTCTTGCGAATCTCATCAAAGACGTTGAAATATGGGCGAAATTGGAGTTTTGTATTCTTAAGCCAAAGAATAGGACAATTGTATTTGCTTTACTTACATCACCTATATGACTGAGGTAAATGAGCAGCGCTAAGAGAATTAACATCGCAATACTGGATACAAGAATTCCAGTTTCTCCGGACTTGATGCGAGTCCCAATCCGCACAACACTTGGAACATGACTCTTATTCTTCTTTGCTACAACAAACCCACGTTGAGCTTGGATCTGTTGACGAAAGAGTTTGCCATAGAATTGAAAAACCGCCATAATAATCAAGAGATTAATGACTCCAAATTGCCAATTAATATAGGTAAAAATTGAAATTACTACGGCAAGTTGTGTAAATGTACTAAGTAAATTTGTTAACTCAAATGCTAGAGACCAATGCCAATTCTCTTTCACAACACTTTTTTTACGCCTAGAAACCTGAAATGCTTTATCAATAAATCTAACTCGATAGATGCGTTGAAGAAAGTGTCCACCTCTAGTAACTCCAAAGAATAAGAAGAAAAATGCCAC
The DNA here is from genome assembly GCA_017858325.1 of Candidatus Planktophila sp. Lineage (GTDB taxonomy): Bacteria > Actinomycetota > Actinomycetes > Nanopelagicales > Nanopelagicaceae > Planktophila. The sequence goes on along the minus strand of JAFMBT010000002.1, from coordinate 72,773 downwards.
AAGAACTGCAAACATTGTCTCACTAATTGTTCCTTCATCCAGAATTATCTTAGTAAATAGTTTTGCAACAGCTAATTCGGATACTGAAATCATCGCTGCAATTAGCGCTAATCCTAATAAGACCAATCTATATTTGTTGGTTGTGAATAGTTCGGTGAGTGCGTAATACATCTCTGTTGCAACAAGTTTCATTTTATATATTCTTCAATTTAGAAGAAGTTACAATTGCAGTAATATGTCCTAACGTAACAAAGAAAGCAATACCGAGTGCAATTGTCAGTGCTTGACCATAGCTTCCAAAAATTGCGATAAGAATAGTGAACTCAACTGAATGGAATATCCTATGCGCAGGAAGGTAGTTAAATACTTTGCGCAACTGACGTAATAGCCCTTTAACTGGGAGATTTACTCCCTTTGTATCTTGAATTTTCTCTAACCCTGAAAAGGCCCTTGCTACATGTACTGCGTCATTTAAACCCTTATTAATCAGTACGAGTATCGCAAGCAGTGCTCCAAAATAGGGGTAAATCGAAGTGGTTACTGATTCACTTGGCCAACCAGCGAGTCGTAGCCCTAGGCAGAGCGGTATTAAGCACTCTGCAAAGTAATGACCTAACTTATCTAAGAAAATTCCCATTGGAGACTTTGTATTTCTCCATCGTGCTACTTCACCATCACAGCAGTCAATTAGCATTTGTAGTTGGCTTAGGAAGAGAGCAAGTGCTATCCCTACCCATCCTTGAATAAGTAGAGCGGGTCCAATTGAAGCTCCTGTAAATATCATTAGCCAAGTTACGCCATTTGCTGAAATTGGGGTGCGTAGAAAAATCCGTGTTAAGTATGGTGAGAGTCGTCGTAAGTAAAGATCTGCAATCCAGTGTTCTGATGTAGGTCGACCGGTTACTGAGATTGGTTGTGAAATTTCGCGAATTTGCGCAATTGTTGGGCGCGGCGGTCTGTCGGTCATCGCACTGCACCTTGGTTTTGCATCTGAGAAGTGATCCTATTTTGGAGATACGTACCAGAGATACAAAGAATTCCTACCATAAGCGGTAATCTATCCTGCCTAAGCGATATTTTCGACATTGTTAGGTCTAGAGGGATAAATGGCTATTCAGGTTGTAATTTTGGCAGCGGGTATGGGGACAAGATTAGCAAAGCCTTGGCCGAAACCACTTACAGTCTTATCTGACGGGCGTTCAATAATGCAGCAGCAAATGGATAATATCGTGCAAGCCTTTGGTGACAAGGCGCGGATCACAGTTGTAGTCGGTTTTAAGTTGGAGATGATTATCGAAGCCCACCCAGCTGTATCTTTTGTTTATAACGAAGTTTACGATCAGACAAATACCTCAAAAAGCCTCTTGAAAGCTTTAGTCGCAAGCCAAGATTCAGGCGTACTTTGGCTAAATGGAGATGTAGTTTTTGATGTAAAAGTTTTAGAGAGAGTTCTATCTCGTGTTGAATCTGAAAAATCCTTTGTCTGTGTAAATACTTCAGCTACCGCCGAAGAAGAAGTTAAGTACACAATTGATGAGAAAGGTTTTATCAAAGAACTTTCGAAGAAAGTCCAAGGTGCGCTAGGTGAAGCAGTCGGAATCAACTTCATCTCCGCGAGCCATAAAGAAGATGTCATTACCCAATTAAGAGCTTGTGAGGATCAAGATTACTTTGAGCGTGGATTAGAACTTGCAATTGAAAAAAGTGGCATTCAAATAGAACCGGTAGATATCTCAGACCTATTCGCAATCGAAGTAGATTTTCAGGCTGATCTAGATCGTGCTAATAAGTTACTAGATTAAAACCTATCTCTAACGTTTAGAACGTTTCTTTCCTAAACGCAATCTCTTCTTAAGACGTCTTTTAGCCTCTTTAAAGATAACTTTAGTGCTCTGTCGTTTCAATGAATTCTGACCTATAGCAACAATAGCTTGGGCTGCCGTCTCAACTGAAATTGTGCTGACCACTGAATTTTCTCCGATGAGTATTTCAGCGGTATCAAAGTCATCTAAATTGCCGATAATACGAACCCCAGAGGCTTTAATTTTTGAGACAGATAAGGCGCTGATTTCTCTGGCGATCTTCTCAGCCCATTCTGGGGTTTGAAGTTTCAAGGAATTATTTGCTGGTTTTACGGTATCCGTCAGATGCCTAATTGCCCCATCGCGAATATAAATCGCGTAATCAGACCAATCTCGTTCTTCCGGAAAATTTCGATTAATTTCTAGCAACAGTGATATCTCTTCGTATGTTAACGAACGATTACTTGATAAACCTTCCGGCTGAGTCAAGGTATCTTTTGAAAGATTTAGAATTGAGTTGAAGGCATCAAAAATAGCAGTGGGCACCTTTTCATCAGCAACCACTACTACTATGTTATTAGCTCCAAAAACTTCTACCCACTTTGTAATCACGCCAGCGTGGTTATGCCGTTTCCAAAAAGTTGGAGTTAACTTAGATTCTCCAGGTTTGTCGAGAACTGAGTGGAGCCACTCTTCATAATTAGGAGTTAACCCGTATTTTAGATACTGCTGGTATGAAGAAGATAGGAGTTTCACCAAGGGCCTGATTGTAAAAACAATAGTGAATTGATCAGATTTAATATCCGCCTTAAATTTTTGGATTTGCTCTGTGGATAACTCACAGAAAAACTCACTACTGATGAGAGCGGTCTTTCGGCTCTTATTTATCGCGCGGACCAAACGCTTCCACTCCTTTATCGCGTAAGCCCTTCCCCCTCTATTCTTCCAACCCCAGGTACGTCCAATTAGCGCCCACGTCGCCCGGTGATGCGCTCGTTGTCCAAAGTTAGGGTAAACAACGCCTTGCGCCTTGAGAGATTTGCGATTAGCGGCAAAACTCTCTTGTAAAGCCGTGGTTCCAGTCTTGTGAAATCCTACGTGTGCTACTAGATGTTTACTCATTACACACCCAACAAACGAAACGCATTAATTAAAATAATTGCAATAGCGACAATAATTCCCAGTTGTTTACGTGGAACCCAACTCACAAATCTTGCTGCGATTGGAGCCATCAATATCCCACCTAATGCAAGACCGCCTACTACTGCCCAATCTATATCGAGCTTATTTATATTGAATAGAAAGCCTACGCTTGCGCAGACGGCGACAATAAACTCGGCTGCCGATACAGTCCCAATTACTTTGCGGGGTTCAGTCTTCGTTGTTGCCAGGAGTGTTGGAGTAACTACAGGTCCCCATCCGCCACCACCCGATGCATCGACAAAACCTCCTGAAAACCCTAAAAATGTTAGGTAGCGAGGATTGGATACATCAGCGATGCTCACTTGTGATTGAGTAACAAAGAGATTTCGATAGAGAAGTAGAAATCCTAGTAGCAATAAAATTGTTGAAATGAAGATTTTTCCACCTGATAAATCAATATTGGAGAGGAATGTGGCTCCTAAGAGCGCTCCAATCCCACCTGGAATTGCTAATTGTTTTAAAATTGTGCGATCAATATTATCTCTATGCCAATGAGATGCACCTGATGCCAGAGTTGTTCCAATCTCGGCTGCGTGTACCGCAGCGGATGCAACTGCTGCAGATGCCCCTAAGGTCAATAGTAGGGTTGAACTAGTTAATCCAAAACCCATTCCGAGCGAACCATCAATCAATTGGGCTATCGAGCCGGCGAGGGCAAATAACATCCAGTTCAAAGCAGTTCCTTGATTATTTTTCTCACATTTTCAGATACCAATTCAGTCCCGTCTAGAACTAACTCAGGGCTAGTCGGCGGTTCATACTCCTGGCCAACTCCACTCAAGTTAGGCAATGTCCCGTCTGCCGCTTTTTTATAGAGACCTTTAGGGTCTCGTTCGGTACATATCTCAAGTGGAGTTTTTACCCAAACTTCAGCAAATCTTCCTTGCTCAAAAATCTCGCGCGCACTATCACGATCACTCGCAAATGGACTCACTAAAGCAACGATCACAATCAGCCCCGCATCAGACATTAGGTGCGCAATTTCAGCAACCCTCCTGACATTTTCTGCACGGTCTGCGCGGGTAAAACCGAGATCTTTGTTAATTCCCATGCGCAGGTTATCCCCGTCAAGGACATAACAATGCATTCCTGACGTAAACAAGGTCTTTTCGAGTTCGTTGGCGATAGTCGACTTGCCGGAACCCGATAATCCAGTAAGCCAAATTACTTTTGCGCGTTGATTTTTCTGAGATGCTCGAGCTAGGGCATTAATTTCATACTTGTGTTCTGTGACATTTTCAGACCTACGTAATACATGATTAACCATTCCAGCGGCAACAGTATTTAGTGTGCTTCGATCAACAAGAATAAAACAGCCGGTGTTGCGCTGCTCTACATATGGAGTCAGTGCAATTGGAGCATCTGTCGCGATTTCGATAACGCCAATTTCATTCATTGAGAGTTCGTCAGCAGCTTCGTGGTCTCCTGTAGCAATTTCGACTTTATGCCTGATTTTAGAAACTATTGCAGGGACTTGGGTAGAACCGGATATCAATAAATATGAGCGGCTATGAACTAGTTGAGTCTCACCTAGCCAAACAATATTCGCATTGAATCGATCGGCAGGTGGAGTAAAATTACTTGCAAGTTCAATTGAATCCCCACGAGTTGCATCAACCTCCGGTTCGAGTACCAGCGTTATCGCCTCTGAGTCGCCAGCGCGTTCAAGTTTCCCATCGTAAGTTAGAATTTCTGAGATCACTGCCTTGCGTCGACTTGGTAGAATAACAACTTCATCGCCCAAAATAAACGTTCCATTAAGAATTGTTCCGGAGATACCTCTAAAATTCTCAGCACGAGCAATTAGTTGTACTCCCATATGAGGTTTCGTGAGTAACTCTTCGGGCTTACTCCAACTTTGAATATAATCGAGTAAAGTTGGACCTGTATACCAAGGCATATTTGTACTGCGCACAACCACGTTATCTCCAGCTAAAGCGCTGACTGGGATAGCCTGATAATCTTTAATACCTAATCGATTTGCAGCAACAAGTAACTCGGAAACTATTTCTTCATATATACTCTGGGAGTAACCTGCCGCATCTAACTTATTTACAACAACAGCAACTCTGCTTACGCCCATAAGAGAGCAAATAGTTAAATGCCGTAAAGTTTGAGTACGAATTCCACGTGAAGCATCCACTAAAACTAAAGCAACATCTGCCCTAGAGGCAGCAACTGCCATATTTCTGGTGTATTGCTCATGGCCTGGAGCATCAGCAATTATTAGGCGTCTTCCATTTAATAGTGTCATTGATCGATACGCAACATCGATCGTAATACCCTGCTCGCGTTCTGCTTCTAATCCATCGGTTAATAAACTAAAGTCAACTTCACCTGCAATTACAGTTGATCCGGTTCGCCGAATATTGCGAGCCGCTGCGACGGTGTCGTGAGGGACGCTATCTGTTTCGACCAATAGCCTGCCGATAAGCGTACTTTTTCCATCATCTACACTTCCACAAGTAACTAATCTAATAATTGGCTGCAGCATCAGAAGTAGCCTTCAGTCTTTTTCTTCTCCATTGAATCTTCTTTTTCACCATCAATTAAACGTGTTGCTCGCTCGCTTAGTTTTACATTCATAACTTCTTCAACAATTTCAACTACGTTTGATGCAGATGACTCAACGGCCGCTGTCAATGGATAGCAGCCAAGGGTTCTAAATCTAATTTGCTTCATAACTGGCTTTTCACCGTTGATTAGTGGGAATCGATCATCGTCAATCATAATCATTTGTTCGCCCCTAAAAACTACTGGGCGTTCTTTTGCGAAATAGAGCGGGTTAACTGGCACATCGTTTTCAAGTATATAACTCCAAATATCTAGCTCAGTCCAATCTGATAGAGGAAAAACTCGCATACTCTGTTCATTTGTAATCTTTGGGTTATATGTTCGCCAGAGTTCAGGGCGTTGATTTCGCGGATCCCACCTGTGACCTGATTCGCGGACACTAAAGATTCGCTCCTTGGCGCGGCTACGCTCTTCATCTCTACGAGAACCACCAATTGCTGCATCAAAGGTGTTTGCATCAAGAGCTTGCCTAAGTGCAACAGTCTTCATAATTCTGGTGTACTCCGATATACCCGTATTGAAGGGAGTGACTCCTTGGGAAACACCATCTTTATTGGTATGCACCAGCAAATTTAAATTGTATCTGGCGGCCATTTCACTTCTAAAAGAGATCATCTCTTTAAATTTCCAAGTGGTATCAATATGCAAAACTGGAAATGGAATTTGGGCGGGGTGAAAGGCTTTCATCGCAAGGTGTAGGAGAACGGCAGAATCTTTACCGATCGAATAAAGGAGGACCGGCTTTCTAAAGGCAGCGGCGGTCTCTCTCAGAATTTCTATAGATTCATTCTCTAGAGCTTTGAGAATCTCCGAGGAACTTTTCATTGGTGAATTATAGGCGTGTAACCTAATAAAACTTTGTGAAACAGTAGTATAATTGAAAAATCCGAGCCAATTAAGGCCGAAGAGTTGTCATAAGTTCTACGTTAGGGTGAAGGGGCGCAGAATCGCGTCGATTTGAACCCCCGAAGGTGATGAAACCCTACCTCGTTGGCAGCCAGGCACTCCGATTGCCCGCCACCCCGTACTGATCTGATTAATTATGTGCGCACCCAAGATGGGTTCGCTAAGTTATTTCTTAACCACCTGCTTTAACCATTTCTTGGTATCTCGCTTCGTCATTTTCCACAATTTTTGCAGTATCCATTTTTTTGGAAATGTCTCGACGACGCGTAGATCTAGGGCTATTAGCGCCTGCGCCGCTAGGTCTACTGGAATCATCTTGATTGCTGGATTATCTCCAATTAGCACCTTAGCATCTTCAAAACTATCTAGGTCGCCAATAATGTTAATACCCAATTTCCTTATATCTGCGACACTATTAGCAGAGATCTCTTTTGCTTTATCTACTGCCCATTGCGGAGTTAGCAAACGTAAATCATCTTGAGCTGGTTCAACTTTGTTTGTTAAATACTTAATTGCACCGTTGCGGATAAAAGTTTCGTAATCATGCCAACTGCGACGCTTTGGAAACTGTCGATTTATTCGATTTAGCATAGTGATCTCATTAAGCGATAGCGAACGATTACTATCTTGATTCTCTTGCTTCTTCAAGAATTTACTTGGTAATCCAAGCAGTTCACTAAAGGTGTCATACAAGATATCAGGTTGAGCTTCATCGACCACAATAAGTGTGACCCGATCAGCTCCGAATTCAGCAATCCATTTGCTAATTACTTTGGCGTGGGTGTGTCTGACCCAAAAGGAAGGAGTAATTGTCGATACGCCAGGTTCATCAAGAATTGAATGTAGCCATTTTTCGTAATCGCTCTTAATGCCAATCTTTAAATGTTGCTGGTATGCAGATGGGATAATTTTTAGTAGTGGTCTTATCGTGAAGTAGATATGAGTATCAGCTACATTGAGTTCTTTCCTAAACTTAGTGATTTGTTCTTCATTTAACTCACAAAGGAATTCTGAGCTAATCAAGGCAGTCTTCTTTATCTTACCTACCTGCCTTACAAGGTTTTTCCATTTTTTGTCAGTAGCTGTTACTCCTCCTCGGTCTTCCCATCCCCAAGTTTTTCCCATTAAGGAATAGATGGCTTTATGATGAGCTTTTCCACCAACTTGTGGGTAGTAGATACCAAATTTAATTAACGCATTTATGTTTGCAAAAAAGGTAGATTGCAGAGCTGTGGTTCCAGTCTTATGAAAACCAGCGTGAACGATTAACTTCTTTGCCATGTCCGTATATTACCGAATTAAGCACCACATATTATTTATTAAGTTACAAAAAATAATATAAATCAAGCAACTAAGTGCATAGTGAGACTATCTCCTCTAACCTATAGGCATGACTGAAGCTTTAGAAGTATTCAAACGTTTTGAACGTCCTGTTCCTAGCTGGTTTACTGATGCGAAATTTGGAGTATTCATTCACTGGGGTGCTTACTCTGTACCTGCATGGGCAGAGCCAACGGGTGAGCTAGGAACAGTAGATGGCAATGTATGGATGGCACATAATCCATATTCAGAGTGGTATTACAACACGATTCGAATTGAAGGTTCTCCCGCGCAGAGACACCAAGAAGAAGTTTATGGTGGTGCACCATATGACGATTTCTTAGATCAATGGAAGGCGAGCAAGTTTAATCCAGACGATTGGGCGGCACTTTTTGCAAAAGCTGGCGCGCAGTATGTAATTCCAACCACTAAGCACCATGACGGAATTGCATTATGGGATGCACCCGGTACCGGAACACGTAATACGGTCGCTCGTGGCCCAAAGCGCGACCTTGTTGCCGCAATTAGCGATGCTGTTCGCAAGGTCGGAATCAGATTTGGGGTCTACTACTCAGGTGGCTTGGATTGGAGCATTGATAACCTCCCTCCAATAAGAACTCTTGAAGACGTTCGAGTATTGCGACCACGTGATGCTGCATATGCCATGTACTGCTATCAACACATTACAGATCTAATTAATCGCTATAAACCAGATCTCCTCTGGGGAGATATCGAATATCCAGATTTTGCAAAGCGTGAGGGAGCTTACTCACTCGCCGCAATCTTTGATCATTTTTATAAGACTGTCCCACATGGCGTAATCAACGATCGCTGGGGAGTATCTCACTCTGATTTCAAGACAAGTGAGTATCAAAGTTCACTTGCTAACGAAGCGAGTGCTGCTTGGGAAAACTGTCGTGGTATCGGACTTTCATTTGGGTATAACCATATTGAAGATGAAAAACATTACATGAGTGTCAATGCTGCACAGCATCACCTTATCGATATTGTCTCTCGCGGAGGAAACCTCCTACTTAATATTGGCCCAACAAGTGATGGAGAGATTCCTGCATTCCAAAAGAAAGTGTTGGAAGGTATTGGAGCATGGTTGGCAATAAATAAGGAGGCGATTTACGCTTCTCGTGTTGCTGCAGATGTTAAGCCATCTGATTCTCCTTGGATTCGCTGGACTGCTCACGGTAAGAAGCGCTACGCAATAATTGATGCCATAGGTTCAGTTCAATTTGATGCTCCAGAGAGCGCGATCGATATCAAGAGTGCAACAGTCCTTGGTGGTGAAGCAATTGCAGTCACACGCAACGGCTCCAAGATTTCAATGACAGTTGCTACCCCTAGGGTCGAAGGGCCAACTGTTGTTGCCTTTAATTAGCCAGATAAGAAGAATCTTGTGATAACAGCAGAATTCGATAGGGTTTAGCCGTGATGAGAAAGCTTTTGATTCTAGATGCTCGCGACAATGTGGCAGTCTGCTTAGTTGATCTAGAAGCTGGAGATCTTATCGAGCAAGACAATATCAAAATTAAAGTCATCAACCGTATAGCGCGTGGTCATAAAATTGCCTCTAAGGAAATTGCTAAAGGAGAAGGCATCATCAAATATGGCGAACGTATGGGCCATGCGGTAGCTCCTATTGCAGTGGGTGAGCATGTACATGTGCACAATATTCTTGGTGATCGACTATCAACGGAGAAGCCATGAGTCCTGTAACAACCGGATTTAGCCACGGTAACCGCGGCGTCGGTATTCGTAACCATCAACTCATTCTTCCGTCGGTAGTCTGCTCAACTCATGTTGCGCGTCGTATTGCTGAAGCAGTTAAGGGAGTTACCTTCGCACACCAGCACGGTTGCGGCATCATCGGAGAAGATGTCGCTGGAATTGATAACTTCTTTATTCAACTAGCAGATCACCCAAATGTGAATTCGGTTCTTGTTATCGCGCTTGGCTGCGAGACTATTCAGGGGCAAGAGTTAGCCGCTAAATTACTTCAGAGCAATGAATCAACGCAGTATCGCATTATTCAAGAGAGTGGTGGAGTGGAGGGTACTGTCGCTGCCGGAGTGAAGGCAGCGGGTGAACTTAACGACGCTTATCCGGCAACCTCTACCGAAATTCAACATCTGCGTGTTGGGATTGATCTAGCTCGTCCGGTGAAAGAGTTAGTTGCTCTTGAAAAGTTATTGCACGATGCCGGTTATGAGGTCATTACATCACAGTCAGAATTTAGCTCTGCAGAAAGTTTCACTCGTCTGGCGCAAGAGAAGGCTCATATCATTGTGAGCTTTCCGGATGATTCACAGCCCGCATCTGGATTTCCATTGATACCTGTAATTAACGTGGCCAGCAGCGGATTTTTACACCAAGCGATCACAGGCGATTTCGATATTCAAGAAAGTAACCTGATTGCCGAGATTCTTCCCTTGATTGCACAAGTGGCAGCTGGTAGCCAGACTGTCGCCGAGCGAAACAAAAGTGGTGAGATTCGCGCACCACGAGTTGTCAGGAGCGTTTGATGAGTAGTGAGCTAAGGGCATTTAAGCGCGATAACGGACAGTGGGGTCTTCGTAACCACGTCTTGATCTTGCCTCTTCATTCAGCCCTTTCAGCAACTGCTCGTGCGATCGCCGATGGTTCTCATGGCGCAGTTGCGATTAGCCACGACTGGTCGGGTGAAATTGATAACGATCTACCGCGTATCATCTTTACCTTCAGTGGTTATGCCGCTAATCCTAATAATTTTGCAGTCGTCTTTCTTACTGTTGGTTCAGATAATGAAAGTGAAATTATCGCTAGCGCGCAGGCGCTTGGGCTAAAGCGCTTCACCAATGTCGCACTTCCAGAGATCGGCTCGATGGAAGGGCTGCGCGTAAAGGCGATTGAAATCGCCAATCAGTATTGCGCCGATGCCGCTCAAGAGAAGCGAGTTCCTGCTCCTTGGAGCGCTCTCGTTCTAGGTCTAGAGTGCGGCGGTTCAGATGCGCTCTCTGGAATCACCGCCAATCCCGCACTCGGTGTAGCCAGTGATCGCTTAGTTGAATTGGGAGCAACGTCAGTACTTGGCGAGACAACTGAAATTTTAGGTGCAGAACATCTACTAGCGGCACGTGCAATTGATCCTGAGGTTGGTAAACGAATTGTGGCAATGGTTTCGCGCTATGAGGCTTCGATTAATTATGAAGGTATTGATATTCGCGGTGCTCAACCATCGCGCGGAAATATTGAAGGTGGGCTCTCAACGCTAGAAGAGAAGTCACTTGGTGCAGCTAAAAAAGCGGGTAATGCGCCTTTAACAGGCGTCTTGGAATTTGGGGAGCGACCAAAAACGTCTGGACTTTACTTTATGGATACTCCTGGCCATGACATCGAACAGTTAGCAGGTTTTGGCGCAGGTCATATCAATATCGTTGTCTTCACATCAGGGCGAGGAACGCCAACGGGATCAGCGATTATGCCGACCATTAAGGTTTCGACAAATACTCCGATGTATGAAGCAATTCCAGATTTAATCGATCTAGATGCCGGCACTATCGCAGATGGTATTGAAACTCTGGCGCAAGTTGGTGATCGCATATTTAATGAAATTCTCGCTGTCGCTAATGGGCAAGAGACTAAAGCTGAGCTTGGTGGACACCACGAGTTCTCACTCTCTCGCATGTATAAGACCACAGTTGAGACCACCGAACGATTTATCAACGCCCACTAGGTTATCTCCACGATGAGCCACTCAGAATTAGTTTCAATCCATGGCACCGATGTACAGGTCTCGCGCTTAAGTTTAGGTACCGCACCCCTTGGAGGACTATTCAAGAAGGTAGCTGAGAGTGAAAGTGATGCCGTAATTCACCACGCTCTTCAGGCTGGAATTAACTACATCGATACCGCTCCCCTTTACGGATACGGTGTGGGTGAAGTACGCGTTGGACGTGGCATCAAAGGGCATCTCCGGCAACCAACGTTATCGACAAAGGTAGGACGCTTATTTCGACCTGGTATGAATCAAGAGCAGGATAAATACCCCGACTCTGATCCCACCATTGAAATTTATATTGATAACTCTGCAAAGGGAATCAGAAAATCTCTGGAAGAGAGCCTGCGTAGATTAGGGCGAGACTCAATTGAAATTGTCTACATCCATGATGCAGACGAGTGGGTTTCGCAGGCCATCAATGTTGTCTATCCCGAACTAGATAAGATGCGCGAAGAAGGGCTCCTTAAAGCTATCGGCATCGGTATGAATTGGTGCCCCCCTGCGATTTCAATTATGCAAGATACCGATCTCAATATCGCCCTCATTGCTGGACGTTTTACTCTGCTCGATCAGAGCGCACAGGATGTGCTCTATCCGCTAGCCCTCAAGAAGCACATTTCAATTATTGCCGCTGGTGTCTTTAACTCAGGCGTCTTAGCTAACCCAGTTGCCGGCGCACACTATGACTATGAACCCGCATCACCAGAGATTTTGGAACGAGCACGTGCAATAGATAGGTTTCTACAAGATTTTGGAACTTCACTTACTGATGCAGCGATGCAATTTCCGTTACGTCATCCAGCGGTGGCATCAGTACTTACTGGCGCCGCTTCCCTCACTGAACTCAAGGCCAATATTGCATCCTTTAATGCCGAGCTCCCCGCAAATCTCTGGAGCGAAATGGAAAGCGCTGGCCTTATTGCGCCAATCAATCTTCACTAAATCAGTCCCGAGTAACTTCCTGCAAATCCGCAAAGACTTTATCAATCTCTTTCTTTACCTCATCACTCAAGATTGTATTTACAGGACCGCGCTGGCGAGTAGAGGTAAATATCCCCTGTTTCACAAGTAAGTACTTTTCAACAGCCACATATCCATCTATAGTTTTTTGATACCCAACCAATTCCGCAATTACGCTATGAATTTTTCTAGCTTTTTCTAGATCATTTGCCTCAAGTGAATCCCAGAGTTTTACTAGAGCCCAAGGAATCTCACCTCCTGGCATAGTGCCAGCCAAGCCGACGGGGTACGTCTCCATTAATTCTAGACCGCTCTGTCCTTCGTAAATCTTTGCTCGGCCCCCTGCAATTTTCTGAAGCGCAATCGCTCTATCCTTTATCGGTTTTGCCTCTGGTTTGAATTGAACTCGATCTGTTCCATATTGATCTATCAATCTTCCATATAATTCAAGGTCAAGCGGTTGCCCCATATAGTTACTAGCATCTTGAACAATCAGAGGTATTTTTGTTGCGGCTAATATAGAAGAGTAATACTTAAAGATTTCCTCTGAAGTTGCAGGGAAGTTAGATGGTGGAGTAGCCATTAAAGCTGTGGCTCCATCTGCCTCGGCTAATTTCGCTAGCCCTACCGCTATCGCAGTACTCTCGCCGCCAACGCTCACAATCAGCGGCAGACGTTTATCAATTATCTTCAGAACTGATTGCCATTGAATACGACGTTCCTCTGCGCTAAATCTCATTACCTCGGAAACCATGGCTAGAACTAAACCTTTAACACCACATTGAATGACCCAGTTGATCTCTCGTTCCAAAACAACATGATCAATATTGTCGTATTCATCTAGTGGGGTTTGAATTACGGAATATACGCCGCGCTCCATAATTCTCACCTTTCTAAACTTTTAAATTAACGTCGATAAACAGTAATCTCTGGTACATATTCCATATCTAGATCCAGTGGGAATATTGGCCGACGACAAATAGTATGACCTAATGTTGGTAGGTTTGCACTAGTACTTCCAGGAGCATCGACATTGATATAAGTCGTTGCCCAACTCTTGTACATATGATCTTGGCAATGCGGAGATTTAACAATTACTAAGTCGAATTTTTCTGGGAATAAGCCATGTGCGAAAAAGAGCGAACGATTGTGCAAATTAACTGGCTTGCTCATCAAGACTAAAGTTATATTCTTTACTTTTAGCACAGCGCAATTACCTGCCCGCCAAGGTTCCCCCTCAACTTCATTATTAAATTCACCATCACTCAACATTTGGACTTTTCCAGTCACTTCAATGGGGGTGTACCGCGGATCTAGTGCACCACCCACATGTGTAGTAACGGTGTTCCCAACTCCGACTTTAAAGGCGGCGGCAACCGCTGCAGGATCAGTGAGTGGTACAAGAACGGTTCCGGAATAACCTTGTTTAATCAATTCCGCAAGCACGACATTGCTATCTCCGCAAGCACCAGAGCTTGTGGCATCAGCGGCGTCAACCAAAATCGTAGTTCCATTTTTTGCAGCAATAGCTTGAGCTACTGCATCAGGAACGGAGGTGAGAAATGCTTGTAATTTTGCACGATCGCGCCAAAATTCACTGGCTATTTTTGTCGCCGTTTCTACTGCCAATTTCTCATCATCATTGGTAGAGATAATTACATTAGAGGAAAGTTCTGGAAGATCAGTAAATGGGTTCCCGATAAAGATTCCACAGGATAAGCCCTCGGCGGAGTTCTCGAGGGCTACCGCTTCGGCAACTCGCTGCCCAAAAATTCCAGTTTTAGTTTTCAGCTCATCACCCCGCACCAATGCTGGTATACGAGCGCGCACTGTGACTGGCTTGGCTTCTCCATCCATAATCTTTAACAAAAGTTTGGCAGAGCGTTCACCCGTCTCGTAGAGATCAGTATGTGGGTAAGTATGGTAAAGAGTAATTAAATCACAATTTTTTAATACTAAATCGGTAATAACTCCATGTAGATCAAATGAGGCAATAATTGGAACTTGCTCGCCGACGATTTTACGAGTTTCTTCAAGTAAATAACCTTCAGGATCTAATTGATTCTCGGCACCCATTGCACCGTGCAAGCAAAAGTAGAGCCCATCTAATTTAGAAACCTTTTGAGCGGCTCGAATCGAATCTAGAAAACTCTCTGAAATAAATTTCCACGCTGAGGCCGATGTAGGACCACCGGAGGTAATCATGCGCGCACCAAATCCAGCTACTAATTCAATATCGTCGCGCGAATCAAAGTGATGTAGCGCTCCCGCGATCTCGGTGCGATGTGGGCGATGTTCGGAAAACAATTCAGCTGGAGTGGCCAAGCGAAAGCTTTCCAACTGACTTAGAACTGGATTAAAAGAGGCGATTTCTTGGGCGCATTCGGCGATCAGAATTCTTTTCATTTATGGATTTTAAGTGCCGAGACTAGGATCGGCAAGCAAAATGAAGAATTATGGTTTAAAGCTAAATCCAAAACGATAGGCAATTCACGCACGATATGGTGCGCGCGAAGGGATTCGAACCCCTAACCTGCTGATGGGTAGTTTGTCTTGTTCTAGGGCCTGTAAGGTGGTGCTTATTTCTATGGAGGTAAATATGGGAATCGACATTCCAACACCTGCTCTCATTGGGCTTCAGATTCTATTGATTTCAGTTCTCGGATTAATGATTAGATTCGGAGTTAATCGATCACTTCGATTATTCATCAAACGGGTTGTTGCACTCCGCACAGATGGAAATGGTGTAGAGGAATCACCGCGTCGTTCATTGAGAGCAGATACTTTAATTCAACTTGCCCACTCAATCACGAGCGTTGTAGTCCTAGGAATCGTGTTACTCCTGATTCTTGATCGACTTGGTATAAATCTGGCTCCATTGTTGGCAGGTGCTGGGGTTGCAGGCATTGCGATTGGTTTTGGTGCTCAAGCCTTTGTCAAAGACCTCTTGGTTGGCATCTCAGTTTTAGCAGAGGATCAATACGGCGTAGGAGATGTCATCGATTTTGGTGAGGGGAGTGGGACTGTTGAATCAATGACTCTCAAGAGCACACGTGTGCGCTCATTGGATGGGACATTGTGGCACCTCCCCAACGGGGAGATAGCAAGAGTTGCAAATAAGACTCAGGGTTGGTCGCGAGTGATTCTTGACATTGGTGTGGCGTACGCAAGCGAGATAACCTTTGTGCAAGCAAGAATCCAAGAAGTCCTTGATGCTTTAGCCGTCACGGATGGAGTCGGCACAAAGTTCTTAGAAGCACCAGAAATTTGGGGTATTCAAGATCTTGGGGAGAGCTCGGTAGTGATACGTATCGCCATAAAGGTCCTTCCTGGGGAACATTGGCAGATAGCAAGAATCCTTAGAGCGGCAATCAAAGAGAAATTCGATGCGACAAATATCGAAATCCCATTTCCGCAGGTAAAAATCTGGCAGTAACGGGCTCTCAATTCAACAATAATTGAGATGCGTCTCGATACGGCATAGCCGCGTTATTTAATGGAGATTCTTGTGCGCGCGAAGGGATTCGAACCCCTAACCTTCTGATCCGTAGTCAGATGCTCTATCCGTTGAGCTACGCACGCCTATTCCACATACTACAGGGAAACTAGAGCCCTCCCAAATGTAATAAATCGTCCCAGGCCACGGCCTTATGACGAGGTTTACCCTTTGACTCACCCGCAGCGACCTCTGCTGCATTGATGGTTTCCCACTGACTTTGAGTAATAACCAGTGCACTATTGAGCCGATCGGCAATATCACTATGAGGTTTAGGATTATTTAAATCTTCTACAAGTAATTTCATGACGTCAGAAGAATCTGATTTGTTGGTTCCAATCACACCGGATGGACCACGTTTTGCCCAACCAACAACGTAGAGGTTTTCTCCTACGCGGCCATCGGTATTTTTTACTTTCCCTTGCTCAAAATCGACCCCCTCGAGCAGAGTAGCCTCATATCCAATAGCTGTGATCACTAAGCCGCACTTAATTGAAAACTCTTCATCTGTACCAGTCTTAGTAAAAATAACTTCTTCAACTTTATCTCTGCCGCGAATCTCTTTTGGGGTGGCAAGGAATTGAAACTTCATAGTGCGCTCGTGGCCAGCGGGGACTTGATCAGCAATAAGCGCCATCGCCTCAAGGTTGCTCTTTACATCTTTTTCGATATTTTCACCAGCACGAATAAGGGCGGCGGCAATATCGCTTTTTTCAATAATTACATTGGTGTGCTCAAGTTTCGGAAGCTCGCGCAATTCAGGTGATGTGAAGGCGGCATGCTCTGCTCCACGACGAGCGCTAATGATCACCGTTCGTACCGCACTTTCCTTAAATACATCGATTGCGTGATCGGCAGTATCAGTGGGATCGAGTTCGGTAGGCTCAAGTGCCAACATTCGAGCTACATCCATCGCCACATTTCCAGCACCGATAACAATTGCAGTAGAGGTCGAGAGATCAACGCTCTCGTCTTTAAAATCTGGGTGTGCGTTGTACCAAGGAACAAAAGTCGCTGCAGAGATCGATCCTGGTAAATCTTCACCAGGTATTCCTAACTTCTTTCCAATGGATGAGCCGGTTGCAATAACAACAGCGTCATATGCGACTTTGAGATCCTGCAGGGAGATATCGCTACCGAGCTCTACATTTGCAAAGAGGCGGACATTTCCAGCGGTTGCGACCTTTTCAAAGACCTTTGAGACGGTCTTAATCTTTGGATGATCGGGGGCAACGCCACTTCGAACTAAACCCCATGGGGTTGGCAGGCGTTCAAAGATGTCGATTGAAAATGTCAGCTCATCGCTCTGCATATTCTGCAACGCCTGCGCGGCGAAATATCCTGCTGGCCCAGCGCCAACTATTGCGACCGTGTACCTAGCCATTGGCTGAGTCTATTGCACGTGCAATGGCGGCTTAACCGCGCTTGAACAAATGCTTCGGCTTATATCCATAAACCTTTTCCCATGCTGAGCAATCAACAATCGTTGCATAGCCCGGAAGAGGTGTATTTACCTTTGTGGTCGGATGAAATTCAGCCAACATCTCCATCGTTGGCTTCGGCGCATTTGTATCAGGTGCTAAGAAGTTATAGGTGGCAGAGCCTTTGGCTCCCTTTTTTAAGATGGTCAATACGCCTTGCGCCGCATCGCGTAGATCCAAATAACACCAAAGAATTTTGGCTCCAGTAAGTACGGTTTCTTTATCGCCTTGCTTCATTTTCTCTGCAAAGTCATTGATAGCAGCTTCAGAGTTGCAATATGGAAAACGCAAACCAACGAATGCAGTCTCCCCGCGATTTGCCCACATATCTGCAGATCGCTCATTTACTTCCTTTGAGAGAGCATAACTTTCATAATGGTTGAGCGGGAGGTTCTCATCAAATGGAACATATTCTGGAGATGTCCATGGTCCTGACCATGCTGTTCCGTAAATTGAAAGACTTGAGGCATAGATGACGACAGGTACTTTCTTTTCAACTGCGGCAGCAAATAAATGATAGGTACCCATAACGTTGTTATGGAAAACCATTTCATCAGAACCACCGAGCGGGCTAGGCACTGATCCGAGATGGACTACGGCATCACAATCAAAATCTAATGATTCTGCGAATTCAATCGACATTAAATCACCCACACTAGATTTCACAGATGCAGGAGCACTGAACTGAACGCGGTCGGTAGCAACCACTTCGTGACCTTCAGCGACAAGAGTCTTCAGGATTTCTTTACCGATAAGGCCTGCTGCGCCTGTAAGTAGTACTTTCATCTGCCTATCTCCCTTTAAAGCTCATTGATTAGAATGTGATAATTACTGTCTGCTTGATCTCTACCGATTGATGTGGCTTCATCTGGAGAAGGCTTCTCCGCGTTTTACCACTTGTTTTGGTGCTAGATGGTTCAATTGCAAATGTCCGAACTTTTCCAAACCACGGAAAACCCTCCGAATTATTGAACTCTAGCCAGAACCAGGCAAAATTTAAATACTCTGATTCCCACTGTAATTCAAAGGTTATCTTCTTCTCTTTATTCTTAACGCGATACCACTTGGCTCCATCGAAGGCTGAAATCCAGCCAAAGACGCCGAGTTTCTTATCGGGGGCTGGCAACTTACTTAAATCTAAAACACTTCCATTGTCACCCTTGATAAGGGGCCACTGGTGTGTGCTGGCGACGGGACCGTGAGGACTATCTCGCTCTTCATCCAAGTGGAATTCCCGTGCACTGGTCTCTAAGTGCACTTCACCTTCGAGAAGTGCTCCACCAAATGCTGGATGGCTTGAGTAATCAACCTCAATATTGAGCGGGCTAGTATTAGTAACAACATCTGTGAGAAAGATTTCATTTCCCTTGAGCGAAATCACTCTTTCAATGCGCACAGGAACTGAGAAGAGATCTAACTGAATCTGGATGCTGCTTGCCTCACTCTTGAGGACTTTCCACGATGAGATTGATGCTTCTCCGTGAAAACCTAGCGGGGCGCCATGCACATCTCGTGCCGGTCCTGCATTCGGAACAAGTGTCTGCCATCCGCCGCGATAACGCTCCATCCAGTGAGCAACAGGTTCATATGAAAGTGTTGTTTGTTCATTGGCGAGCACTGCCTCTGCACGATCTGACCATGGCGTTGTATAGAGAACTTCTTCGCCGGTCGGTATCGTTTTGATCGAGAGAATATCTGCTCCATGATGCGGGTCAAGAACTAATTCAAGATCAGAACTCTTCAGTGTTACGTATTTCATTATCCCCGCCTAAACTTTGATACTGGTACCCCTAAGGTACTGGTCGACAATCGAAAAATCGAGCCTGCTAACGGTTGATCTAATAAATCAGATTCTGATATCCCAGCCCGTGCGCTAGTTATATAGAGAGAGCCATCTGAACCAAAGGCACAGCTTGATGGTTGAGATACCGGAAAGAGATACTCAGAAATAATTGTTCCCTGCGGAGAGATTCGGATTACCTTATTTCCACCCCATACCGCTAGCCAGATGCATCCCTCTTCATCAACTGCCAACCCATCGGGTACGCCGACATCGATAGAGATGAGTTCACGGAATTTCGGGACAAAATCATCAGATAAATCAAAATCGCTGACAAATACCTTCTTCAACATACTATCGGCTAAATACATCAGAGTATTTTCCGTATTCCAACCCAATCCATTAGGAAGAGTCAGATTTTCGACCATCACTTTATTTGTACTTCCGCCGTCCCAGCGATGCAGCTTTCCTTGACCTGGAACGAAGCTAGATTGACAACTACCGCCCCAAAATCTTCCACGTGAGTCACACTTTGCATCATTCATTCTAAAATCAGGATCTGACAGAAATGCGTTATGTTGATGAAGTGCTCCATCTTCCCAAGTTGCAAAACCAGTCTTACAAGCAACTGCGTAACCGTTTGAAGATTCAAGTGGCGCGATCGCTCCTACAACTGTACCCAACAGCTCGCTCTCTGTTTTTCTGCTCGTGAGGTTAGTCTTATTGACTTGGCCAGCCGGGATATCAATCCACAATAAAGAATCGCCATCAACGATTGGGCCTTCGCCAACCATCGCTTCGCCTTTGAGGAATAAATCAGGTGTAGTACTCATCATGACTCCTTTTTATTTGGTCCCTAAGATTGCACCAGTTTGACGAACTTCAGCAAGATTTCGATTACCAGTCAGAGCCATAGTGTTGATGAAATCTCTGCGCATCAGTTCAATCACCTTCTCAACGCCACGTTCGCCATCTGCCATAACACCGTAGAGATAGGCCCGACCGATGAAGACAGCCTTAGCACCGAGTGCGATTGCAGCGTACACATCTTGACCCGACATAAACGAACCATCAATAAACACATCCATCTTCTGACCTACCGCTTTAACCACATCTTGAAGTATTTCAATCGGTGGGACGCCACGATCTAATTGTCGACTGCCATGGCTTGAAAGAACAATCCCTTGCACTCCCATATCGGCGAGCATCTTTGCATCTGCAACGCTTTGGACCCCTTTGACAATTATTGGGCCGTCCCAAGCGCTCTGCAGCCAATTGATATCGTCGAAAGAGATTGCAGGAGAGTAAATCGTTCCTGCCAACTCAAGGAGAGATTTGGTCCAACCGCGAAAAGCAGCAAACTCTAACTTCTTTGTTGTGAAGAGATTGAGCCACCAGATTGGTTTACGAGCGATTGCAAAGACGGTTGAAATACGAATACGAGGTGGGACTGTCAATCCATTGCGAAGATCACGAAGTCGTATTCCTCCTACTGGAGTATCGACCGTCAGAATAAGGGCTTCAAAGCCAGAGTCGCGAGCTTGTTTAATGATCGCAGCACTATCTTCACGATTTTTCATCACATATAACTGAAACCAGCGACGGCAATCTGGCACCGCTTCGGCTAGTTCTAGCGGTGAAACTGTTCCCATCGTTGAGAGCGAATAAATAAGATTATTGTGAGAGGCAGCAGATGCAACTGCTGGTTCTCCAACATGATGCATGAGACGGGTATAGCCAGTTGGTCCAAAAACTATTGGTAGATCAACTTTCTTACCAAAGATGATCTCAGATGGATCTACATATGAAACATCCCGCAAAATTCTGGTGTTGAACTGAACAGATCGAATAGCACGCTGAGAGCGCGAGTATCCAATTTCATCGAGCGCTGAACCTTCAACGTAATCAAAAACTACCTTAGGTACACGTTTCTTTGCCGCGCGAGCAAGGTCATCAATTGTTTGAGCCTTCAGGGTCGCACTCTTTCTGCGACTAAGCGTTGGCAACTTCCAATCTATGAGCGAGTAAAAGTATGGAAGGTTAGGAAAGTTCCTCTTTGACTTAATTACCATGGTGCAGTGTATCTGCTAGCGGATTACGCGAGCCGAGCCACCTGAAGCAAGTTTTTCTACCTCGCTCTTAGTGGCCATTGACGTATCCCCTGGCGTAGTCATTGCGATTGCGCCGTGTGCCTGTCCCAGCTTTAAACTATCGAGAAGGCTACGGCCTTCAAGTAATCCAAAGATTAAGCCAGAGGCAAAGCTGTCGCCACCACCAACGCGATCAAAAATTTCCAAGTTCGGAAGTGGTGGAACTTCAAAAAATCCATCGGTGCGAGACCAGGCAATTGCGCCCCAATCATTATCGGAGGCTGAATGCACTTTTCGAAGAGTTGTCGCAATGATTTGTAGATTTGGATACTCGGCAGCTACCTTCTCAACCATCTCCTTGAAAGGACCTGTCGATAAGTTCGAGTAATTTTCATCTAAGCCCTTTACTTCAAATCCCAAGGATTCAGTGAAATCCTCTTCGTTTCCAATCATCACATCGACTAGCGATGCTAATTTTTTGTTAACCTTTTGTGCAGTGGCTCGCCCACCCAGTCCATCCCATAAACTTGGTCGAAAATTAAGGTCATAGGAAATAATCGTGCCGTGCTTTCGAGCCGCTGACATGGCAGATTCCATGAGTTCTGGAGTTGTAGATGACAAACCGGCAAAAATTCCGCCTGTATGCAACCACCTGGTGCCTTGCTTACCAAAAATTTCTTCCCAATCAAAATGTGAACTCGCCATCTGCGATGCCGCAGTGTTCCCACGATCAGAGACTCCTACTGCTCCACGTACTCCGAATCCGCGCTCTGTAAAATTCAGACCGTTACGAACTGATCTACCAATACTGTCGCCCTTGGCCCAGTGAATATTTGAAGTATCAACTCCGCCCATCAAGATTAAATCGTTGATTAAGTGACCCACTTGATTATCGGCTAGTGCGGTGATGACTGATGTTTTCAATCCAAAACACTTGGATAAGCCCCGAGCAACGTTGTACTCGCCCCCACCCTCCCACACGGAAAAATTTCGAGCTGTGCGAATCCTGAGGTCACCCGGATCTAATCGCAGCATGACCTCACCCAAAGAGAGCTCATCAAATAACGCATCACTTTTAGGCTTAATTTTCATGAAAAATCCAATCTCTTATTTGGGTGAAGAAATCTTCTTTAGCGCTGTCGATACTGCAAGACTGACTGCCACCTTATCGTTAAGGTCAATAGTTTTACCGAGCATCCAGCTACCGCCGACAGCAACTACCGATGGGTGAGCAAGGTATGTATCGATGTTTTCGCTATTCATGCCACCTGTCGGAATAAACTGAACAGCAGGAAAGACTGGAGCGATCGCCTTGAGCATCTGGACGCCACCTAATTGCTCGGCTGGAAAAAATTTCAATAGATTAAACCCATCTGATAGCGCTCTCATAATCTCGGTTGAGGTGGCAACTCCTGGCAAGTAGAAGACATTTAACTTCTTCGCCACCTCGCCAATTTCCTTCAAATACCCGGGTGAGACTGCAAAGGTTGCCCCGGCATCAACCGCCCTTGATAAGTCACTACTATTCTTAACAGAACCAACGCCGACAACCAGATTTGGATGTTTAGCAAATGCCTCGATAGCGGCAAGGCTTACATCGGTACGAAGTGTGACTTCAACATTTTGAATTCCGCACTCTAGAACTGCATTCGCTATTGCATCCACATGCTTAATATCAGTAATTGTCAAAACTGGAATTATTCGAAGTGGTGCGATTTGGTTGATGGAGGTGATTGGTGACCGTGTATCAGTACTCATACGGCATACAATCGTGGGTGTGACGTTGTGGCTCGCGCAATTAGCTCTGGCTCGAAGAGCAAATTCTTATGTTCATGTGTCGCAGAGGACTCGATTTCTTCAAGAAGAATTTTCGCAAAATCACGGCCTAGCTGTTCTACCGGCTGCGAAATTGTTGATAGCGGTAAAATTGCATTTGAGAGCGAAGAAATACCGTCGTATCCAAGAACTGACATCTCTTCTGGGGTTTTAATCCCGCGAGCGCTCAGCCCACAAATAACCCCAACTGCTGTGTAATCATTGGCACAGAAGATCGCAGTCGGTTCACTATCTAATTTGAGAATTCGCTCTACCGTTGCTTCGCCTTGTGCAGCGTTAATTTTCGAGACACAGATCATTCTTAGCGTAATTCCTAACCTCTCAGCTGCCGCAACTACTCCGGCCTCACGCTCAATTATCTGGGGAAACCTATCTTCTAAGGTAACCCAAACGATACTACGATGGCCGAGGTCGTAGAGATGTTGAACGCCAAGTTCACCACCGTGGAAATGGTTTCCAGAGATTGAACACATATCTAAATTACTCTGTTTTGGTCCATGTAGAACAACTGGAATCCCACGTGCGGCAAACTTATATAAGTACTTATCCCACTGCTCAATCGGTGAAACCAATACGCCCTCAATCTTCTGCTCAAGTAAAAGGGAAGCATAAAATCCCTGCATCTCACGATTCTCATCCATACTACAGATGACCGCGCCGTAACCTGCAAGAGAAGCAGCCTCTTGAAATCCATTTGATAGATCAACATAGAATGGATTACTTAAGGTGGGAATCATTATCCCTAACGACTTAGGAGTTGTTTTTGGCCTAGTTGCCTTTATTGAAGCTTCTGCAATATTGGCCTCTTTTAATACCTTCAGCACCACTTCCCGCTTTGCAGGAGAGACAAGCTCAGGATGATTAAGTACATTCGAGACGGTACCAAGGGAGACGCCAGCTCGACGGGCAATCATCCTTAGGCTGATCGGCAATACCTGATTATTTGATTCATTAATAGGCATTATAAATTCCCACAAACTTCAAGAGTCACTTGTATCTCCTCAGCCATTGACCTCATTAGCCCTTCTGAACCGCTTCAATCATGGCTTGGATATACCCATTTGCAAAGGCACGACCACGGTGACCCCATTCGGTATCCCCATGAGTATGTGGAACATGGTCATCCATAAAAAAACCATCAAAATTGTGCTTGTGATAAATTGTCATCGCCCTATACATATCTACATGCCCAGTATTTATGAACTCCTCTTTAAAAACTGGAACTGGACCAGAAACATTTCGAAAGTGCACGTAAAGAATCTTTCTCCGTGAAGCAAAGTAATCGATCATCTCATAAATGTCGTCCTTCATCTCTGAAAAACTTCCTTGGCAAAATTCAATTGCGTTGCTATCACTTGGATAAATCTCTATTAACCGCTTATAAGCAGCAAAGGAGCGAAATAGCCTTGGGATACCACCTAACTTTGGAACTGGTGGATCACTTGGATGTATTCCTAATCTAATTCCCTCTTCTTCAGCAATCGGAGTAATTATTTTGATCCAGTACTCAAGATTTTCCCACATCTCTTCTTCGCTATATTCACGATCATGTGAAAGTGGGTACTCCTTGGCAATATTTTCGTCAAATGCTGTAGCAATAGCTCCGCCACGAATTAACTCTGGTTTCGTACGCCAAACAAGAGAAGGCTCCCAGTTGTATCCAAAGATTGGAATACCAGCTCTAGCTATATTGCGAATCGTATAAATCATATTCTCTATCTGCTCATCGCGGCGTGGGCCGTTGAGCATAATGTGGTCGTAGAAACTTGATGGAACATTCTCTAGCGCCGTTAATTTCATACCAAAGTTTTCAATCTGCAAACGCAATTTGACTAAATCATGTAACTCAAATTTCCCTCCACTACTCGGAATCCCCGATGTGTCATAAGACTGAATTGCCACATCGGTGATTCCAAATTGTTGAGAAAATTGCAGCTTGTCACCGTGGCTGAAGCCGGTGTTGATCCAAATTCCTTGTCCAGAACGCATCTTCACCACAGCCTTTCGGTTTATGAAATTAATTAACCTTGTTTCTGAACCGCTTCAATCATCGCCTGGATATAACCATTAGCAAAGGCACGGCCACGGTGTCCCCACGGTGTATCTCCGTGTGTATGTGGGACGTGATCATCGATAAAGAATCCATCAAAATTGTGCTTATGGTAAATCTTCATCGCCTTATACATATCGACATATCCGGTATTCACAAATTCTTCGTAGAAGTTAGGTACCTCGCCAGAGACGTTACGGAAGTGAACGTAGAGAATCTTCTTGCGTGAAACAAAGTAGTCGATCATCTCGTAGATATCGTCCTTCATCTCTGAGAACGTGCCTTGACAGAATTCAATTGCATTTGAATCACTTGGATAGATCTCGATGAGGCGCTTATAAGATTCAAAGCTTCGGAGTAACTGTGGAATTCCACCCAACTTATCAACCGGTGGATCACATGGATGAATACCGAGGCGAATTCCTTCTTCCTCTGCTACCGGTGTGATGATCTTGATCCAGTATTCGAGGTTCTCCCACATCTCTTCTTCGCTATATTCGCGACCATGAGTAAGTGGATATTTTGATCCCAGCGCGTGATCATAAGCAGTCGCTAGCGCACCACCACGAATCTGCTTTGGAGGTGTGCGCCAAACATGTGATGGCATCCAGTTGTATCCAAAGATTGGAATTCCAGCGCGTGCCATATTACGTACAGTAAAAATCATATTTTCAATCTGCTCATCGCGTCGTGGACCATTGAGCATGATGTGGTCATAGAAATTAGTCGGAACATTCTCTAACGCACTTAATTTCAGCCCAAATTGTTCTACCCTGAGACGAAGTTTTACTAAATCATGTAATTGCCACTTTCCACCATCGCCAGGGATAAGAGGTGTATTGAAGAGAATATCTGTCGCGCCGAACTGCTGCGCGAAAAGAAGGTACTCCTCAGACGCAACTTGAAACTGGCCGAATCCTGGACGCATGTTCTCTCCCCATTCTTTTAGTTGTTAACCTTTTACAGCTCCTGTTTGCAGACCTTCTACGATAAATCTCTGGCCAATAAAGAAGAGAATGAGAATTGGGATCGCACCGATAGACGAATAGGCCATAATCAATCCGATAGGTGATTCATCGGCTACTTGTAAGAATGTGACCGCCACCGGAAGGGTGCGAAATTCTGGGTTTGGATTTAGCACCAAGGCGACTAAGTACTCATTCCAGCATGCGGTAAATGTCAGAATTCCTACAGCAGCAATACCCGGAGCAATCAACGGCAGAAGGATAAACCAAAGTGCTTGCAACCTTGAGGCCCCATCTATACGAGCCGCCTCCTCTAATTCACCGACCAAGTTGCGGAAAAATCCCAAAAGCAGATATGTACCTAGTGGAACAATGAAACTTAAGTAAATAATCATTAATCCATGAAGCGTATTTGAGATATTTAGCCGTGCTGCAATCACCGCTAAAGGTATAAAAAGGAGAGCACCAGGTGTTAAGAACGCAACAATAATGATTCGTCCAAATGTATCCCGTCCCCGATAGCGAAGAATCGTCAGCGAGTAGGCAGCAAGTACACTGAAAACTAACCCCACAGATGTGGTCACAATTCCGATAACAAGGCTGTTACGCATTGCGGTGAGAAATTCTCGACTCGTGAAGGCGACACGGTAATTTTTTAATTCCAGATCAACCGGAAACCAACTAGGGTTTGTGAACATCGAATTCTGTGATCGGAATGAAACAGTGAGCATGTAGTAGATCGGGAAAATAACAAATACAAGAAGTACGATCAATGACGAGTAGATACCGAGGCGCGAGAGAAATTTTTGTTTCACCATAACTAAACCTTCTTCAATCTACGCAGGATAAAGAGAACAAATAAGAGAACCACTGGCATTAGAAGTAGAGCCGCTGCCGCTGCCTGGCCAATTTGAAAGGCGACCAGACTCTTGTAAGCATAAATCGGC
Source organism: Candidatus Planktophila sp. (assembly GCA_017858325.1). Lineage (GTDB taxonomy): Bacteria > Actinomycetota > Actinomycetes > Nanopelagicales > Nanopelagicaceae > Planktophila. The sequence goes on along the minus strand of JAFMBT010000002.1, from coordinate 45,594 downwards.
ACAATAATCGTGCTATTTCCTGGTCCACCTCCAGTTGTAAGCCATACCGCCTCAAAGGAATTTATTGTTCCAATTGTTGAGAGCATGAAGACAATTAAAATCACGGGGCGAATACCCGGGAAGGAGACATTTTTAAATTTCTGATATGCGTTACAGCCATCAGTTGCAGCTGCCTCGTAGAGTTCTTTGGGAATAGCCTGTAAGGCAGCCAAGAACATAATCGTCCAAAATGGAAAGCCTTTCCAAATTGTGGCAAGAACAACGCCTGACATAGCCCAAGACGAGTTACTCAAAAATGCGATTGGTTGATCAGTGATTCCTACTTGATCTAAAAAGATATTGAGAGAACCTACATCGGGATTGTAAATCAAGCGCCAGACCATAAAGGCAACAAAACCTGGCAGCGCATATGGGAGTAGGACGACAGATCGCCAGAGATTGCGACCTATCATTTTCTGTTGGAGCAATAACGCTACTGCCAGACCTAAAGCGAATTTCCCAGTTTGCGCAGCGGTGACATAAACAACTGTATTAAGGGCCGCGGCGGTGAAGGCTGAATCACTAACGAGGTAGCGGTAATTTGCTAACCCAACCCACTCACCAGATTGACCAACGGTTATATTGGTAAAGCTTGCATAGACTTCATAAAAGAGCGGATAGCCAAAGAAGCCGATAAGAACCAGCATCGCCGGCAGAATCGTTGCGTAGCCAAGGAGTGAGTCTTGAATTCTGGATCTACTACGAGCTTTTAATCCCTTAGCCATGAGCTCTCCCTCACTCCGAAGTGTTTATCTGAAGTATTGATCGAATATGTACGTGAATACCCGAGAGAAGGTAGGCACCACAAACTTCGTGGTGCCTACCTGCTATACCCTCGATCGTGAAACTATTCGTACTTTTTGTAGATAGCAGCACAGCTTGCCTGTGCTTCGTCAATTGCCTTATTCATACTGACTTTGTCAAAGAGGAATCGCTGCACCATCTTTGATATACCGAAGCCAGAATTGAATTCTGCAATTGCAGCGTTATTAACATCTGGGAACCGACCGGTTACTCCAAACTTTGCCATTTCGAAGAGACCCGAACGTGCTGGATCAACGCTCTTGCGCCAGAAGGTGAAGGAGTTGAATCCACTGAAGCTTGGACCATAAATGGCTGATTCGTAGTAAGCCCGCATCTGCTTCTTCTGCATCAAATAATTGATGAGATCCTTAGCCAGCAATGGATACTTAGTAGTACTTGAGGCAACTCTTAGCCATGCACCAGTTGGTGCAACACGAGTGACTGGTCCACCTGGTAGCGCTGAGAAGCCTGTGTTCCTAGCTAGCGTTGGATTTGGATCCCATGTTGCAGAGCCACCAATGAGAGTTGTGTAGACAGATCCTGGGTTGGCAATAAATGCGGTCTTTCCACCTAAGTATTTGTTGTTATCCCAAGCGCCATCTGAATTTGTTGAATCGGTTGCATAGACGCCCATGTCGTAAAACTTCTTAACGGCGGTCAAGAAGTCGCGGGTGCCCTTGGCATCGATGGTACATACCTTGCCGGCATCATCAGCAAAGCGACCGCCATAACTGTGGAACATGGCAGAGAATACTTCCTCAGCATCGCCTGTGTTACCAGTATTAAAGCCCATACCGCCACCTGAAGGCATTGCTGCTTTGGCTTGTGCAGCAAGTTCCTCCCACGTCGCTGGAGCCTTCTTGGTTTTAACAAGATCAAGGCGGCGATTAATGAGGTTTCCATTAATTCCATATGGCACACCTAAACCTTTAGCGGCGAAGCCTGATGAATTATAGAATTCTGCAGCTGGATTTAACTTTCCATTTTTCCGGATTAAACCATCGATGACAGATTGCACATTGAGAAGGTTCTTTGCACCGAGCTGTAGCACTAAGCCATTACTTGCATCGAATGCATCAGGCATAGTTCCAGCAGTAATTGCAGCAGTCACCTGTGCATTTAAGTTATTTTGATTTACCAGAATTGGATTTGCTTGGATGCCACGCAGTGCGGCCCAGTCATTTATCTGTTCAACCGCTAATCTATTGGCTTCATCAGAGAAAATTAATCCGATCCAATATGTAAACTTCTTACCATCTTTATTAATCTGCGCGGCTTCTTTTTTAAGCGCCACACGTTCTGCTCGAGTTGCATTAGCACTTGCCGCAGGCACTGTTAGTAAGCCAGCAGTTAAAACCACTGCAAGAATCGAGGATAGCTTTCTATTCATAACCTAACCTTTCGTTGATGTTCACGAGGTGTTCATTTCCAAACATAAACTGCCATCTTGAACGTTCAAGCACAAGCATTTTGAGTAACTAATTGATAACGAGGGAGTGTAAAACTATGGACGCCAAGACCCCCCGTCTGGGGTCCGGGCAGTTGTCCAAGATGGCGGACGAACTGACTGGGTGTTATCGCATGGGTACTTGGCAGCCATCGCCTCGTCGATATCGATTCCGAGCCCAGGTCGATCGTTGGGATAGACATATCCTTTACGCACTTCAGGGGTGCCAGGGAACATCTCATAGATGATCTCAGTTGGTCCCCACCATTCCTGCACCCCAAAGTTTGCAGAACTTAAGTCTAGATGAAGATTGGCGGCATGGCCTATTGGTGAGACATCGCCCGGGCCGTGCCAGGCAGTTCTGACGCCGAATGCCTCACACAAGTGTGCCAGTTTTTTCGCAGGTGTGATTCCACCAATGGTGCTGATGTGGCAGCGAATAAAATCAATGAGGCGTTCTGAAATCAAAGGTAGCCATTCTTGCGGATGAGTGAATAGCTCGCCCATCGCAATTGGCGTGGCAGATTGTGCGCGCATCATGCGGAACCAATCAACTGATTCTGGCGCTAACGCATCTTCCAAGAAGAAGAGTCGGTATGGTTCTAGGTTTTTAGAAAGTCTAACCGCATCAATTGGTGTAAGGCGCTCATGAACATCGTGGAGCAATTCAATCTCATCGCCCACAGCTGATCGCATATGTTCAAATAGCCTGACGGTATCTCTTGAATAGGCAATGGGATCAAAGTATGCACCAGGAGGTGCACCCTCTGGCTTTCTGATCTCATGAATGCGACCGCCATAACCGCCCATCTGGCACCGGATATAGAGAAGGCCTTGATCCATAAACTTACGAACATTCTCTTCGACTTCGCCCACTGATTTTCCATCTGCGTGACGGTAAATGGCAGCAGCTTCTCGGGTCTTTCCGCCCAATAAGTCATAGACCGGCATACCTGCTCGCTTGCCCGCAATATCCCAGAGAGCCATATCAACGCCAGAGAGCGCATTATTAAGGGCTGGGCCATTTCTCCAATATGAATTAACCATTGAGGTCTGCCAGATATCTTCAATATTGGCAACATCTTTGCCAATCAGAAAATCACGTAAGTAATCTTCGATCGCTGTCTTTACCAGTAAATAGCGTTGGGTAAAGGTGGCACAACCCAAGCCGTAGAGACCCGGCTCTGAGGTCTCAATTTTTACTACAACCAGATTGATTCCTTCAGGAGCTGTAAGGATTACTTTGACATCGCGAATTGTTACAATATTGCTCATAGAATTACTCTAGGAAACATCTACGACGCTGTAAAGAGCTTTTTGGAAAACCTACTTTTTTATCCAAAAATGAACGTTCAATACCTTAGGATCCTTCCGATGATGAGATGGCCGCGTGGCTTGCAGAGTGTTGAAGAGACTCAGCGCCCCCTTCTCATTATCTTCTTCCTCTTCGGCCTCAGTGGAATGTCATGGGTTCCACGATTTCCTGAGGTAAAAGCAAACCTAGATGTAAATTATGGTTACTTTGGCATTCTCCTGAGTGTGGGTGGAATTGGTGCGATTCTTGCCTTAGCAACTGTTGGAAATCTAATAAATCATTTCGGAGTAAAAGTCTTTCTGCCGATGAGTGCCCTAGGTTTTTGCCTCATGATTTTTATTACCGTATCTATCCGTGAGGAAGTTCTATTTATTGTATGTAATATAACTCTCGGTTGGCTTATTGCGACTTTCAATATCGCGATTAACTCTCAGGCACTTTCAATCCAAGAGCGAATAAAGAAACTCTTTCTGCCAAAGACTGCAGGAGCATGGAGCTCTGGAGCGTTAACGGCAATTCTATTGAGCTCTCTGATTGTTGACCGCGTAAGTCTGGGCCTACATATCGGGGTAGTTCAAGTTTTCTGTTTAGTGGGTATCGGTACACAATTATTTAAAATCGCACCATATTTTATAGAGCCAGGTTCGGCGAGTGCATCCTTTAGCTATTCACTCTTTACTGTGCGTAAGTTTAAAGTCGATTGGCCTTTCTATATTGCGATGTTGATGGCAATTCAAATGGAATATTCTATGACTGATTGGGCAACCATTTATGCGCAGGAAAATCTGCAAAGCAGTCCGAAATTTGCAGCACTTCCTTATCTTGTCTTCCTAGGTTTTATGATTATTGGTCGGTTAAACGTTCACCGAGTATTTGATCGTTTTACTGCGAAAGAGCTCTTTGACTTTGGTGCTCTCATTGGGGGTGGGGGGTACTGCGCTGGCGTTCTTCTGAGTCACTTGATTAGTAATAGCAATCCATTGGCGTACTGGTCTTTCTTACTCGCTCTAGCATTCGGCGGATTGGGTACCTCCTTTATGGCTCCCCTCTTTCTCAATATCGCTCAAGCGCGTTCGAAGGAGAGCTTCGCCGCCGTTATCGGCCAACTGGGGCTTCTCAACATTGCCATGGTCTCCGTTGTTAGGTTATTTATATCGTGGGTTACTCAAGTTGGAGGTCTGACCTTGGGGATACTTATCCCAGGGCTAATGCTGATTTCATTAATCTTCTTCACCAATGTGATAAGTGAGAGAAAATATAGTCAGGGATCTACTCGCTTAAGTTGAGGATTCGCAGAAGGCGTGCAGTTTCTACACTCACAGCTGCACGCCCCAAAGAGATGTACTTTCGGGGATCCACTAGTTCGGGATTGGCTTGCAGAGACTTTCGAATTTCATCTGTAAAAACATGGTTGAGATGCGTCGCAATATTTATCTTACTCATTCCCGCTCTTACTGCCCTCTGAAGGTCACGATCATTGACCCCTGAAGATCCATGAAGCACTAGAGGGACCGAAACTGATTCTGCAATCTCGGCAATCAATTGAAAATCAAGAGTCGCATCACGGGTTGTCATTGCATGTGAGGATCCGACAGCAACTGCCAGTAAATCGGCCCCCGTCGCCTCAGCAAATGATTTTGCCTCTAACGGTTTTGTACGAATCCCAGGCGCGTGAACACCGTCCTTACCACCTACTTCACCGATTTCTACTTCAAGTGTAGCTCCATAACTTTTACAGAGATCAGAGATTCGCGCACTTGTTGCAACGTTTTCGGCAAATGGAAGTTTTGATCCATCGAACATAATCGAATCAAACCCCAGGTCTAGCGCTTCTTTAATCAGTTCTTCGCTCTCGGCATGGTCTAGGTGGACTGAAACAGGAACTAATGAAGTCTCGGCAAGTGCGATCGTTGCAAGTGCGATCGGTTTGAGGCTTTGATGATAAGTCACACAATTTTCGCTAATTTGTAGGATTACTGGAAGGTTTGCTTTCTCTGCACCAGAAATAAGTGCTTCAGCGTGTTCAAGTAGAATGACATTAAATGCACCAATCGCAGTCTTTGAATTCTTTGCTACTAATACTAATTTATTTGCATGTGTACGTGACATATTTCTCCTTATACAAGAACTATCTCAACGCCCGCGGCGCGAATTTCATCCGCTGTTTTGGGATCAACTCCTTTATCTGTAATCAACACATCAATTTCACTCAAAGGACAGATTGAGGCAAAGGCTCTTTTACTAAACTTCGAACTATCTGTAACAACTACAACTTTCTGGGCACGCGCAACTATTTGGCGGTTGATACGAGCCTCATCTTCATGGACAGCCGCGGCACCTATAAATGTGTCAATTGCGTCAACGCCAATAAATGCAATATCAATATTAACTTCTTTTAATACCTCTTCTGCAAAAGGTCCTGTTAATTCAAATGACTGCTGGCGAGCTACTCCGCCTGTAACTACAATTTTTATTTGAAAGCGCACAGTAAGTTCAGTGGCGATATTGAGGGCATTAGTCACAACTGTGAGCGCGGGTTGAAGTTCAGAGGGATCTCCCGGAGCAAAGACAGGATTGGCAACGATTGCACGAGCCACTGCTGCTGTCGTGGTTCCTCCATTAAATCCGATGACATCATGGCGTGAAACCATCTGTGCTGCTGCTGCAGCAATTCGCTCTTTCACCTCGTCCTCTTTTGCCACTTTAAAAGTAAGTGGCAGCCCGAGCGAGCCACCTGTGGCAACTGCACCGCCATGTGTGCGAGACAGGAGTTGCCTTTTAGCTAGCGAATCAAAATCTCTGCGGATGGTTGCGGTAGAGACATCCAAGGTATCGGCGACATAATCGACATCGACAGCGCCCTTCTCGACAACAATCTCAAGAATCCTCGAGAGGCGTTCTTGCCTACTCACGTAGCTGCGCTTTCATCCGGCAAGTTGATCATTTTCCTGCAATTAAATCAATCTTTTGTCTGATTTTGTTTAATCTCGGATGATCTACGCCATTATTCTGCAGAATTTCTTGACTTCCCTGCTCTCCACCCCTACCTTTACGCCATGGTCAGAGCGATTCACGCTGAGAGAGAGATTGCATCTCAACCCCAGATTTGGCGTCAGACAGCCGAATTTGCCCCAAGCGTTTTTCACAAACTCCCGAAAAAAGGCGAGCGCGTAGCTGTAGTCGGTTGTGGCAGCTCATGGTTTATGTCGATGGCATATGCCCAGCTGCGAGAAGCTGCCGGTCACGGTGAGACCGATGCCTATGCCGGCTCAGAATTTAATTACAACCGCAGATACGACCGTGTGGTTTCGATTTCACGCTCGGGTACCACCACTGAAATTGTTGAACTGCTCGCAAAGATTAAGACGCCCTCTGTAGTGCTTACCGCTATTCATGATTCTCCCGTTGAAGCTCACGCGACAGATACAATTATTATGGATTTTGCCGACGAACAATCTGTCGTGCAAAGTCGCTGGGCAACTGCCGCGCTTGGTCTACTGCGCGCCCACCTTGGATTTGACCTGACATCAATTATTAAAGATGCTGAAGAAGCACTTGCTAGTGATATCTCTGAGCTGGTCAACGTGGAGCAAATTAGCTTCTTGGGACGGGGATGGACAATCGGATTAGCCCATGAAGCAGCGCTTAAAACTCGTGAATCATCACAGTTTTGGGCCGAGGCATATCCAGCACTTGATTACCGTCACGGACCGCTCTCTATCTCACAACCAGGTCGAGCAGTCTGGGCCTTTGGTGAGATCCCTGCTGACTTGATTCGCGACATCAAATCAACGGGAGCACTTTTTGAATCGAGCGCCTTAGATCCTATGGCACACCTCATTCGCGCCCAACGTGTAGCAATCGCGATCGCGCAAAAGCGCGGTGTTGATGCAGATAATCCTCGTGGGCTTGCTCGATCTATCATCCTCGATAAATAATTGGCTTCGTGTCCTCTAGATATGTAGTTGCAGTCGATGTGGGCGGGACCGAAATAAAAATTGCGGTCGTTGATTCTCATTTCAACATTTATTCGCAAACTTCTACTCCCACTCCGAAGGCAGATAGAACGGCAGCCGAAACAATCCGCATCATCGCTACGCAAGTTAAAAAACTCTCAACAGCCCAACCTATTGAAGCCGTTGGTTTAATTGTTCCAGGGACACTTGATGAAGCAGCAGGTATAGCGCGTTGGGCTGGAAATCTTCAGTGGGAGAACTTACCTATTCGAGATCTTTTACAAGATGCTATTGATATTCCTGTTGCATTTGGCCACGATGTTCGCACCGCAGCACTCGCCGAGTTACGCAGCGGTGCCGCGCAAGGAATAAAGGATGCAATCTTCATTCCGATCGGAACTGGAATCGCAGCGGCGCTGATCATTAACGGCGAAATACAATCTGCGCAAGGAAATGCTGGAGAAATTGGTCATCTTAATGTCGATGGTAAACGACTCTGTGTCTGCGGAAAGGTGGGCTGCCTAGAAGCTGTCTCATCTGCGCTAGCAATTAGTAGTGCATACGCTGAACTAGGTAGCGCAGTAAGCACTAGCACTGAGAAAATCTACGGGCTAGTAACTTCAGGTGATCCACTTGCAACACAAGTATGGAAATCTGCAACAGTTGCAATGTCTCGCGCCTGTGAAGTATTAATCACAGTGCTCGCTCCTGAGGTAATAATTTTTGGAGGTGGTTTATCTAATGCCGGCGAGATGCTTTTGAGGCCAATTCGTAACGACTTAGATTCTTCACTTACCTTTCAACAAAAACCTCGCCTTGAGATTGCAAAGCATGGATCAAATGCAGGAGTAATTGGTTGTGCAATGATCGCATTTGATTTGATTGCTTAGGCGCATTGACTGACTTTCCAACTACTTATAAACTCAGCTCTGAGATTCTTAGCCACATCAATTTGAGGAGCAATCATGGAAAGAGTTGGATTTAGGCTTAAAGTTCGCCTCGAAAAAATGGATGAGTATGTCGCTCGACATGCTGACGTCTGGCCTGAAATGCTTGAAGCGTTGAGCTCGACCGGATGGAAGAATTACTCAATCTTTCTGGATCGCAACGATGGCACTCTCTTTGGATACTTCGAGACCGAAGACGTGCAAGCATCTCGTGACGGTATGTCAAAAATGGCAATTAATGCAAAGTGGCAAGAAGATATGGCGCCATTCTTTGTAGACCTTGATGGAGCCCATGCAGATCGCGCTTCGACAAACCTTGAACAAGTCTTCTTCCTTCAGTAACAAATAATTAGAGGAGATCGAAATGGCAACAAAGGCAGAGGCGAAGAAGGTTCTTGACCGACTTCAAATAGAGACTCCCTCATGGGCATACGGCAACTCTGGTACGCGCTTCAAAGTTTTTGGTCAGCCGGGAGTACCACGCGATCCCTTTGAAAAAGTTGAAGATGCTGCACAGGTCCATAAGTACACCGGTGCTGCGCATAGCGTCGCACTTCATATTCCCTGGGATAAAGTTGAAGATTACGCCGCCTTTGCCAAGCACGCTAAAGATCTCGGCGTGGTTCTTGGAACGATTAACTCAAATACCTTCCAAGATGATGATTACAAATTAGGTTCTGTCTGCCACCCTGATAAGAAGGTTCGTGATAAAGCTATCGCTCACCTTATTGAATGCATCAACATCATGGATATCACTGGATCACAAGATCTAAAATTGTGGTTCGCCGATGGAACAAATTATCCAGGTCAAGACAATATAAGTGAGCGTCAAGATCGCTTATCTGATGCCCTACAGCAGACATATAAGCGCTTGAGCGACAACCAGCGAATGCTGATCGAATACAAATTCTTTGAGCCTTCCTTCTACACAACAGATATCCCTGATTGGGGTACTTCTTACGCACATTGCCTCCAACTTGGTGAAAAAGCGATGGTCTGTGTAGATACTGGCCACCATGCACCAGGAACAAATATCGAATTTATTGTTGCCGTGCTACTACGTGCCAAGAGGCTTGGAGCTTTTGACTTTAACTCACGTTTCTACGCCGATGATGACTTAATTGTTGGCGCGGCAGATCCATTCCAACTCTTTCGTATTCTCCACGAGGTAAATATCAACGGTGGATTCGATGTTGGAACTCCAGTGTCATTTGTGCTCGATCAGTGCCATAACATCGAAGCAAAAATCCCTGGCCAGATTCGCTCAATTTTGAATGTACAAGAGGCGACTGCAAAGGCTCTTCTTGTTGATCAAGTCGCTCTTAAGGCCGCTCAAAAAGAAGGTGACGTTCTTGAAGCTAATTCAGTTTTGATGGATGCGTATAACACCGATGTACGCCCATTACTTGAAGAGTGGCGCGCAGATAAAGGTATTGATCCAAATCCAATGAAGGCCTTTAAGGCATCTGGTTATCTCAAGAAGATTGCTGATACACGAGTTGGCGGAAATCAAGCTGGGTGGGGTGCATAATTAAAAAGATATCTGAGTTAACTCCTGTAGTTGAGCAACTGATTGCTAGATCTCACCGATTGGGTGCAGATCCTAAGGTCACAAATTACGCAGGGGGTAACACTTCTGCCAAGGGGAGCATTACTGATCCAATCACAGGTAAAGAGACGACACTTTTATTTGTGAAAGGTTCTGGTGGCGATTTAGGCACTCTCACCGAGCAGGGGCTAGCCGCACTCTATGTAGATAAGCTCAATGATTTAAAGAATGTGTATGTGGGCCAAGACCGTGAAGATGAGATGGTCGCTTTATTTGACTATTGCTTATTCGGTAAAGGTGGAGCAGCACCGAGCATCGATACTGCGATGCATGGGCTAGTCGACAAGCTACATGTTGATCATTTGCATCCTGATTCAATCATTGCATTTGCCACCTCTGCAGATGGTCCGGCTTTAACAAAGGCCTGCTTTGGCGATGAAATTCTCTGGGTCGATTGGCGCCGGCCAGGTTTTGAACTTGGTCTTGAGATTTCTCGCATCGCTTCAGAAAATCCGAAGTCACAGGGTTGCATTCTCGGAGGTCACGGGCTGACTACCTGGGCAGATACATCCGATGAATGCGAAAAACGATCTCTCGCTGCAATTAAGAAGGCAGAAGAGTTCATCAAGGCTCAAGGCAAATCTGATCCATTTGGAGCAGTTGTCGCAAAATTTAAAGCGTTGCCGCTAGCCGAGCGACGCGCACGTGCATCCAAGCTCGCTCCATTGCTCCGTGGAGTCGCATCAACTGATTCACGCATGGTTGGGCACTTTACCGATTCTGATGTGGTTCTGGATTTCATGCAGAGGCAGTCGCTAGAAAAACTTGCCGCCTTAGGAACATCGTGTCCTGATCACTTCTTAAGAACGAAGATTTCACCATTAGTTTTAGATACTGCACCAGATGCTGAACTAGAAGAAATCATCGCTCGTGTTGATGCGCTACATAAAGAATATAGGGATAAATATTTAGCTTATTACAATCGTTATGCCACACCTGAATCTCCTGCAGTTCGTGGAGCAGATCCGCTGATTATCTTGGTACCAGGAATCGGCATGTTCTCTTACGGCAAAGATAAGCAGACCGCACGGGTGGCGGGCGAGTTTTACACCAACGCCATCAACGTGATGCGCGGCGCTGAAGCGCTATCGACCTACGCACCAATTTCTGAATACGAGAAATTCCGAATCGAGTATTGGGAGCTAGAAGAAGCAAAGCTACGGCGTATGCCTAAACCGAAGGCTCTTCAGGGACATGTCGCGCTAGTTACCGGTGGCGCATCAGGTATCGGACGCGCGATTGTTCAGAGATTCTTCGATGAAGGTGCCTGCGTTGCTATCGCCGACCGCGACCTTGAAGGTGCACAAAAGTTAATTTCTGAATTAGGTGGCTCTGAACGATTGCTCGCTGTAGCAGTTGATGTCACCGACGAAGATCAAGTTACGATTGCTGTAGATGCAACCTGTCTCGCCTTTGGTGGGCTAGATATTTTGGTGAATAACGCCGGGTTGTCACTTTCAAAATCACTAGTTGAGACCACCGTTAAAGATTGGGATCTTCAGCATAACGTTATGGCTCGTGGATCTTTCTTATTCTCTCGAGAAGTAGCCAAGATTATGATCGTGCAGAAAATGGATGGCAATATTCTCTATATTGCCTCAAAGAACTCTGTTTTTGCCGGGCCAAATAACGTTGCCTACGGTGCAACAAAGGCTGATCAAGCCCACCAAGTGCGACTCCTAGCGGCAGAGCTCGGAGAATATGGAATACGCGTAAATGGAATTAACCCCGATGGCGTTGTGCAAGGTTCTGGAATTTTTGCCAGTGGTTGGGGCGCCAATCGCGCCGCTGTCTACGGCGTTGAAGAAGAGAAGCTAGGAGCTTTCTACGCGCAGCGAAGTATTCTGAAGAAAGAAGTTCTCCCTTCTCACATCGCAGCTGCAGCTTTTGCATTTGTTGCCGGAGATCTGCCATTAACTACTGGATTACATATCCCTGTAGATAGCGGCGTCGCGAGTGCCTTCCTTCGTTAACCATGTCAGCCTATGCAGCAATTGATTTAGGTGCCACCAGTGGTCGAGTTGCTGTTGGCTCGATTGTTGGTGGAAGAGTTACCTTTGAAGTAGTTCATCGTTTTCTAAATGAACCGATCATGGATGATGAGCAGGGCTTGTTATGGAATTGGAGAGAGCTTCAAAATGAAGTACTGATAGGCCTGGCAAAGGCGCAAGAGAAATACGATCTCACCTCCGTTGGAGTTGATACCTGGGCTATTGATTATCAGCTGATTGAAAAAGGTGGAAATCTCAATCCGCGAGTATTTAGTTATCGAAACCATCGGCTAGATAATGTCATGGAGAGGACGATTGCTCTCCATGGCAAGGAAAAAATCTACAACGCAACAGGGATTCAATTTCTTCCCTTTAATACCATTTATCAACTGATTGCAGGAACATCTGTTGGTGAATTTATCGATGTAGAGAAATTTCTTCTGCTTCCTGATGCGCTGAATTACTTTCTCTGTGGGAGTAGTACCCAAGAAGTTACAAATGCATCAACGACTCAATTGCTCAATCCCACTCTGCGTGAATGGGATTGGAATCTGATTAGAGATTTAAAACTACCCTCCGAAATTTTTCCAGCTCTACATGAAGCAGGTGCCAGCCTGGGTAAAATTTCTGGCCACGGCAAGCTTGATGGTATCGAAGTTGTTGCAGTAGGCTCACATGACACCGCATCTGCTGTCGCTGCTGTGCCTATGTCTATTCCTGAAAAATCAATCTACATTTCAAGTGGGACCTGGTCACTCGTAGGCTACGAGAAAAGCGTTCCAAACTTGTCGAATGAAGCCCTGCAGATTAATCTCACCAATGAACTTGGAGTAGAAGGAACTGTTCGTCTGCTTCGTAATGTCATCGGCATGTGGTTGATCTCTGAATGTCAGAGAGACTGGGCAAGCGCTGGGATGCCAAAGACCATTGATGAATTGATCGCAGATGCGCAGAAGATCCCAGCTAACTCCTTTCTCATAAACCCAACTGACAATAGTTTTCTGCATCCTGGAGATATGGTCGGACGCATTCGAGATTTCTGCGAACTCAATGGTGTTGCAGTACCAAAAACTCCAGGTGAGTTCGCCCGCTGCATTTTCGATAGCCTTGCCCACGCATATCATGAGGTTATTCTTGAATTTGAAAGAGTTGAAAATCAAGTCTTTGACAGTATCTTCATCGTTGGCGGTGGCAGCGCAAATCACTTCCTCAATCAATTAATTGCAAATGTGACAGGAAAAACTGTCATAGCCGGACCGGTCGAGGCAACACTTCTCGGAAATATCGGGATCCAAGCTATCTCTGCCGGAGAAATTTCAGGGATACCCGAACTCCGTAAAGCTATCTCTCAATCATTTGAGCAGAAAACGTTTCTCCCAATTAAGTAATCTCAGTTTTTGTCTACCGTGAATCAGAGAACGTTAAACTTTATTACATCAGGATCAGAGAGAAGTATCTCGTAGCTTCCAAATCCCAGCTCAATTTTGTTTTCAACTCGCACACCATTGACTCGCAAAAGTGAAGTTGCCGTCACTGGAAGATCCAAAACTCCCCTGGCTCCGAATGGAATGACAATTTTTGCAGCAAAGTTTGCGCCATCGATAATCTCCCACTTAATTGATGCAATTCCTAAAGGGGTATCTATCTTCGCCGAGGCGAAAGAAAAACCCTCACCTGGTCGTGGCGCAAAAGTAATGTGGCGATAGCCAGGGCTCGCCACCGTCGGAGCAATACCTGCAACATTACGATAGACCCAATCAATTACCGCGCCATAGGCGTAGTGGTTGAAAGAGATCATTGATGTGCCTTCTTGTTGCTCGTGCTCAGTTTCAATCTGGCCTTTATGAATTGAACCATCTTCATAAATCGCATCCCAGCGTTCCCAAATTGTTGTGGCACTCTGATCAACTTGATAGAGCCACGAACGCACCTTGCGACGCATCAACATTGTGTACGCAGCAGTAAAGTGACCGTTTTTCGATAACGCATGAAGAATTAATGGCGTTCCAAGGAAGCCAGTTGTGATTTTCCCTTGATCTGCAATGACTTTATCGCTCAATATCTTGGCGACTGTGGCTCTCTGGGCTTCAGGAACTATCTTAAATTCAAGTGCGATTGAGCAACCAGCTGTTGACTCTTTCGCCTCTTCTCCAAAATGTTGCCAGATATCTTCGCGCAAGGTTGCAGCAAGTTGGGTGTACTCCTTCTGGTGTGCCGAATCGCCGACAAGTGCTTCAATATCTGCGGCAAGCTGTGCTGAATGCGCAAAAAAAGCATTGGCTACAAATTGCGCCTTGACTTTAGATGCCCAGGGCTTCTCTATCGGCGCATCAGGATCACACCAATCACCAAATTGGAACTCTTCGGGTAGAAACTTCTCGCCTTTACGCCGTTCAGATAATCCCCGAATATAGATGCGAATTGATTCGACTTGCTGCCTTAACGTTGCCAAGCTTCCAAATGATTCATAGGCAGCCATCGGAACAATAGTTGCAGCATCAGCCCATCCAGCTCGATCAGTAATAATCCAAGCACCTTCTTGCGTTGTAGGTTGCTTCGATAATATATCTGGGACAACAGCGCCTACCGCCCCATATCGCTTCTGATCCACCGCGAGATCTACCAACCAACTTCTCCAGAAAGAGTCGATCTTAAAGAGAGTATTTGCCGTACTTGCAATTGCCTGAGCATCGCCAGTCCAACCTAAACGTTCATCGCGCTGCGGGCAATCGGTAGGAACCGAGACCATGTTGTCATAAATTGACCAGACAACATTCTCATGCAGCCGGTTAAGTCGAACATCTGAGGAGTCGAAAAATCCTCGTCGTTGATTTGCTGATGAAATTGCAATGCCTGTCGCCGAAATAAATTTAGCGGGGCCGGTGACCTCTGCAAATTGAAAACCATGGAAGGTAAACTTCGGTTCAATAACACTTCTGCCATCGTGACCGAGTGTGTAAATGTCAGTTGCCTTTGCAGTGCGCAGCGCCTTGGTATGCAGGTTTGGCCCTTCTTCCAGAACCTCTGCGTGACGCACAGTAACAACATCACCTTTCTTGCCATCGACTACGAGGCGGACCCAACCACTGATGTTCTGTGAGAAGTCAAGGAGTGTGCGCTTCTGTGAATCAAGAACTCTCGAAGGAAATTCATGAACCTTGATGGCGCGCGTTGAGATTCTTGGCTCGAGGTTTTCGCGCTTGATTGTATGAATTACCGGAGCCTTCCAAGAGGAATCGTTAAAGCCGGGCAGCTTCCACCCAATCTGTTCCTTTGTAAAATCTAAATGTGACCCATCATAAATATCACCAAATCGAATCTCTCCTGTAGATACTTTCCAGCTGTCATCAGTGGCGATGACATCTTTACTGCCATCTGTGTAAGTAATCTCTAGTTGTGCCAAGAGCGAGATCGTCGTTCCATAATTATCATAGACATTTGTGAAGCCAAACTTGCCACGTTGCCAACCATCGCCTAGCTCTGCTGCAATGCAATTAGTTCCATCTTGTACTAAACGCGTGACATCGTGAGCTACATATGTGGGGCGATCATCAAATGCCGTCCATCCAGGGGTGAAGAATTCATCAGTGATATTGACTCCGTTGAGGTAGAGAGAGTGAATACCTTCCGAAGTGGCATACATTCGAGCCTTAGCGACAGCCTTCTTTGATGAAAATTCTCTCCGTAAAATTGGTGACGGGGCTGAGTGCAGTGATTGATCTCCAATCGCACTCCCGATGAAGTCCTTCCCTGATGCAAGACCAGTTTCAAAAGTTGCGATTGGACTAAAATCACTCCATCCGTATTGTGTTGCGACTCGAACGCGTAGGCGGCGGATCTCTTGTGGCCCCAAGATATGGCCTGGAGCCGCAATCTCAATTTGTTCAGAGCTTGTCACAACAGGTGAGGTGATAACCGAATTATCATCACCGATAGAAGAAATCTCATATGCCAGTTGAGCTACTTCAGAGCGCTCACTTGAAATTTGCCATGTTAAATACGGGTCGACTACAGGCAGGCCAATAATCTCTGCTGAGAATTGCGTTTGTAGGCCAACGACGCGAGTTAACTCATCCCGCTGGGTTATCGCTGGAATGCCAGACATCTTTTTATCCGACTATTGCGCACTTTGCGAGCGCAGCTTCATCAATTTCCACACCTAGCCCTGGCGCTGTTGGTAAAAGAACCGTTCCTTGGTTAAAGGAGTACAACCCATCGCTCTTTAGAATTCTTTGAAGCGGCGCATACATTTCTTCCGGTGTTAATGGAGGGAAAATGAGTGCAACCTCCATCATCCGACAACTTGGAATCACGGGAGCCACTTGTAGTGATGCCGCGAGATCTGGCCCATTTGTTCCATGGAGAATGCAAGGGACTCCAAAGGCTTCAGCGAGTGAGCCCACTTGGCGGGTTGGCCAAATTCCTCCACTTATAAATGTATCTGGCTGGATGATGTCCACCGCACCTTTTGTGATGTAATCACGGAAGATTGATATCTCAGTTCCAAATTCGCCACCTGTGATTGGAATGTCAACTTCATCGGCTAATCTCTTATAAGAATCTAGATCATCACGCGCAAAAGGCTCTTCCAGCCACGTTGCATCTAATTCCTGTAATCCAAGAGCAACGCTCTTAGCTTGTTCGTAAGTCCATATCCATCCTGGTAGATGCGCTGTGCGATCAATCATTAACTCAATTTTGTCGCGGCCGCCAACTAATTCGCGAACTTTTTCAACAACGCGGACATCATCCATAGGATCTGGCCGCCAACCACGAAATTTAATTCTGGTATGTCCTAAGGCGTAATACTTCGCAATCTGCGCCGCCTGCTCATCAACAGATAGATGCGATTGATCTGGATTTCCCGGCCATACACATGTGAGGTAGTAAGGAAATCTCTCCGCGGAAGATCCGAGTAGGTGGCGTATAGGTACACCTGCTGCCTTGCCTGAAATATCCCACAGCGCGTTTTCAACCGTTGCACAACCCTTAAGCGCTCCGCTACTAAGAATCTCCGTAATATTTCGAGGATCCTTACCAATTAATCCTGGACGAATCTGAGAATTCAGAACATCATCAGGAGTTCTTCTAAACCCATACCCAGTTATGCCTTCGTCGGTAAAAACTTCTGTAATTCCAAGGCTTGTATAGCGGTGGTCGCCTTCGGCACCTGGGGTCAGCTCAACCACAAAGGATTTGATATCGGTAATTTTCATTTAACTCTCAATTCTATAAATAGAGAAGTTGGGTGCTTGGCTCAATCGAACCAAGCACCCAACTTCTAGTCAAGCACCTACCAGCTAGCTAACTTACTTAGCCCAGCTCTCTTCTTCCCAATTATTATCTTTCACTGCTTGCTTAGCTCCTTCATCCCAGTTCTGTTGCAGTGTTTCAGTTGTCTCTGCCACAGTCTTGGATCCGAGTAACAAGCCATCAAAGATGGAACGAACTGTCTTTCCTGGAGCTTCCGCAGGTGCAAAGAGAATCTGTGGCTTACCCCAATCTGAACCGCCGTCACCAAGAGAAACTCCGGATGACTTACCCTTGATTGGCGAGATTCCGCCAGATGTTCCAGCCCAAGCAAGGCCCTTAGGTGATGACAAGAACTGCATAAATAGAACCGCAGCCTTCAACTTATCTCCCTTGGTTGATGCTGGGATCATGTATTCAGTTCCACCAACGCCGACGCCCCAACGAGCATTCTTACCTGAAGCAAGTGGATCAGCAGCTTTGTCAATGGTTGGGAACGCAAAGATTGTTGACTTGAACTTAGCTGAGTTGAGCGAAGCAAGACCGAAGGAAACTCCCCATGTCATTGCAGCGCGTCCAGCGAAGAAGTCATCATATGCAGTTACTGCACCATTGTTATTGGTGATTCCTGACCAGTTCTCGGTAGCACACTCGTCCACAAATTTCTTCAACATCTTTAATGATGCCTGGATTTGTGGATCAGTTGCCTTCAATTTGCCTTCCAAGATCGCTCTCGTGCGCGACTTGTCTGTGATTCCCACAGGCAAATGAGAGCCAGCAGTTCCATCAGCCTTGAATAGATCGATGCTGTTGTAAGAATCTTGCATATACATTGAAGAAATCACACGCCATGTCCATGAAATTGGGAGGAATGAGTTATCCCATCCCCATGGGGCAACACCAGCAGCCTTGTACTTCTTGCACGCTGCAAATAGCGATGTGAAGTCTTTGATTGGTAGCTTTACGCCAGCCTTCTTCGCTAGATCTGTATTAGCAAAAACACCAATTCCAATGAGGTTAAATGGAATCCACTCCATATTTCCATTTGCATTTGGACCGATATTTTTCTTGTAGCCATAGAAGTTCGAATCGAATGCCTTAATCCACTTCTTATTTCCTTTGATGTAAGGATTTGGCTTCTTTAGATACGGATCCATATTTGTCACCATCTCTGGTGTGTACTTGGCTTGGCGGAAAACTAGATCCCCAGCGGTACCAGCTGCTAATTGGGTGGAGTTAGTTGCATAAAATGTGCTGAGCGGCTGCACTACAGTTTTAACTTTAATTTTTGGTTCAGCTCGTTGGAAATCTTTAATTAGCCGATCCCATTCAGGCCCAAAACTCTTAGCATTGTTATTCCACTGATTTGGTCCACGTAGCTCAATAGTAACTTTCTTACCTTTGTAGACCCCAGCTGCAGACGCTGTTTGAGCACCTGTTGTAATTGTTAAGGTAGTCGCAACGGCAAAAGCAGTAATTGCCGCCAGCGTTTTCTTACTTGGTTTAAATTGCATGATTCTCCTCACACATCGTCCTTGATTTAACACAAGTGTGTTAACCCGTGGCGTAACTGTAAATGTGAAATCAGATATTTCCAATCTAGTTTTAATGAAATTCTCTTAGATTCGTCAATCCGTTCACATCGCCGAACAGATAAAAAATCGTTATCTGGCACTAATTGTTCATGGATCTGAAAAAGCGCCCTTTACCTACTTTGATGGAGTTACTGCAAGCGCTCATTTACGCTTAGAGTACCGTTACAGTACGCTTTCAGTATTTATCTGTAAGGAGCGAAATGGCGAGCGCGTTAAAGTCGGTTGAGAAACAGAAGGCTAAACCGCAACAAAAAAAATTTAAGCCTATTCTTTATTTAGGCTTAGCTCCACTATTTATGATTCTAGGGTTGTTCTCTTACTACCCGGCTTTGAACGGATTAACGCGAGCATTTTTTGATTGGCGTTTTTTTGAGCCATCAGAATTCATTGGATTAGAGAATTTCCGGACCATGCTTAGCGATGATATGTGGTGGGAATCTTTCTATCATATTTCGATCGTTTTTATTGCTGCGACTACCATCATGTGGGCGCTGCCGTTACTCGCCGTCGAAATGTTGATTTCGATACGAAATCGTAGAACTCAATATATCTTGCGAACTTTGCTCCTTTTCCCGCTGGCCTTCCCAATCGTTGTCACTATCTATATGTGGGGCTTTATTTACCATCCCAATCGCGGAGTGCTCAACACAAGTTTGGAGGCTGTCGGTCTCGACTCCTTGGCTCAAAACTGGCTTGGTGATCCAAAAACCGCTTTGATTGCGCTGCTCTTTATCGGCTTTCCCTGGATCGCCTCGCTTCCATTCTTCGTCTTCTTAACTGGACTTCAGAACATAGGCACTGAAGTTTTCGAGGCGGCAGCTCTGGATGGATGTTCTCGGATGCAACGATTCTTTTTAATTGATATACCGCTCTTAGGAAGACAGTTCCGGCTTCTATTCTTCTTGGCGACAATTAGTGTTTTGCAGTTTGGCATTACCGCTCAAATACTCACCGCCGGGGGGCCCGATAACGCAACCATGTTCCCGATTCTAAGAATTCTTGGAGTTGCATTTAACGGTGGTGATTGGGGATATGCGGCAACGCTATCAAGCACACTCTTTATTATCACATTTACGATAAGTGCTGTGATCCTGCTGATAAGTAGAGGGGAGAAACAAAATGCCCGTTCTCTCTGAATCCAAGCCACAAGTAAGAGTTAATCGCCGCGTGCGAGTTGAGCAAAGAGTTTTAGTTTTAGCCCTCAGTTTCCTCGCCTTTCTTGGAGTATTTCCTTACCTTTTCATGGTTTTGACTTCCTTCAAAACTAATCAGCAGTTTGTTGATAGTTATTGGGGGTTACCAATCCCAATTCATTTTGAGAATTATGTAGCGGCCTGGGAACAGACTAAGAATTACTTCGCCACCACTTTTATTGTCGTGGCTGCGACGATTGCGGCAACCTTAATTCTCGGCCTACTTAGTGGATTTATTCTCTCTAGATATGTTTTTGTTGGAAGGCAATTTCTTTTTACCTGTATAGGTTTGCTCTTAATGGTGCCTTGGATTGCAGCCTTGATTCCACTCTTCGTGTTATCTAAAGACCTAAAAATGTTAAATACAATTTGGGTACTAATCGTGCCAATGATTGCAGGTAATGCTGTTTTATCCGTCATCCTCTTTAAGAATTACATCGATGGAGTGCCTCAAGAGCTTTTTGATTGTGCTGTTGTTTTTGGTGCGACTGGACCACAAATATTTCGATATATTATCGTGCCGCTCTCACTTCCTGTCGTTGGCACAATTTCATTGCTAACTATGATCAATGTGTGGAACGAGTATTTCTGGCCTTTACTTACGGTTACCAACGAATCACTCAGAACAGTCTCTGTGGGTATTACATTCTTCCAGGGGCAGAACGAGACCGATTATGGCGCGCTCATGGCCGGATATACCTTAGCTAGTATCCCATTGCTCTTTCTCTTCATCTTCTTATCTAAGTACTTCCTTGCTGGAATACAAGGTGGATTGACTGTAAGTGATAAGTAAGCGCAATTTTCTTATCTCTCTAAGGTAGTTACAGTAAACCAATAGCTGACAAGAGTGCACTCACTTGATTGACGATCCACCCTTGAATTGAGAATGCAACATCTGTGATGCTCTGATTAATTTCCCATCCATATTGAAAAGCAAGTTCGTATATTGCAAAGTAGATGAGATAAAGGCCAACTAGCGCCATTAACCCACCCATAACCTTTTCAAGAAGCCCTCCTGCACCTCGAATTCTCTTGATCAAGAGATCACGGGAGAGAGCGGTGGCGATTGCAAGAACGGCAATGGTCACGATGAAGCCAAGACCGTAGAAGATGAATGAAAGGAGTGACTCTAGGTATGTGCCGCCAAGAGATGTTGAGAAAGATACAATATCTTGAATCTATTAACAACAGAATAAGTAGGTGCAGTTGCAAAACATTCGCACCTGTTCTCTTTGTGAAAGAGGCTTTATATTCAGATTCACATAGAATCCACAGGAATAAAAAACGATATTACGTATTCATCTAATTTCTTTGCTAATCTAGACTTATGGATACTTCTGGGTACATATCAAATGATTCTCGTATAAGAGTTGGCCTCGTTGGCTTTGGAAAAACTGGACGTGCAGTCGCTTCAGAACTTCTATTGGATAAGTCAATTGATCTCGTTTGGGTGGTGCGCAAGACACAGGCGCTAGAGCATCGCTCGGTTCGTGAGTTTCTAGGGATTGAATCTGAAGAAGATGGATCCATTCATTGGATAGGTGATGTCGATTTCGAGACATTACAACTTAGCTCACCCGTTGATGCAATTATCGACTTCAGCTCAGAGACAGGAATGGACTATTACGGTGGAGTCGCTGCTGCTCAAGGAATCACTATCATTTCTGCAATCTCATCGTTGCCAGATTCGCGTATCAAGGAATTGAAGAAATATGGGGCGTCAACAAGAGTTTTGTGGTCACCCAATATCACTCTTGGAATAAATTTTTTAATTATTGCCGCAAAAACACTTCAAAAAATCGCACCTCTTGCTGATATCTCGATTCTAGAAGAACACTTTAAATTCAAGGAAGAGATCTCTGGTACTGCACGAAAGATCGCCCAAGCCCTGAACTATGATGAGGAAGAGATCCTAAGTGTAAGAGCGGGTGGAATCATTGGAGTCCATGAAGTTCTCTTTGGCTTTCCATTTCAAACCGTTCGTCTCAAGCATGAATCCATTGCACGTGAGGCTTTTGGAAGTGGAGCGAAATTTGCACTTGGAGAACTACAAAGTAAAGAGATCGGTTTTTACAGTATGGAAGATCTCATCGGAAAGCTATTCGTTGAAGCAAATATAGAGTACATCACAGAAGATTCCCCTACCGTTTCCAAAAAGGGAGTTGTAGCAAAAATTCGAAAGTTTGTGCGAAAAATTCGATCCTAAATGTAAGAATGAGATTAACTTGTTCACAATTACACTACGAAGTAATGTCTTTCTTGGCAAATTTGTTTATTGCAAGAGCGTAGAAAAGAATTCCCGAAATGGCGCAGTAAGAAGCTCCTTTAGCCATCTGTGACCAATCGATAGTTGTCGAAAGAGCATCGAGCCATGTATCGGCATAGTGAACCGGCAACCATTGGCGCAGCGAACCTAGCGCTGATATCGCATCCAAGATAGTGAGCAATATTGAGATACCGACAGCCCCACCAACAGCGCCAAGAGGTGCATCGGTGCGCACGCTGAGGTAGAAGGCTAGGCCTGCGACAAAGAGAAGTGATAACGCAAGATATACAGTCATGATGGCAAGGCGAGTAAAGGTGAGTGAGTTATCGAAGGTAACTCCCAAAGGAGTCTGGAGTGGCGCTACTCCGAATGCGATCGCACCGACTATCCACGAGGAGAGGGGAACTAATAAGACTGCAATCAATGAAAGGGTGAGACTAACTTTCATTTTTTGGATCAGTAACCGCGTACGTGGTACCGGTGATGCTAATAAATATCTCAGAGTCGACCATGATGCTTCACTTGCTACGGTGTCACCATTAAATAGTGCAACAACTGTTACTAAAAGAAATGGGGTTGAGAAGAACAACATTGTCGTTGTGAAGTTGGCAGCACCCAGGGTAGCTAATCCGATGATATCTGTGGCCCCTGAACCAAACTCAGAAGGTTCATCGTCATCACCTGATGGTCCAAATTTTACAGCGAGAGCAACAAGTATCGGCAGAGAGAGAACAAATCCGTAGGCGAAGGCGGTGCGCTTACGCTTGAGTTGTCGATATAACTCCACGTGATACGGCAACGTTTTACCAACTACATAACTCATGTGATTGCCTTTCCGATCACCAAATCATCACCGATAAGTTCTAGGAAAATCTCCTCTAACGATCGAGCCTGACGATTCTTCGTCAAAATCTTCTTCATCGGACCAAAGGCAATGAGGTGACCGCGGTGCATAAGCACAACGTGTGAACACGTTTGTTGTACCTCGGCGAGTAAGTGAGAGGAGACAATGACGGTACGCCCAGTCTTGGCATATTCCTTGAGGACTACGCGCATCTCTGCAATCTGTTGTGGATCAAGTCCATTAGTGGGTTCATCCAAAACTAGTAGATCAGGCATACCCATCATCGCTTGCGCTATTGCAAGACGTTGCCTCATCCCTTGGCTATATGAACGCACTTTCTTATCAAGGGCGGTACCTAATTTGGTGATAGTAAGAACTTCATCAAGATACTTCTCGCCGGTACGTCCAATTGATCTCCAGTAGAGATCTAAATTTTCGCGCCCTGTCAGGTGCGGAAGAAAGCCGGGGCCTTCCACAAAACTGCCGAGATTAGCAAGCGCTGGCGAACCAGGATAGACAGCCTTGCCATCCATATAAATCGCGCCTTCTGTGGGAAAAATCAGACCCATCATCATGCGAAGTGTTGTGGTCTTTCCTGCGCCATTTGGGCCAAGTAGCCCAACAACCTGCCCACGACTGACTGTGAAAGATAAATTCTCGACTGCCTTATAACCATCCTTATAAACCTTAGAGAGATTTTCAACCTGCACCAAGAAATCTTCATCTCGTTGCGACTCTGAGTGTCGTGGCCGGCGGAGATAGGTAAAGGCGAAGGCCACAATTAGTGTGAGTAAAGCTAGTGACGGCCAGAGCCAGATGCCTCCGCTACCGGTGACAGAGACAACGTCCATTACCGAATACTCAAGAGGTGAGAGAGCGGTAATTGAATACAAAGATGGGGTTTTTGGTAGCTCATACCCTTGATCGGTTGTGGAAATTCCAACTGCTAGTGAGTCGCCCACTGCGGCATCAAGAATCACAGATGGAAGCTCAACTGTAATCTCACGCCCTCCTGCAGGAATTCCTGAAATCTTTATCGGAGCCACAACTCCATTTGGCTGAGTAATTGCACCACTTGCCGATTTAGAAAGTAACGAGAAGAAGAGAGTCGCTTCTCCACTAGAACTTGTGATGCGAACCTTGATACGAGAAGGCCCGACAATGGATACCGCTTTCTGCAGTTTGGCACTCTCTAAAAATCCACTCTGTCCCGCCAAGAATGCTGGGCTAAATCCAGAGATGCCAGAGACAACTGTTGCCGCCACACTCCCTGCTGAGCCGATCCCTGGAAGCGACGATATTGCGCTAGGAATTCCACCAATAGGGTGCGCCATCAGTGCTGGCTTTGGTAGTAAATCAATTGAATTAATGGTCGCTTGATCAGGGGCAGTTGTAGAGAAGAAGTTCTTTGGAATCACCGTTGAATCTTGTAAAGAAATTGAGCCATTGGTCTTTGTGAATTGGAAAGTAGGGATTGAAATATCTTTGCCATTTAAATACTTATCAAACCAGTTGAGATACTGAACGCGCAGATATTCATCCTCATTGGTTCCACCATCGTGGCCTCCACCATGCCAGATCAGAGATACTGCAGAGTTATTTTTCTTAAGAGCGGTAAATGTCTTGAGGCTCTCATTAAGTGGGAACAGTGAGTCAGATTGCCCTTGGCTTACAAGGGTAGGTGCAGAAATCTCTGAGAGCACAGCACTCGGTGAGACCGAATTAAGTAGCGTGATTTCCTGAGCAGATGGTCTTCTATTGATAACTGCGCTCTTATACGCCGCACACCACTGCGCAGCTAGTGCCCCACACTCTCCTAACGCAGCGTTCTGCAAAGTAGCTAAAGAGAAGAATGTGCCAGTCCATACTTTTTTAAATGGACCGGGTTCGCTCAGATCTTTCGATGATTGTGGAAAGAGCGCTTGATTCAAGTTATTCCAAGTGATATCTGCAATCGCTGCATCTATTCGTTTATCTGCTGCTGCACTTAATAGCGCGGCCGCACCGCCGTATGACGCGCCAACAAATCCAACTATGGGATTCGCGCTGCTCTCTTTTTTGACCTCTTTCCAAGTAACAAGATAAGAGATCAGTTCTTTGATATCAGCAATCTCGCCTTGCGCGGCATTCATCGATATCTGACCAGATGATTTACCAAAGCCTCTCGCCGTCCACGTGAGGACAACATATCCATTGTCACGGTAATACTGGGCCGACTCCTTTACCGCTTCTTTCGAACTCCCAAAACCATGAGCGAGCAAGATAGCTGGTGCTGGCATCACCTCGGGTAGGAAGAGTGAGGTATCGATAAGAACGCCTGGTGCAGTCTTAATAGATTTTTCTATAACTTCTGCGGCATTTGCTGGCATTGGGATGGCTGCCAAGAGTGAGAAAACTAGCAAAGCCACCCGTATCTTCATGTGATAAGAATATTGGTTATTTCACTTTAAGTTCACCTGGACTATTATTCCTCAATCAGCACATCTCAGATGAGCGTCAAAATCCAAGAATAGGAAACCAATGTCACACGATCTCGCACAGCTCAGGAATATCTTCACCTCTGCCTTAGCATCGGACTGCCTTGATGCGATGGGATATGGAAAACAAGTTCTCGGTCAAGATATTCATATGCTCTCAGGCGAGGGCGTGATGTTGGGTTATGCGTTTCCGGTGCAGATAGAAGTTGTCGACTCATTCCCAGAAGTTCCATACATTGGTTTGCTCAAAGCCCTTGATGCCATTCAAAAAGATCAGGTGTATGTGACACCGACTGCTCGCGCCGGAAAGTCTTCGCTCTGGGGAGAACTCCTTTCAACCGCCTGCAATTTCAAAGGCGTCGCCGGTTCACTCGGCGATGGTCCTGCCCGTGATCTCGCACGCACGCGCGCGATGGGATTTAAAATATTTGGAACAGGTTCATTTCCCGTTGATATCAACGGTCGCTACGAAGTAGTTGCCCACAACGTTCCAGGTGTCATCGATGGTGTCGCAATTAATCCTGGCGATCTCATCGTTGGCGATGTTGATGGAGTAACAATCGTGCCCACTGCCGCAATTGATGAAGTTGTTGCGCGAGTGATCGAGAAAAATTCAGGTGAAAGTAACTTTAGAAAGGCAGTTAAAGAGGGCATGGCGCCATCGGCTGCTTTTGCTAAATTTGGTGTTCTATAACTTCTTCAGCTCTTCTCGATCGAGTAAGTACTTTGGCGTATAACCAAATCGCTTGATAAATCGCTCGCTTGAATACGGAGCGGCATTGCCAGGCAGTTCGCCACGTATCTCGCTCTTTGGGTGAAACTTTTTCATGAGTTCCACTGTGGGTTCATCCGACATTGTGTCTGGTGCTGCCAAATTAAATGTATCTGACCCTTTGAAGTCACTCATCACAATTACTTCTAGAGCTGCTGCAGCATCGCGCAGATCCAAATAACACCAGAGGGCTTTGGCAGCAATTCCCTTTGGAAAGCGGGGATGCGGAGGCAAGGTGTCTTCATTCTTTGCACGAGAGGCGAGCTCATATGTTTTATCCGGCAGATTAGTCCAAGGAAAACGCATTCCGACAAAACTAATTCCAGTGCGCGAGAACCACATCCGGGCAGATAGCTCATTGACTTCTTTTGAAAGAGCATAACTTTCTTCATAGACAAGTGGGTGCTCTTCATCTACCGGCACATACTTAGGTGATGTCCATGACTCTGAATACGCAAAACCATATGCAGAAAGGCTTGAGGCATAGGCAACAATGCGTACCCCTGCATGCGCTGCTGCGCTAAAGACAGCAAATGAAGAGACCACGTTATTTGAGAAAACCTCGTGCTGTCTTTTATCTGTTGGGTTAGGAATCGCAGCTAAGTGAATGACCGCTTCAATACCTGACATCACGCTGTCGCAGAAATCTAGATTAGTTAAATCACCAACAATCACTGTGAGATTGGGCGCTACGACTCCATCGACTCGATCAACAGCGACAACTTCATGTCCTTTGGATACTAGATATTCAGCAGTTGCATTTCCAAGTAATCCTGTTGCGCCTGTGACAAGAATTTTCATAGCGTTATAGTAATCTCTAAAGAGCGATCTGCTACTGCCTCAGATTAATCTGGCGGAGAACCCCTTACCTTGTTAGCAGTGAGGCGCACTCGACCGGGCTATGCGACGTCTCCTTGAAGTCCCGGAGCGAAGGCACGAAGCGAGGGATGGCTCGCTTAGAATTAGCGCACCGAGCACTTCAGTCCTTCTACGTGATCTTCGTCGGCTTTGTTAATTCTCAATCACTCTACAAAGTTGGCTCTCACGCCATGGTTTTCCATGTGTTACAGTTTCTCTGTTGTTAGCAATTATATATGTTGTAAAAAATTTTGATTACCTGAAATATTTTCTAGTTTTGAGCTCTGCTAGGAGTAATATCAATGAAACAGGCTCTAGTCGTACGTGGTGGTTGGGATGGCCATCAGCCGATAGAGACGACAGATATATTTATACCTTTTCTCGAACAAAATGGTTTCAAGGTCAGGATTGAAAATTCCCCTGCAATCTATGCAGATGCTGAATTTATGGCATGCGTTGATCTAATCCAACAGACAAATACTATGAATACGATTGAGAAGGAAGAGTTTGCCGGACTACAAGCAGCAATTGTTAACGGTACAGGTTTCGGAGGATGGCATGGAGGTATTGTAGATTCTTACCGAAATTCATCTGATTATCTGCAAATGCTTGGTGGCCAATTTGCTAGCCACCCCGGCAAACTACCTGAGGAAAGAATTGATGGGCAGTCAGATAACTTTGTTCCATTCACAGTAAATATGACCGACCTAGGTAAAGCTCACCCAATTACATCCGACTTATCAGATTTTGACCTTGTTACCGAGCAATATTGGATTCTCCACGATGACTATAACGATGTGCTCGCAACTACAACTCAGAAGGTTCGCTCTGGGGATCCTTGGAGCCGTGAAATAACCTCACCCGCTATCTGGACTCGTAACTGGGGTAAAGGAAAAATCTTTGTTACTACATGCGGGCATAATCTTGAAGTCGTTCTGGATAAAAATGTTCGAACAGTTATTGAAAGAGGTCTGCTATGGGCAAGCCGCTAGGCGTTGGCATCGTTGGCGTTGGAAATATTAGTACGCAGTATCTAACAAATATCCTATACCTTTCAAATCTTAAATTAATTGGTGTCTCAGATCTAAATGAATCGCGACAAGATGAAGTTGCTAGTGCCTACTCAGTAAAATCAATGAGTGGAGATAGCATCTTTACCGACCCAGATATAGATGTGATTCTCAATTTAACGCTACCGCAATCACATGCCGAGATTAATTTGAAAGCTCTAATGAATGGAAAGCATGTCTATCTCGAAAAGCCTTTTGCGCCAACAGTTGACGAAGGGACACCCGTCCTAGAACTCGCCGCTAAGAAAGGGCTACGTATAGGTTGTGCCCCCGATACATTCCTTGGGACTGGAATCCAAAGTTCTAAATTTATGATTGATAGTGGTGCCATCGGTTCACCATTTGCCGCGACAGCTTCATGGAGTGCCCCCGGCCATGAAATATGGCATCCGGCACCACAGTTCTACTACCAAAAAGGTGCTGGTCCCCTTTTTGATATGGGGCCTTACTATCTCACCGCTCTAGTATTTCTCCTTGGCCCAGTCGTAAAAGTTATTGGAAATTCAATGCGATCCAATAGAAGTAGAAAAGTGCACACAGGTGACTTAGCAGAAACACCTTTGACGATCCAAGTAGAGACTCATATCTCTGCCCTCTTAACTCATGAATCTGGTGCACAATCAACAATCATGGTTAGTTTTGAAGTGTGGGGTTCGTGCCTTCCAACAATCGAGGTCTACGGAACTAGCGGGACGATAATCGTCCCAGATCCAAATGCATTTAGTGATATTCCTAAGATATACACCACTAAAGATCAAGAGTGGCGCACGGTTGGAGAGAAAGCGGGCTTTAGATCAACTGGGCGAGGGATTGGTTTATCCGAAATGGCCACAGCGATCACAGAAAATCGAGCGCATCGAGCTTCTGGTGCATTAGGTGCTCATGTTCTTGAAGTGATGGAATCAATTTTAGTATCCGCCAAAGGCGATCAGAGGGTTGATATCAAAAGCCGAGTGGATGATATTCCACCCGTACCTCTGACTTAAATAACCTCAGCCTCTTTACAAGATCAAACTCAGGAACTAGAAATTGGTGGTTTTCCCACGGTCATAATAATTCCTAATATTAATTTCATTTGGAGCTATATTTCATATTGTATGATTAGCGTTAATGTGAAAAGCGGTCAAGAAGTAGGTATCAAAACATTACGTATCGCCACAGATTGCCAATGAGCGGAGACGAGGAGATTTGAACTCCTGAAGGGTTTAACCCCTTACCTCGTTAGCAGTGAGGCGCACTCGACCGGGCTATGCGACGTCTCCTTGTACAGGCAAAGTTTACCTTCTATTGATCGGTATTAATGACGAGAAATTCAGCCAATTTCTTGGTCTCTTCAACTAAACGGGCGTTATTTTCATCGGTTCCATGGGCCCAGTCGTGCGCGACCTGACGCTCTTTCCCATAAAATTGATGACGATCAACTAAGCGCTCAAGCCGGATAACGTCATCGACTTCGACATACCAAGATTCCGTCAAGATTGATGCCACTTCGTTCCTTACCTAAAATCATAATATATCTTGCATCCTAATTATTTTGTGGGAATCCCAAGTTAATCCCGCCATGGCTTGGATCTAACCAACGGCTTGTTACCACTTTGCCTCGCGTGAAGAAATGAACTCCCTCAGTACCGTGGGCATGAGTATCTCCAAACAAAGAAGCTTTCCAACCACCAAAGGAATAGTAGGCAGTAGGAACCGGAATTGGAACATTAATTCCAATCATTCCAACTTGGATTTCATTTTGGAACTTTCTGGCAGCTCCACCATCGTTAGTAAAGATTGCAGTTCCATTTCCATAAGGGTGAGCATTAATGAGTGAAACACCTTCGTTATAGGTTTTCACACGAACAACACTTAATACAGGTCCGAAAATCTCTTCCTTATAAATGCTCATAGATGAATCGACTCCATCAAATAAGGTTGGCCCAAGCCAGAAACCATTTGATTCGCCATTAACTTTCGGATTGCGACCATCGACAACTAGCTTTGCACCCTGTGCAACACCGGTCTCAATGTAGGAAGCAACTTTGTCTCGATGAACACGTGTAACAAGTGGGCCCATATCTGCCCCTCTTGTTCCATCACCTGTATTGAGCTTTGACATTCTCTCTGAGATTTTTTGAATGATCTGATCAGCGATTGGTTCGACTGCAACTAAAACCGAAATTGCCATACATCTTTCACCCGCAGAACCAAATCCCGCATTCACCGCTGCATCTGCTGCTAAATCAAGATCGGCATCTGGCAAAACCAACATGTGGTTTTTTGCACCCCCTAAAGCTTGAATACGTTTTCCTTGCGCAGTACCTTTTTCGTAGATATAGCGCGCAATTGGGGTTGAGCCAACAAAAGAAATTGATTTCACATCAGGGTGCTCAATTAAGCGATCAACTGCAACCTTATCGCCGTGTACAACGTTGAATACCCCGTCCGGCAATCCTGCTTCTTTCCACATCTGCGCAATTAAGTTAATCGCAGAAGGATCTTTTTCAGATGGTTTTACAACCACTGTATTTCCTGCGGCAATTGCGATTGGGAAGAACCACATCGGAACCATCGCCGGAAAGTTAAATGGAGAGATAATTGCAACTACACCTAGCGGTTGGCGAATTGAGTACACATCCACTTCGGTTGATACGCCTTCTGAATATCCACCTTTTAGAAGATGTGGGATTCCACATGCAAACTCAACAACTTCTTGGCCACGTGTAACTTCACCTAACGCATCAGATAAAACCTTGCCATGTTCTGCAGTAATGAGCGCAGCAACTTCCTCTTTGCGAGCATTTAAAATCTCTCGAAATGCAAAAAGAATCTGGGTGCGTTTTGCTAATGATGTCCCCCGCCACTCTTCAAAAGCTTTCTGCGCCGCACCAACAACTTCATCTGCAACTGCCACAGATGCAAAATCAACATGTCCTGTGATTTCACCCGTGGCTGGGTTAAACACTTCACCAGTTCTATCTGCTTTGCCATTCCAAGAATTTCCATTGACAAAGTGTGTGATTCTCATGAATCTGCTCCTGTATAGTGGTGTGAAATAGTAGCAAAAGCTTGATCCAAAACTGCAATACCTTCTAATGCCTCTTCTTCAGAAACATTACAAGGAGGAACAACGTGGATGCGATTAAAGTTTGTAAATGGGAAAACTCCTAATTTCTTAGTTGCTGCGACTAATTCATTCATTGCAGGACTTGATGCACCATAAGGCGCAAGGGGTTCGCGCGTTTTACGATCGCTCACTAAATCCAATGCCCAGAAAACACCCAAGCCGCGAACTTCTCCTATTGCTTTATGTTTTTTTGCTAATTCACGAAGCGCAGGGCCAATTACCTTTTCCCCAACCTCTGCCGCGTTCTCAACTATTTTTTCATCTTCCATCACCTTAAGAGTTGCTACTGCTGCGGCGCATGCAAGGGGATGTCCAGAGTATGTAAGGCCACCTGGAAATACCTGCTGATCAAAAGTAGCTGCGATTGCATCAGAGATAACTACTCCACCCAGTGGCACGTAACCTGAGTTAACACCCTTTGCGAAAACAATTAAGTCAGGTGATGCAGATGAATGTTGATAGGCAAACCATTTTCCAGTTCTTCCAAATCCACACATAACTTCATCTGCAATCCAGATAATTGCATACTTGTCACACAGAGCGCGCACGCCTTCTAGGTATCCTTTTGGTGGAATGAGTACTCCAGCGGTTCCAACAACTGATTCGATCAATATCGCCGCAATAGTGTTAGGACCTTCAAACTTAATAACATCTTCTAGGTGTTTAAGTGCGCGAGCGCACTCTTGCTCTTCACTTTCTGCCCAAAAAGCTGTTCGGTACAAATATGGCCCGAAGAAATGAACGTGGCCGTATGCAAACTCGTTAGGCCAACGTCTGGGATCTCCGGTTGCAGAAACCGCTGACGTTGTGTTGCCATGATAGGAGCGATAGAAGGATAAAACTTTGTGGCGATGTGTGTGAATACGTGCCATGCGAATCGCATTTTCAACACCATCTGCTCCGCCATTTGTGAAGAAAACTTTATTTAAATGTGATTCTGCTCTGTCGGTAATTAATTTTGCAGCGTTGCTCCGCGCTTCATTAGCGTGCTGAGGAGCTACTGTAGTTAGCAGTTCTGCCTGTTCTTGAATTGCCTTAACTACCTTTGGATGCTGAAAACCAATGTTTGTAAAGACAAGTTGTGATGAGAAATCTAGATACTTATTCCCATCAAAATCCCAGAAGTAGGAACCATTACCTGTTTGCACTGGTAGCGGAGAAATAAGACCTTGCGCCGACCATGAGTGAAATACATGGGCTCGATCAAGGTTAAAAACTTCCTTACCACGGGCAGGATCTGGTTGGTTCATCCCCCTATCCAACCACTCCTGAAGGGTTTAACCCCTTACCTCGTTAGCAGTGAGGCGCACTCGACCGGGCTATGCGACGTCTCCAAGCGTGAGGCAAGTCTACAACGTAGTGAGTGCCTTTTCCTACACGCCTTTAAGCCTGAAATTTATGCACTGCGCTATTCCACTTAACGTTGTGGCGGAAAGTTTGCGCATCAGTCTTAGCGTTGATCTCGAGTAGCTCAACACCAGCAATCTCGGCGAAGTCTTGTAGGACTTCTATATCAAGGGCTGTTGACATGACGGTGTGGTGAGAGCCGCCAGCATAGATCCATGACTCGGCAGAAACTTCTAAGGATGGTGCCGGTTTCCAAACGGCGTGTGCCACGGGAAGTTTTGGAAGTGGCGCATCTGGTTTCACGACTTCTATTTCATTCGAAACGATTCTGTACCGATCACCGATATCGGTAAGGCAGGTAACCAAACCTTTTCCTGGTGTTGCTGAAAAAACCATACGTACAGGGTCTTCTCGATCTCCGATACCTAATGGATGAATTTCGATGCGCGGTTTAGCAGATGTAATTGTTGGGCAGACTTCTAACATGTGTGCGCCAAGTACTTTCGGTTCACCTGGACCGAAGTGATATGTGTAATCTTCCATGAAAGAGGTTCCGCCTTGTATACCTGCAGTCATCGCTTTTACGATGCGCAGAAAAGCCGATGTCTTCCAATCTCCTTCGCCACCAAAGCCATACCCATCTGCCATTAATCTCTGCACTGCAAGCCCAGGTAGTTGTCGTAACCCACCGAGATCTTCAAAGTTTGTGGTGAATGCTTGAAAGCCACCTGAGACTAAGAAGTTACGCAATGCAATCT
This sequence comes from Candidatus Planktophila sp., assembly GCA_017858325.1. Classification (GTDB taxonomy): domain Bacteria; phylum Actinomycetota; class Actinomycetes; order Nanopelagicales; family Nanopelagicaceae; genus Planktophila. Next base: position 11,944 of record JAFMBT010000002.1, on the reverse strand, counting down.
CTTGCGATGCTGCATATCGAAGGGATTCATGGCGCGCTCCACCTGGCTTTAATTCGGGAGCGACTTCGTACTTCTCTAAATATTCTGGAATCAGGGCATCGATCTCTTTATCGCTCACCTTTGCAACTGCATCGACAAGGGCATTTACGCCATAAGCCTCAACCGAGAAACCAAGTTTGATTTGCGCGCCAGTCTTATCGCCATCTGTCACAGCAACAAATCGCATATTGTCACCAAATCGTGCCAGCTTAAGATTTTGAGCAGTGTGCCAACCTAGAGCCGCGCGGGTCCAATGCAAGACGCGCTGCTGCACGCGCTGATCTGACACGTGGCCAACCACAATTTTCCGTCCGCGATTTAAGCGCGCCTGGAGATGACCATGCTCGCGATCTCCATGTGCGGCTTGATTAAGGTTCATGAAATCCATATCAATGGTCGCCCATGGAAGTTCTGCATTTACTTGAGTGTGTAGGTGCAGCAGTGGCTTTGTCAGGATCTGCAAGCCAGAAATCCACATCTTTGCTGGCGAGAAGGTGTGCATCCAGACAATGACGCCAATACATGAATCGTTCGATGAAGCATCCTGCATCGCTCTGCGGATTTCAACTGGTGATTTCAGAATTGGTTTCCAAATAATGTCGACTGGTGAATTTATGCTTGTAGCAAGGAGTATGGAGACTTCTCTTGATTGCTGAGCAACGGTCTCTAGCGTCTGTTCCCCATAAAGGCTCTGGGTTCCGGTAAGAAACCACACCTCAAGCTTTTGATTATCCAATGTGCTCACTTGCCTTCTCCTTTTTGCCCATAAATATTTTGGTATCGAGAATAAAGAGCGTCAATATCTTTCTCAGCAATCTTTTCAATCGTGCCTAAAGTGTGTGCGATCCACATGGTCTTAGCAACATCTTCACACATGACAGCTGCCTTTACCGCTGCTTTAGCATCTTTACCGATTGTAAATACCCCGTGATTTTTCATCAAGACCGCAGCCGAACGGTGTCCGCGAAGAGTTTCAACTATTCCTTTTCCAATATCTTCGTTCCCGATAAGTGCAAAGGGGCCGAGGGGAATGTCACCGCCAAATTCGTCGGCCATGGCGGTAATGCCACAAGGGATAGGTTTTTGAATCGCAGCCCAAGCAGTTGCGTAATTAGAGTGTGTATGAACAACACCGTTCACGTGATTCATGTGGCGATAAATGTAGGCGTGAGTTTGGGTATCACTTGATGGCGCTAAATCACCTTCCAGAACATTGCCATCTAAATCGCAGAGAATCATCTGCGCTGGCGTGAGATCTTCATACATGACTCCGCTTGGCTTGATGAGAAAACTCTTTCCATCTGCCATGCGCTCTGAAACATTTCCAGAAGTCCAGGCAACTAAACCGTAGCGCTGTAAATCAATATTGAGATTGCAGATTTTCTCTCGAAGTTGATTATCTATGCTCATTCTCTCCCCCTAGGAGTGCGCTATCGCGGATAGACCGCAGTGAATGCATAAGACCATTGTGGCCGAATTGTTCATAGAGTTCGTCATAGTGTCGATAAAGTTGATTGTAGACTTTCACGTGCGCAGTAATTGGTTGGTATATCTCGTCAGAGGTGCCACCCATCGCTGCTGCAGCTGTAGCAACATCGGGATACGCACCTGCTGCCACCGCTGCATGTATGGCTGAACCTAGCGCCGGTCCCTGTGCTGAACGGATCAAGCGAATGGGCATATTTAAAACATCAGCGTAAATCTGCATGACAAAACTATTCTTAATCAAGCCTCCTGCTGCAATAAACTCTTTTACAGGGACACCTGATTCATTAAATGTCTGCACAATTTTTCGCGCACCGTATGCAGTTGATTCCACAATTGCTCTATAAATCTCTTCCGGCTTTGTTGCGAGAGTGAGTCCAACAATTAAACCTGAGAGTTGGTGATCAACCAGGGTCGAGCGATTTCCACTCTGCCAATCGAGTGCGACTAAGCCGTGTGATCCCACTGGTTGTTTACTTGCTAGCTGTGAAAGATGAGTGTGTATATCAACACCGGCATCGCGGGCTGCTAATTGATATGACGTTGGTATGTAGTTGGATGCAAACCAGCCGAAGATATCTCCTACCCCTGATTGGCCAGCTTCATATCCGAGTTTTCCCTTGATGATTCCGCCGTCTACGACTCCACACATTCCAGGAACTTCAGCAAACTTTTCAGAGACCATGACATGGCAGGTTGATGTCCCCATAATTGCAACCATCTGTCCTGGGCTCACTGCATTGGCGGCGGCGCAGGTAACGTGGGCATCAACATTTCCAACGGCCACAACAATTCCTTCTGGAAGCCCAGTCCACTGTGCCGCCTCGGCGGTAAGTGTTCCGGCAGCCTGACCTAGCTGGCCGATCTCTGCCTCTAATTTCTCGTCAATGAAATTTTCAAAGTGTGGGTTGAGCGCAGCTAAATAACTTTTGCTTGGGTAAGAACCATCTTGCAGCATGCCTTTATAACCAGCGGTGCAGATGTTTCGAATATATCTTCCGCAGAGTTGCCAGGTGATCCAATCTGCAGCTTCGACCCATGTATCTGCGGCGTGATAGATCTCAGGTGCTTCCTCAAGTACTTGAAGTGCCTTTGCAAACTCCCATTCAGATGAAATTTTCCCACCGTAGCGCGCGATCCAAGGTTCTTTACGGGCATGAGCCAGCTCAGTAATGCGATCGGCGTGTGGTTGCCCTGCGTGGTGCTTCCATAATTTCACATATGCATGTGGGTTGTTTTTAAACTCTGACACTTCTGACAGTGGTGTTCCATCTTCTTTCACAGGTAAAAATGTGCAGGCAGTGAAATCTGTTGCTATACCGATCACCTGTGTTGGATTTATCCCTGAAGTTTTGAGTACCTCTGGCACAGTCTTCTTAAGGACATCAACATAATCAGATGGCACTTGTAACGCCCAATCAGGCGGGAGTTTTACTCCTGATCCTGGCAGGGTCTCCTCCAGTACGGCGTGAGGATATTCAAAGATCGCAGTGGCAATCTCTGCACCATCTGAAACTCGCACTAAGAGTGCTCTGCCAGAAAGTGTTCCGTAATCAATTCCAATTACATACTGTTCAGCCGATGCCGACGTCATGGTTAGCTCTTAATGTGACTCGCGCGGAGTTGCAGAACCAGTTGAGCCACGTAGGAAATCAAGATCGACTCCTAAGTGGGCCTGTTGTACATGGTCGATATACATACGTTCCCAGCCACGCGTTGGCTTTGCCAATGCATCAAGTGTTGCCTCTGATGGAGTGCGTGCTGCCAACTCGGCATCACTGATTTTTAGATTAATTGTTCGCGCTGGAACATTGAGTTCGATTAAATCACCATTACGAATATGGGAAAGTGGTCCGCCAGCTGCTGCTTCCGGGGAGACATGCAAGACAACAGTTCCGAAGGCGGTGCCGCTCATACGACCATCACAGATACGAACCAGGTCATCAATACCCTTTTCTAACAACTTCTTTGGTATCGCCATATTTGAAACTTCAGGCATTCCCGGATAACCCTTAGGTCCACACCCGCGTAGAACCAACACACTATTTTCATCTACATCTAAATCTGGATCATCAATGCGGGCATGGAAATCTTCAATGCTCTCAAAGACAACAGCTGCACCTGTGTGAACAAGTAACTTGGGGCTAGCTGCAGCTGGTTTGATCACAGCGCCATCGGGTGCGATATTTCCGCGCAAGACAGCGATGCCTGCTTCAAGTTGAATTGGTTTGTTATATCGCGCAATGACTGTGTCATCGTAGATTGGCGTACCTTTAAGGTTTTCCACCGTTGGTCTTCCCATAACATTTATTGCGCTGCGATCAAGGTGGTGTTCTACCTCTGCGAGAACCGCTCGCAAGCCTCCTGCACGGAAAAGGTCTTCCATTAAGTGCTCTCCGGCAGGGAGAAGATTGACTAGTAATGGGATACGCGAACCAAGGCGATCAAAATCATCAAGAGTCAGGTTCACTCCGGCTCGACCTGCAATTGCAAGCAGGTGAACGACTGCATTCGTTGATCCACCTATTGCACCGAGCGCCACAATCGCATTGGTAAATGCTCCCATTGTGAGAATATCTTGCGGCTTTAAATCTTCTTTCACCATCTCGACAATGCGACGACCAGAGTCATGGCTTGCCTTCAGTAAGCGACTATCTGCAGCTGGTGTTCCTGCTAAGCCAGGCAGCGTCATTCCGAGCGCTTCTGCAACGCAACCCATAGTTGATGCTGTTCCCATCGTGTTGCAATGGCCTTTGCTGCGAATCATTGAGCTCTCTGATTCATTGAAATCTGCCTCGCTCATCTTTCCTGAGCGCACATCTGCGGCAAAGCGCCAGACATCGGTGCCGCACCCTAATTGCCTTCCTTTAAATGTTCCGTTGAGCATCGGCCCGCCAGGGACAACAATGGCAGGAAGATTTACAGATGTTGCACCCATAAGGAGTGATGGGATGGTTTTATCGCAACCACCGAGAAGAACAACGCCATCAATAGGATTGCCACGAATCATTTCTTCAACAGCCATCGCCGCTAAATTTCGCCATAACATTGCAGTCGGACGTAAATTTGATTCGCCGAGTGAGAGCATCGGAAGATTGTGTGGAACTCCCCCGGCTTCCCAGATTCCATTTTTTACACTTTGCGCTATCTCATCAAGGTGCATATTGCATGGCGTGAGATCTGATGCCGTATTTAGAATCGCGATCTGTGGACGTGTGCCGGTAAACGCTGAATCAGGGTTACCGCGGCGCATCCATGCACGATGAATATATGAATCTTTTGTATTTCCGGAAAACCAATCAGCGCTTCGCATTGTCGAAGTATAGGCTCACAATTTCACCTCGTGAAGAGGCTTCAGTTTATTTCTACTCTCGGTAGACTAAAGATATGAATAACGAGAAGGCAGAAGTCGAGAGCACCACGACAAAAAGAGTCTACGACCAAGCTCCATCAGAAATGTTTGGAAATTTCATGCAGAGTGGATGGATCGCTTCTGACCTTCCAGCACTTGAGCCTCTCGAAGTTGTCACCTATGCATATGTGCGCAGGCAGGCACTCTCTGCCGCCTTTGCTGGAATCCGACTCGTTCTTCCTTCAGGTAATGCAAAAGTACGCTCGAATGACACCGATTACATCTATCGCCCCGATACCGCTTTCGCTTACTACAGCGGCGTCCAAGGCAGCGATGCGAATGAAGATGCAGTGTTGGTAATGGAGCCGCACCCCGATGGTGGACATGAAACTTTTTTATATATTCATCCGCGCTCTACTCGTGACACAGATGCTTTCTATCGCGATACACATTACGGCGAACTCTGGGTCGGACGACGTTACACACTTGGCGAAGCACAGTCTCGTTATCAAATCGCCACTCGCAAAGTGACAGAACTCAAATATTTCCTCACTGGTACTCCTGCCCTTGTTCTACGTGGCAGTGACCGCATGGTTGATGCGGTGGTTGCGACCCACCCTCGAGAAGAAGAATTTTCAATTTTTGTTTCAGAACAGCGCTTAACCAAAGATGAGTATGAAATTCGAGAGATGCAACGCGCCGTCGATGCAACTGGTTTTGGATTTAACGATGTGATCTTGACGCTTCCAGCGGCGGCTGAACATCCACGGGGTGAACGAATCGTGGAAGGAGCGTTCTATGGTCGCGCTCGGCTTGAAGGACATGGCGTTGGCTACAACACAATTGCAGCATCAGGCTCTCATGCATGTGTTCTTCATTGGACGCGCAATGATGGCCCGGTCTCACACGGTGATTTGATATTGCTCGATGCGGGTATTGAAGTTGATTCTTTCTACACTGCAGATATCACTCGCACACTTCCTGTCTCTGGAAAGTTTTCGCCAGCACAACGTGCGCTATATATGTTGGTCTATGAAGCACAGCTCGCAGGTTTTGCAGCGGTAAAACCAGGTGCGATCTTTACCGATGTAAATAAAGCCTGCCAGGAGGTCTTAGCTAAAGGCCTGGCTGACATGGGAGTTCTTACCGTCAGCGCGGAGGAATCCATGAAGCCAGAAGTTGGTTTACATCGTCGTTGGACTTTGCATGGGGTGAGCCATCACTTAGGACTTGATGTGCATGATTGCGCCAAGGCTCGTAAAGAGAATTACACCGATGCACCATTGCGTGAAGGAATGATCATTACCGTTGAACCAGGTCTTTATATCCAGCCTGATGATGAACTCTTCACCCCTGAGTATCGCGGTATTGGTATTCGCATCGAAGATGATGTGGTCGTTACTGCAGATGGTTGTCGCAACCTCTCAGAGAGAATCCCCCGTCACCCTGATGCCGTAGAAGATTGGATTAAAACACTTCAACAGGCGCGATAAGATCGGATAATGAGTCAATCGTTAATCCATGCCCGCGGCCTTACTAAAAAATTCGGGGATTTCACCGCTGTTAACGGCATTGATTTCGATGTAGTAAAGGGTGAATCCTTCGGGCTCTTAGGGCCTAACGGCGCTGGTAAATCAACTGCGATGCGCATGATTGGTGCTACCTCGCAACGCACTTCGGGCGAACTAACAATTTTGGATAAAGATCCAGAGAAGTTTGGTCCACAAATTCGCGCTCACCTTGGTGTTGTTCCACAGCAAGATAATTTAGATACGCAATTAAGTGTGACTGAAAATCTCTACATTTATGGGCGCTACTTTGGCCTCAATCGAAAATTTCTCAAGGGAAAGATCGAAGAGCTTCTCGCTTTTGCCCAACTGGAAGAGAAGCGAAATGCAAAAGTTGAATCCTTAAGTGGCGGAATGAAGCGACGGCTGACGATTGCGCGCGCTCTCGTAAGTGAACCAGAGATTTTGATGCTCGATGAGCCCACTACCGGCCTTGATCCACAAGCCCGACACATTTTGTGGGATCGCCTCTTTAGATTGAAAGAAGATGGCGTGACGCTCTTGATTACTACTCACTTTATGGATGAGGCGGAACAACTCTGTGATCGTCTCGTTGTCATGGATAAAGGTTCGATCATGGCCGAGGGAAGCCCAGCACAACTTATTAAGGATTACTCGACGAAGGAAGTTCTTGAAGTTCGCTTTGGCTCTGAACGTAATTCACAGATGGCTAACGATTTAAGGCAGCTCTGCGAAAGAATTGAAGAGCTTCCAGATCGCATCTTGATGTATACAGAAGATGGTGAAGAGTTACTTGAGCGTGTCTATAAGAAAGGTTTCCACCCAAAAACTTCTCTTGTCCGCCGTAGCTCACTCGAAGATGTCTTCTTGCGCCTTACCGGAAGAACTTTGGTCGATTAATGAGTTCATTTCAAGTGAGACAAGGTTCGCTCAATATCGTTGATGCAACCAAGGTAGCAGCTCGTGGCGCGCTCTTTGTCACCGAGGCTCGCTTTCGCTCGATGTTGAAGTGGGTCTGGCTGATCATTTCGATTGCGATCGCTAACCCAGTTCTCTATCTCATTTCGATTGGTCTAGGTCTTGGTAGCTATATTGATCAGAATGCGGGAAGTGCTGGCGTTGATGGAGTTTCGTATCTCACATTTTTGGCACCGGCACTTCTGGCTACCGCTGCAATTCAGGGCGCATTAGATGAGAGTGTTTATCCCACTCTGGAAGGTTTTAAATGGAATAAAACATTTTTCTCGATGAATGCCACGCCTTTAAGTGGTAACCACATTGCTATGGGCGTTTTCTTTAATAGCTTAATTCGCACAGTATTTACCGCCATTTTTTACTGGCTCGTCATGCTGGCATTCGGTGTTCTTGAATCTCCACGAGCCTGGCTTGCCATCTTTACCGCTGTGATGGCTGGTGCCGCCTTTGGCGCGCTTATGCAGGCGCTGGCGGGATTACTTGAAAACGAGAATGTCTTCTTCACAATTATTGATCGATTCATCATTATGCCGCTCTTCTTATTCTCCGGGACCTTCTATCCATTAACAAATATGCCTATTTTCCTTCAGTGGATTGGTTGGATCTCACCACTGTGGCATGCAACTGAGCTAGGGCGCTGGTTAACTTATGGTTCGGAAATTTCCACGACTATGCTCTTTGTGCACTTTATATTCTTAAATTCAATTCTAATCTTTGGCTTATTCGCCTCTCGACGAATCTTTACGAGAAGGTTAGGCAAATAATGATTCTTTCAACTGCAGTTGCAATCGCCGAAGCCCGTATGGGTATGCCGGGCGAAAAGTATTATTCGGGTCGCTCGCGCGCCATTACAGAGCGGGCCTATATTGCATTTAAGTCATCGACCTGGATTATGGTCTTTTCTGGTTTTGTCGAACCTGTTCTCTTCTTGCTCTCATTTGGTTATGGATTAAAAGATCTCGTTGGCGATATCACAGTGGCCGGGCAACCTATTGGCTATGTAGCATTTATCGCACCCGCACTCCTTGCAACAAGTGCGATGAATGGTGCGATTTATGACTCGACCTACAATGTGTATTTCAAACTTAGACATGATCGGATCTATCACGGCATGCTTGCGACATCGCTAGGGCCGATGGATGTGGCGCTTGGTGAAATTAGTTGGGCACTCCTGCGAGGATTTTCATACGCTCTTGGTTTCATGACAATTGTCGCACCACTTGGGCTCATCCCAAGTATGTGGGGCATCTTGGCTGTTCCTGCCGCAGTGTTGATCGCTTTTGGTTTTGCTTCCTTTGGAATGGCGGTGACTTCGTATATGAAGTCATACCAGCAGCTTGAAGTCATTAATGTCATCTTATTGCCGATGTTCCTATTCTCTGGCTCTTTCTATCCACTCGATGTCTTTCCTGAGTGGCTACAAACTGTTATCCGCCTCTTTCCTTTAGCCCACGCTATCGATTTAGTGCGCGGACTTACCCTCGGAAATATCTCATGGGCTTTAGTAGGACATGCAATGTATTTCGTTGTGATGATCGTGATTGGTTTATTCTTTACAACAAGGCGCTTAAACGCGCTCTTTATGCGTTAAGAAAGTAGTTGTAACCCAAGCCACGCAGCCGCCAAACCACAGACCAGCGAAGCAACGAGATTTACTACAACCTCTTTATACTTTTTTAACTCATAAGCGAGATATAAGTCGATAGCAAAGGTAGACCAGGTTGTAAAGGCACCTGCAAAACCAATAGCGAGAAAGTCATACCAGTGGGATTTACTAGCAAAGGTCAGACCAAAAAGAAAAGAACCAATAATATTGACGGTAAAAGTTCCGATTGGTTTTTTTGTGAATGTGCGAAAGTATTGATCAATCAGGAAACGAGCTGGCGCACCGAGCGCGGCCCCCAGAGCAATATAAAGCGCGCTCATGGCTTTACCTTTATTGTCGCTCGAGCATAGGCAATTGCAATCACGATAGTAATCATTGATGCGATGACAGTGAGAGCGAGATAGCCAAAACCTTGTGCATTTTCACCTACTACTTCAATTGTTACTGCGGAGAAGGTTGTCATACCTGCACAAAATCCAGGGAGTAAGAACCACCGTAGATTTTGATTGCCGCGGCGCTCCATTAAAACTAAGAGGTAGCCAGCAAGGGCTACCCCAATGAGATTGGCATTTAAGGTAGCGGCGGCAGAATCTGATGTAACAAATGTGAGCGCGTATCGAGCAAGGGAACCGAGTGCGCCACCGGCTGCCACAAGGAGAACAGCTTTCACCATCTCCTCATTGCTTTAATCCCCATAAGGAGATTATTACCCTTCGCGACGACGAATCTTGGAACCTAACCAGCGCGCTGGATCATATTTAACATCCACAACACGTTCCTTCATCGGAATAATCGCGTTATCGGTAATACGAATGTGCTCTGGGCAGACTTCAGTACAACACTTAGTGATGTTGCACATCCCAAGACCATGCTCTTCTTGAGCGGTGCGTTTACGGTTTTTCAACATGTCTAGTGGGTGCATATCAAGCTCTGCGATACGAATAAAGAATCGTGGACCTGCAAATGACTTCTTATTCTCTTCGTGATCACGGATAACGTGACATACATCTTGACAGAGGAAACACTCAATACATTTACGAAATTCTTGACTACGCTCCACATCAATTTGCTGCATACGGGCCTCGCCTGGACCGAGATCTGCCGGGTGCTCATATGCCGGGATCTCCATCGCCTTTTTGTAGTTGAAGGAGACATCGGCAACAAGATCTTTGATAACAGGGAATGCACGAAGCGGCGTCACTGTGATCTCTTCGCCTTCCTCAAATGAACTCATACGAGTCATACATGCAAGACGTGGCTTTCCATTGATCTCCATAGAACAAGAACCACACTTACCGGCCTTACAGTTCCAACGAACTGCGAGATCACCCATCTGTGTTGCTTGTACGCGATGAATCACATCGAGGACTACTTCACCTTCATTGGCATCTACTTCAACGTTCTGAAGGGATCCGCTCGTTGAATCACCACGCCAGATCCGAAGATTTACTTTGCGCGCCATTAGTTGGAACCACCTTTCGCAATTTCTTCCGATGTCATGTATTTCTCCAACTCGTGGACGTCAAAGAGATCGAAGAGCTCTTTTGGTAGCGCTGGAAGTTTCTGCTCGCGGACAACAACTTCGTTGCCGTTATATGAGGAGATGTGATTGATCTGGCGCCATTTGTCATTCATGCCTGGGAAGTCATCGCGAGTGTGTCCTCCGCGAGATTCTTCACGAGCAATTGCTGACTTTGCAGTACTCTCGGCGACTAACAACATGTTGTCTAGGTCAAATGCTAAGTGGAATCCAGGGTTGAATTTACGATCTCCCGCAACGCTTACGTTCTGACTGCGCTTGCGGATCTCGGCAATCTTTCCGATTGCATCTTTAAGCTCTGTTCCGGTACGAATAATTCCAACTAAGTTATGGGTTATCTCTTGTAGCTCTTGGTGCAATGAGTACGCATTCTCGCCGCCGGCGCGAGTAAATGGTGCTTGGATGCGATCGGCGGCAGCCTTTACAGATGCTTCACTCACAGCAACAGGCGTCGAACCTTTGACGTAAGCAGCCGCACCCATTCCAGCGCGACGTCCGAAGACGAGTAGATCTGAGAGTGAGTTTCCGCCAAGACGATTAGATCCATGCATTCCGCCAGCAACTTCACCCGCAGCAAAGAGCCCTGGAACACCAACTGCGGCAGCGGTATCTGGTTCAACTTCAACACCGCCCATCACATAGTGACAGGTGGGTCCAACTTCCATCGCCTCTTTGGTGATATCTACACCAGCAAGTTCATAGAACTGATGCCACATAGATGGAAGGCGCTTCTTAATAACTTCAGCAGGGATGCGCTTTGAAACATCGAGGAATACGCCGCCATGTTCTGTGCCACGGCCAGCTTTCACCTCGGTGTTGATCGCGCGCGCAACTTCATCGCGCGGAAGAAGCTCTGGTGGGCGGCGGTTGCTATCTTGATCGAGATACCAACGATCTGCCTCTTCTTCATTATCCGCATACTTATCTTTAAACACTTCTGGGATGTACTTAAACATAAATCGTTCACCGAGAGTGTTGGTAAGAACTCCACCTTCTCCGCGAACTGATTCAGTAACAAGAATTCCTCGTACAGATGGTGGCCACACCATTCCTGTTGGGTGGAATTGTAAAAACTCCATATCAACGAGGTTGGCACCAGCCTTGAGAGCTAGCGCGTGGCCGTCTCCTGTGCCTTCCCATGAATTCGATGTGATCTTAAATGTCTTTCCAACTCCACCAGTTGCAATGACAACAGCTGGTGCCTCAAATAAAACTTCGTTTCCGCCTTCGCGCCAGTAACCGTAGGCGCCTGCAACTTTTCCACTCTCTTTGATGATCTCAGTGATTGTGAGTTCAGCGAAGACACGAATATTTGCTTCTGCATTTCCATATTCGCGCGCATCTTTTTGTTGTAGCTGGACAATCTTCTGTTGCATTGTGCGGATGAGCTCTAGCCCTGTGCGATCACCAACGTGAGC
>JAFMBT010000010.1 GCA_017858325.1 Candidatus Planktophila sp. | reverse complement strand
GAAGGCAGCTCCAAAGCGTCGCAAGAAGGCAGCAGCTAAGAAGGCAGCTCCAAAGCGTCGCAAGAAGGCAGCAGCTAAAGCAGCTGCTCCAAAGAAGCGCCGTCGCAAGAAGGCAGCAGCAAAGTAATTTATTACTTATAAAAAACCCCCGGCCTTATGGTCGGGGGTTTTTTATTCAATCCAATGGATTTTTTCGGAGTTCTTCTGTGACGCGAGAAAAGATTTCCGCCAAAACTTTCTGATCATCCTTACTTAATAAATCAACAAAACGTTGGCGCACACTTTCGACATGGTCTGGGGCCGCGGCCTCAATCGCCTTCCATCCCTTGGGGGTCATGACCGCGAAAAACCCTCTCTTATCAATCGGGCATGCTTCCCGGCGAACCCATCCGGCTTTCTCCATTACCTTCATTCGATGTGAAAGGCGCGAGCGCGAGAGCATCGCAACATCTGCCAATTCACTCATACGCATTCGGCGCTCAGGAGCATCACTGAGCTGGGCCAAGATCTCATAGTCAGGCATGGAAAGTTCGTGGTCAGCCAGATCGCTATCGAGGGCTTCAAGCAGGCGCCGGCTGGCAACAATGTATCGCCGCCAAGCAGCCATCTCTGTTGGGTTTAACCAACGTGGTGGGGTAGCGTTTTCTCGTGCCATAGGCCAACTATATGCCTACAGTTGAACTTTCAACTGCTTTGAAATAGCAAGGAGTACTAGCGATCATGTCAGAGCTCAAGAGCGGAATCGATACCTCATCTATAGACCCTACGGTCAGATTAGAAGATGACCTCTTCCGTCACTTCAACGGCAAGTGGCTGAAAGAGAGCGTGATACCAGAAGACCGCGCAACAGATGGCGCATTTATGGTTTTGCGCAATGAGGCCGAAGCTCAGGTACGCGCGATTATCGAGAGCGCATCGGGAAGTCCAGAGGCGCAGAAAATCACCGACTTGTATGCCTCCTTTATGAATGAGGCGCAGATCGAAAAATTAGGGGCATCCCCAATTGCTGCCGATCTAGCCAAGGTTGCTGCGATTAACTCATTGGATGATTTCATCTCGACCATGTCATGGCTGGAGGCCCGTGGTGCGAGTGGCATCACCGAGACCGCGATCTATCCCGACATGATGGATTCATCTGCAAATATTTTGTATATCCACCAGGGCGGGCTATCGCTGCCTGATGAGAGTTACTACAAGGAAGAGCAGTACGAAAACATTCGCGTCGCATTCCTGGCTCACGTCGAGAAAATGTTTACCCTGCTCGGAATTGCAGATGGCGCAACCAAGGCGCGTGAAGTCTTTGAACTTGAAACCAAAGTTGCCGCCCTGCATTGGGATCAGGTCCGAAACCGCGATGCCAGCCTGACCTATAACAAGATGACAGGCAAAGATTTAATGGCGCTCTCCCCTGCACTTAACTGGTCGGTCTGGATTAGCGCCGGTGAAATCCCTGCTGTTGCCTTTGAGCATGTAGTCATTGGCCAGCCTTCATTTTTCGAAGGAATCTCACCGCTTGTTGCAGCCTTTGAAAGTGATGCCGCAATGAAATCGGCGTGGAAGTCATGGCTCTCCTGGCATGTCATCACCAGCAGCGCCTCGTATTTAAGCACCGAGATCGTTAATGAGAATTTCGCTTTCTACGGCACTACCCTCTCTGGCACTCCGCAATTGCGTGAACGTTGGAAGCGCGGAGTCGCGCTAGTGGAAGGAAGTCTCGGTGAAGCTATCGGCAAGATTTATGTCGAGCGCCATTTCCCACCTGCTGCAAAAGCACGGATGGAAGGCCTGGTCGCAAATCTAATTGAGGCATACCGGCGCAGCATCAATGGCCTCGAATGGATGAGCCAAGAGACCAAGACCAAGGCGATTGTTAAACTGGAAAAGTTCCGCCCCAAGATTGGCTATCCAGATAAGTGGCGCGATTACTCAGCTCTGGCAATCACATCAGATGACCTCTTTGGAAACCTCGCTCGCGTGACTAAATTCGAACGTGACTTTGCCTTAGCCAAGATTGGTAAGCCAGTTGATCGCGACGAATGGCATATGACCCCACAAACGGTCAACGCTTATTACAACCCGCTCGGAAATGAGATCGTCTTTCCTGCAGCAATTTTGCAGCCGCCTTTCTTTGGCCTTGATATTGATGATGCCGCTAATTACGGAGCCATTGGCGCCGTCATTGGCCATGAGATTGGCCATGGCTTTGATGATCAAGGATCCAAATTCGATGGTGATGGCAACATGGTTGATTGGTGGGTTGATATCGACCGCGTCGAATTCGAAAAGCGGGCCAATGTTTTAATCGCCCAGTACAACGCCCTTGTTCCAGAGGAAACCCCGGACATCACAGTCAATGGCGCGCTAACCGTCGGTGAAAATATTGGTGACCTTGGTGGGCTATCAATTGCCCTCAAGGCTTATGAGATCGCCCTAGATGGAAAAGAATCACCGGTCATTGATGGCCTCAATGGTTATCAACGCCTCTTCCTTGCCTGGGCACAAGCCTGGCGCGGCAAAGTGCGCCCGGAAGAGATGCGTCGACGCATTGCAACGGATCCACATTCACCTGCAGAATTTCGCTGCAATCAAATTGTTCGCAATATCCCTGCCTTCTACACAACCTTTGGCATTACCAAAAGTGATGCGCTCTGGCTAGATGAGGATCAACGCGTTGCCATCTGGTAACGGATTTAGTTTTAATATTTCACATGCCCTAGATAAATCTCTGGCACGTGCAGGAACTATCTCAACTCCTCATGGTGATATTGCAACCCCAGCTTTTATTCCGGTGGGCACTAAGGCAACTGTAAAAAGTGTTCTCCCTGAAACGATGAAAGATCTGGGTGCTCAAGCACTTCTGGCCAATGCCTATCATCTCTACCTGCAACCCGGATCTGACATAGTCGATGAGGCAGGTGGTCTCTCACGGTTTATGAATTGGCCCGGGCCGACCTTTACCGATAGCGGCGGCTTTCAAGTTCTCTCACTCGGCGTCGGCTTTAAGAAAGTTCTGGCGATGGATGCCCAGACCTTTAGATCTGATGAGGTAGTAGCTGGAAATAAAGAGCGGCTGGCCCATGTCGATGATGATGGCGTGACCTTTAAATCTCATATCGATGGCAGCATGCACCGATTTACCCCCGAAGTATCGATGCGCGTGCAGCACCAAATCGGCGCCGACATCATCTTCGCTTTCGATGAATGCACCACCTTGCATAACACCCGCAAATACCAAGAGAAGGCGCTAGAACGCACGCGGGCGTGGGGAATACGTTGTCTTGATGAGCACCAGAAATTGACCACAGAACGCTCCGAGAAGCCATATCAGGCCCTCTACGGGGTAATTCAAGGTGCACAATACGAAGATCTGCGTAAGAAGGCAGCGACAGATATGGCGGCCTTGCGATCAACGGATGCCGAGAACCCAATCGCCTTTGATGGTTTTGGATTAGGGGGCGCACTCGATAAGAAAACGCTCGGAACAATTTTGACCTGGATGAATGAGATATTGCCGGCAGAAAAACCCCGCCACTTACTTGGCATCGGAGCCCCCGAAGATCTCTTTGTCGGTGTCGATAACGGCATCGATACCTTCGACTGTGTTCTGGCATCGCGTATCGCCCGTACATCGGCGGTCTACACCATGGAGGGTCGCTTTAATTTATCTAACGCCGCCTATCGCAGAGCCTTTGAACCGATTGATTCAGAATGTGATTGCTACACCTGCACCCATTACACCAAGGCATATGTTCATCATTTATTTAGAGGTAAAGAAATCAACGCCGCAACCCTGGCCACAATTCACAATGAACGATTTATTGTGCGCCTGGTGGACCAGATGCGCGCAGCGCTGATTGCCTGTGACTATCCAGAGCTCAAGGCCGAATTTATGGGACGTTACAAACATCTCTCTGGTCAGGCGCGCGATTAATTAGCTAGATAAGTAAGTAGTGAATTACTTAGCAGCCAGGCGAGCTTCACGGCGAATACGCTGTTCGGCAGGATCTGGAACTGGAATCGCTGAGATTAATCTGCGGGTGTAATCACTCTTTGGATGTTGCAAGATTTGATCGCGATCGCCGACCTCGACTAGTTCACCATTTTGCATAACTGCAATGCGGTGAGCCAAGATGTCAACGACAGCTAAATCGTGAGAGATGAAGAGACAGGCAAAGTTGAGCTTGCCCTGTAGCTCTTGCAAGAGATCCAAGAAACGTGCCTGTACCGACACATCGAGGGCCGATGTTGGCTCATCTGCAATCAGCAGATCTGGGGTAAGAGCAAGGGCGCGCGCAATTCCTACGCGCTGGCGCTGACCACCTGAGAGCTCATGCGGATAACGGTTGCGGTAACTGCGTGGAAGTTCAACTTGATCAAGCAGATCTTCAACGCGATGAGCAAGTGCTTCACCCTTAGCCTCTCCTGCAAGATAGAGCGGCTCACCGATCGATTCACCAATAGGAAGACGTGGGTTCAGCGATGATGCCGGATCTTGAAAGACGATGCCGGTATGGCGACGGATCGCAGAAAGTTCTTTAGATTTAGCACGGCTAATATCTTTTCCAACAATCTCTAGCTTTCCTTCCTTAATTGGCAAGAGTCCGATTGCGGCGCGACCGATTGTGGTCTTGCCTGAACCTGATTCACCAACAAGGCCAAGGATTTCACCTGGGTAGATCTCAAGGCTGACATTCTTTGCAGCCACAAACTCAGGGATACGACCGCGCTTAGGGTATGCGATCGTGACATTTTCTAATTTGAGAACTGGCTGAGGCTTAGCATTCTCGTTATACGGAAGTGCGCGGCGAACTGATGTTCCAAGTTTTGGAACAGCCTTAAGCAGCTCTTGAGTATATGGATGTGCCGGGCGATTAAAAATCTGATCGGCGCTTCCATGTTCGACGGTGTGGCCATCTTTCATTACAAGAATCTCATCTGCCATATCAGCGACAACACCCATATCGTGAGTGATCAAAAGAATCGCTGAATTGAGCTTATCTTTGAGGTTACGCATCAGATCCAATACTTCAGCCTGCACGGTTACATCTAGCGCCGTCGTCGGTTCATCGGCAACAAGTAACCCTGGGTCGCAGGCAAGTGCCTGTGCGATCATGGCGCGCTGGCGCTGACCACCTGATAGCTGATGAGGATATTTATCAATCGATGTCTCAGGATCTGGGATTTCAACCATCGTAATAAGTTCGATTGCACGAGCGCGAGCCTCTTTTGGACCCATATCAAAGTGATTGCGCAGAGTTTCAATAATCTGGAAGCCGACTGTGTAGATCGGGTTGAGTGCGGTCATTGGCTCCTGGAAAATATAGGCGACCTCTCTACCGCGGAACTTTTGAAGGGTAATAGCTTTGGTGTTGAGCATCTCTTGATCTTTAACTTTGACGGATCCAGACATACGAGCATTTGATGCCAACAAGGACATCAAGCCAAGTGCTGTTGTTGACTTACCTGAACCTGATTCACCAACAATCGCCGTTACCTTCCCAGGCTTTAATGTAAGGTTCATTTCGATGACAGCTGGGTACCAAACTCCATCTACCCAGAAATCAACATTAAAATCCTGGATCTCTAAGACTGGCTTACTCATTTGGTTGACTCCTTCTGTGGGAAACTTGCGAAATGACGAATAGTGAAAAGTTCAGACCTGGAAGCGCAGTTGCGAGCGGCTGGTTTCTGATCGCCTTCTTTACCGGTTTTATAGTTCAAAGCCTGTTCTTCGATGGAGATGTTTTGCTGACCATCGGTATCTGTGGTGCAGGCGCCTTCGGCTCTTATCTCCTCTTTTTGAAGCCATATGTACTTCTCTTTGATGAAGGTATCAAAATTATTAACCCAACCAAAGAGATCACCGTTACGTGGGATCTGGTTGAGGAGATCGAAACCAAGTACAGCATGTCGATCCAAATCAGAGGTGAGAGTTATTACGCCTGGGCCGCTCCAGCTCCGAGTGGTCGACACAGTAGAAGAATGCACAGAACCGATCTGCGTCCTGGAACTGACACTCCGAGACGAGTAGGTGATTCTCTTCAGAGTGATTCGGGTGTCTGCGCCTACATGGCCAAGATTCGAAGAAAAGATTTTAGTGGCGGACAGGCTAGTGATTTTGAGATCATCAGCGATAACACCGGTTTGTACATCTTCGCAGCATTGATCCTGCTCGGGGCAGTAGCTGTTCTTATTTAAGGAATTAATCATTTGCTTGTGCCAACTTTCTGGCGGTTGCTGAATCTTGGCGTTCCTTCTTTGAGATGCGACGACGCTGACGTGGATCAAATGCATCACGCAAACCATCTCCAATAAAGTTCACACTCAAAGCGATAGAGATAATAAATAGACCTGGGTACCAGAAGAGCCAAGGACGTGTTGTGAAAGAGTCCTGATACTGACTAATCAGCAGCCCTAGAGAAACATCTGGAGGAACAACTCCAAAGCCAATAAAACTCAGAGCAGTCTCAAGCAAAATTGCCCCAGAAAGCAAAAGTGTTACTGAGACAATAATCACGCCGATCGCATTTGGCAAAATGTGCTTGAAGATGATTCGTCTGTTTGTAGCACCTGCCACACGTGCGGCATCGACAAACTCTCGCTCACGCAGAGTCAAGAACTCAGCTCTGACTAAGCGCGAAAGGCCTGTCCATGCAAAGAGTCCAAGAAGCAAAGCCAAAAACGCAGCACCCAGATTTCCATAACGGTAACCAACAACTGATCCAATAATGATTACTGGAATTGTGATCATAAAATCTACAAAGCGCATCAAGATCGCATCAATACGGCCACGATAAAAACCAGCGATTGAGCCAATAACCACGCCGAGAGTTGCTGCGACACTGCCAATAATCACCATAACTGAGAGTGAACGCTGGGTACCTTTCATCACCAAGGCAAAGTAATCACGACCAATGTCATCCTGACCAAATGGGTGTGTGCCCAATCCAATTCCAGCTCCACCTAAAAACTTCGGGAGAAGGGAGATCGTTGGACATCCGACAGTTCCGCCAGGGCAGTCACCGTAACGAAGTTCAAGTAGTTCTTCATGAGTCCATCTCCACCAACCCGGGACCCTAATTGCTCCAAAGAGTTTCCAATCTAGCGCCGTAAATGCAAGAATAACGATGGAAGTGAGTGTACCGAGGGAAATAACAGCGGCACGGTGACGGAAGAAACGCTTACGTACAATTTGACCCTGGCTTAGGCCCTCAATCTCCTTGTTTTGAATAGCGTTTTCGCCTGAAAGAACTTCAGTGGACTCAACATCTGCCTTTGATTTACGGGCCATTGCTACTCACCACTTCCTGCGCGAATACGTGGATCTAAGACCGAGTACAACAGGTCGGCCACGAAGTTCGCCAAAACAGCCATGGTGGCTGTTACAAAGAAGACACCCATCAAAAGATTCAGATCCTGACTTCGAATCCCCTGAAGAGCCAAGGTGCCCATACCAGACCAGGCAAAGACAGTTTCCGTGATGAAAGCACCACCAACAACGCCGGCAAAATCTGCAACTAAAATAGTGGTCATTGGAATCATCGTATTTCTAAATGCATGGCGCATGATCACAGTTCTCTCAGTTAAACCCTTGGCCCGTGCGGTACGGATGTAATCTTGATTAAGAACCTCAAGAAGTGTGCCGCGCGCAAAACGGATATAACCGGCAAAGCCAATCAGGGTTAACGCCAATGTCGGCAAGAACAGATGAGTAACTATATCTAGGCTTGAAATCCAAAAGTCTGTTGAGTTTAGTAAGTCATTTCGTTCACCTACGGTTGGAACAGGACGACGATTAATGGCTTCAGTCTCCATGTAAGGCTTCCAAGTCTGCATAAACTTATCAACTAATACCAGGCCACCTGAGAGAACTGCAGTGATAATGCTCGTTCGAACAATTGGCACACGATCAATCTTTGAAAAAGCCAGCCCAACAAAAACTGCGGTTGTAATCAATCCGCAGATCATAAGAAAGATGCCGAGTGGACCAGGGTAGTTATCAAAGACCCAGTTCGCTGGGTAAAAGGCGACTATTGATAATCCTGCCATCGTTAATGATGCCCGCAGGGCTGCTTTATTGATCAAACCAACAGAGAGTTGTGTAACGCCAAATGCAAGTCCGATCGAGAGCCCTAAGATAACTATCGGGCCGAGCGATGGATTAAGAAGCCAACCAGTTACTCCAAAGAAGGTCACGAGACCACTCGACAAAATGAATGCCACAGCGTACGTAGTCCAAAAGAGCTTGCGGTTGCGTCCGATAATCGATGCCCAGAATAACCCGCTTACCAATCCAATTCCGATAATCCAAGTAATCGGAATTATTGGGTCTCGTAGAAAGTTATTGAATGAGATCGCTAGATACTCCTTGAGAAGCACCGCAACCCAAAAAATTGGAAGTGAAAAGAGCAGGAATGCAACGAAGGTCATTGAGTAGTCAAAGCGGCTATATTGACGAAGAGCAGTAACGATCCCAATCATGATACCTAGTATCGCTGCCAGAATCGTCGCTGCTAGGACAAGACGCAGAGTTACAGGAATTGCAATCGATAACGACTCGATAACTGCAGCACCATCTCGGCCTGTGCCAAAATTTGGCTGGCCGACAAAAATGCCAAAAACTCCTCTGAGCCAGAGAAAGTAACGAAGGGGCGGCGGTACATCTAACTGGAGTTCACGAGTTAAGGCGGTAATTTGGGCATCTCTGGATGGATCCAAGCTGAGCCGTAACTCTTCGAGCGGATCCGCCGAGATGGCAGCAAGGTTATACAAGATAAAGCTTGAACCGAAAAGGATCACACCCAATGCGCCTAGACGCCTAAGAATGAAAGCTGCCATGAAATATTAATTCCCTTCGTGTGGATAAATATTTTGAGAATTAAGCGGACTATTCAGCCAAAGGACGCTCGGAGATCACTCTCCAAGCGTCCAAAGGACTGATCTAGTTAGAAAAACTAAGGAGTTTAATCCCTAGTAGTTCCACTCCCAATAGTTCCAGGTGAGGTTTGGACTTAGAGGGTTTGGCTTGATTCCCTTTAGATCCTTATTCACTGCGTAGACAGCTGGAAACACGAAGATCGGCAGGGTTGCAGCTTCTGCAAACAAGGCACGGTCTGCCAGGATGTATTTTGTGAGAAGAATGTTCTCCTTTAGAGGCACGAACATTGAATTGCACGCTGAGTCAATGCGCTTAATTGAAAGACCCATAATGTAGTTTGCCTGTCCATTGGTTTCAAAGACATCACATGACTGGCGCTGAGTAATTGAACCGGATGACCAACCAAAGAAGAACGCATCGTACTTTCCATTTCCGAGCAATGCGCCCCAACCGGACTGAACATCCCCAACCGCGTCAAAGCCAACCTTGGCTAGGTTTGCCTTTGTGATAGCAAACATCGCAGCACGGCGGGTGTTATTCGCCGGTACTAGGACATTTACCTTCACAGGGTTTTTCACCGCATCCGGATAGTACCTTTTAACAAGAGCAAGCGCTTTCTTGTTACGACTCTCCTGTGTTCCACGAGAGTAGAAAGAAGAGCCATTAGAAGCACAAATCTTGTCGTATTCAGCAGTTCCTGGCGAGACCCATGTAGTACACATTGGCTCCTTCACTCCATTAATTGGGGCGATTATTTTTTCCATGATCTCATCACGTGGAATACCAAGAAGGAATGCTTGGCGAAGTGCTTTGGCGCGTGCTCCACCTTTGACTGAGAAAATACCTGAATATGCAGATTCCCCCTCAACTGTATCTAGGTGAAGATCAAAGTGCTCGTATACAGCTACTTCGCCACCTAGAACATTGACAGAACTAATCTTATTCAGTGCTGCCACAACATCAGCAGTTGCTTGTCCGGCGTACAAATCAAGCTCGCCATTTGCCAATGCTTGGGTTGCTGCAGTTCCATCAGTAATTAACTTGAAAACGACTGTATCAATAGAGCCATCCATCTTTGGACCTGAGTTGTAACGAGGATTTAGCTTGAAAGTCATTGAAGTTCTAGGCACTGCGCTTTCAACTATGAATCCACCATTGCTGATCAGAAGTAGAGGATTTGTGTCCTTGTTGATCGTAGTGATCGAGTAATCCTCAGACCAAACCTTACCCATTTTCTTCAATAGTACTGAGTCCTTGGCTTTGAAAGCCGTGAGGAAACGTTCTTTTGCAGCAAGATTTGCCGAAGCTGACTGAAGTGATGTTTTTCCTTCAGCCAAATGGACTAGGGCATGAACCGGGCTTGGTCCTGGACCGTATAGATCCCAGTCAGCGATTGGAGTCTTCCAACGCAACGTTACAGACATCTGATCTGAAGAGAGAACTGGGTCACCAGCGATATTCTTTCCATATGTCGAGGTGTATAGCAACCCATTAAAAGCAGGCTTTTCAGTCTCACTTGCTGGATCACCCAAACCTGCGGCCTTGGAATACTCATCACTTCCAGTTACGTGTGAAAGCAATAGATCTACGCCAGTGATTGGCGTTCCGTCAGACCAGACGCGACCTTCAGCAACCGTGTACCGCACACGGAAATCGTTAGGTTTGTTCGTTACTACTCGGTAGGAGCCAAAAATCGTGTTTCTGACGAGCTTTTTTTTATCGTTGTAGTAATTAAATCCCATTCCAGTCAAGCTTGCCGCTTCAGTACAGACGGTGCTGTTAGTAGTTGATAGTGAACAATTGAGGCCTGTCTGCGGATTTGTTTGGTGCAGAACGACAGTTGAACGAGTCGCAGCTTGCGCTGGTGCTAGCAGTGAAATTGCTAACGCAACTGATGCTCCAACTGTAAGCGCAAATTTTGCCCTAGGTGATAACTTCATATTTCCTCCTTGAGGATATTTAAGATGGGCATGAGAGGTCGATCACCACTCAAAGCCATCGTCGAGTAGCGATAGTCTGCCTGAACACTGTTCACCTCGCAATTGCCCTTTGTTAACGATTTGGACACTTTTATCTGTGCGACCAGAGGCTGAGCGTGCGGGAAGTCACCGCCGGGTGCTCCTGGGCATAGAAATTCCAAGTACATAAGGACGATAGCCGGATCGGCCGAAAATCACCCTAAGGGGTGGCCTATTTATCTTGGGACGCGGAGTTCTTCAGTGTGATCCCCTTGGCTTGTCTCTTCACCGATACGGTTGATAAACCTTATTGAGGCCAGCGAGATAAGTGTCGCGGCAACGCCGCCGACTAAAAGCGGCGCGCGCAATCCTGTATGTGCAAGGACACCACCAAGGAATGCTCCGAGCGGCATCATGCCCCAGACGAAAGTACGTCGGGCGCCATGGATGCGCCCGTAAAACTCTGTTGGGATAAGCACTTGATAACACGACATCAGCAAGATATTCCAGTTGGTGATGAAAAATGATGAGATGAATCCAATGACGCCGAAGAACCAATAGTTAGGAGAGAGGGCTTGCATCAGTACGGTGGCGGATGAGATAAAGATTGCCAGTGCGAGAACTTTGCCGCGACCAAATCGTTTGGAGAGCATTGGCGTAACAAAGGCGCCAATAATTGCACCCGAACCCGCGCCAGCCATAAGTAGACCAAAGAACTTAGCTGGCAACGCTAGAGTCTCGGTAATAAAGAGAATGAGGGTTGAGGTAGAGAGCGCGTAGAAGAATCCGAGTGATGTTGTAATTGTTACTAGGCCACGGAGATCGGGATCGCTCCACAAATACTTTAATCCAAATTTGATATCACCGACGAAGCTCTTCTTCTCCGCCGGCTCCTTCTCGCTATCTCTGGCTTCAATGATCAGGTGTGCGGGAATAAGAAAGACAAATATAGCTGCGATCAGAAAGCCGGCGCTATTGAGAATAAATGGCAGGACGATGGCTGAGGCATAGAGAAAGCCACTCAGAGGCGCACCGATAAAGTTTTGAATCACGGTCTCAGCGATGTTAAGCCGTGAGTTCGCCCGCTCAAAGTGTTTCTTCTGCAGGATCACTGGAATGAGTGATTGGGCAGCAGTATCACTGGCCACCTCGCATATCCCAATCAGGAATGCCGCCAGAAATAACCAGTAGATAGTTACGAAATCTGTAGATATGGCAAGCGCCAAAAGCCCAGCGATGACAAACCGGAGCGAGTTTGTCAGCGTTAACGAGAGCCGTTTATTGGATCGGTCAACAATGAGACCAATTGGAATCGCAAAGAGGAGCCATGGGAGCATCACAAGTGCACTGAGCATTGAGATCAGAACTGGATTCTTTGTAAGTGAGATTGCCAGCAGGGGTGCAGCTACAGCTAATAAACCATCGGCGAGATTACTAATAGCGCTCGCGCCAAAGAGTCGGTTAAATCCAGAACCAAGCTTTTCAGTCTTCAACTTGTGTTCCTACTGGGTTCCAACCACCGGGGACCATCTCTTGGGCCTCATCTGGACCCCATGTTCCTTCAAAGTACGGGTGCACGCGAGTAGGTGATTTCAAGATCTCATCGAGAATCTTCCACGAATGCAGCACGGCATCGATACGAGTAAATCGGAAGTGATCACCGAGCATTGCAGCCCGCAACAGACGCTCGTATGGTCCTTGGCGATCACCGAATTCTGCGAAGAACTCAACGGTCAGATCAATCTCTTCCGTTGCTAACTTGGTGCCAGGCTTCTTTGCAAGGAGTGAGATATCTACGCCATCTTTGGCACCTAGGCGAAAGCGCACTGCGTTGGGATTACCACGCCCAAAGAGCTCGCGCGGAGGTTTTTTAAATTCAACGAGAACTTCCAGGACTGTCTCTGGCATCTTCTTACCGGTGCGCATATAGATAGGTACACCAGCCCAGCGCCAGTTATCGATGAAAATCTTCATGGCCACGAAAGTCTCGGTATCAGAATGTTTAGCAACGCCATCTTCGTCGAGATAGCCAACGTATTGGCCTCGAATTACATCATCGCTCTTGATATCGCGTATCGCTGAGAGAACTTTGATTTTCTCGTTCTGCATATCTTCTGAACTGATACTGATAGGTGGCTCCATCGTGAGCATAGTGAGCACCTGCAAAATATGGTTCTGCAGGACATCTCGTGTGGCACCGACACCGTCGTAGAACTTTCCGCGACCTTCGATACCAAAGCTTTCGGCCATCGTGATCTGGATATTTGATACATAATTTCGATTCCAGACCGGCTCAAAGAGAGTGTTGGCAAAGCGGAATACAAGGAGGTCTTCCACCGCCTCTTTACCCAAATAGTGGTCGATGCGATAGATCTGATCTTCAGGCAACGCTTGCTTGAGTTCGCGATCGAGTGCGATGGCTGATTCAAGATCGCGCCCGAAAGGTTTTTCAACAACGACGCGTGCCTTCTTAGTAATCCCAACACTGGCCAATCCCTGCGTGATTTTTGCAAAGTGCTCTGGGGCAATTGCCAGGTAGATCACCGGTAATTTGAAATCTTTAATGAGCTCGGCAAGTTTGACAAATGTTTCGGGGTCTTCATAATCGCCCACCAAGAGCTGCATATCGCTGAGAAGTCGATTGAGAACCTTTGGATCTGTATCGGGTTTACGAGCTCGAATGGCGGTCTCCGCATTCGATTTGAATTGTTCTTGTGTCCATTTGGATGATGCAACCCCAAATATTTTAACCTCGAGCTCATTGAGTTCTTGCAGGTCATAGAGGGCGGGAAATAACTTCTTCTTTGCTAAATCTCCGGTAGCGCCAAAGAGAACTAAAGCATCAGCTTTCAATTGTTAACCCTGGGGCTTTTCGCTACGGGGCATTTCATTATGGCCACCAAATTTATATCTCATCGCACTTAATACTCTGTTTGCAAACTCATCATTATTTCTTGATGCAAAACGTGAATACAGCGATGCGCTAAGAACGTGCGCAGGAATTCCGGCCTCGATAGCGGCTTGCACTGTCCAGCGACCCTCACCGCTATCGCTGACTTGAGTTGAGTACTCGGTGAGTTCTTCTGATTCGACAAGTGCTTGCGCAGTCAGATCTAACAACCATGAAGCTACGACTGAACCGCGGCGCCATACTTCGGTGATTGCAGAAATATCTAAATCATAAGCTGGAGTCATCTCATCAGCGGCATCAAAAATTGCTAGGCCTTCGGCAAATGCTGCCATCATGCCGTACTCAATTCCGTTATGAATCATCTTTACAAAGTGACCGGCACCAACTGGACCACAATGGAGGTATCCATATTCAGGTTGGGCTGGCTCGCCGGTGCGACCTGGTGTGCGCTGAGCTGATTCAAAACCTGGGCAGAGTGCTCTAAAGATTGGATCGAGCGAGGCGACAACTGCGGCATCTCCTCCGATCATCAATGAATATCCCCGCTCTAAGCCATAGACACCACCGGATGTTCCAACATCGACAAAATTAATACCTTTTTTTGCCAAGAGCGCTGCATTTGTAAGATCATTTTTATAGTAACTATTCCCACCATCAATAATGGTGTCACCTTTTTCTAGGTGCTCGGCCATCGCAGCAATTGTTGAATCTGTCACCGACGCCGGGACCATAATCCACACAGTTCGAGGTGCCGTCAGCTTTGCGGCAAGGTCTGCCATATCTTTTGCAGCGATTGCACCTTCGCCAGCCAATGTGGCGATCGCATCTGCGTTGACATCATAAACAGCTGATGGAATTGAGTGTTGGGCGAGACGGCGAACAATATTGGCACCCATTTTGCCAAGGCCGATCATTCCAAAGGTAGCGTTCTGACTCATCTCTTGGAACCCTCTCTTCGTCGCTTTGCGCACAGTCTAATCTAGTTATTCAGTGAAAAGAGCATCGGTATCAACGATCAGGCGTGTGTGATCAACGGCCCGAATATAGCTCGCTGGTATCGAGAGATCACCTTCAATAATTTTTGTCACTGCATCAGCCTTACTGGCCCCTGCGGCAATGATCCATACAAGGGTGGATTCATTAATCATCGATAGGGTAAATGAAGCGCGAAGAGCCGGCGGTTTTGGCGAATCTTTAATTGCAATTACTTTCTCAAGATTATCGATCTGCGCAGCATCGGGAAAAAGTGAAGCGACGTGGCCATCAGGACCAAGGCCAAGAATAGTGAGATCCATAAAGGTTTCATCGAGTTCGCGCGCATAAGCTGCAACTGCATCATCGATAGTTGCTACCTCATCACGTGACTTCACGGCATGCACCTGAATCTCAGAATTTGTTAGAGATTGAATAACCGGCGCACAGTTTCTTTCGAGGCTTCCTGATTCGACAAAGCGCTCATCACTCCACCAAATGTGTAATCCAAAGAAAGCACCTGGATGTGAATTCCAGTTCTTGACCAGGGCGCTGGTGAGATCAGTTCCGAGAGTTCCACCTGTAAGCGCCAAGTGAAAGACGCCATTTATGCGCAACCCAATCTCAATTATTTCAGTGAGTTGAGTGAAGACCTCGGCCAATAACTCGTCTGAGTCGGCATAGAGAGTGAGGTCGAGATCGTCATCGAAATCATCAAACTCATCTAGTTCTTCAGCCATGAGCCAAGTATCCCACGGGCTTATCGGAGACTAAAAATTTTGCTTAGAGCGTAGCGAATGCCTGATCAAGAACGCCAAGGGCATCTTTGAGCAGTGCATCGCTGATGACCAATGGAGGCAAGAAGCGAATCACATTGCCATACGTTCCGGCGGTCAAAATCAAAACACCTTGCTGTTGGCAATACTTAATCACACTCGCCATTGCAGCTGGGTTTGGCTCTTTACTTCCTGGCACAACAAGTTCGATTGCCTGCATCGCACCACGTCCGCGAAGATCTCCGATCACTGGGTACTTCGCTGCCATGGCAGAGAGTGTGGAATGAAGGATGACACCTATTTCGCGTGCGCGTTCAACAAGTTTCTCTTCGCGAATAGCTTCCATGGCACCAAGGGCAGCAGCGCAAGCAATTGGATTTCCACCATATGTTCCGCCGAGTCCACCGACATGAGAAGAATCCATAATCTCAGCACGTGCTGTCACCGCAGCAAGTGGAAGTCCACCGGCAATTCCTTTTGCCGTGACGACCATATCTGGCTCGACACCTTCATCTTCAGATGCAAAGTAATTTCCAGTACGAGCAAAACCTGTCTGTACTTCATCAGCGATAAAGACGATGCCGTGTTCGGTGGCAAACTTACTTAAGCCAGGCAAGAATCCCTTTGGCGGAATAATAAATCCACCTTCGCCTTGAATTGGTTCAATAATAATTGCAGCAACATTCTTTGCGCCAATTTCTTTCTCAATATTATGCGTAACATCTTCAAGGGCATCTGTTGCCATAGTTGATGCATCACCGACCCAGCGATATGGGTATGGCATCGGCATGCGATAGATCTCGTTGGCAAAAGGACCAAATCCTTCTTTATATGGCATGTTCTTTGCAGTAAGTGCCATCGTGAGATTGGTGCGACCGTGATAGGCATGTTCAAAGACAACGATTGCGGCACGCTTAGTGTAATGGCGCGCAATCTTGATGGCATTTTCAACTGCCTCTGCCCCAGAATTTTGCAAGACAGACTTTTTCTTAAACTTTCCAGGTGTTAACTCGTTAAGTGCTTCACATACCTCGATATATCCAAGGTACGGCGCAGTTGTGAAGTTTGTATGTGTAAATGCCGCAACTGCCTCTTGCACGCGAGAAACAACGCGTGGATTAGCATTACCTACAGTCACTACGCCGATACCAGAACCGAGATCAATGATGCGGTTACCATCAAGATCTTCCATAATCGCACCCTCTGCGCGAGTAATAATTGCAGGAAAGGCCATTCCCACTCCGCCTGAGACAGCTTCTTTGCGACGAGCAATAACTTCAGCAGATTTGGGCCCTGGAATCGCAGTGGCGATGTGGCGCGATTGTGGGAGGAAATCCTGTCCTAGAAGGCTTATCGTCATGGAGTAATCATAGAGCCTTGGATTAATAAGGCAGGCCGAGAAGTTAGGCTTAGCTACATGAGTACAGGTGATCTTCGAAACATCGCACCTCTCTTGGATGCCTATCTCGCATACTTTGAAGGTACTCGCCTGCCATTTACGATTCCAGGTCATAAGCAGAAGGCCGCACGACTTGATGCAGGCCTTGGTTCACTCGTTGATCTCGATATTCCTCTCTATGGCGGCTTAGATGAAATCAAATTAACAAATAAAGTTCTAGAAAAAGCCGAAGGGCTCGCCGGCAAACTGTGGGGCGCAGACTTTTCACGATTTTCAACGGGTGGCTCAACACACGCTAATCAAGCAGTAATTCTCGCGCTTGGAAAACCTGGCGATAAAGTTGCACTAAGTCGCACCGCCCATCGATCAGTATTAAGCGCGCTGGTGCTCGCCGGTCTGGAACCGCTCTGGCTGACACCGGAAATTGATTCTGCGACGGGTGTTCCGCTTGGAATTCCACTCTCTGAATTTGAACGCGTACTCCCCCAGAAGCCAATCGCACTTTTGCTTACAGAACCTGGTTACCTCGGAACACTCTCTGATATTGGTGCACTGGTGAAATCTGCGCATTCACATTCGATTCCGGTCATTATCGATGCGGCATGGGGAGCCCACTTTGGTTTCCATCCAGATCTACCAGCCCACGCTTTACAGATGGGCGCAGATGCACTTGTTACCAGTGTTCACAAAGCTCTGCCTGGATACAGCGCGTCAGCTCTGCTTCTTGCAAAAACAACGCTCTTAAGTGGAGATCGCCTTGAGCAAAGTTTTGAGACAACACATACAACATCCCCTGCCGGTGCTCCGTTAGCATCAATTGATGCGGTGCGCGCGCTACTGCAAAGTCAAGGCGAAAGTCTTTTAGGTAATCTGTTGGAAAACATCAAAAGATTCAAAGCGCAGGTGCAGCAAGAATTTGCACTTCCGATTTTTCTCAATGGATCCGATTTTCCGCAAGGAAGGTTTGATCCCACAAAAATAGTTCTCCGCGCTAATCAATTAGGTATTTCTGGGGTTGAGCTTGAAGAGGCCTTAGGTACCCATGGGATCCGTGTGGAGATGGCAGATAGTGACACCGTTGTCTTCCTTGCCACACTGGCAGATTCTGCCGACGACTTTGATCGGTTGGCAAAGATTGTTATTCAAACAGTAAAGAAGATGCAAGGCACAGCCCGACCTAGCGCAACCGCTCTGAGTTGGTCGGTGATCCCCGAGGTAAAGATTTCAATGCGTGATGCTTACTTTGCCAAGACAGAGATGGTCTCGCGGCAGAATGCCATTGGCAGAATTAGCGCAGACCTCATTGCACCATATCCCCCAGGTGTTGCTGTTGTAGCACCAGGTGAAATTCTTACAGAACAAATAGTGAGTGGACTTACTCAATCTAAAGATGCAGGTGTGCGGATTGCATATGCAACCGATCCCACTTTGAATCAGTACCGGGTTGTTATCTCGTAACTACGTTTTATGTTGTGCGGTGAATTTTATGGTTTGCCGCTTGTGCAATTGGCCGAATTACCATGGAATCGACATTGAAATGCTCCGGAAGCATCACGCTCCATCTAATGGCCTCAGCCACATCCTCTGCGGTCAGCGGGCTCTCAATACCCTCATACACCTTTGCCGCCCGTTGACTATCGCCTTCAAAGCGAACGGTTGAGAACTCATCAGTTTTTACTAAACCTGGGGCAATTTCAGTGATACGAATCGGTAACCCATTGAGCTCGAGTCGCAAAGTACGGGCGAGAGAAGTTTCTGCATGTTTTGCTGCGACATAGCTACCGCCATTTTCATACGCCACATGGCCGGCAGTTGAAGAGATAATGACAATGTGTCCCTGGCTATTTGCTTGCATCATTGGTGCAATTGCTTTAACCATTCGAACCGTACCAACCACGTTGAGCTCGTATGTTTTTCTCCAGATCTCTGGGTTGGAATCCAGTACGGAGACGAAATCAAAGGCACCACCGGCACAGTTGATCAAGATATTCACATCGCGATCGCGGCAATCATCCACTAATTGATCGACACTCTTTTGATCTGTAATGTCGAGATGATGCGCTGTGATCGCGCTATTTTCTTGGGCAAGTTCTTCCAGGCGATCCATACGTCTGGCACAGGCAATCACTTCTACGCCGCTAGCAACTAAAGCTCGCACCGTTGCTGCCCCGATACCGCTACTTGCTCCAGTAACGATTGCGCACTGTGGCTTACTCATCAACTGACCCTGAACCAGACTGTCGTTGCAGCCGGTAAAACTACACCATCAAATGGGGCTGAAGAATGCAGAATTTCTGTTGCATTAAATTTATAAGATTGAGCACGAAAATTAATCATACAATTCCAGCCACCAGGACGAGAGAAATGAAGCACTTCTCTATTTTTGGTTTCGTGCCACGTCAATTGTTCTTCACCTTGTAACTCTCTACGAAGTGCTAGCGCTTTACGATAAACCTCAAGTGGTGAGCCAGGAACGCCATCTTGAGATGCAATATTCACTTCAGCAAACCACGATGGCTGAGGAAGGTGGGATCCAGCGGTTCCGAAACCATAGGAAGGGCCAGATGAAGACCAAGGAAGTGGCACGCGACATCCATCTCTTCCTTTCTCTGTGTAGAGATTTCCTACATATGAGGGATCTTGAATCTGATCAGGGGGAATATCGGTAACTTCATGTAGTGCTAACTCTTCACCTTGATACATATATGTACATCCAGGTAAGGCAAGTATAAATAGTGTCGCTGCAAGTGCGGAACGCGCTCCACTCTGGTGATCAAGTGGGTGACTGAGCCCGTTACTTAAGAGCCATTTTTTCTCATCCACGACCGGGTGAAGTCCGTAGCGAGTCGCATGGCGAATCTTGTCGTGATTGGAGAGTACCCACGTTGAAGAAGAATGATTCTTATCAGCAATCTCAAGGGACTTCTGAACAGTTTCTCTAAAATCTAGCGGATCAAACTTTGCATCGAGAAAAGCAAAGTTAAATGCTTGTCCTAAAGTCTTTTCACTTGCATAAAGCGGTAGTCGCTCGATCGGAACATGAGCTTCAGCAACTGCCACTCGAGGAGGATCATATTCATTAAAGACTTTGCGCCACTGTTTGTAGACTTCGAATAACTCGGTTCGATCAAAGAGAACTCCGTTGCCATCAAGTCGTGAATCTTCATATCCTAGGGTTGCCTGGCTACGAAGTGGCTCAGAGAGATCTTTCTTCATCGCATGGGCTACATCGACGCGAAATCCATCAACACCACGATCTGCCCAAAAACGTAATGTTTCTATGAAATTAGCTTCAATCTCTGGGTTATCCCAATTGAAATCTGGTTGTTCGGGGGCAAACAAGTGGCAGTACCACTGACCAGGCTTTCCATCCTTTTCGGTAATACGAGTCCATGCTGAAGGCGTGAAGTGTGAAGGCCAATCAGATGGTGGAAGCTCTCCAGCGACTCCCTTTCCATCTCGGAAGATGTAACGAGCACGCTCAGGTGAACCGGGTTCAGAGTTAACTGCATCAATAAACCATTGGTGCCGATTTGAAGAGTGATTTGGAACAATATCTACAAATACTCGAATTCCAACGTTATGGAGCGCTGCGAGCATCTCATCAAAATCTTCAAGTGTTCCAAGTTTAGGATCTACATTTCGATAATCGTCAACATCGTATCCACCATCTGCAAGGGCTGATGGATAAAATGGACTGAGCCAAACAGCGTCGAGCGAGAGTGACTTTAAGTAATTTACTTCTGAGGTTATTCCTTTGAGATCACCTATTCCATCACCGTTGGAGTCTTTAAAACTGCGAGGATAAATCTGATAAATCGCAGCCTGACGCCACCAATTGGAATCTTTAGACAAGCCCATCAAAACCCCCTTAATAATTTCCGCTAATACTAGTCCTTCTTAAGTTCCAGCAGCCTGATCGCTGCAACTGCGCTATCAAAGCCTTTATCTTCAATACTTCCAGGCCGCCCAGAACGAGCAATCGCTTGTTCGAGAGTGTTGCACATCAATACTCCGAAACCGATTGGTCGACTAAATTTCAATGAGACATCGAGAATTCCTTGAGTCACGCCTTGGCAGACATAATCAAAGTGTGGGGTCTCGCCCTTCAGAACCAGACCCACTGCAACCACAGCGTCATATCCTTGTTCAAAAGTAATCTGTGAAGCCAATGGAATTTCAAAGGAACCCGGAACGTGAATGATGGTGGTCTCTGTGATCCCCGCATCCTTGAGCGCACGTGATGCGCCAACGATTAGATCATTGCAAATATCAAGGTGCCAACTCGAAGAAATAATCGCAACTCGAGCTTGCGATAGTTGTGGCAAAGCTACCTGCGGTGCGCTTCCTGACATATCTACCTCCCTGGCCGTTGGTGGCCAAGTTTAACCGCCTTCGTATCAAGATACTTTTGATTGAATTTATTTTCTTGTACATCCAAGTTCATTACCTGAGTACTTATCCCAGCATCAATGAGCGCCTGAATTTTCTCGGGGTTATTAGTCATCACAATGACGCTACTCAGCCCAAGTTCCCTGATAATCTCAATTGCATCGCTCCACTCGCGAGAATCAACTTGGTGTCCTAGCGCAAGATTGGCATCGACTGTATCAAGGCCCTCATCTTGTAGACGGTAAGCCTTGATCTTTTCAGACAATCCGATGCCCCGACCTTCATGATTTCGTAGGTAGATGATGTAACCCGAACCATGTTCAACTATCACCTGCTGTGCAAGAGCTAGTTGGTCACCGCAATCACAGCGTTGTGAACCAAGCACATCACCTGTAAAGCACTCTGAGTGAATACGAATATAAGTAGGGGTTGCTTTGCTTTCAGGGTGGAGAGCAAGCAAAACATGTTCGCGTTGGCGCAGCGCTGAATACGTCGCGACCTTCCACATTTGATCATTGATAGGTAGATCGGCCCATTCGAACTCAAGCGCTTTCTTCTCAATGGCTTTGAAATTCTCAGCGTAATACTGAGTCAAATCTGCAATTGCAATGATCGGGATCTGATGTTGGTCAGCGAAAGCTTCAAGAGTTACCCCACGGGCCATCGACCCATCAAAATTTACAATTTCAGCAAGAAGGGCGTGTTCTGAACTGCCGCTGAGCTGAGAAAGCGCTACGCCTGCCTCGGTATGACCCTGTCGACCGCGCAGTACCTGATCATGTGCGACAAGAGGATAAATGTGCCCCGGGCGAATCAGGTCTCGAGGAGATGTACTCAGGTTGCTGAGTGCATTAATTGTCCGAGCGCGCTCTGTCGCACTTACTCCCGTTGTAATTCCTGGTGCATAATCAACGGCGACTGTAAATGCAGTTCTGCGCACGTCTTCATTATTTTCGACCATTAAAGGTAGTTCGAGTTCGCGTGCACGTGATTGAGTCAGTGCAACGCAGAGAATTCCCGTTGTATATCTGACCATAAATGCCACTTTTTCGGGCGTTGCCTTTTCTGCCAAGAGCATGAGATCGCCCTCGTTTTCGCGGTCAAGATCATCTACAACGATCAGGAATTCACCACGCTTATATCGCTCGATTGCCTCAGGAATTGAAATTATTGGCTTGCTCATCGCTTCTCCAACAATCTCTCGACATATTTTGCAAGCACATCAACTTCAATGTTGAGGGGATCGCCTATTTTCTTTACAGATAAATTCGTCTTTGCGAGCGTCTCAGGAATGAGCCAGACCGTGACTTCATTGTTGGCATCATTGAGTGCACCGACAGTAAGCGAGACTCCCTCTAGACAGATCGACCCTTGTGCAACTACATACTTCAATAGGTTTGCCGGAATCGTTACCGTAAATTCCTGCCACTTTTGACCATCAACAATTGAAACTACGGTAGCAACGCCATCAACATGGCCTTGCACCATGTGACCACCCATGCGAGCTTCTAGCTTTGCCGCAAGCTCAAGATTAACGCGATCTCCCACGTTATAAGAGGCGAGCGAAGTCATCTTAAGAGTTTGCACCATCACATCTGCCGTGAAGCCTGTATCTGATATCGATGTTGCTGTCAGGCAGACACCATTGACTGCAATTGAATCGCCAATAGCTACGCCCTTGACTGTCTTTGGTGCAGTAATTTCTAACACAGCGCTGTCAGAACCTTGAGTAATGGCAGAGATGGAACCAACTTCAGTGATCAGGCCTGTAAACATCCTTATCCCGCCTTTCGCTCAAGTAGGTAGTGAGATTTAGTATCGACTCCGATAGCGCTCTCGCTAATTTTTTCAATCGAGAACCCTGATGGTTCTGGAAGTTGGACCCCACCGACAAATACATCTCTGCCTGTAGTTCCTAGATCATTTGGTGATCTATACGTAATCAGTTCGTCGAGATAACCAGCCTGAATAAAGGCGTTACCGAGTTCGGGACCGCATTCAAGTAGTACCTGGTTATATCCATGATCGCTGATCGTTGATATGACTTTCTCTAAATCTCGCTCTTTAATGAAGTGTGTAGTCGCGCTCTGGTCATGCAGATTAAAGGTCGCAGGAATATTTCGCATCCCAATAACGATGCGGTCAGGATTCTTCACAATTGATTCAAGTCGTGGATTCAAATGCGGGTTATCCACCAGTGCAGTACCGGTACCAACGACGATGGCATCGGATTGGGATCGAAGAATCTGCACATCGGCCCGTGATTCTTCCGAGCTCACCCATGACGGAGATCCTTCTCCCTCAAGAATTTTTCCATCCTGTGAAAGTGCGATCTTCCAGATTATTCGTGGCCGTCCTGTTGCAATCTTGTGTAACCAACTGCGATTTGAAAAGGCAACTTCTTTGCTGAGTAAACCAACTTCAACATCTATTCCGGCATCAGAGAGTTTTTTAATTCCGCCCGATGCAAGAGCATGAGGATCCTTGTGCGCAACAACAACACGAGATATCCCAGCATCAATAATGGCTGCTGTGCATGGAGGCGTGACGCCTGTATGGTTACAAGGCTCTAGGGTCACATACATAGTTGAACCTGCAAGTGGACCGTGTGCACTCTTTATCGCAACAACTTCAGCATGGTCAGGTGATGCAACGCGTTGGTGGAAACCTTCGCTAATGAAATCACCGGAAGCGCTCACGATGACTGCACCGACAATCGGGTTGGGACAAGTCAATCCAAGACCTTTTTCCGACAGGGAGAGTGCGCGGTGCATAAGTTCTACTGGTTGCATCTACATCTCCCCTCATTTGCGACTTTTTATGTAGCAAGTCACCGGGGTATGCAATAGCCAACAGACGTTCACGCCGCATGCCAAAAATGACACGAGCAGAACGCTGTTCGTTAGTTATCTCTCATCCGGACTTTAACCGTCGGTCTCAGAATTACACTGAGTCCACCGTTAGCTGGATGCCAACGGGTCGCGGACTTTAACCGCCGGTTCGGAATTACACCGACCCCGATAACTTGAGGCTTATCTTAATCCAGATCCTGAGTAATGGCGAACGAGGCTACTTCAGCAGCGCTTTCATAGCCTCAATCTCAGCGCTCTGCCTCGTAACGATATTGGCGGCTAATGTTTTTACTTCGCTATTGGATGAATCATTAATCATGTCGGCCATATCAAGAGCACCTTCATGGTGGGCAATCATGGCCGTCAGAAACATTTGATCAAATGCGGCACCTTTGAGCGATGCGAGAGTTTCGAGTTCGTCTGCAGTCAGCATCCCGCCCATCTCCATATCGTGCATATGTGACTCACTCTTGCCATCAATCCAACTTTGCATCTGGATAATTTCAGGGGCCTGCGCATCACGAATAGCGATGGCAAGTGCCACAATTTCAGGTGTTGTGGTGTTGGTTAATGCGAGCTCTGACATAGTCACGGCTTGTTCATGGTGTGGAATCATCATCTGCGCAAACATTATTTCATCCGCTGAATACTGACTAGAAGATTTCTCTTCACTTGTTGAGCCGTGACCTGAATGATCCATCGGTGCGCCTGAATTGCCAGCCAAGAGAAAGACAATTCCTAATGCGAGAACCGCAATAATCCCAACAAGGATCCCTGTTTTCCTATCAACGGTAATTGCTATGTCTTAAGGCTATCCCAGGTCGGCAGAAATTTCTTTTCGTACCTGATCCATATCCAAAGCGGTAACTTGGCTGCTACTTCTTTCCACCAAAGAGTCTGCTAAGTAATCCTGGCTCCTTAGGATCATTTGCATGTCCCTGGCAACGATCTTTCTTAGCAACGCCCTTCAGCGCAATCTCGACATGGTTTCCACATCCTGACCATGTTGGCTTACTGCACTTACGACAAGTAGTTCTACTACACATAGTTTTCCTCAGTTATCTCTTTGGGTTGGCTCTCGTCAATTGAAGTTATTTAGTTAGGCGGTTGGGGCGCCAGCTGCAGCTAACTCTGTGAAACCAGCTGTGGCGTTGTAAATACTTGTGAATCCGGCGTCTGCCATTTTCTCGGCGGCGATGCCAGATCTATTGCCGCTTCGGCAATAAAGCGCATAGGTCTTTGTTGGATCTAGCTGTGCGATTTGTGAATCAAATGATGAAGATTGAACATCGATATTAAGCGCATTCACGATATTACCCTCGGCAAATTCGCCGGGTGTGCGCACGTCAATCAGGACAACATCCTTGGTAGAGGCCTTTTCTAGGAATTCGGTGGCACCCAGATTGCTCACTGATGCACTAGTTGACGAACAACCTGTCAAGAAAAGTGCCGATATAAATAACGCTGCAACTACCTTTTTCATTTCTCTCCCTATGCCAAGCTCAAAAAGAGCTTCTGTAGTTTCTCTGTTGTTTGATGTAAATCCCTGCCATCTTCAATAAGGCATTCCTTTAAGCTGGCAGAAATGAGCGTGAAGGCAGCGGTGTTGACCGCTTTACCGACGGCGGCCATCTGGTGCACTACCTCTTCGCAACTTCTGCCTTCTTCTAACATGCGCACCACTGCTGCGACCTGTCCCTGTGCGCGCTTCATGCGCTTGATCACAGCATCGAGTTGCTCTTGATCCTCTAAAGCATGGGAGTTTTTAGTGATCGCTGTCTTGCTCTTCATTTAGCAGCTGCAACGATCTTGCTCAGGGACGCCAGCGAGGGCTTCCTCTATATGTTGTCCGCATCCATCCCAAGTAGCTTTCTTGCAACTATTACATGTAACTCTTGCGCACATTTACTCTTCCTTTCGTCGAAAAAACTCTATGATCAAGTTATCATATACCCCCTAGGGTATACAAGTTCAAGCCAGAATTGGGCGAGTCCGCCCCTATGATGGGTTCATGTCCTCTTCGGTCGATACTGACGCACACCAGTCTCGCGTCGTTAAGACCCTGGTTGCAGCTCAGGTTCTTAACGGGGTTGGTGTTGCTGGCACAGTTGCAGCGGGTTCGTTACTTGTCGCATCGATTACCGATTCTGAAACTCTTGCTGGGTTGGCACAGACATTTTCTGTCCTGGGTGCAGCCGCCATGGCACTTCCACTTGCCAGACTCACC
The DNA here is from genome assembly GCA_017858325.1 of Candidatus Planktophila sp. Lineage (GTDB taxonomy): Bacteria > Actinomycetota > Actinomycetes > Nanopelagicales > Nanopelagicaceae > Planktophila. The sequence goes on along the minus strand of JAFMBT010000010.1, from coordinate 28,867 downwards.
AATCGCGGCGGACGTCGCTTGGCACTTTCTGCCGGCCTCATCACTGGACTCATTGGTTCTCTTCTAGCTATCACTGGTGGCAGTACTTCCAATATCTATCTCATGCTCCTTGGATCTTTTCTTGTAGGAGCTGCATCGGCATCGGGTTATCAGGCAAGGTTTGCCGCCATTGATTTAGCAACACCTGATAACAGAGCTAAGCAGCTCTCACTTGTCGTGTGGGGTTCAACTATTGGCGCTGTGGCGGGGCCGAATTTAATGGAGCCATCTGGTCGTATTGCAGAGAGCTTCGGATTGCCATCACTTGTTGGCCCATACATCGTCAGCGCCACCACCTTAGGACTAGCCGTTGTTGTTATCTACCTTTTTCTCCGCCCCGATCCATATTTAACTGCGCATAAGGATGCTCGTGCTGCCGGCACCGTGATTAAGAAATCTTTTAGAGAAACTTTCACATACATTAAGTCAGAGCCAGTGGCGTTATTTGCAATCTCATCAATTGCTATTGGGCACCTTGTTATGGTGGCTGTGATGGTGATGACGCCTGTTCATATGAAGCATGTCGATGTCACTTTGCAGGTAATCGGTTTTGTTATCAGTATCCACGTACTTGGAATGTATGCCTTCTCTCCTATTGTCGGAAACCTCACTGACAAGTTAGGTCCGGTTCGTGTTATTCAGCTTGGTGTAGCAATTCTGCTCACATCGGCAGTTATATCTGGGACAGCCAGTGCAGACAATGCAATTCAACTTGGTATCGGACTATTCCTTCTTGGAATCGGTTGGTCGTGCACGTTGATAGCTGGATCCACGCTGCTTTCAGAGTCAGTCAGTGATGAGATGCGTCCTTCTTCACAAGGAACCAGTGATCTCACTATGAACTTGATGGGCGCTGCCGGTGGCGCAGTCGCGGGCTTGATTATCGGTTTACTTAACTATGGTTGGCTCTGTTATTTTGCTTCTATTCCCGTTGTTGCACTCGGTGTCTGGTCAAGCAGAATCAAGAGTGGAGAGAACGTTGAATCTGTTGAATAAGGCAATCGTTACTGCTGGCGTTCTACTTCTTTCGGTCTTTTCGCTCTTTCCTTCTGCACAAGCTCACTCAGATTTGATTTCCTCGGATCCAGCGGCGGGGGCAAGTCTTGAACAGATACCTGAGAGTTTTTCTCTTACCTTTAACGAAGAGCTCATATCAATAGCAGGCGAGATGATCAATACAATCTTCTTGGAAGATGCTGCGGGTAGTAATTATCCTTTATCTGAAGTTACGATTTTGGGAGAAGTTCTCACTGTATCTGCAATAAGCGGGCAATACCCGGCAGGAGAATTTCTGCTCACATATCGAGTGGTCTCAGCCGATGGTCATCCCATCACCGGTGAAATCACTTTTTCTACCATTTCCCCGACCACAATTGATTCTGATCTTAGCGTTGAGGTGACGTATCAAGAGGAAGAGCAAGAGAGGTACTACTCAAATGTTGGATTCCTTATTGCCGCCGCAATATTTCTCATACTTTCAATCTTGTTTGGAGTGAGGTTTATGAGAAGAGATTCTCAATGAGCTTAGTTAAAGATCTACATGCCTTAGCAAAGAGGAGCAGATCATCAGATCTGGCACGTTTTTATAAGACCGGCCCAGGTGAATACGGTGAAGGTGATGTATTCATCGGCGTCGTTGTTCCGGATACACGCCTAGTTGCAAAGAAATATATAGACCTCTCATTTGCAGAACTTGAGAAAGTGATTGACTCCCCTATTCACGAAGAGCGACTCTGTGGGCTCATTATTCTCACCCTTCGCTATAAGCGAGATAAAGATGAGCAATCACGGAAGAAGATCTTCAATTTTTACATGAAGATGCTGCGTGCCGGCCACGTTAATAACTGGGATTTAGTTGATGTAAGTGCGCCGATTATCGGTGATTTCCTCATCTCAGATCCAGACCATATGAAATTACTGGAGAAACTCTCGCGAAGTAAGGATCTCTGGCATCGACGCGTTGCAATGGTCTTTACTTTTGCATTCCTGCGTCGCGGAATCACTGGTCCCACTGTTGTCATTGCCGAGAACTTATTGGATGATAAACACGATCTCATTCATAAGGCCACGGGTTGGATGTTGCGCGAGATGGGAAAGCGCGATTCATATTTGCTACGATCATTTTTAAAAGAGAATGCTCCGTATATGCCTCGGACAGCCCTTCGATATTCCATCGAAAGACTGCCCGAGAGCGAACGAAAGAGATGGCTAGCGATTAGGCCGAAAGATCAAAGCGGTCGGCGTTCATAACCTTTGTCCATGCAGCGATAAAGTCTGTAACAAACTTTTCTCGTGAATCATCTTGCGCATACACCTCAGCGTAGGCACGCAAGATTGAGTTAGAACCAAAGACGAGATCTACCCGAGTTGCAGTAAATACCACCTGACCTGTGGTGCGATTACGTAAGTTGTAGAGATTTCCTCCTGCTGGCTCCCAGACATATGTCATATCTGTGAGATTGACGAAGAAGTCATTGGTGAGTGCGCCGACCTTGTCGGTAAAGACACCATTTTTTGACCCTGCATAGTTTGCACCGATAACTCGAAGCCCACCGATTAGTACGGTCATTTCATGAGCGGTAAGACCCATCAACTGTGCACGATCTAGCATGAGCTCTTCTGCAGTGACTGCATAATCTTTCTTGAGGTAGTTACGGAATGCATCATGTGTTGGCTCAAGAACGGCAAATGATTCAACATCTGTCTGCTCTTGAGTTGCATCCCCACGACCTGGTGCAAACGGAACGCTTGCCGATACGCCGGCAGCCTTGGCTGCCTGCTCAACACCGACATTGCCTGCCAAAACGATAATGTCGGCAAGGCTGGCACCTGTTGCAGTTGCGATTGGTGTCAAGGCTGCAAGTACACGCTGTAAACGTGCAGGTTCGTTACCCTCCCAATCCTTCTGCGGTGCAAGGCGAATACGAGCACCATTTGCTCCACCGCGCATATCTGAACCACGGTATGTGCGAGCGCTATCCCATGCTGTCGCGACAAGATCTGCCACTGGAAGATTAAGGGCTTCAATCTTTGCCTTCACATCGGCAACGTTGTAGCTCTTATTTCCTGCAGGAATTGGATCCTGCCAGATCAAATCTTCGGCCGGAACATCTGGACCAATGTAACGAACCTTTGGCCCCATATCGCGGTGCGTCAATTTAAACCATGCACGTGCAAATACGTCATCAAAGTAGCCAGGGTTTGCATAGAATTTCTCTGAAATTTCACGATAGATCGGATCCATCTTCATCGCCATATCGGCATCGGTCATTATTGGGTTGTAACGGATAGATGGATCTTCCACATCGACCGGCTTATCTTCTTCTGCGATGTTGATTGGCTCCCACTGATGAGCACCGGCAGGAGATTTCTTAAGTTCCCAGTCATATTTGAAGAGAAGTTCAAAGTAACCGTTATCCCACTTAGTTGGATTAGTTGTCCAGGCACCTTCGATTCCACTTGAAACTGTGTCTCGGCCAATCGCGCGGGTACTGTGATTCATCCACCCTAAGCCACCTTCTGCAATATCAGCACCTTCTGGAGCAGCCCCTAAGTTGGTTGCCTTTCCATTTCCATGTGCCTTACCAACTGTGTGACCGCCAGCGGTGAGTGCAACAGTCTCTTCATCGTTCATTGCCATGCGTGCAAATGTTTCACGCACATGAGCTGCTGTTCGCAATGGATCTGGTTGACCATTAACGCCTTCTGGATTCACATAGATAAGCCCCATATGGACAGCTGCAAGTGGATTTTCTAGCGTTGATGCATCATTGAGGTCTGAATATCGCCCTTCGCTTGGTGCAAGGAATTCGTTCTCTGAACCCCAGTAAATATCTTGCTCTGGATGCCAGATATCAGGACGGCCAAATGCAAAACCAAATGTCTTTAGCCCCATTGACTCATATGCAATGTTGCCAGCCAGGATCATCAGATCAGCCCAGCTCACTTTATTTCCGTACTTCTTCTTAATCGGCCACATTAATCTGCGCGCCTTATCAAGGTTGACGTTATCTGGCCACGAGTTAAGAGGTGCAAATCTTTGGTTACCGGTGCCAGCACCGCCACGACCATCGGCTGTGCGATAAGAACCTGCTGCATGCCACGCCATACGAATCATCAAACCGCCGTAATGTCCCCAATCTGCAGGCCACCACGCTTGGCTATCTGTCATCAGTGCATGCATATCTTTCTTCAGGGCTGCCACATCAAGTTTTGCCAGTTCTTTTGAGTAGTTGAAGTCATCACCAAGTGGGTTTGTCTTCTTGTCATGCTGATGCAAGATGTCGAGGTTAAGTGCATTTGGCCACCAATGAGTATTGGTCTGACTTACTGTTGTAAGTGCACCATGTGCGACAGGGCACTTCGCTGAATCTTGCATGATTGATCCTCCGACTTAGGCTCGTGTAAAGAGATCGTAAGTCTAACTACACGAATCCAAAATCGCTATTTGAGGCTGATGTATTATCTCCTCGTGAGCGTTTCAGAAGGTGATCGCGAGAAACACTTCCCTTCCATAGAGAAAAAGTATGGCGAGAAGATGGCATATTGGTTTGCGATTATGGCAAAACTTGAAGGCAAAAAATACCCCGAACAAATCGCTTTCTTGCGAGAAAACTATGGATTTAGCCAGTCTCATGCCAATGCTCTGGTGATGTACTCACGGGGATCAAAATCTTCAACCAGACATGACTCGCCAGCGGCTTACTTAAAGAGTATCGATGCCAAGCAAGCTAAAAAGTTGCGTGAGATATTTAAGGTGATCACGAGTAAGTATCCAGAGCTCGAATTAGTAATTGCGTGGAATCAGCCGATGCTAAAAAGTGGCAAAGAGTACGTATTTGGAGCATCCGTTTCCACCAATCACATATCCATTGCGCCATGGGGTGATGTGCTCAAAACGTTTGGCCCCAAATTTGAAAAACTTGAAGGCGTTAGAGTGACGAAGAAGACGATCGCAATTCCTAACGACTGGGAAGTCGATGCAAAGCTCATCCAATCAATGATTGCCGCCAGACTTAAAGAGATAAAGTAAGTTCATCTCCATCTTTGAATTGTGCCTGCGGCATGCCACTGACAATATGAACTAATTGCTCTCCCTGCACCTTCCAACTAGTTGTTCCAGTTCGTTGTACTAGCGCTGTGAGTTCATCGATTCCTAGAAGAATGGTTCCATCTGGTGCATGAAGCAAAACCTTGGCAGCACTATCAGGAATCCACTTAAAGAATTTATTAAAGTGCGGTATTACTCTGATTCCATCAATTATTTCAAGACCTTGAGTTGGTGGTTTCTTTGTAAATCTAAAGTTTGGAATGTGACTACTCATCACCATCGCACCTGCGCTACAGCCAGCCAGTGAACCACCTTCGCGCCAATTCTTAAGGATTGCTTGCCAGACAGGTGTATCTATGAGCGTCTGCGAAAGATGGTGAGGGTCCCCGCCTGACATATAGACCAGTGCGCTACCGGCGATTTTTTCTACGAACTCAGGATTAAATGCATCCTCCCGAGAATAGATGGGCAAAAACTCTTGCTCAACATCTAGCCGACCCGCTTGAGCCGCGCCTAGCTCTCTCCAGAATTCAATTCTCTCAATACTTTCTTGACCAGCAGCGGTAGGAATTTGAATGTAACGAGGGCGATGACCGTTAGCTACGCCGTCTCCGATGAGTGATTTCTCAAACTCTGCCATTGCAGGTAGATACTCACCGGATCCGACGAGGGCTAGCGTTCCGCGCATGTAACTCTATTCTGGCTTTTCTTTGGCTAACTTCTTTGGGTCTTGAGAGTTATTTCGCTTAGCACTCATTACTAAACTCAATACTGTTGTTACAACGAGAGTCCCGACAATCACCGAAAGAGAGAATCCCGTAGAAATCTCTGGTATCTCAATACCCATGATCTTGTGGGTTCCGCCACCATGAATCGCCTCAATGATTAATTTAAATCCGATAAATCCTAAAATTATGGCTAAACCCTTTGACAAGTAGATCAATTTAGCCATTAAGCCACCCAGTAAAAAGTAGAGTTGGCGGAGTCCCATAAGCGCAAAGACATTTGCAGTAAAGACAATATATGGATCTTGAGTTAACCCAAAAATTGCTGGGATTGAATCTAACGCAAACACCAAATCGGTAAATGCAATTGCAATCAAAACAATGATTATTGGAGAGGCTCCCCGAGTTTTAAACCACGTTATAACTCGACCTTCTTTCCACTCTTTGTCACCAGACTCAGTGATGAGTTTGTAGGCGGTATAGAGAAGAAAAGCACCAAAAATATAGAAAACCCAGCTATAGCGCGAAATTGCCGCGGCACCTAGGGCGATGAAGATTCCGCGAAGAATTAATGCCAAGATAATTCCAATGAGTAGAATTAGTTGCTGCTTAGTTTTATCAACCTTAAATCGAGCAAGAATTAGAATAAAAATAAACAAATTATCCACTGAGAGCGAATACTCTGTAATCCATCCAGCAAAAAACTCACTCCTAGATTGAGTGGTATTCCACTCACCAAGTGAATATCCAAAAATAATGGCAGAAGAAACATAAATGGCTGTCCAAATAGCAGCCTCTCTCATAGAGGTTTCTTTATTTCGTCTAATTATTGCTAACACCAAGTCAAATGCTAATACTGCTAATAAAACTACAATCGTGACTTGCCACACCGCTGTACTCATCTATTTGAGAACCTTTTCTCTACTCTCGGGATGTCTTTAAAGGACTTGACGGACGCCCAAAGAGTACATTAATTGATTGAAGAATCTGATGAAGTTAATATCCGATTCTTCACTAAGAAAGCTGCCGACTCTTCCACCGAAGTCTTCGCCGAAATAAAGGAAATTCCCAGCAGTGACTTGGCCTTCTTATTGCTGACGAGCATGGGTTTTCCAAGCAGGGGCAGAACAGCCTTGATATCGTCGTCAAAATTTGCGAGAAATTTGATTAAGAAGTTCGGCGCCTTACCAGTCTTTGTATTGCTCTTTGGAAATGCTGACTTGATGATCTTTGCAATCTCAACAAAAGAAAGCGTGTCAGCGGATGCGATGATGCGCTGACCATATGTTGCCTTTACATCAATACAATCCACATGCATTTTTGCCACGTCTTTCACATCAACAATAGCAAATCGCAAATCTGGCAACATTGGGTCTTTGCCCTTTAACACTCTTTGAACAATGGATATAGATGAACCAAAGTTTGAGTCAAGCGGGACACCCAAAACTAAGACAGGGTTAATTGTTGTAAGCGAGATTTCACTTCCCTCGTTCTTCACGAAATCCCATGCAGCCTGCTCTGCCAAAGTCTTTGACTTTGTATATGCCTTCTTGCCGACAGGATGCAGAACATCAGTCCACATAGTCTCGTCAAACTCAGAGACTCCTGCGGGGAGGTCATGTCCGTAAATCGCAGCCACAGACGATGTGAGGACGACGCGTTTTACTCCAGCGCTCTTGGCCGCCCGTAATGCTCGCAGCGTTCCTTCAACGGCTGGGCGAATCAAATCATTTTCATCCTCGGGCGAAGCAATTGGAAAAGGTGATGCGGTATGTAGCAATACATCGATACCGGTAAGTGCCTCACTCCAGCCAGCGTCTTTCTCTAAATCCAACTTCACAAAGGTGAGAGCTGTCTCAATGTCGATTCCAGGAGCAAGATGAGGAATCAGAGCATCTTTAATCTCCTGCGACCTTTTCAGATCACGCACAGAGGCGCGCACTGCATACCCTTTATTAAGTAGCTGCAGCGCCACATGCTTACCGATATATCCGCCTGCACCTGTCAAAAGTACTTTTCTCATAATCCAGCCTCTCCGAAGATGGTGAGCATAACCTAGCCTAATTACCTATACCCCTAGGGGTATGCTAGGATTATGAAAAATTGGAGCAAAAGTGTCACTCAACGTAATTAGCCTAGATACCCCCACACTTGGCGATCGTGGCTACATCGCCCACGATGGAAAAACAGCGTTGGTCGTAGATCCGCAACGCGATATCGACCGGGTCGAGCAGGTGCTCAGTGAAAACAACTTGACCCTTGGAGCGGTAGTTGAAACCCATATGCATAACGACTACGTCAGCGGTGGGTTAGTTCTCTCTCAGAATTATCAAGCGACCTATATAACAAGCGCCGAAGACCCAGTTGCGTTTAAACGAACTGCAGCGCACGATCTCGATGAATTTGCAATCGGTAACTTTGGTATTCAGGCTCTTCACACACCGGGCCACACATTTACTCACCTCTCATATGTTTTGCATGATGAGTCAGGAAAACCCATAGGAATTTTCACTGGAGGATCACTTCTGCACGGATCAACGGGGCGCCCTGATTTGCTCGGCGATAGTTTTGCCGCCGAATTAGCACGACTACAACATGGATCAGCTCACCGAGTTACTGAGTTGTTAGAAGAATCCACGCCAATTTATCCAACGCATGGCTTCGGTTCATTCTGTGCTGCAACATCTACTTCTGGAACTTCTTCTACAGTCAAAGATGAGAAGCTCAGAAATCCAGCGCTACTTCTACCTGTTGAGCAATTTATAACTCAGACTTTGGCTGGCCTCGATGACTTCCCTGCGTACTACAAGCACATGAGGCCGCGAAATCATGCGGGTGCTGCTCCCATCGATCTCTCAGAGCTCTCTCGACTAAGCACCGACGAACTTCTAAAAACAATTGCTAGCGATACCTGGGTAGTTGATCTGCGAGATAAAGAGCAGTGGGCAAAGGGACACCTTGCCGGAACAGTTAACTTTGGTGTTTCAGGCTCTTTTGCCACTTATCTGGGATGGCTCTTTCCCTACGAGAAAGAGCTCGTATTGATCTCTGATCAAGCAGAGCAGATCGCCTTAGCACAGCGCGAATTGGTAAGAATTGGCATTGATCGCCCGAAGGCAAGTTTTCTCGGTGATGTGAAAACTATTGGTGGCATCGTCCCTACTCCACTCGTGCAGTTCAAAGATGTTCCTGCAATTCTTTCGGATTCCAGTATTCGTGTGCTCGACGTGCGCCGTAATAGCGAGCGAGAGGCCTCGCATATAGCCAACTCCACTCATATCCCCTTGCACGAACTCGCTGAACGGATGAGTGAGCTACCTACCGATAAGACTTTTTGGGTTCACTGCGCTGGTGCTTATCGTGCCTCAATTGCAGCAAGCATTATTCAGAACGCAGGTTTCAATGTCGTTCTGATCAACGAGCCTTACGAGAAAGTTTTTACTGTGCCAGACTTGCCATTAGTAAAGGGTGTCACGGATCACGGACCAGCTGCGCCATCTGATGCAGCAGAATCGAAAAAGAGTTAAGGAGTAAACGAGAAATGAAAACTATCTCTCCTCAAGAAGCGTTTGAATTGGTAAGCGCAGGTTTGGCATACGGTATCGATGTAAGAGAAGAGAACGAATGGGATGCTGGCCACAGCGATCTATTTACGCTACACCCATTAAGTACTTTTGATGCAGGTAAAATCTCAACCGATAAGCCAGTGATCTTTATTTGTCGTTCAGGCAAACGCTCAGCTCAGGCATGTGATTTACTGCAAGCGCATGGGGTCGAAGCATCAAACATGACTGGCGGAATGTTGGAGTGGCAAACCTTGCAGTTACCTATGGTTGCCTCTAACGGAACGCCGCTGATTTCCTAGATAACTACCATTTCGATATCTAGTAGTTCTGCAATTGACTTCAAATCTGCGATTCGGTGTCCAGTTCCTAAAGCCCAGTGATGTGGAACTCCGGTTGCAGACCACGCATCACACCACTCTCCTGGATTAACTCCAAAATCAATAAGTGATGTTGTATTTCCGATGCGAAGACGTGGTCCATCAACCACCTTTCCTTCGGAAGCTACAAATTGATAAGTTCCGTTACGTCGCTGTGTGACACCGAAAACAGTTACCGGTCCATGAGTTACATCGAACTCAACAGAAACACCATATCCGCGTTTTCCATGGAAGACACCAAGTCCTCGAAGAATTGGTTTGCCATTACTAATTGCAAGGTGGGCAGGGCCATCATGGCCCATCTCAACAACACCTAAATTGAAATTCAGCGCCTGGAACTCTGTAAATGATCCACCGGCGCCCATGCGATCAAGCATGAGCATTCCAATGGATGTTCGAAGCTCGTACTCACCGACGGCGGGAATTCCTTCGGCTGTAAGAAGAGAGCAGCCAAGAATCATTCCAGCACCAAGACGCTCGTGAATCTCGCCTTCAAGTCCACGGTGGTAATAAGCAAGGCTATTGATGTCGAATTCATCAACGAGTTGTCTCAAACCAACAGCGACTTTTCCAGCCCAACGGAAATCTTCTTCGACAACTGTCTTATCGATCTCAAAAATTGAGCGCGCTTCGTCAAGGACCTTATCAACTTCCTTTTCCGAGACTTTCTCCACACGAACGCGGAGGTCATCAAATTCAAGAACTTCCATATGCCCACCAAAGTAGGTGGTCACCATTGTCATATCGGTAGAAACATCGAGCATCCCAGGATAGAGGTGACCCATAATTCCATGACGTGAGTTACGCAGGATGCTCTTTACAGAGGCAGCCTGGATCCAAGAATAGATCTTCTTCCATGCTCGCTCTTCGCGAAGATAACCAGAGACTGAACGGAATGGAACTCCCGCGCGCTCAAATGCGTTTGCCATCTCTGGAAGAGGGCAGGCTCCACAGTATGCCAGCCATGCGCCAGTATCAAAGTTTTCGTGATCCATCTGCTCTGTTGGCTGCAAATTAATGAGTAGCACCGGAGCATTAGCCCGCTGTGCAATCGGAATAATCATCGATGATGTCATATAGGTCGTAAGGAACATGACAATAAGATCGCAACCCGCTGCGCGCAATTTCTCAGCAGCGATAGCACCTTCCTGTGCATCAGAGATAAAGCCAACATCTACAAGTTCGACATCCATCTTTCCGATCTGCTCAGAGACAAATCGAGCTGAACTTTGGAGTTGTGGAAGTAGATGTGGAAATTGTGGCCAATATGTGCCAAGACCACCGGCGACCAAACCAACTTTGATTGCCTTCTCAGGTCGACGTGAGGGAATAAGTCGTGATGTGGGTGTTGGGTTGAGCGTCATTATTGGCCTCTCTTTTATGAAACCGCTTGTGGAATCTTATCAATAAAGGATTTCTGTAAATCTGCGAATCGCTCACCCATAAGTCGGTAGCCAGCGCTATTTGGGTGGAGTTTATCCGGCAAATTATCTTCATCGCTTTGGCTAAATAAGGTCAAGCCATTCATGTAGTGAAGATTTACATCAGCACGTGTAGCGACAATTTCTTCTAGAATTTTGCGGGTGCGGGTAAGAGTAAGTGCACCGGTAGCTAATTCAGTTGGACGTTCTTTCCCGTAGAGCTCAGAACCTTCAATCATGGTTGGCCCTGGCGTCTCTTCATGAAAAGGACACCAGATAGCAGAGATAACAAGGATCGGCGTCAGCGGTTGGCTCTCTCGCAAAATATCTAAAAAGTTATGTACCGCTGGGATGAAGGCTCGCTCGCGCATTGAATCGGCGTTGATCACATTTATTCCAAGTTTGAGTGTGATCAGATCTGCAGGGAGTGCAGCCATTGTTCGTGCCACAAAACCATCGAGTTGGCACTGTCCGGCAAGTCCAAAATTTGTCACGTTGAGGTTGAGAAGTTGTGCTGCTCGCATCACCCACGCATCCATTGCTCGTAGCGCTTCACCGCTTTGGCTAATTGAGCTTCCGTAATGCAACCATCGCTTTCGTAAATCCACAGGTGACGCTGTTATTTCACTTGATGCCGCAACTTCATTAACCTCAACTATCGCAGAGGTCGGAAACCAAATTTCAATATTTTTAGATTCATCACCTAATCCAGAAAATGTGAGGGTATCGCTCTCGCCCTCTTCAAGGGTTTCAGAGAAGACTGATGGAGCTGTCGATGTCAGGCGAAGAATATTTCCATTGTGCGCTTCCTGGCTCTGGTTTTCAACACCATTAACCAGCAGATCAAATCCTGCGGGGCGAACATTTTCGGCAAGTCCAGTAATCACAAGGCGAGAAACTCGCACTTTAAGGGTAATGAGATCGGCTGAAGTAGTAAAACGCAACCGAATACCGGATGGAAATTTAACAAATCGATCAATAGCATCATCTGCGAACTGCTTTATTGTCCAATCTGGAAGGCGACGCGGAATTAACCAACCGGGGCTATCTTCTTGAAAGCCAAGTGCTCCAACAACCTCAATCTGGCGATCTTTGATTGAATAAGTAAACATTTAGCGCTCCCGACAAAGCTGAGGATTTTCATTTGGGGTTGGACATTTTCAAATCCCATTATGTCAGATTGGATCAGGCGAAAGATAGAGCTCTTCCACGATTAATTCTGTCGATGCTCTAATTTTCCACTCGCGGCGCTGCGATATGCGATATCTAGTGCTTCTACAGTTCGGGCGCCAAGATGACCTGGTGATTGATTGATAAATTCCTCGCCTTTTGCAGCTTTGAGAATTGCATCAATAGGTCCATCACAGTTGTACTGGCCATCTTTCTCACCTAGTGATACTTCTACATTCTCTTTACCGTCATAGAGCCATACTGCAGCCCGCTCTATATCAACAAGAAGTTGCCCCTTACTTCCAATCGCCCGCACTTCAAGTGCATGTGCATCGCGGTGAGCTTTTACGTGGGCTGATCCACCGGATACAACTCCAATTGCACCATTATCAAATTTGTACGTAATCGCATCGTGCAGTTCTACAGGAGCAGCCATAGGGGCACTCATCATTGCAAATCCTGATGCAATCCTGCTATCGGTTAGCCAAAGTCCCATACCAAGTGCATGTGAAAGTTGTGCTTGACCATACCCTCCACCTGAGACGCGAGGATCTGTCCACGTAGATTGTTCTGGAACAGATTCAGGTGATGAGTCGGGATATGCGCCGGTATTTGAGAGCAGTTCTCGACACTGCGAAGACATCGTGATCGACATCTGCTCAAGTTCGCCAATACCTCGTTCAAGCACTAACTCTTTTGCACGTTGCAGCATAGGTAGGTAATTCCAGCCGAAGGCAATAACAAGATGTCGATTCAGACTTTTGGCAGTTTCATCAATCTCCCAAGCCTCACTCGGTTCGATCGTGACGGGCTTTTCACACAACACATGCGCACCTGATTTAAGAGCAGCCATGGCATGCTCATGATGTAGACCGGTAGGGCTACCAATAACGCAGAGATCAATACCGGCATCGAGCACATCTTGGTAGTTCTCTGAAGCCACCTGAAAGTTAAAGTCACCCTTAATCTTTTCGAGCATCTCTGCTCCCTTGCGAGAGACTCCAATAAATTCGACATCTTTATCTTTAGCTAAATTTGGTAGATGGGAGGCGACCGCCCAGCTACCTGCTCCGATGACGCCGACACGAATTTTTGGCAAGGTACCTCCCCAATCGATGGATTTCGTTCTACTCTCAGAGCAAAATAAAGAGCCTATGAGCTATTGTCAAGGCAGTTCTCACCACCAACAGTTAGGCGAGCATGACTCAATCAGATAAGACGTGGCCGACTCTGAAGTCCTACACCGGAGATGATCTGCGAAAGATTTCAATGCCTGTGGGAGGTATAGGCACTGGCGATATCGGTTTGGCTGGAAATGGCGGCCTTATCAACTGGGAAATTATGAATCGGCCGGCCTATAAAAAGAGTCCTGATGTAAACGCATTTCTCATTCGTGTCGAACAGGAAGACCGTCCTCTCTTCACCAAAGTTCTAGAAGGGCCTCTTGATTCATCACTCTATGACGGGCCTTTTGGTGCTGAGACAAGAAACCATGGGATGCCACGTTTTCGAAAGGCAACATTTAAATCTGCCTATCCATTTGGCCAAGTAGAACTAGAAGATACAACCTGCCCAGTAAGTGTCACTCTTCAATCATTCAATCCAATTATTCCTTCAGATGCTACGGCGAGCAGTTACCCAATAATGGTATTTCGTTGTGTGATAAAGAATTCCTCTGAAAAGAATGCAACGGTTTCAATTGCCGGCAATCTCTCTAATTTCATATATCCGATGAATCTTGAAGGCTCTTCACACCTCAATCACAATAAGTTTGTAGAGAATAAGAGTTACGCAGCCGTGTTTTACTCTTCCGAGATGAACGACCCTAAGGATGAGAACTACGGTAACTTCTCAGTTGCACTCTTAGATCCACACAATCCTACGTATCGAACTTCGTGGGCGGATTTAACCTGGAAAGACTCATTATTGGATATGTGGGACGATTTTGTAGAAGATGGAAATCTTGACGAACGAAATTCCAAGAGCCCCCAACCGGTTGGTTCTCTCTGTGACAAGCGCGAAATTAAAGCTGGGGCAACAGAGGAATTTACCTTTCTTATCTCGTGGTACTTCCCAAATCGACGAGCCTGGTCTATTGAAGGGGAAGATGGATCCAGTCCCCCAGGAACTAATATTGGAAAATATAGCGATCTGGTAATCGGAAATTACTACACGACGCACTTTGCTGACTCTCTCGATGTTATTGGAAAGTTCATCCCCGAAATGCAAAGTTTAGAATCACGAACGCTAAAGTTTGTTGATGCGGTTATACACACCGGATTTCCTGAATCACTTATTGACTCTGCTCTAAGTAATCTTTCAACCTTAAAAACTCAGACATTATTTCAATCAGGTGATGGAAAGTATTATGGTTGGGAAGGAATTGGATATAACGCTGGCTCTTGCTTTGGCAATTGTTCCCACGTATGGAATTACGAACAAACCACCGCCTTCCTCTTTAGCAATATCGCTAAAGACTTTCGTGAGACAGAATTCAAATATGCGACAGATGACCGAGGGTTTATGTCTTTCCGCGTGACATTTCCGATTGATGGTCTGCAAGCATGGCCGATTGCTGCTGCCGATGGACAGATGGGCTGCATCGTTAAGTTGTATCGGGAATGGGCGCTGAGTGGAGATACTCACTGGTTGCGCACTCTTTGGCCGGCAGCGCGCAGAGCGCTCGAGTTTGCGTGGATCCCGGGAGGTTGGGATGCCGATCAAGATGGTGTGATGGAAGGTGTCCAGCACAACACAATGGATGTTGAGTATTACGGACCCAATCCACAGATGGGATTTTGGTACCTAGCAGCGTTAAGGGCTGCGGAAGAGATGGCAATAGAACTTGAGGAGAAAGACTTTGCACTCAAGTGTCGAACACTCTTTGAAAGTGGAAGTAAGTGGATAGATGCCAATCTTTTCAATGGTTTCTACTACGAGCATAAGATCTATCCACTTCTTGAAAACCAGACTATTGCTCAAGGGTTGCGCCACGAAACCATGGGGGCGCAAAATACGTCGGACCCTGAATTACAGCTAGGTGCGGGATGTTTAGTTGATCAACTCGTGGGTCAATTTTTAGCTGACATTACAGATCTAGGTTCGCTCGCAAATCCAGAGAATATAAGGACTGCTGCAAGCAATATCCTGAAATTTAATGAGAAGACTGATTTATTCGATCACTTTAACCATATGAGAAGTTACGCCCTGGGGGATGAAAAGGGTTTGCTGATGGCTACCTATCCCCTTGGAAATAGACCCAAGCGTCCATTTCCATATTTCACCGAGATGATGACAGCTTATGAATACACCGCGGCAGGTAATCTGATCTACAGCGGAGAGCACAAAAAAGGATTGAAAGTAATCTCACATGTGAGAGAGAGATTTGCAGGTAAGACAAGAAATCCATTTGATGAAGCTGAGTGCGGCAGACATTATTCACGTGCGATGATCGCTTGGGGATTGTTCTTGGCGTGGTCTGGACAAAAATATAGCGCTAAGAGAAAGTCACTTTCGTTTAGAGATGATTTAGAGAACTCTATGCTTCCCTGGTTCACTGGAGCTTCATGGGGTACTGCAACCTTAATCAATGGCCAAGTAAAGATTGAGATTGTTGAGGGTCAGGTGGAAATCAACGAAGTAAATTTCCAGGGTGCTCTCTATTCTAAAATCACCCCCGATGAATCAGTTGAAGGTGTACGCACACGTTATTTTGGAAGGTAGTATTGTAATCCAATGGGAAAACTCAACGCAGAGCATATGAACTTTCTCGCCGATGAAGCACAATCACTGCTCAGATTCGCTTTCGGATCGGTAATGAAATCTGGTGGATTCGGGTATATGGATACCGAAGGCAAGGTAGACACTTCGAAACCTCTTGAGTGCTATCTGCAAGCACGAAAGATTCAAGTGTTTGGATTAAGCCATCAAATGGGTTATGGCGATTACAAAGAGTATGTCGAACATGGAGTGAAATCACTTAACACAATCTTTAGAGATCGAGAACATGGTGGTTTTTATAACGCCGTCAATCAGGATCACTCACCTGCAAGCGATCGTAAATTTGCCTACGATCAAATGTTTGTACTGCTCGCTGCAACAACGGCGGTAGAAGTAGGCGTCGAGGGCGCTCAAGAACTCTTTGAATATGCTGAATCGATTATCGAGAAGTACTACTGGGATGAAGATTTCTCAATGATGAAAAATGATTGGGATCAAGAATTTTCATCTGTGGACTCATACAGAGGCATTAATGCCAATATGCACGCTGTAGAAGCGCTCACGGCAGCGTATGAGGCAACAGGAAGAGTCATTTTCAGAGATCGAGCGTTTAACATTTGTAAACGAGCGGTAGATGATTTTGCTCGTGGGAATCAATGGATGCTCCCAGAGCACTTTGATTCACAGTGGAATGTGGAACAAGATTTCAATATCGATAGCCCGGCAGATCCATTTCGCCCATTCGGAGTCACTATTGGACATCTATTTGAGTGGTCTCGCCTGATCTTGCAGATCGATCTATGTATGACAGAAACCTCCAAGGACCGCTCCTGGGTTCTCGAAGGTGCTCGAGCTATATACGAGATAGGAAAGAAAGACGGTTGGGCAGTTGATGGATCGCCTGGATTTGTCTACACCATTGATTGGCAAAAGAAGCCTGTCGTCACATCCCGTATGCAATGGGTAGCTGCTGAAGCAGTAATGGCCGCTTTTACTTTATGGAAAGTCACTGGAGAAGATCAGTATTTGAACGATTATTACACCTGGTGGCAGTACATCGAAGATAATGTCATTGATAAAAAATTCGGTTCATGGCACCACGAATTAAATGCCGCCCAAGAGGTTACAACAATTACCTGGTCAGGAAAGCCAGATGTTTATCATGCATTTAACGCATGCATTTTGCCACTCCTGCCTTTCAAGGCAAGTTTCATCGGAAGTACCAAGAAATAGTAATTTTTGTCTACTTGCACATGTGAACTTGTTTTACGCGCAACACTCAGGTTCGACAGTTAATTAGGCTTTTCTATCGACCTGCAATAGGTTCAGGTCATGACAACGGAGTCAGCATTTGAAACTGCGCGCGCGCAATTACGTAAAGCGGTAGATCAATTAGGCCTTTCTGAAAATGATTGGCAGACCCTTTCAACACCGCGACGAATCTTGGAAGTTGCTGTCCCCTTACGGCGCGATAACGACAAAGTCGAAATGTATAAAGGGTTCCGAGTGCAATACTCAACGACCCGTGGTCCCTCTAAAGGTGGAGTTCGCTTTCATCCGCAGATTGATTTAGAAGAGACGATCGCTCTGGCGATGCTCATGACCTGGAAGTGCGCCTTGACGAATCTGCCCTTTGGTGGAGCTAAGGGTGGAATAGCAGTTGATGCTCACACCTTGTCAGAACGCGAAAATGAGCGGTTAACCCGTCGCTATACCTCTGAAATCCTGCCCATTATCGGACCAGAACGTGACATACCGGCACCTGATATCGGCACCGATGAGAGAAATATGGCGTGGATGATGGACACGTATTCGGTGAATGCTGGTTTCTCTGTGCCTGGAGTTGTTACCGGCAAGCCAATTGTTCTTGGTGGATCGCTTGGACGTAACTCTGCAACAGGTGATGGAGTTGCAATCTCAACTCGTGAAGCTCTTCGAGTACGCGGTATTGATCCAATAGGTGCAACAGTTGCAATTCAAGGATTTGGAAAAGTTGGTTACTGGGCTGCAGTTGCGCTAGAGGCCATGGGAATGAAGATCGTTGCAGTAAGCGATGTCAATGGGGCCGTCATTGGTTTCCAAAATATAGATACGCTATGGTCACATTTTCTAGCACACAAGAATCTGGATGCACCAGGCACCGATCGATTAAGCAATATGGAGCTTTTACACTTAGATGTCGATGTTCTCATTCCGGCCGCTCTCTCTGATGCAATTACAGCTCAGAGCGCTTCTGGAATAAAGGCGAAGATTGTCGTTGAGGGTGCCAACGCGCCAACAACTCCAGAGGGTGATGCGATTATGAATGAGAATGGAATTCTCGTTGTGCCCGATATTTTAGCTAACTCAGGTGGAGTAATAGTCTCTTACTTTGAGTGGGTGCAGGATAAGCAGAACTATCCATGGAATGCCGATGAAGTGAAGACCAATCTCAATAGTATTTTAATGAAGGCATTTCACGAAGTGGAAGAGATGGCAACTAGTCGAAAGGTTACCTGGCGCGAGGCTGCGCATATGTTGGGAGTAGCTCGGGTAGCCGAGGCGCACAAACTACGTGGGCTCTATCCGTAAAGAGGAGATTTAGTCACGCATTACAAGTCGAAGTTGCATCCATACCGCTAGGCGGTCATCCGGGTTATCAAGAGTGATATTAAAGAGATCCTTGACTCTACGAAGGCGATATCTCAGGGTATTGGCGTGAATAAAGAGAGATTCTGCAGCTAAAGCAATATCACCAACGGCGTCGAGCCATGCAGTAACTGAATCTGCATAGTTGGTTTTATTCTCGAGGTCGTAGGCAAGCATTGCTTCGATACCAGGATGTTTGAGCATTGGTTCACGGATGAGTTCATCAGCAACGTGCGCTAGTAACACTCGTGCATGAACATCAGTAAGTTTTGCAACGGCAGGAAGGTCTAAATTGGCTGTGGTTATGCGCAAAATATCATCAATTTCACGACGCATATTTGGTAGATCGTCGGGCTGAGTCGAAGTACGAGCAATCGCTGCACGGACTTGATCCTTAAAGACGAGGTGAATTGCAGCAAGTGCTCCATTGATAAGGCGCATTACTGCTTCTGGTTCACCGCCAGGTAACAGAACATAGATAGCTCGAGGAGTAGTCGTTATGGCAGCATCGGGGCGAAATACAGCAAGGTACTTCGAGAGCTCATGACTTAGATGAGTGATGAGTGGAACCGTGCCATCTGAGTGAGGAATCGCCCCAAACCCAACTAGTGAAAGCACTGTGCCTGCAGGGAGCGCTAAGCGATAGGAAATTTCTTTTCCGCTCAGTGAAGCATCTAGCGCTGCACGTAAAGTTCCTTCGCGAACTTGGAACTCTAAATTATTGTTAATCTGATTTCCAAGAATATGCAGCGCAGCCAATCGTCCACCTTCAAGAAGTAAACGCTCACCTTCTTGAGTTATCCCACCAACTCCTTCAATCGCCCATATTGTGCCGAGCGGCTTTTCTCCCGCTTTAACGGCGATTGCTGCGCGAGCATACTCATCGCTAGCCTCTGGGAATCGAGTAACACCGTGATTTACTAAGACTGTTCGGTACTGACCCAAGTTTCTCTCCATATCGGGAACATGGCGCCCCAAAATGCCCTGTTCACGGAGTGCATCGATTCGTTGATCCGGTAAAGAGGAGTAAGCCAAAACTCTTCGGTCCATATCTTCAATGGCAACAGAGCCACCAATAATTGATGCCAAGGAATTGGCAAGGGTGTAGAGCTCATCACCAAGGCCAGTTGCAGATTGAGTAGATGATCCTTGCGAACCCAAGATTGTGTGCAGAATCGCATCTAGGCGTTGCCAGATAATTTCATCAACGACAGCAAGCAGAGCGATATTGTGGATCTGTGCTTCACTGATGAGTTGACTTGGGTCCTCTCCGCGCACTTTAACTATGACTGCGGAGTACCCAACTACTGAGGCCGCCCGAAGTGCGGCAATAGTGATCGGTTCATTTACTCTCACACCAGTCAAGATGAGGATTGAATCAGGCTCATTAGGTAACGCATCGATGGGGTCATGCAAAACAGTTCCACGTATAGATCGTGCCAAATTCTCTGGATTAAAGAGAACTCGAATTTCTTCAGTATTTCGCTCAGAGAAAGCCTTTAGCAAATCGGATAAGAGCACCTATCAACCATAGGCCAATCGGCTCAACAATGATATGGAAAACTAGTCCACTATTGTTGCATGAGCCCCCTCCATCTAAAAAACACTCCTGAGGGGCAGATAATCTCTCTTTTCCCATCCGGAACTTCTTTGAATGAGAAGAATGAACTCCTCCTTGGAGGATGCTCAGCATCAGAATTGGTATCTACATTTGGTACTCCAACATTCATTATTGATGAATCCGCGTTGCGAGAACGTGCGCGACGCTATCAAGATGGTTTGCAAAGCAGATGGCCCAACTCTGACGTTATCTGGGCCTCCAAATCACTTCCACTCACCTCGGTATTTCGCGTCATTGGTGAAGAAGGGCTTGGAATTGATGTTGCTGGTGGAGGTGAGCTCGTTATGGCCTTAGCAGCAGAGGTCAATCCATCAAAAATTGTGATGCATGGAAATGCAAAAACCGATGATGAGATTGAGATGGCGGTCAAGGCCGGGGTTGGCACAATTGTTATCGATAACTTTGATGATATCGATCGATTGGAAAGAATTGTCACAGGCGAACAAGCAGTATTAGTCCGAATCATTCCTGGAATTTTGCCGGATACTCATCTTGCCAATGCGACTGGCCAAGATGATTCAAAATTCGGCTTATCTATCAGCAGCGCCAAGGATGCCATCGAGCGTTTAAGGGTAAGCAAAAAGCTTCGACTTGATGGATTGCACCTTCATCTTGGCTCACAAATTATGTCCACAGAGCCTTTTATTAAATCGCTAGAAGCCATAGCCTCACTCGGAGAATTTGCAGTCTATGACTTAGGTGGCGGTCTGGGAGTGCGATACACATATAAGGACAATCCACCCAGCATCGAAGAATATCTTGATGCGCTCATTGATACTGCTCGCAAGTATTTACCCCCAACTGCCAAGATTTTGATTGAACCAGGTCGTTCTATGGTCGCTGATACCGCTGTCACTCTCTATCAAGTAGTTACCATCAAGCGCTCTCTGCGAACATTTGTTGCCATTGATGGCGGTATGGCCGATAACTTGGAAGTCTCTTTATATGGTCAGAGATTTGAAGCAACGGTTGCTAATCGCGTAGGCGGAGGAGATCTCTATTCACTCGTTGGTCGTCACTGTGAATCAGGAGATATTTTGATTGATGGTGTGAAACTTCAGGATCCCAAGGTCGGAGACATCATCGCAGTGCCTGTTACTGGGGCGTATTGCTTAACCATGGCAAATAACTACAACGGTGCACGTCGTCCAGCAGTTGTATTTTGTCGAGATGGTGTGGCTCGACCTGTAGTCAGACGTGAAACCTATGAAGATTTGCTGGCTAGAGACATCAATTGAGTAAAAGTGGTTGAGGCAATGGCATTGGGTCAAATGGACAAGGTCGAACCTTCTTCTTAGTCCAATCGCCCAGCGTAACTCGCGCTCTACCGTGCCATTATTCCACGGTCGCACTCACCACGAGGGTGTGAGTGCGACAAACCGTAAGAACTGTGAGCGATTTCTTATTCGCCCGCTGTTCGGCATTTATTGCCAAAACGCAAGAAAGGACTACCTATGAAGAAAAAATTCTCATCGATTGCGATCTCCACTGCCGCGATTCTTGTAATGGGTCTCACATTCGCGAGCCCATCACAAGCAGCAGTTGATATAAAAGTTGGCGATACCTGTAAGAGGTTAGCTACCACCACAAAAGTGGGGCTAATAACCTATCAATGTATTCTCGTTAAGGGTAAGCGTGAATGGTCTGAACCATGGTTTACTGCTTTAAAGAAGAAGCATGCCCTATACAGAACTCTTCCGGCAGATATTAAAGCAAAGGGTAAGTTGACATTTGCAACGGATCCTACCGATCCCCCATTTCAGTACTTCAATCCTGACAATGATTTAATTGGCGCTGAAATTGATTTAGCAAATGCAGTCGGCAAAATTCTTGGTGTAAAGGTTGAGTTTGTTTCATCTGGATTCTCAGCAATTATTCCTGGAGTTGAAGCAGGACGATTTGATGCCTCAGTTTCAGCATTTGCTAGCACTACCGCTCGACAGAAGATTGTTGATTTTGTTACCTACTTCAACTCTTCCAGAGCATTCCTATACAGAACAGACACACTTCCTGACATTAAGGATGAGACAGATCTCTGTGGGCTTAAAGTTGCAATTCCTTCAGGAACAACGATGGCAACAGCAATTGTGGGGCTAAGCACAAACTGCACAACCGCTGGAAAAGCTGCAATTGCCTATTCTCTCTTTCCTGATCAGGCAGCGACTGTTCTTGCTGTGAGATCTGGTCGCGCTGATCTGACTATTCTCTCGGCAAGCGTCTCGTCTCACCTTCAGCGGAACGGTAATGGCGAATTCGAAGTACTCTTACGACCAACTCAGGGCCTCGACTATAACGGCATGGTTGTTCGCAAGGGAGGCCTTGTAAAGGTAATGCAGAAGGCAGTCCAGCGACTGATGGATGATGGAACATTTACAGCCATCTTCACAAAGTGGAATATCCAAAAGCTCGCGCGTGACAAGGTAGAAATCAACATAAGTACAAGATAAATATGGAGGTGACGAGATTGGATTCTAATAAAGAGCAGGGTCCAATCTCGCCTACCCCAGAAAAATCTGAGGCGACCATTCTCAACGCAGTCCCAATCCGACACTATGGCCGGTGGATTGCAACCGTCTTCCTGCTTCTCGTAGCGGCGGTTATGGTCAAATCACTTCTAACTAATCCTAGATTTCAATGGGGAATCGTCGGTGATTACATCATTAGTGAGCCAATTCTGGATGGTTTGCGCCTCACTTTGCTTCTGACCGTAGTCGCACAATTCCTTGGAATCGTTATTGGAATTATCTTGGCGATAATGCGTTTGTCATCTAACCGCGTGCTTGCTCGTGCAGCCTGGATCTACATCTGGTTCTTCCGCGGTACGCCATTGCTCGTTCAATTGATCTTTTGGTACAACATTTCAGCTCTCTATCCAGAGATTTCGATTGGTATTCCCTTCGGTATGACTTTCTGGCAAGGCAATGCCAATGAGCTGATTACCCCATTTGCGGTAGCAATTCTTGGATTAGCACTTAACGAAGGTGCATATATGGCAGAGATTGTTCGCGGCGGTATAGTCGGAATTGATCGAGGACAATCAGAGTCTGCCAAAGCTCTAGGTATGACGCATATGCAAACTCTGCGTCGAGTGGTCTTGCCTCAAGCGGTGAAGGTAATCATTCCTCCCACAGGCAACCAAACCATTCTTATGTTGAAAACTACATCCTTAGTCAGCGTTTTGGCGCTGGCAGATCTGCTCTATACCGCGCAGACAATTTATGCCCGCACATTCGAAACTATGCCATTACTTACGGTGGCAAGTTTATGGTACTTAGTAATAACTTCAGTATTAACTTTCGGACAATTCTTTCTCGAGCGACACTTCTCAGAGGGTAAGCGAGAGCAGATTTCATTTATCCAACGATTTACCGGCAGGATCTCAATGCGCAAGGATGATGCACAACTGGTGAAAGCAGAAAAGGTGAACCACAATGATTGAGCCTGCACTGCGAGTTGAAGGTGTCCGAAAGTCATATGGGCAAGTTGAAGTCCTCAAGGGAATAAATATGCAGGTAAAGCCAGGCGAAGTGACGTGCCTGGTTGGCCCATCCGGATCCGGAAAATCTACTTTTCTTCGCTGCATCAATCACTTGGAGAAGATTAATTCTGGTCGTTTATATGTTCATGGCGAACTAGTTGGATATAGGGAGAAGAAGGGCCGATTATACGAACTCACCGATCGTGAAGTGTGTCGTAAGCGTGCTGAAATTGGAATGGTTTTTCAGAATTTCAATCTCTTCCAACACATGACCGTACTTGAAAATATTATTGAAGCGCCTACGAGAGTCTTAAAAATCTCGAAGGAAGAGGCAGTTATTCATGCGCGTGAGCTCCTTGAGTTGGTAGGACTTTCAGGTCGTGAAGATAGCTTGCCTAAACAACTTTCAGGTGGTCAGCAACAGCGTGTAGCAATTACTCGTGCCTTAGCAATGAGACCAAAGCTCATGTTATTTGATGAACCAACCTCTGCCCTCGATCCTGAGCTAGTGGGCGAAGTACTCACTGCTATGCAGGATCTAGCAAATTCAGGAATGACAATGATCGTAGTCACTCACGAAATGGGATTTGCTCGCAAAGTTGCAGACACAGTCGCATTTATGGATGCAGGACTTATTGTGGAGTCTGGTCCCCCAGATGAGCTCCTGGATAATCCGCAAAACGAGCGCACAAAATCGTTCTTCTCAAAGGTTCTCTAAGCAGCGAGCTTACTTTTTCTCTGCAACATCCTCTGCGCCACGAAGAACGCGAAGAATATTTCCAGAGCACAATTTATCGAGTTCTGGCAATGACCAACCACGCTTGGTGAGTGTCTCGATGAGCAATGGATATGCCGAGACGTCACTTAACCCCGTCGGCATATCAGTAGCTCCATCAAAGTCTGCACCGATTCCAATGTGGTCGATCCCTGCAACCTCACGGATATGCTCAATGTGATCGGCAACATGTTCAACAGTCACAATTGGCGCCACACCTGGGTTTTTTTCATCTTTATTAGTAAACCAGTGAGCAAACTCAACTGAGACAAAGTCTGAAACAAATGCCACCATACAAATACCACCATTTTTTGTAAGGAGCGAGAGAACGTCATCGGGAACATTGCGGGGAATATCCACTAGCGCTCTTGCACACGAATGGCTAAAGATTGCAGGAGCGGTCGTTATTGCTAGCGCATCAGTCATTACCTCTTCAGAGACATGCGATAAATCGACAAGCATGCCCAACTGATTCATTCTCTGGACTACTTCTTTTCCAAACGAGTTCAATCCCCCGAGATTGCGCGCATCTGTTGCTGAATCCGCCCATGAAGTGTTGTGGTTATGAGTCAAGGTCATGTATCGAGCGCCAAGGGCGTAGAACATCTCTAAAATAGTAAGCGAGTCATCTATGCAATGTCCGCCCTCAACACCAAGAAGTGATGCGATCCGACCACTTTGATGAGCTGTAAGCACATCATCGGCGCTGGTCGCAAAGGCCAGGTCATGAGGAAATCTCTCAATGAAGTCCTTTATAAAAGTAATCTGTTCAACCGTGACCACTGCTGCCTGACTACCACTCAATGTTGAAGGAGCATAGACAGACCAAAACTGTCCCGTGACTCCACCTTTGCGTAGCCTTGAGAGATCTGTATGAAAAGCTGGCACATACTCTGCCAGATCTAAAGCATCAAAGTCGTAGTTATGAAGTTGGCGCATCGCCCAAGCAAGATCATTATGTCCATCAATGAGCATCATGAAAGAGGTGGCCCAGATTCCGTGATCATGCGCGTGATTCTTGCAGAAAAACTATCGTCTAGTTTTGTACTTTAGGCCATATTCCAAGAGTTGCCTTGTCTGATCGCACAGCCATTGGAGATACTGCACGATCGGCCTTTGGATAAGTCACACGCCCCCCAACACGGGAGCGAAGTTACGGCCTTCCTAACTTTGGAAATTATTGAGCGATGGTAACTGTGGACAAAAATTAATTTGGAAATCAAAAGGGACCCGGTGATTTACCAAGTCCCAATTGCTACCAAGCGATCGTTAGGCGAATGATGGCATATTAATGCAATTACTCGTAGTGACTAAAATTAAAGAAGAATCCTCTTATAAGCCGGAG
Source organism: Candidatus Planktophila sp. (assembly GCA_017858325.1). Lineage (GTDB taxonomy): Bacteria > Actinomycetota > Actinomycetes > Nanopelagicales > Nanopelagicaceae > Planktophila. The sequence continues at coordinate 2,952 of JAFMBT010000010.1, read as the reverse complement.
GGAAGCTATTACTACACCTTGTATGAGACTCTCCGACTATTCACAACAAAAGGCCTTGTTTCTTCTTAGGGGGTATGGAAGATTTCCGATAGAACGCAGAAGTTTTGAGTCAAGATGATTGGGGAGATAATGAAAAAGTCGGTCGTTGCAAAATCAACAATAGCTATTGTGCTCGCGCTTTCTCTAATTCCAACGCAATCTCACGCAGCATCTCACGCCGCTGGTCCTCAGGTACCCCCATGTGGAACACATAAAGTAAGCAAGAATCAAGTTATTGCCGGGCAGGAATTTTCTAAGGGAATTTATCAAATACACGCTTTTGGAATCTCGTGCTCAAAAGTTTTAGGCCAAAAGGGCCTCTTTAAAAAGTTCCTCAGATTAAAAGATCAAGATCCTCTCCCGAAGCCTTGGAGATATCTCTCTGATGCGGTGGGAGCCCCCAAGTTTTCTTCTGGCCCTGGAGTTGGATTTAGAGTTGAATTAATCTCATAATCTAATTAAAGAAAAATCGCCCTATAAGCCGAAAGAATAGGAAAGGGCCCCGATTTCTCGAGGCCCTCCCACGCATAAATGATCCAGCTCTTTTGACCATTACCAATAGATCGAGCTAAAACAGTTAAGACTGTGGTGGAGGCGACGGGATTTGAACCCGCTCCAACGGATTGGTAATCAGTTAGGCTGCCAATTACAACACGCCCCCAACACGAAAGTGAAGTTACGGCTTTCTTAACCTTAGGAAATATTCAGTCGTTGCAATTGTGGATAAGAATGGATACAAAAAGCAAAAGGGACTTGGCAATTAACCAAGTCCCAATTACTACCAATCCGTTGTTAAATGAATTATTGCACAGAAATAGAAGTCGCAGCAAAGCAAAAGGGACCTGGTGATTAACCAAGTCCCTTTTACTACCAATCCATCGTGGACGAATATTGCACAAACTGATGTTACGCAGAGTAACTAATTGTCAGAAGAGCCGCCCTATCAACCGGAATCGCTCACCTATTCACTTCCCAATCGACCCGCCAAACGGCCATAAAGACCCGAGCTGTAGTCATTCATTCCCTTGACTTCAACACTCTTTCCTAAGCGATGGTATTTATCCAAGATGCTATCTAAGGCAGCAACGGTAGATGGATCCCATATGTGGGCCTCTGAAAAATCAATAACAACATTTTCTGGATCATCCGTGTACTCAAATTGCGTAGTCAGGTCATTGCTAGAGGCAAAGAAGAGCTCGCCTTTAACTGTATAGAGGACTGCGCCGACTCCATCTTGCTCGCCCACTGTTCGAGTTGTTTCAGCGAAGTGTGCTACACGTCGAGCAAACATCACCATCTCCAAGACAATTCCAACAATCACTCCGATAGCAAGGTTGTGAGTCACAATAACAACTACAACTGTAGTGACCATTACGAAGGTCTCAGTCTTTGGCATCTGCTTTAAAGTAGATGGCCGCACGCTATGCCAGTTGAAAGTCCCAACTGAAACCATAATCATTACAGCAACTAGTGCTGCCATTGGAATTGTCGCAACAAGGTCACCAAGCACAACAACCAAGAAGAGAAGCAGAACACCTGCTGTAAAGGTACTTATTCTTGTCCTCGCACCCGATCCCTTCACGTTGATCATGGTCTGGCCAATCATGGCGCATCCCCCCATACCACCAAAAATTCCAGAGATGACATTGCCGATTCCCTGGGCAAAGGATTCACGAGTCTTTGCCGACTTTGTATCTGTGATCTCATCGACTAATTTTGCAGTCATCAATGACTCGAGTAGTCCGACAAGTGCCATAGCTAAGGCATATGGAGCAATAATGCTGAAGGTTGTCATATTCAAAGCAACATTTGGAATTAATAGCTCAGGAAGGCTCTGTGGAAGCTCACCTTCATCGCCTACAGTCTGAACATTAAGCCCCCAGAAAATAACAATTGCCGAAACAATAACAATTGCAATGAGAGGCGCAGGGATAACAGAGGTCAACTTTGGCATTACAACCATGACGACAAGCCCTATTGCCACTAAGGCATAAGCAGGGATACTGACCCCAATTAGATAAGGCATTTGCGCTAAAAAGATAATAATTGCAAGTGCATTAACAAAGCCGATCATGACGCTTCTTGGAATAAAACGCATCAACTTTGCGACACCCAGTGCTGCTAAAAGGATCTGAAAAATACCCGCAAGAACAACTGTTGCAAGAAAGAAATCTAAACCGTGATCCCGTGCAACTGGAGCGATGATGATGGCTACTGCTCCAGTAGCGGCGCTGATCATTGCAGGTCGTCCGCCAATAACGGCTGTGGTTACAGCCATGATGAAGCTTGAAAATAGACCTAAGCGTGGATCTACTCCTGCCAAGATACTAAATGAGATTGCCTCAGGGATCAGCGCTAGTGCAACGACCAATCCAGCTAGGACCTCCTTGGTAAGGATTTTTGGATCTCGGAGGGCACTTCGAACTGACGGGCTATTACGCTGCATGGGATTCCTGACCGACTAAATTCAATATGAATGAGATTGATGGCCTAACTTACCGTCTTGTAATTGGTAGACCTAATTGAGGAAGAATGGCCATCCTATAATTTGGAGGCGATATTGGAACGCATCAATGAACGCACAATAATCAAGAAGAAATTCATCTTAATTTCTCTTTACAATCCTAAAGAGCGAGAAGAAAACAGCAAGAACTAGAAGTAAACCTATACCTTGAAGCCCTGGTGAATCGTCTGCTTCGCCAAATATTATTGCGAATGCACCAAGGCTCGCACCTAGCACTTGAAGAAATTTAACCACCACTATTCATATCCCATGCGTATTGCAGAAGTTGGAAGCAGTACCCAATTCTCTTTCCTCAGCCATTATTCCACTATATGTCACTTCCGGTGAAAAATAGAGAAGAGTCGCCCTATAAGCCGGAGTTTAAACTTAACTGTAGATGTGTCCACCAA
>JAFMBT010000009.1 GCA_017858325.1 Candidatus Planktophila sp. | reverse complement strand
TAAGACCTGGAGCCCTGTGATCAGCGCCGCTTCACTGCGTCGCCCACCTGAGCGATCAACGGGAACTTGTCCTAGGGCGATAAAGGTGAGTTTCTTAATAAAACCTTTCGGCCCTGGGGATGTGAAGTACTCGCTCTTGGCTAAAAATGTCACCTTACGTGGGACGACAAGTGGCATAAAGATGGAGTCGCTAAAGGAGAGATGGTTTGAGGCAATAATCAATGGACCAGAGCTTGGAACATTTCGAAGACCCTTCACCTTGGGGCGAAAGAGAATCATGAGGAAGGGTGTGAGGAATGCGCGCAAAGTGCCGTAGGGCAGATTGTTCATGCTCATAATTTAACCCCTTTCTATTCAATCTGGGCAGTTTATGCGAATATAAAGCATGGTACCAACCTCAGAAGATCCCAAACCAGAGCAAAATCCTGGTGAAGATGACCAAGATCTCATGGATGAGAAATTTCACGCTCTCGTATCTGGGCTTTCACTTGATCAAAGTGCTCCAACCGATTATCTCGACACTCTTGCACGTGGTGAAGAAGTTGAGGGTTTTACTCCCCCAGAGCCAGAGAAAATTCAATTCCTCACTTCTATCAAAGAAGGTATCAAAGCTTTTAAGAAGTGGAAAGATAACCCTAGAAAAGATAATACCGACCTCGATGATGATGGAGCACAGATATGAGTAGAGAATTTAGATGGGGAATCCTTGCAAGTGGTGGTATCGCACAAGCATTTGCACGAGATCTTTCCTACTTTAATCATCACATCGTCGCAGCAGTCGGTTCTCGTTCGCAAAAGAGTGCCGATTCATTTGCCGCCGAATTTCCTGGCTGTACTGCATATGAAAGCTATGAAGAGCTTGTCGCAGATGCCACACTCGATGCTATTTATGTGGCATCGCCCCATCCTTATCATGTGAGCAACACACTTCTCGCACTCAATGCAGGCAAGCCAGTGTTATGCGAAAAACCATTGACGATTAATGCAGCAGAGGCGCGTCAGATGAAAGCGGCAGCAGAGGCTAACGATGTTGCACTGATGGAGGCAATGTGGGCACGCTTCTTGCCACATATGCATAAGGTGCGCGAAATTCTTGCCTCCGGAATTCTTGGAGATATCTGGGCGGTTGAAGCAGATCACGGACAGCGACTTTCAGATCATGCTAACCCTCGACACTGGGAACCAGCGCTCGGTGGTGGCGCACTCCTTGATCTCGGAATTTATCCAATCTCATTTGCACATATGGTTCTAGGGGCTCCAATGAAAATTACAGCTTCGGCAACTTTTACTGACAAGGGCGTTGATGCCAGTTCAACTGTGATCTTTGATTACAAGAGTGGAGCTCAGGCGATACTGACATCAAATATGATGGTCTCAACCCCTTGCCGTGCAACCATCTGCGGAACTCTTGGAAAAATTGAAATCGATCGCACCTTCTATAACCCTGCATCAATGCGCGTGATTATGCATGATGGAACCACTACTGAATATCCTAAAGATTACAAAGGCCATGGCCTGCGCGATCAAGCACTTGAATTTGAAAGAGTGGTACGAAGTGGTGCGAAGAGTTCACCAATTTTGACTCCGGCTGAATCAGTTGTGATTATGGAATCACTCGATGAAGTCCGCAAGCAAATTGGGCTTATCTATCCTAGCGAGAGATAAGTAGCACCTCTCAGAGTTTTACAATCGTGCGAGATTAGCAACGCCGACCAGGCCGGCCTTATTTCCAAGTTCTGCTGGAACGATATCTGGATATGGATGTTTTCCAGCAAAGGGCATATGTCTGATTAATGATTGACGCGTTGGCTCTAGCAGTATCTCTCCGGCATCAACGACTCCACCACCAATGACAATGCGAGTGGGATCGAGAATCACACTCAATGCTGCAATTCCAGCGCCTAGATAATGTGCAGTGGTGTTAAAGGCGGCAAGTGCAACAGCGTCTCCGGAATGAGCTGCCTCGGTCACATGTTTTCCGGTAAGGCCGTAGACGGTGCCGTCACCAAGTGCGAGAAGATTGCGAGCTAGCTCTGGAGTCGCACTAATCGCTTCGCGTGCATGACGCATAAGCGCGCTACCGCTGGCATATTGCTCAAAGCAACCGCGTGCCCCACATCCACACAGGTGTCCCTCGGGAACAACACGCATATGTCCAATCTCTGCCGCAGTTCCAAATCCACCGCGATAGAGATTGCCGTTGACAACCATTCCCCCACCAATTCCAGTACCCACTGTCACAATAAGAAGATGACCGTGGCCACGACCTGCACCAAAGGCTGCTTCCCCCCATGCTGCGGCGTTGGCATCATTTTCAATCACTACTGGCAAGCCAATCAGCGCGGTGAGTTCGGCATCAAGATCAACACCATTCCAACCCGCAATATTCGGTGCTGCCAGCATAGTTTTTCTATCGGATGAAACGAATCCAGCTGCAGAAATTCCAATAGATTCAACCGAATATGCATCCATCAGCTCACGTGCAACATCTGCAATCGCTGCAGTGAGCGCTCTGCCACCTTCATGTGGAGTGTCACGCCGTGCCTCAAGGAGAATTTCTCCAGAGGCATCAACTACGCCACCAAGAACTTTCGTCCCTCCGACATCAATGCCGATTGTGTAGGTCATCTGCTATTTATGCTTCGCAGTGCTCTTTTAATTGAGAAAGCGTCTGATCGATCGTGGATTTTTCTTGCTTAGTAATCATCATTTGTGGAATTGGCATTGAAAGTCCGACTGAAAGTTCATAGGTGACTTCGGTTTCATCGCCAAGATCCTTAACGATGTATGCGCCATCCATCTTGGTTAACATATTTGCATCTTCGAGTTCAAATTCCACTCGCCCAGGCGCGCCATCCCAATTGTAGGTCAGGGAGACTTCATCTTTCACTGCTCCTGCGCTGATTGTCATGGTTACACCGGTGGGGCGCCCGGATTCATCGCGCTCAGTAACTTTGACTTTTGTTATAGAATCCGACCAATCGGGGTACTTCTCGAGATCGAAAAGCACCTCTGTCACCTGACTCATCGCGGCTTCAATAACTATCGTTGATCTGCTCAAATCGCTCATAGGCGCAAGGCTACCTTGAGAAATCTCTTTCTGGGATCTCCCATTTTTGCCATTCCACCGCTAGCGTTTGCCCATGACAACTTACTCCGTAGAAGCTTTGGTCCCTGCTGCCACTGAGGGCAACCTCACTGAATTAATCGCTCATCGCGCATGGTTTGAACCAGAGCGTGTGGTGATGTCCCGTCCTTTGGGTGAAGGGTGGCAACCAGTGACTGCTCGTGAAGTTGAGGCCGAGGTGCGCGCAACTGCGAAGGGCTTGATTGCAGCCGGTATTAATATCGGAGATAGAGTCGCAATTATGGCTCGTACTCGTTACGAGTGGACGATTCTTGATTTCGCGATTTGGTTTGCCGGCGGGTGCGTTGTGCCAATTTATGAAACATCATCGGCGGAGCAGGTTGATTGGATCTTGAGCGATTCTGGTTCTGTTGGTGTGATTGTCGAAGCCCCTACTTATCGCGAGCTAGTGCAGACAGTGCTTCCCGCACATACAAAACATGTATGGACCATGACAGATGATGTTCTCTCTGTTCTTGCAAAGGCCGGTGCCCACATTAGCGATGATGAGATTGATCGTCGCCGTAACGCCTTAACTCCTGAAACTCTTGCGACCCTCATCTACACATCTGGAACAACAGGACGACCAAAGGGAGTAAGTCTTACACACGGTAACTTCCTCTCAGAGTGCGGAAATGTTGTGCAAGGAGCTTCTGATCTATTCCTTAAGCCTGGCGGCTCAACCCTTCTCTTCCTTCCAGTTGCTCACGTTTTCGGGCGCATGGTGCAGATCGGTGCGATTACTGCAGGGCTACACTTAGCACATTGCAGCGATCCTGTTTCACGACTGCTCCCAGATCTCCAATCATTTAAACCAACATTCGTCCTTGCAGTTCCTCGAATATTTGAAAAGGTCTATAACGGAGCTGAAGCCAAGGCAGAAGCGGCTGGTAAGGGAAATATCTTTAGAAAAGCTGCAGAAATTGCTATCGCTTATAGCGAGAATATTGATGCCAAAAAGTTTAAGCCAATGCTTTCATTTAAGCATGCACTTTTTGACAAGTTAGTCTTTTCAAAAATCCGCACCACATTAGGTGGAGCTGTTGAAGCTGCAATTTCAGGTGGAGCTCCATTGGGTGTTCGCCTAGGTCACTTCTTCCGTGGTGCAGGTGTAACCATCTATGAAGGTTATGGATTAACTGAGACAACGGCAGGTGCCACTCTTAACATCACTGGCCACCTCAAGATTGGTTCAGTCGGTCGCCCCATCCCAGGGACGTCGGTACGCATTGCCGATGATGGTGAAGTTCTCATTAGGGGACCGATTGTGATGCGAGGGTATTGGCAGAATGATGAAGCCAATAGCGAAGTATTTGATAGTGAGCACTGGTTTAAATCTGGAGATCTAGGAAGGCTTGATGAAGATGGTTTCCTCTCTATTGTTGGTCGTAAGAAAGAACTCATTGTTACAGCAGGCGGAAAGAATGTCGCCCCTGCAGTGCTTGAAGATCGACTTCGCGCGCACCCACTTGTAAGCCAGTGCATGGTTGTTGGTGATAACAAGCCATTTATTGCAGCGCTGATCACAATCGATCCCGACATGTCCAAGGGTTGGATGACAGCTCACAAGAAAGATGGTGCAACGCTTGAAACACTTCGCAATGACCCAGATTTGATTGCGGTAATTCAGACAGCTGTTGATGAGGCTAATAAGGCGGTCAGTCAGGCTGAATCAATTCGTAAGTTCACAATTCTTGGCGAAGACTTCACCATCGCTGGTGGCCACCTCACTGCAAAGCTATCGGTCAAGCGCCACGTGGTTGCAACCCAATTCGCCAAGGAAATTGATGAGCTTTACGCCAAGGAGTAAGAGGTAGATCGCATCGAGTCACAATCGGTGCGAATCGCTATTGCCCAAGAAATTCACGATGGAATCGCGCAGGATCTCATCGCACTCGGCTATCAGATTGATCTGGTGCTAGCTCAGCCAGAGACGCCACCGTCAGTTCGCCACGAGATGCGCACAATTCGACACAATCTCTCTGATTTGATTGTGAAAGTTCGTAATGAAATTCTAAATCTGCGTAAAGGATTCGACTTTTGGGTTGAGATTCAACGCCTTGCGGATCAGATCTCTCCCCTTATTCACATTAATACCGGAGATTCTGTCGTCGAACCACAGGATCAAGAACTTTTACTTCTCGTGGTTGCAGAGTTGCTTCGCAATGCCACCCATCACTCTGGGGCTACCCAGATACACCTCACCTTCACCCAAGACAATAATCAGACTATGGTAGTAATTTCTGATAACGGATCCGGCGGCGCAAAAATCACTCAGGATAGATACGGACTTGTTGGCTGTGTTGAACGAGTCCAAAGGCACGGTGGAAAGATCGATATCGAGACCGGGATGAAAGGAACCACAGTCTCAATCACCTTATGAGTCATAACGTTTTGGCGAGCGTCCTGGTGATCGATGATCATCCAGTAGTCAGAATAGGAATCATAAAAGCGCTAACCACTGCTGGATTTAACTGTATAGGCGAAGCCGGTTCATTGAAAGAGGCGACGGCAATGATCGCACTGCATAATCCTCAAGTAATTACCGTGGATATCAACCTACCCGATGGCAACGGCTTAGAGATTGTGCAATGGGCGCGAAAGCAATCTCCGTCTCTGATCATCATTGTTATCAGCCTTAACGATGAGCTTGACTTGATCTCGGCTGCGGCAAAGGCTGGAGCTCAAGGTTTTATATCAAAATCAGCAGGGATTGATCTTCTCATAGCAGCAATACAGACAGCGCTGGTGAATCCAGCAACTTTTACAAGTGACCGCGCAATTGAGCTTTTAATGCGAGAGAAAAATGGCACGATTTTATCTCCTCGAGAAATAACAGTTATTGCTTATCTGGCGGGTGAAATGAGTATCTCTGACATTGCCAAGACGATGTTTATCTCGCACTCAACAGCCAAGACCCATATCACTACAATTTATCGAAAACTAAATACGCACTCTCGTCCAGCTGCTGTCGCTCGAGCTAAATCTTTGGGTTTGATATAAGAATTTCTGCAAATCTTTCAGACCAGATCTGCCATCGCCACTCTTTGATAATCCATGCTCTACCTGCCCGTCCCATCTGACGAGCTCTCTCTGGGTCAAGTAAGAGTTCAGATATAGATTGCGCTACAGAGCGAGGATCTCTTCCATCTATGACAAGTCCGGTAACGCCATCGCGCACAGCATCGGGTGCTCCCCCAGAATTTCCGGCGATTACTGGGAGTCCGCATGCACTGGCTTCGAGGTAGACAATCCCTAACCCTTCCACTTCGAGCCCTGCAAATCGTGAGCGAGCCGGCATAGCAAAGATTTCTCCGAGACAGATATAGTGAGGAAGATCTGAGAATGTGATGCGGCCTATAAAGGTAACGTGTGAATCTATCCGAAGTTTTTTCACTCGTGATTGCAGATACTGGCGATATGGGCCTTCACCGATGAGAAGTAGATGTGAATCTGGAATTTCTCTGAGAATCTCTGGCATCGCTGCAATGAGAATATCTTGACCTTTACGATGGACAAGTCGTCCCACACTTACAATCACCCTCTTGTCGACAAGACCAAGTGATTTCTTCAACTCAGATGTGTCAACGGGAGCAAAATGGTCGGTATCTATTCCAGGGGCGATTCTTACCATCGCAGCCTTCGCAGATGCACTTATCGGCTGAGAAATTGCATTTTTCGTAAACTCACCGAGGTAGGTAAGGTGATCAACGTTGCGTGCAATAGATTTCATCGCCCATGTAAATGGCCAAATCTTTGACCACCACACCTCATGACCGTGTGTGAGGGCAACAATTTTTTTCACCCCTGCACGCCGTAGAACCGGCGTAAGTAGTGCGAGCGGGGCGGCCGCGCCAAAAAATGCCATCTTTATCTCTCGATCTTTAACAAGGGCGGATATGCAATAGGCAACACCCGGTGTTGGCAGAAGAATACGTGCTTTATCTCTGATTACTTCGACGCCATAATTTTCACGCCATTGCCGGTCATACAGCTCACTCTTATCCTGCGCGCTCGTGTAGACGATGACGGTATTTTTCGGAAGTCGCTCTATAAGTCCTATAACAAAGGATTCAATACCACCGGCTCTAGGACCAAAATCGTTTGTTACACAGAGAATTCGCTCCACTAGAACCGGTGCGCCCCAACGTGCAGTTTTTTTTCTACACTATTAGCCAAAACTGAAGATGTTGAGCGAAGAAAGTTCACGCGCAGGGTGCGAGCTAAAGCAATTCCCGTGCTCGCATTACATTTCATCTGGCAAGGCTAACTTGCCAGCACCACCGTCCTCAACTTAAGAGGAGCTAAAAAGCGAGTGAGATTCTCCGATTCTCACCCGTTGGGCGTGGCAAATCCTGTGATCTAGGCGCACAAGGGATACCAGTGGCGATAATCTCTGCCAATGACCGCAAGCCAAATCGATGGAGAGATCATCGCCACTCTCGTCGTAGGAAGTGATGGCAGTACGACAAAAGATGGCAGCTCGCGTGGAGTCAGCTCGAGCGCCGATAGAACTCGCTTTCTTGCGCGGCGCAGAAGTGTTGATGCAATTCTCATCGGGGGAAATACTGCGCGGACAGAGCCCTATCACAAGACACCCGTGCCAGTTGTTGTGGTCTCGACTTCCATGGCTAACGCTTTAGCCGATAATCGCCAGGCCTATTGGTGGAGCGCATCTCCCAGTGTGGCGATCGAGAGAGCGCGCAGACTTTTCGGGCCGACGATTCTGATCGAAGCAGGGCAATCGATTATTTTCGAGCTAATCTCGCTCAACATGATTGATCGCCTCGAGCTCAGTGTCACCCCCGTTGCCGGCGGAGAAGATCGGGTTGATGTCAAGGAATTGCTATCGCACTTTACATCGGTGTCGAGTGAGAGTGAAGGCGAAACAGTCTTCTATACCGCTACTCGATAATAATTGTTAGGAAAAAGCTGCAATCATCGCTACGCCAAATACTGCGCTGGCAATTCCTACATATTGGACGCGGTGTAAACGTTCTTTTAGAAATACGAAGGCGAGAAGTGCAGTCATAATTGGATAGAGAGATCCTAAAACCATGGCCAGCGAAACAAGGCCTCTCGTTGTTGCAATACCAAGAATCAAATTAGCGCTGAAATCGGCAACACCAATAAATAAAAGTAGGCCAATATGACTTTTTCCCAAACCGCCAGTGCCGCGCAATCGAAAGAGAATTGCAACACTGACAAAGAAGGTCGCTCCACGCATCGAGACCATTGTCATGAGAGCACTTGATTCAGAACCTTGTGCCATAAATGTCAGAGCTATACCAAAACCTACTGCTGCACCCAGAGCTAAAAAAACAGGCTTGAGTGGGAAGCCTTGTGAGAGTTCGGGTCCGCTGGCTAGAAATGCACCCAGCAGCGCAAAGATGACACCGATTGCTACAAGTGGACCAAATCGCTCTCCTAGAAAGATCAGTGCATAGAGAACTGGAACGATTCCACTCATAGCGCTAATTGGTGAGACTACGCCCATTCGCCCAGTTGCCAGTGCTCGATATAAACAAATCAATCCAAAGTAACCTGCAAAACCCGCAGCAATTCCCGGGATGAGATATCCACCCTCTCCGAGTGCTTGGGCATCGAATGCACCCGTTGTGATTGCAAGTAAGAGTCCAAAAATAAGTCCGATAATCTGTGTGACTGCTAGGACAGCAGTGGGTGCAAATTTTTTACTTAAATTACCTGCAAGATAATCGGCAGCGCCCCACATTCCACTTGAAATCAGTGCTAATAGGGCTGCCATGTTGCAGAAGATATCGCACTTTTGGGCACGCCTCCCGCATGCTGGGATATGTGCAATTTAGAATAAAGAAATGGATACAGCCGCTTTCAATCGACTTTTAGATATCCTGCGAACAGCGACTCCGCGCAACGAGATATTTCTGGAAGAAGTTCCTCCACCGCAGAAACTTGCAACTTACTCTTTTGCATTCACTGCCGATGTGACAAACGGGCTCTTAGGTGATGCCGAGGACGAGATAGCAACGGGAAGATTTGTTTTATTACATGAGCCAGGTGGCCAAGACACATGGGATGGTGAGTTTCGTTGTGTGACATTTGTAAGCGCAGACGTTGACTCTGCGATGCAGGAGGACCCGCTGCTACCTGAGGTCGGCTGGAACTGGTTATTAGCATCGCTTGAGAATTCTGGCTGCTCATATAACTCACCCTCTGGCACGGTGACCCGTGTTTCCAGCGCTTCCTTTGGCAAATTATCTCCTCGAAGTAATGAATCAGAAATTGAAATCCGGGCATCGTGGACTCCGGTTATCCCTCAAGGTGCCGATGCCGGAGAAGCACTGCTCAACCACGTCATGTCATGGTGCAATCTCATTGCAGAGATTTCATTTCTTCCACCAGTAATTGATGGAGTCTCAACTATTAAAAGTCCTCGCAGATAGCGGATTAACTCTGTGACAGATGAAGAAGAGAAACTTCCGACGCCACTGCTGGCTCCGGCTCAAGGTCTGCCGGATGTCGTCGACACAGAAGAGCTATTTGAAAAGGCGCTTAAATCTTTGGCTCAAGGCACAGGACCATTTGCCCTTGATGCAGAGAGAGCAAGTGGTTATAAATTTAGCGCTCGTGCATACTTGATCCAGATTGCCCGCGATGGTGGGGGCTTACATCTGATCGATCCCATTCCTTTCGGCCCGGGGCACCGTTTATTTTCAGAACTCAACAATCTTCTTGCAACTAATGAGGTGATTCTTCACGCAAGTACGCAAGACTTGCCTTGCTTGCGCGAACTTGGAATCCACCCCGTAAAACTCTTTGATACAGAGCTGGGAGGACGCCTGGCTGGATTACCTCGAGTCGGCTTAGGACCGCTTCTGGAATCACTTCTTGGTGTCTCGCTAGCCAAAGAACATTCAGCTGTTGATTGGTCTACGCGACCATTACCAACTGATTGGCTCAACTACGCCGCCCTCGATGTCGAACTCCTTGTTGAATTACGCGATGAAGTAGATGCGCTGCTCGAGGCTGCTGGTAAAACTCAGTGGGCCGAACAAGAATTTGCAGCAATTTTGAATACGCCACCTCCCCCGCCGCGAGTAGATCCTTGGCGACGGACTTCAGGAATGCATCACATTAAAAAGCGCCGCCAACTCGCGGTCGTAAAGAGTTTATGGGAATCTCGGATTTCACTCGCAGCAGAACTCGACATCGCCCCCGGAAGATTACTATCTGATACTGCTATCTCTGCGATTGCCCTTTCAATTGGCGACGATACGAAGATAGAGTCGAAGAAAGCTCTTGAAAAAATACTTCGCCCAATAGGTTTGCGTCCACGTTGGCTAGAACACCATATACGCTGGATTTCTTCTATCGCTACCGCCCAGAATCTAGCCGAGGAAGAATTGCCCCCTGTGCGCGGTGAGAGTGATGCACTTCCACCTGTAAAGGTCTGGCGTGGAAAATACCCACTTCGTTACGCCGCGCTAACGCATGCAAAAGAGAATTTATTGCTACGTTCTCAAGAACTCGCACTCCCCCTTGAAAATCTCATCTCCCCTGAATACGTTCGCCGTATCTGCTGGAGTAATCCCACTGGCTCAGTAGACGCTGCTCTATCTACATTAGGTGCCCGCCGTTGGCAGATAGGGATCGTCACCCCTATTTTGGAGGCAGCGCTACTTGAAACTGAACCAATAGTCGTTCAAGAACAAGCGTCCTCTGAAGAGATAGATAAGAGCGAAGACGGTTAAGTTACTTACTCTTTAAAAAATCGAATCGGACCTTCGTGGCTAAGGGAGAGAGTCTCTCCCACTAAATAACCCGCATGACCAGCAACTCTGACTTTAATCAAATCTGATGTGTGAGCTAAAGAAAATGTGAGCATCGCATCGTGGCCAAAGTAATCGAGTGCCAGAAGTTTTGCTTTCATTCCAACTGAACTCTGCTGAGAAACAACTATCTCTTCTGGGCGAATAACGACATAGCCCTTACTTCCGGCAGCATTATTTACAATTGTATTAAGTGGATAGCTGACTGTTCCATCCATGCTCTGTCGAGCGGGAAGAATCATGGCGTCCCCGGTACTGACTGCAATCTCCGGTGAGGTTGGATTCTCGTATACATCTTCTGGCGATCCATACTGAGCGATAGCACCATCACGCATCAAGAACACTTTATCTGATGCCACCAACGCTTCCTCACGATCATGGGTAACTAAAATTGCAGTGGCACCTAGGCTGCGAAGAAGTGCAATAACATCGGCGCGCAATTCATTTCTTAAATGTGCATCAAGAGCTGAAAATGGTTCATCAAGTAAGACCATCTTCGGCTTAATCGCTAGCGCTCTGGCCAGCGCAACACGCGTTTGCTGCCCACCAGATAACTCAGTCGGCATCACCTGCTCATAACCTGACATACCAATGAGTTCAAGCATCTCGAAGGTTCGGCTCTCGATCTGGGAACGGCTGAACTTCTTCTTATCGATACCAAAAGCAATATTGCGGGCAACGTTCAGATGTGGAAAGAGAGCGCCTTGTTGTGGAACATATCCTGTCGATCGCTTATGTGGAGCTAAGGAGAGTGATGAAAGTCCGACTAATTGCGTACCCAAACGAATCGTGCCACCACTTGGTGTGAGTAAGCCGGCAATAGCTCGCAGAAGAGTGGTCTTCCCGCAACCTGAAGGGCCTAAGAGGGATGCTATTTCACCTGAACTCAGAGAGAAAGAAAGATCCGAGATTACCTTTCGATTTCCAAACTTCACATCTAGATGAGAGACCTCGAGTGATGTCATCGAGATTCTCCTAACTGTAAGTCACGAACACTGTTTCTTGGTCTATCGAGAGCTTCTCGCGGAAGGCTTAGTAAGAAAGTTGGAACCGCAGCAATGATGATCAAGAGTAACGCATAGGGTGCCGCCTCATTAAATTTACTCACTGCAGCATAGCTCCACACCTGTGTAGCAAGAGTTTCCATTCCAATAGGGCGAAGCATAAGAGTTGCGGGCAACTCTTTCATAGCGGTGAGAAAGACCAATAGCGTGCCTAAGGCAATACTAGGAAATGCGATAGGGAACGTGATTGTTCGAGCGATCTCACCCTTACTTTTTCCCAAAGTAGCAGCTGCCTCTTTCACTGATGGAGAAATGAGCTGCAGAGAGTAATTCATTGCTGCCACAGATTTTGCTAAGAACAAAATTGCGTAAGCAAATGCAAGAAGTGCCACCGATTGATAGAGAGGACCAAGTTTCGAGCCAAGTGAGACAAGAGCTAAGCCAATAACAACGCCCGGCAGAGCATGCGAGACCAAAACTGCCTTCTCGGAAAAGAGTGCAAATCTGCTCGATCCTTGCGCAACAAGGGCTCCCAAAGGGATTGAGAAGAGAAGAGCAAGACCAGCACCAGCTGCTGCAATGCTTACCGCAGATAGCCCAGCAGAAAATAACTCAGCCCATTGGATGGGTGCGCTATTGGAGAAAAACCTTGAGAGTAAAACTGAAATTGGTGCGATTACTCCCACAAATGTATAGGCGCTCACAAGAACCAAGAGAGAAATTCTCGCCGAAGAGTTACTAATGCGCAGATGTTTTGTACCAGTACGTCTGCTCGCACTCTCATTTGCTTGCCTGCGCTTGAGTCCAGATTCTAAAGCGATAAAGACGGTGGAGGCGGCAACGAGGACTAGCGCCATAATTGCCGCACCGCTTCGGTCATAGGTTGATTTAAAAAGATTTTGAATTGAAACGGTAAGGGTTGTCACATTAAGGAGTGAGACAGCTCCAAAGTCACTGAGCACATAGAGTCCCGATAAGAGTGACCCTGCACTGATCGCTCCCTTTATCTGAGGAGTAACCACTCGAAAAAGAATCGCGGTTTTAGAAAGACCCAGTGTTCGCGCGACTTCAATAAGTCCAGAATCTAAGCGTCGCAGCGCGATTACGATGGAAAGCATCATGTACGGTAGCGTGGTCAACACCAATATAAATATGGCAGCCACAACTCCGGATAAATCTGGCACCAGCGCAATCCAGGTATATGTAAATACATATGAGGGAATGGCAAGTGGCAAGATCATGGGAATGATGAGCAAATGCGCATATGGCAAGCGCACAAAATGAATTCCCGCTGCTATCAGAGTTCCAAGTAGAACATTAATGAGGACTACTGCCACCAGAATGATCGCCGTCGTGGCTACGATCTCCACCGTTCTCGGTCGCAGCAACAAATCTGCAATCGCTCCCACCGGCTTCTCTGCAGCTCGAATTACGAGGTAGAAGAGGGGAATGAAAGTTACGAGAAGAACTGCTGATGCAAGAGCAACTAGGCGAGAGCTAGTTCTCCCTGATCTAGTTAATGTGTCACTCATGAACTCTAGAGAAGTCCAACCTTGATCAAGAGTTCTTGCGTCTTTTGAATCTCAGCAAGACTTTCTAGGTCAACGGATGGAGCGCCGATCTGGCTCAGAGATGGCAGGCCAGCAGGTGAGATTTGATCAGCGATGAGTGAGTATTCATGAGTCTCAGCCACGAATTTACTCTGCACGACCTGTGAGGTCAGATAGTTAATGAGATCTTCAGCTGCGGCATATTTCTTACTGGACTTTAGAATTCCAGCACCGGAGACGTTAACCATGTTTCCTAAGTCCCCGCTTGTAAAGAATCCATTTTCGGCGCTAATTTTTCGGCCTAACCCTTGGCTGACTTCCCATGTGTAATAGTGATTTACCAGCCCGATCGAGATTTTGCCAGAGTCGATTGCTTCCACAATTGCGCTGTTCTTTGCAAATATCTGGACATCGTTCTTGACTAAGGATTCCAACCACTTCTGTGTAAAGTCCTCACCCTTTGCATTGATGAGCGCGGTAACAAATGCCTGAAACGAAGAGTTGGTAGGCGCAATTCCCAACTTAGATTTGTATACAGGGTTTGCAAGATCGGTAATTGATTGAGGTAGGTCGGTCAGTAACCGTGGGTTGTATGCAAAGACGCGAGCGCGTCCTGTGACTCCAATCCAGCTGCGATCGGCTGCAATGTATTGAGGTTGAATTTCAGCGCCTACTTCATCACCCAACGTCGTAAAGAGTCCAGCTAGCGATACGGCTCCTAGGGAACCAGCATCTTGAGCGAGAAAAATATCGGCTGGAGAGTTAGATCCTTCTTCGCGAATCTGGGCCGCTAATTCGGCTGAATCTGCATAACGAATCTTCAGAGCGATTCCGCTCTTCTTCTCCCATTCGGCAAGGAATGGGGCGATGAACTCTTGCGAACGGCCTGAGTAGATCGTGAGCTCTGTCGGGCTACTCTCCTGCTCGGTGGAGCTTGAACATCCAGAGAGCAGTACAGCGGTGGCCAATACGAGCGAGGAAGCAATCGAGGAGCGCATACTCTGACCTTAATCCAGCCCACTGAATTACGCAACATTAGTGTTGCGTAATTCCCATCACACGCGTAGAGCTGATGGCACATTTGCCTACTGACGGGTAGCCTTGAAACCTCACCATTGAAAGAGGGCTTATCCCATGGCTACATACTCACGCGACCGTCTCACCTCCGTTGTTCTAGTCGATGCTGTCAGAACCCCCTTTGGAAAAGCTGGCTCACTCTATGCCGGTACCCGCGCCGATGACTTAATGGTGCGAGCTATGCGCGGCTTACTAGAGCGCAACCCACAATTACCTCTTGATCAGATCGATGATGTGGCAATTGCTGCTGCGACCCAAACCGGTGATCAAGGAATGAACTTGGGGCGAAGTGCATCGCTGCTTGCTGGTCTTCCCAATACAGTTCCTGGTTATTCAGTAGATCGTTGGTGTGCTGGCGCGATGACATCAGTGACCACACTTGCTGCATCCATTGCAATGGGTGCAAATGAGATTGCAATTGCAGGCGGCGTTGAACATATGGGTAATCATCCGATCGGTGATGGTCTTGATCCCAACCCTCGTTTTTTGGCAGAGCGCATTGTTGAACAAGATGCGTTAGCCATGGGTGCAACAGCAGAGCGTTTACATGATCGCTTTCCACATTTAACAAAGGAGCGATCAGATGCATTTGCCTTGGCCTCACAGATGAAGACAGCTAAGGCATACCAGGAGGGAAAGATCCAACGCGATCTCATTCCAACTGCTGCGCGAAGTGCCGATCTTGGGTGGGGTATTGCAACAGTGGATGAGCCACCACGTCCTACGACAACCCTGGAAGGCCTTGCCACACTGAAGACACCTTTCCGTCCAGCTGGTCGCGTTACTGCCGGAAACTCATCAGGCCTTAATGATGGTGCAACTGCAGCGATTCTTGCTAGCGAAGAGAAAGCAATTGCTCTTGGTCTTCCAGTTAAGGCTCGTCTGGTGACATTTGCATTCGCTGGAGTTGAACCTGAAGTGATGGGATACGGCCCAGTGCCAGCAACAATCAAGGCTCTTGCTAATGCCGGTCTATCGATCGAAGATATCGGAGCCTTTGAAGTCAACGAAGCCTTTGCAATTCAGGTACTTGCCTTCTTAGATCACTTTGGAATTGCAGATGATGATCCCCGCGTAAACCCTTATGGTGGCGCTATTGCTGTCGGTCATCCTTTAGCTTCATCAGGAATTCGTTTAATGCTTAACCTTGCTCGCACCTTTGAAGAAAAACCTGATGTTCGCTACGGACTTACCACCATGTGTATTGGTCTTGGCATGGGCGGAAGCGTTATCTGGGAGAACCCACACTTTGGAAAGAAGGCATAACTCATGACAACAATTACTCTTCCAGAAGGTGCACCAGAAGAAGTTGTAACCAACGCACTCGTCAGAGATGTGGATCTCGCTGCCTTTGGCGCAACAGGCCTTCTTGCCCTCATTACTCTCGATAATGGCCACGACCACACTCGCCCCAATACCTTTGGACCACAATCACTTCTCGCGCTCGATGCCGCTATCACTGACGCGATTTCTCGTAAGCCAGCGGCAATTGGAATTACCGGTAAGCCATTTATCTTTGCCGCCGGCGCCGACCTTTCAGCGCTCTCTTTTCTCAACGATCGCGCGCAGGCAGTTGCCATCGGAAAACTCGGACATGATGTCTTCCGCCGTCTTGATGAGTGCGCAATTCCAACCTTCGCCTTTATCAATGGCTTGGCACTCGGTGGCGGTTTAGAAGTTGGACTTCACTGCACCTACCGCACTCTTTCGGCGACAGCATTTACCGGTCTGCCGGAAGTTTTCTTGGGTCTTGTACCTGGCTGGGGAGGAGCAACAATTCTTCCGCAACTTATCGGTCCAGAAAAAGCGGTACAAGTAATTATCGCTAACGCTCTTAATAACAACACCATGATGAAGGCAAAAGATGCGCTTGCACTCGGAGTTGTCGATAGCGTCTTTGAACCTGCAGATTTTCTTGAAAAATCCATCGCCTTTGCAGCAGCTGTTCTCTCAGGAAAAAGAACGATCACAAGAAAAGACTTCTCCTCAGATCCTGCCTGGGACTCAGCGTTGGCGCAAGGTCGCGCAATTGCGCTTAAGAAGTTTGGCGGTGCGGAGATTGCCAGTCCAACAAAGGCACTGGAGCTGATGGCAGCCTCGCGTACCTATTCTCGTGGTGCCGGCTTTGATGCAGAAGATCAAACTTTAGCTGATCTGACAATGTCTGATCCTTTGCGCGCCTCGCTCTATGCCTTTAATGTGATTCAGAAAAAGCGCAAAAAAGTAGAGGGTGCGCCTAAGCCAGCGCTAGCTCGAAAAGTTTCCAAGGTGGGTGTCGTTGGTGCTGGGTTAATGGCATCTCAACTTGCACTCTTACTCGTCAGAAATCTCAAGTGCCCTGTTGTCATGACCGATATTGATCAAGAGCGTGCCGACAAGGGTGTCGCCTGGGTACAGAACGAACTCAACAAGTTAGTTGAGAAGAAGCGCATGTCGGCAGAGTCAGCGGCTCGTTTAGCTCTTCTAGTTTCAGGATCTGCTGACCAGAACGTCTTTGCAGGCTGTGACTTTATTATCGAAGCTATCTTCGAAGAGTTATCGCTGAAGCAAGATCTCTTTAAGAAATTAGAGAAGATCGTCTCCCCCGAGTGCATTCTTGCCACAAATACATCCTCGCTCTCAGTTGAGAAGATGGGTGAAGGACTCAATAACCCTGAGAGAGTGGTTGGATTCCACTTCTTTAATCCTGTAGCGATTATGCCTCTGCTAGAGATTGCTCGAACATCAAAGACAGATGATGCAACCACTGCAACCGCTGTCAATATTGGGAAAGAGCTTAAGAAAACCATGATCATCTGTAAGGATGCTCCAGGTTTTGTCGTGAACCGCTTACTGACTCGTTTTATGGGTGAAATTACTGATGCGGTAGATGAGGGAACATCTCCAGAAGTTGCCGATAATGCAATGCGTTCAATCGGTTTTCCAATGTCGCCCTTCGAATTGCTTGGCCTCGTTGGTCCAGGGGTGGGTCTACACGTTGCAAAAACGTTGCACGAAAATCTCGGTCCGCGCTATCGAATTTCTCCAACGATGGAGGCGATGGTCAAAGAAGGTATTAAGACTTTCTACATTAAGGCAGAAAACGGAACGGTTGCTGTCAATCCAGCAGCGTTAGCCTTGGTACATAAAGGTGACTCTCCTTCAACGGCAGAGCAGGTGCGCATCCGCGCATTAAATGCACTTGCCGAAGAGGCGCGCATGATGCTCGATGAAGGAGTAGTTGCTACCCCTGCCGAAATTGATCTATGTATGTTGATGGGCGCTGGATGGCCAATGCACCTTGGTGGAATATTACCCTTCTTAGATCGCGAGGGAATAAGCGAAGCTATCTGCGGTTCACGTTTTCATCCTGCGGGAGTGGCATCTCTACCTTCGCACTAGCACTTGACCACTCAACAATTTCGCGCGCAATATTTTGCGCTGTCATTCCAAGGTCACTTAGGATCTCAGCCCTCGAAGAGTGTTCGATAAAGGTTAGTGGCACACCGATTGAATGAATCGGAGTGGTTAACCCTGCTGTTCTAAACATCTCAGATAAGGCGCTTGCGATGCCCCCATGAGCAATTCCATCTTCCACAACAACTACACTCTTGTATCGATCAGCCAGCGTGATCAACGATGATGGCAATGGCTTTACCCATCGCGGATCTATAACAGTGACGCCAACACCCTCGCGGTATGCCTGTGATGCAGCCTCAACAGCCATAGTCGCCATCGCACCCACGCTAATGAGGAGAACATCAGCACTTTCACCGCGGTAGAGGACATCAATTCCATCGCGTCTTTCAAAGGCTGGAATATCTGCAGAGACTGGGCCTTTTGGAAAACGGATAACAGATGGTGCATCACTAATATCCACTGCCTCACGGAGAACTTCCCTCAGGCGTGCACCATCTCGTGGCGCGGCGAGTGAGAGCGACGGAATGATTCCAGTCAGCGCCATATCCCAAATACCGTGGTGTGAAGGCCCATCATCACCTGTGATTCCAGCGCGATCGAGTACGAAGGTAACACCAGCCTTATGTAGCGCAACATCTAAAAGTAGTTGATCAAAGGCTCTACTGAGAAAGGTTGAGTAGATAGCAACAACTGGATGGAGCCCTGCAAATGCCATGCCAGCAGCGCTTGTTACAGCATGTTGCTCAGCGATTCCCACATCGATTGTTCTCTCGGGGAAAGCATCTGCAAATTTATCAAGGCCAGTGGGGCCTAACATAGCGGCGGTGATCGCAACAATATCTGAGCGCTCCCGCCCAATCTCGACTAGCTCCTCCGAAAATACCTTTGTCCAAGAGAGAGCGCTCTTTGCTAAAGGTTGGCCGGTAAGTGGATCAACGACTCCTACAGCATGAAATTTCTCCGCCTCATCGGCGATCGCAGGTTTATGCCCGCGACCCTTTTCGGTAATGACATGGAGTAAGACTGGTTCGCCGAATTGCTTTGCCTGCGTTAGCGCTCTCTCGAGTGCAAGAAAGTCATGACCATCAATTGGCCCCAAATATTTAAGTCCAAGATCCTCAAACATACCTTGCGGGGCGATAATGTCTTTAATGCCCTTCTTCATTCCATGTAGGGTGTCATAGATAGGTGTGCCAACAACTGGGGTCTTATGTAAAACTTCTTTGCCCCAATCAAGGAAGCGTTCATACCCTTGGGTAAGCCGAAGCGTCGACAGATACGTCGCAACTCCACCAATAGTTGGCGAATAGGAGCGTTCGTTATCATTTACGACAAGAATCAAATTTCGCTCTTTTGCGGCAGCGATATTGTTGAGCGCTTCCCATGACATGCCTCCAGTAAGAGCGCCATCGCCAACGACTACTACAACGCTGCGATCTTTCTGACCAGTAAGCCAAAAACCGCGCGAGATTCCATCCCCCCATGAAAGTGCGGTAGATGCATGTGAATTCTCAATAACATCATGGTCACTTTCACCACGATTGGGATAACCGGCAATTCCTCCACGACGACGAAGAGATTCGAATTGATCAGATCGTCCTGTCAGAATTTTATGTACATAGGATTGATGACCTGTATCAAAGAGAATGACATCTCGAGGTGAATCAAAGGTGCGATGGATCGCCATGGTGAGTTCAACAACACCGAGATTTGGACCTAGATGGCCACCTGACTTCGAGACCTTCTCGATGAGAAAAGAACGAATCTCCGCGGCGAGCTTAATGAGCGCCTCGTTACTCAGCCCCCTAATATCTTCTGGGCTCTTGATGGATTCGATCACGCGAGAAGTCTAGATCAGATAAGCAATTGTCGGAGAACGAACTGCATGATTCCTCCATGTCGGTAGTAATCCGCTTCGCCAGGTGTATCAATGCGCACCTTGGCTTTAAAGGTTTTTGCCCCTGCCGTCACAGTGACCTCTTTTGGCACTCCGCCAGAATTCAAGGCGGTGATACCTGAGATTGCAAAGACCTCATCGCCCTTGAGTCCCAAGGTTGAAGGATTTTGCCCATCAAGGAATTGCAATGGCAGAACGCCCATACCGATCAAGTTGGATCTATGAATGCGTTCAAAACTTTCGGCGATGACTGCACGTACTCCTAGGAGCGCAGTTCCCTTAGCAGCCCAGTCGCGTGATGATCCAGATCCATATTCTTTTCCTGCCAGAATTACTAGCGCGACACCGGCAGATTGGTATGCCATTGAAGCATCGTAGATAGTCTCTTGGACGCCATCATTGAGATAGTTGCGAGTGAATCCACCTTCAACACCATCAAGGAGCATATTCTTAAGGCGAATATTTGCAAAGGTTCCTCTAATCATCACTTCATGGTTACCGCGACGAGATCCATATGAGTTGAAGTCGTTACGAGCAACACCATGAGCTTCAAGGTACTTGCCAGCCGGTGAGTCAGCTTTAATATTTCCAGCCGGCGAGATGTGATCGGTTGTCACCGAATCCCCCAGGATTGCTAGGACACGAGCGCCGGTAATGTCAACAACAGGTGTTGGGGTCGCGGGCATATTCTCAAAATAGGGAGGTTTACGAACATAGGTGGAGTGTGGATCCCATTCAAATGTCTTGCCGGTTGGCGTATCAAGTGATTTCCAACGGTGGTCACCCTCAAAAACTGTTGCATAATCCTTCGTAAACATATCTGATGAGATTGACTCATCAATGACGGATTGGATTTCTTGAGCTGATGGCCAGATATCTTTCAAGAGAACTGGATTTCCATCTTTGTCATCACCCAGTGAATCTTTCTCGAAATCATGGTTCATAGTTCCGGCGATTGCGTATGCAACTACAAGTGGTGGTGAAGCAAGATAATTCATCTTTACATCAGGGCTGATACGACCTTCGAAATTTCGGTTACCTGACAAGATTGCCGATACGGCTAAGTCATTCTCGTTGACGGCCTTGCTGACTTCAACTGGAAGCGGCCCTGAGTTGCCGATACACGTCACGCAACCATATCCGACAAGGTGAAAACCTAGCTCTTGCATGTACTGGGTTAAGCCCGCACGATCGTAGTAATCCGTGACGACTTTCGACCCCGGTGCCAATGTGGTCTTCACCCATGGCTTGGATGTAAGACCCTTCTCTACCGCCTTCTTTGCAAGCAGAGCGGCACCAATCATCACCGATGGGTTAGATGTATTTGTACATGAAGTAATTGATGCGATAACAACATCACCATTTTTAATTGTTGTCGCCTTATCGCCAACTTTGATCGGATAGGCAGACTTTCCAGTCTTCTCTGTGAAATATGTTGGAAGTACTTTCTCAAATGAGCTCTTTGAATCTGAAAGTGAGATTCGATCTTGTGGGCGCTTAGGACCGGCGATTGATGGAACAACCGTTGAAAGATCTAACTCGATATCCTCTGAAAAACGAGGAGAAGCGGCTGGGTCATGCCAGAGTCCCTGTGCCTTTGCGTAGGCCTCAACGAGTGAGACTTGGTCTTGGCTACGACCGGTAAGTCGTAGATAACGTAAGGTCTCATCATCGATTGGAAAAATCGCACATGTTGAACCATATTCAGGGCTCATGTTTCCGATTGTGACGCGATTAGCCATAGGAACGCTGACAACACCTGGGCCATAGAACTCAACAAACTTTCCAACAACTCCATGCTTGCGAAGTATTTCGGTAATAGTAAGTGCAAGATCGGTAGCTGTTGTTCCGACTGGAAGTTGACCGCTGAGTTTGAAACCGACAACTTTCGGAATCAACATTGAAACAGGCTGACCAAGAAGGGCTGCCTCTGCCTCGATTCCACCAACGCCCCAGCCAAGTACTCCAAGGCCATTGACCATAGTGGTATGCGAATCAGTACCGACAACAGTGTCAGGATATGCACGCAGTGCACCATTGACAGTTCTCGTCATTACTACGCGCGCGAGGTATTCAATATTAACTTGGTGCACAATTCCGGTTCCTGGCGGTACAACCTTAAACTCATCAAATGCACCTTGGCCCCAGCGTAAGAAGCGATAGCGTTCCCGGTTACGTTCGTATTCAATATCTGTGTTTTTTTCAAATGAATCACGTGTACCAAACACATCTGCAATGACAGAGTGATCAATGACCAACTCGGCAGGAGCAAGTGGGTTTACCTTTGATGGATCTCCCCCAAGTTCCACGATCGCCTCACGCATGGTTGCTAGATCGACTACACAAGGAACGCCGGTGAAGTCCTGCATGACAACGCGAGCTGGGGTGAACTGAATTTCAGTATCTGGTTCGATCGCGGGGTCCCATTGAGCCAGAGCCTTGATGTGGTCAACGGTGATATTGGCGCCATCTTCACAGCGAAGGAGATTTTCGAGAAGAATTTTTAGCGAGAAGGGAAGGTTCGCTGCCCCCTCCACCTGGCTGATATCAAAGATTTCAAAGTCTTTACCTGCAACTGTGAGATTTTTCTTTCTGCCCAGCGAATTCTTGCTCATAGGGTCAAGATACATCAGTCGGCGCGAAGAGGGCAACGCACTCGATGTGATGTGTCATCGGAAAGAGGTCAAATGCCCGCAGTTTAATGAGAGTGTAATTGGCATCACGTAGTAAGGCGGTATCTCGAGCCAGAGCGGCAGGATCACAGGCAACATAAACAATTGCGCGAGGAGAGCACGCAACTAGACTCTCAATCACTGCTTTCTTCGCCCCTTCGCGAGGAGGATCAAGAATGACAACATCTGCACTAGAAAACCGTGGAAGAATTTTTTCGACATCACCTGTATAGAAATGAACATTCTTAGCTTCACCGAAATTTACACGTGCATCAGCAATTGCTGATTTGCTTGCTTCAACGTGATCGATTCTCCCCTCAGTACCGATCAGATCAAGTACTGCAAGTCCAAATAGCCCGACACCGCCATACAAGTCAATAAGGTGGTCGCCCGATTTCACATCTGCAAAACTTCTCACCGCATCGACTAAAACTGCAGGTGCACAAATATTGCTCTGCCAGAACGAACCTGCGCTGACTTGATACTCCTTCTGCGCCACACTATAGATCTGAATAAGGTCTCCCTCGACCCTATCTCCAGCAATAAGCCTTGGCTCTTTCGTGCTTGCAGCGCTCACCTCAATTCGGATCCCTGGCTCCCAACTTCTCGCTGCAATAGAATCGTAACCAACGGATGAATGCAGTACCTGGCAATTCTTTATTGGAATTATTGTGTTCGTTCTGGAGCCATAGAATCCTGCATGTCCGTTCTTATCACTACCGATTGTTGTCTGTGTCCGCCATCCCAGTGGTGATGAAACTTCTTCTACCTCAACATTTATCTCCATCTTGGCAATTCGTGAAAATTGCTCTGTGATTACCTGGCTCTTAAGTTTTCGTTGAGCTGAGATTTCAACATGTTGAAAATCGCATCCGCCGCAACCATTTCGATTGGCATAAGGGCATGGAGCTTCCACACGATCTACCGAGGCGGTGATCACCTTAACCACATCCCCACGATTAAAAGATGATCCGATACTCGTAATCGCAGCATCAACTACTTCTCCGGGAAGGCCGTGGCGCAGAAAAATTACAGCGCCTTCATGGTGGGCTATAAAGTGTCCCCCGTGGGCAACCTTCTCGATTGTCACCCGGATGATTTGCCCTACTCGGAGAACGGCACGTGGAGTAGATGTCATAAAGGTAAGCCTAAGGGGGTAAGTTATGTCATGTGCACGTAGTGATCATGGGTTGCGGTCGAGTCGGCTCCTCTTTAGCCAGTGAACTCGAACTCCTCGGCCATACCGTTTCTATCATAGACCAATCGCGAGAAGCCTTTCGTCGCCTTGGACCAGATTTCAAGGGTCGCACGATCAGCGGAATTGGATTTGATCGTGACACATTGCTTGAAGCTGGGATTGAAACAGCTGATGCATTTGCCGCGGTAAGTAATGGTGATAACTCAAATATTTTGGCAGCGCGCGTTGCTCGTGAAACATATGGAGTCGCAAATGTCGTTGCACGAATTTACGATCCAGGGCGAGCAGAAATTTATCAACGTTTAGGAATCCCTACCGTTGCCACAGTACTCTGGGCGACAGATCAAATCATGCGACGACTAGTACCTGAAGGTTCTCGCAGTGAATGGCGAGATGCCACTGGAACCATTGAGTTGGCTGAGGTTCATCCCCATAATCAGTGGCTTGGAATGCCAATCACCGTTATTGAAATTGCCACTTCTGCCCGCGTTGCATTTCTGACGCGACTTGCAGAGGGCTTGGTTCCAGATGAACATACAGTTCTGCAAGAGGGAGACCTCCTTCACATGATCATCGAAACGTCTCGACTCGGTGAAGTTGAAGTTATTTTGGCCAATCCGCCAGAGGAGCGTTCATGAGAATTGCTATCGCAGGTGCGGGAAATGTTGGTAGAGCTATCGCTCGTGAACTTTTAGATAATGGACATGAAGTTCTCCTGATTGATCGTGACCCAAAGGCGCTGAAATTGGATTCTGTTCCAGATGCACAGTGGTTGATGGCTGATGCATGTGAGATATCTTCACTTGATAAGGCTGCCCTAGGCACAGCCCAAGTATTGGTGGCTGCAACAGGTGATGACAAAGTGAACCTTGTTGCATCACTGCTTGCTAAGACCGAATATGGTGTGCCAAGAGTTGTCGCTCGAATCAATCATCCAAAAAATGAGTGGATGTTTGACTCATCATGGGGAGTTGATGTTGCTGTATCTACTCCTCGGATCATCTCAGCACTTGTCGAAGAGGCCGTTAGCGTTGGCGATGTTGTAAGACTATTTAGCTTTCGAAAAGGTCAAGCAAACCTTGTAGAACTTACCTTGCCAGATACCTCTAGTTGTATTGGTAAGACTGTCGAAGAGATCGAACTTCCAGATGATGCCTCTCTGGCTGCCATCGTCCGTGATGGCCGCGTCATTGCACCAACGGCAGCTGATGTCTTTAGCGCCGGTGATGAACTTCTCTTTGTCGCATCTGCTGCCGCTGAAGACTTGATTAAGGGCTGCTTTATTAAATTTTAATCTGATTCTGTGTTGGGTGGTTTAGTTGCTGGGACACCTTTAAGCACAAGCCACGTTCCATAAGCGGTTAAGAAGAAGAGTGGATAACCCATAGCTAAATTAACTGCCCCGAGAAGATTGAGATTATCTGAATAATAGATCGGGGTTTGGACTGCAAGCCGGCTAAAGAAGAGGCCAACCCAGATCCAACTTGCTCGTATGTACGCGCGCTTACGCGCTGGGTCATTACGCCAAGAAAAATTCTCGCCGAGGATTGGACCAAGCATCACGCCGAGGATTGGCCAGCCAACCAGATTAGCAATCAAGTAGACAGTGCCGTATCCAAGGTTGGTCAAAAGTTTTGGAACAAATACATCGCTGGGGTTTCCCGTTCGATTAGCAAACCAGGCTGCAATGAGAGTTCCGATAAAACCTGAAAGTGCGTGTTGAATCGTATCTTTCATGATCAGACGAATGATCGTGAGCACTGCTGAAATAATGATTGAAGCAATTAGCGAATTCCATAAATCTTTCGTGATATTAAATGAGATAAGAAAGACCAGGGCAGGAAAGCCCGCATCGATCAGCCCTTTCTTTCCACCGAAGGCAGAGATTATCTTCTCTTTATCTTCTGAATTACCGCCCTCTAAGTGACTACTCATACTTCTACCCCAGTGGAACCAAAACCACCTGAGCCACGATCTGAACCTGGTAACTGGCTAACCTCAATGAACTCTGCGTGCTCGACTTTTTGAATGACCAGTTGAGCAATACGATCACCGCGTTTGAAGGTTACGGCCTCCTTGGAATCGTGATTGATAAGAATTATCTGTAACTCACCTCGATATGCAGCGTCTACTGTTCCGGGTGAATTGACCATCGTGACACCATGTTTAATTGCAAGTCCAGAACGAGGATGGACAAGTGCAACATATCCATCAGGGAGTGCGATTGCGATTCCAGTAGGAACAAGTGCTCGCTCTCCCGGAGCTAAGGTGATATCAATTCTTGAGAGAATGTCAGCGCCAGCATCACCTGGCTTTGCATATCGTGGAAGTGGTAGCTCTGGATCCAGCCGAGTAATGAGCACCTCAACCTGGCTCATGGATTAATCTCGAAATCTGGATCAACGAAGGCAAGCAACTCTGGAGATTTCTTTATGTACGCAAGATAATCAGCAGGCGCGCTCGAGATAAAGTGACTCATCGGAACAATAATGAAAAGCGCCGATGCGCGTACTGCTATATCGCCGTCAGAACCATTGATTCGTCCGACTGCCTCGGTATAGACCTTGCGACGTACTTGACCTGTAATCACGGCAGAGATGTGAAGAGTAGTTCCAATTGGAATTGGTTTGAGGAAATCTGTCTCCAAACGGCCAGTGACAGCCGGTGAACGGATCAACCACATAAGTTTTCCAAGCGCTTCATCAAAGGCCAATGACAATAAACCACCGTGAGCTAAGCCGGGCGCTCCCTGATGATTTTCGGTAACGGTGAACTCTGCAGTGAGATCAAGACCGGATCCAGCATGTGCGATCAGATGAAGTCCTGTTGGATGGAGTTGACCACAGCCAAAACAATGTCCGAAGTGAGAGGGAATTTGAGTTCCGACAACAGGGGCAAGTGGGTGTCGCTCCGGAAGCTTCGCGCCTTCAGGGGGTGTGGTACTTGCCACTCGTGTCATGGCTTCACTTTACTCTCTCTGACTTCAGATACCGTAGCGCTATGAGTGAGAGATTGATCAAATTCCGCGAAGTTATCCGGCCTCCATTCTGGCTCATGGCATTTATCTACTTCCTCGCCCTCTCCTTAGTTATAGCCATCTGGGCTGCGATGACTACGACAATTGCCGCTTTTGCATTGGCGATTGCAAGCGCGGGCACAGTAGCAATTTACTTTACTTCCAGGTTAATTATTGAAGTCGATAGTGAGGAACTCAGGGTTGGGAAAGCGCATATTTCACTCGAGTATCTAGGTGTAGTTCATGTCTTAACTCAGAAAGAGATGTTGGCAAAACGTACTCGTGGTGCAGATCCCGCGGCATTTCTAGCAATTCGATTCTGGACAGCTCGAGGAGTTGTTATAGAGATAGCCGACTCACGCGACCCCACACCATATTGGTTGGTTACATCTAGGCGTGGAGAGAAGTTAGCTTTAGCTCTCAAAAGATAGCGAAGAAAGAATTAAGAACATTCTTTGCAGACTGCCTTAGCGCCTTCACCTTTTGCCAATTGAGTGATGTGGTGAATTAAGAAACAACGTGAACAGGTAAATTCATCTTCTTGCTTAGGAACGACTCGTACTGAAAGTTCTTCGCCAGAGAGATCTGCACCTGGGAGCTCAAGATTTTCGGCAGCCTCGGCTTCATCGACATCGATCTGACCAGATTGCGCATCTACGCGTTGGGCTTTGAGCTCTTCCAGAGACTCCTCATGGAGCTCCTCATCAGTTTTTCTGGGGGTGTCGTAATCTGTTGCCACAGTCATCTCACCTCACTCTCGACCAATACGTGCAACCCGGGTTGGGGCCACGGGCGCATCATGGCCCATAAAGGCCGCACTAGACAATCAAACCGTGGGCGTGTCGGATTTATTCCCCAGATGATGAGGATTTGACCGCTTCATTGATCGCCTGTGCTAATCCCGCATCTACTCTGGCATGAATGTTGGTGCCTGATTCTTCATATGACTCAGCGATGATCTCACCATGTTCATGGATTGCGCTAACGAGGTCTCCCCGATCGTAAGCAATAGTGACATTTACTTCTACTTGTGGATGAGGCAAAGATTTCTCGATCGCATGGAGAAGTCCTTCAATTCCAAAGCCTGTACGAACCGAAAATGCATATGAATTCTTCTCGGTACGAAGTATGTTCATAACAACTTCTGGATCTGCGATATCTACTTTATTGATAGCAATGATTTCCGGGATCTCTGCCCCGCCAATCTCATTAACAACCTGCCTCACGGCTCGAATCTGTTCGGCAGGGTCGGGATGTGACCCATCTACAATGTGGATAATCAGATCTGCCTCAGAAACTTCTTCTAGGGTTGACCTAAATGCATCGACAAGTTGGTGTGGCAAGTGGCGCACAAATCCAACGGTATCGGTCAAGGTATAAATCCGACCTTCTGAAGTCTGCGTCCTTCTTACCGTTGGATCCAAGGTCGCAAAGAGGGCATTCTCGACCAGGACTCCCGCATCGGTAAGTTTATTGAGTAGCGATGATTTTCCAGCATTGGTATAGCCAGTGATGGCAACCGAAGGAATATTATGTCGCCTTCTCTCTTGCCGCTTGGTATCGCGAGCCACCTTCATTTCAGTAATTTCCCGGCGCAGTTTTGCCATTTTGTCTCTGATACGACGTCGATCTGTTTCGATCTTCGTTTCACCAGGTCCGCGGCCGCCGATACCCGCTCCCCCCGCTGCGCGTCCACCTACCTGGCGTGAAAGTGAATCACCCCAACCACGAAGTCGTGGAAGTAGATAAGCAATCTGAGCCAGTTCAACTTGAGCTTTACCTTCACGACTCTTGGCATGCTGGGCGAAAATATCAAGGATCAACGCTGTCCGATCAACAACCTTTACCTTTAACTTATCTTCTAATTGACGTAGTTGTGATGGAGAAAGTTCACCATCACAAATAACGGTATCGGCCACGGTTGCGCGAACTACTTCTCCAAGTTCTTGCACCTTACCTGAACCTATATAGGTTGCCGGATCTGGCTTATCTCGTCTTTGAATCAATCCATCCATGACTTCTGATCCCGCTGTCTCTGCTAGCGCCCTCAGTTCGGTCAACGAATTCTCTGCATTTTCGATTGACCCTTCAGTCCACACCCCAACTAACACGACTCGCTCTAATTGAAATTCTCGATACTCGGCCTCTGAAATATCTTGCAGCTGAGTTGAAAATCCTTTAACGCGACGGAGTGCTTGGCGCTCACTGAGTTCTTGTTCTGCGCCGTAATCCATCTCTCCATCCGCAGCGTCATAATCTGCTGCAGCTCGAGCACTTTCGAGTAAGAGCGCTTCAAAACGTTGCTCGCGCTGATCTGGAGTCTCATCCGTCATTGGATGAAATAATCTGAAATATCGTAATCCTGAATCAGAAGCGCAGGACCTGTCAGAGTTGCATTTGAATGTGCATCAATATCAACGATGAGAGTGCCCCCTGGGGGCTTAATTACCCAACGGGCAGGTAACCGCCCTTTTGTGTGAATCGTTGCAGCGAGAGCGACTGCGCATGTTCCGGTGCCACATGAACGTGTCTCTCCGCTACCTCGCTCATGCACTCGCATTGCTAACGTGTCAGAAGAAATAATTTCAACAAACTCAATATTGACGCCATGTGGAAAGACTGACTGCGGATTAACTTCTGGAGCTTTTTCCAGAGATCCCACCTCGGTCAGATCATCGAGAAAAGCAACAGCATGAGGATTTCCGACGCTGATGTAGCGGGCAGAGTAACTATGAGAGTTTTGGAGCACTGTTACCTCATCCCCCTCATCACTTACCTGACCCATATTTACTGAGATGTCTCCTTCCATGGGAACGCGCAGATACTTCACACCATCTCGTGTATTAATCGGAAATAACCCTTCACCTTGATGCCCCTTAACTACTAAGTAGCGCGCCATAACCCGAATTCCATTTCCGCACATTTCGGCAATAGATCCGTCAGAGTTGCGGTAATCCATAAACCATTTACCGTCTATCTTGGTAATTCTAATAACACCATCTGCACCGATCCCTGAAACACGGTCACATAACGCTTTCACTACCTCATCGGAGATTGAGATCTGGTCGTCCGGATCGAAGATAAGAAGAAAGTCATTTTCTGTACCGTGGCCGTATGTGGCCATTACTGAGTTCTTCATAAGGTTATGAGTTTAGCCTTGTCAGAATTTTTTCGAGTCGATTTTCATAATGTCCAAGCCAGTGAAGGCGAGAATCGCGTGAGAACCACGTGTCCTGTCGACGAATGTATTGACGCGTCACTCGCTTTGTCTCTTCCCGAGCTTGCTCGGAGGTGAGGACGCCATCGAGCATCTGTAGTACTTGGGCATATCCCAGCGCCTTCTGGGCAGTAACCCCTTCACGCAGACCGTGGCCAATCAAGGCCTCAACTTCAGAGATCAGACCTGCATCCCACATGGAATCCACCCGATTACTGACGCGAATATCTAAACTCTCACGATCCTGACTCAAGCCGAAGTGAAGCGCTGCGGGATAACGTGAACTCTCTTCGCGCGGAAGATTTGCCGTAAATGGTTTACCTGTTATCTCAATAACTTCCAGCGCTCGAATCATGCGGCGGGTATTTGCTCGGTCAATTGCTAAGGCCGCTGCTGGATCTAACTTCTCTAGCCGTTGAAACAGTGCGGCTGGTCCTTGCTCAATAGCTTCAAGCTCTAAGCGCGATCTAACGACAGGGTCGGTATCTGGAAAATTCAAATCATCAACTATCGCCTTAATGTAAAGACCTGTACCGCCGACGATAATCACATCACGTCCACGACTATGAATCTCATCAATAGTTTTTCGAGCAAGTTCTTGATACCAAGCAACTGTTGAATCCTGCTTGACGGTAAGAACATCTAGTAGGTGATGTGTAATACCACCGCGCTCGGCGTGGTTCAGTTTTGCTGTACCAATATCCATCCCTTGATAGACCTGCATTGAATCGGCATTTACTATCTCAGCATCGATCTCTTGCGCTAGGGCAACGGCTAAATCACTTTTGCCTGTAGCAGTTGCTCCACAAATAATTATCGTGCGCAATTAAAGATCAACTTTTCTGGTCGGCATCCCTAATGTCACACCCGCAATCTTGGTGGGCTCTTCATTTCGCTTGGCGTGAGCATCTCCGCCGCGCGTTGGAGTGACCGCTAATTCGTGGCCAATGAGATAGTGTGCCGAAGCATCGGTAATCTCCACATCAACGAAATCACCAGGTCGAGCGATGCTTGAGTTATCAAAATGCACGAGGCGAAAATCTTGAGAGCGTCCGGTAAGGCGAGATTGCACGGCATCTCTTCGACCTTCAACTTCAGTGACCATAATTTGATGCTTGCTTCCAATTGCTTCCTGATTAACGCTGAGAGAAATTCTCTGTTGATGCTCGTGTAGGCGGGTGTAACGCTCTCCGACAACGTCTTCCGGAACTTGATTTGTCATTTCACCAGCTGGCGTTCCTGGGCGAATCGAATACTTGTATGTATAGGCAGCTGCAAAGCGCGCCTGCGATGTAATGTCGAGTGTTGCTGAGAAATCTTCTTCAGTTTCACCGGGAAAACCAACAATGATGTCGGTTGTAATCATGGCTTGCGGAATGCTCTTTCGGACGCGCTCGAGGATGCCCAAGAATCGATCGCTGCGATAGGAGCGTCTCATCGATGCCAAAATTGAATCCGAGCCTGATTGAAGAGGCATATGCAGGTGAGGCATAACAACTGGAGTTGATGCCATTACCTCTATAACGTCATCAGTGAAATCGCGCGGGTGCGGTGACATGAAGCGAAGACGCTCTAGGCCATCCACCGCAGCAACTTCCTTGAGCAGTCGTGCGAAAGCACCGCGTTCGCCAAGTTCGACACCGTAGGCATTGACGTTCTGGCCTAGAAGTGTAATTTCGATAACTCCCTGATCAACAAGAGTTCGAACTTCAGTGAGAACATCTGCCATGGGGCGATCTTTTTCAACACCACGCAAAGTAGGGACAATACAGAACGTGCAAGTGTTATTACATCCGACTGAGATAGAGACCCACGATGAGAAGGCAGAGAAGCGTCGCGCAGGAAGTGTGGATGGGAAATGTTCTAGCGCTTCTAGAATCTCAATCTGTGACTCTTCTTCAATTCGGGCCCGCTCTAGCAGAATTGGTAAGGAGCCAACGTTGTGAGTTCCAAAGACCACATCTACATAGGGAGCTTTCTTAAGAATAATCGCCTGATCTTTTTGCGCCAGGCATCCCCCGACTGCGATCTGCATTAATGGATTCTTCTTCTTAATCGGTGCCAGGAAGGAGAGATTTCCATAAAGTTTGTTATCAGCGTTCTCTCTGACAGCGCATGTATTAAAGACCACGATATCTGCTTGAACACCAGATTCGGCTGGAACGAAGCCTGCCTCATCTAAGAGTCCGGCAATCCTCTCAGAATCGTGAACATTCATCTGACAGCCATACGTTTCAACTGTATAGGTACGTGTCATGCGATCTCAAGTACCTTATAAGAGAGATCCGCCCGATTAACAACAAGCATCGTGCCATTTTTCAACGGAGTCCAATCATCGTGACCCCATCCAGTAGATGCGACTTTAATTGCCCCATCTTCCTTGGTGAAGCGCAACTCATAATGATCGGCAACGGTCCATTCACTCTGCTCTTCTTTATTAAATTGGCAGACTGCTATGAGGAAATCGGGGGTAAGAGTGATCGAGTTAATCGCTGAATAATCACAGGTTGTAGAGATTTTTTTAACTGTTGAAATAATGCCGTTGATTAATCCCTCTGTCTTGGCTGCTGAGAGAATTGCGAAGAAATATCTCTCGCTATCTGTCGTTGATGTGAGTTCTGAGATGAGATCTGCATCAATCAGCTTTTCTACACTCGATGGTGGCCGAATTGTTCCGTTATGCATAAATGAGATATCCCCATGAATAAATGGGTGATTATTTGAAATATCTATCGCTAGCCCTTTAGAAGCCAGGCGAAGATGTAAGAGCGCGCCATCGCTGGTTACATGTTCTGCGACCTCAGAGAAGAGTTGGCTCTGGAAAGCTGGCGTGAGATCACGTTGACGCTCTTGCACTCCAGCGATCGTCGCACAGGTGGTAAGTCCCCACCCGTGCTTATGTTCTTCTGAGAGTTCTACAAAGTTGTTCAGACTGGACCCAACCACCGACTGCAAGGTCGATGGCTCAGATGACGCGTAGGCCAGTAATCTGCACATAAGGCCAATCTATCGTGGAATACGAATTGGTTCCTGTCCGCGAGCTATCAGGCGCTCAAAGTGAATCTCGCGCTTATCGTTAAATCTCTCAGCATCTTCAGTCGCCTTCTTCATAAAGGCAGAAAGCTCTTCGCGAGCAACCAAGCCATCCCCCGAAAGATCAGTTCTTTCAAAAACGTTCCAGGCACGCAAAACCGGAGAGATCACATCATCAAGATGTTGCTGCAGATCATAAATTCCAGCCAGAGCAATCTGAACTGCCTTGCGGCCAAAGCCTGGCATATTGGCCCCTGGCATATCAAAGTTAGTAACAACATCTGCGATCGCGCGCATCGCTGCATTAGGTTCAAGTTCAAGTGCCTGAGCTAGCAAATTGCGATAGAAAATCATATGCAGATTTTCATCAAGTGCCACGCGCTGCATCATATTTTCTGCAATCGGATCATTCGAAAGTTTTCCTGTGTTGCGATGAGAGATACGAGTAGCAAGTTCTTGGAAGGAGACATAAGCAATTGTGTGCAACATATCGTTTTCATAAGGCGTCTGATAGCCCAAAGACATATGCGCCATACGTAAATCTTCAAGTTCGTATGGATCTACTCCGCGCGTTGCCATGAGGTAGTCACGAATGACAATACTGTGTCGTGCTTCCTCGGCCGTCCATCTTTCAATCCAATTGCCCCACGCACCATCTCTACCCATCGATATGGCAATTTCAGTGTGATAGCTCGGCAAGTTATCTTCAGTGAGAAGATTTAAAACGAGAGAATCTTGTGCAACAGGAGTAAGGCGGGAATCTTTCGCTTCCCACGCATCACCATTGAGTGGTCCGGCGTAATCGCGGCCTTCTGACCATGGGACATACTCATGTGGATACCAATTTTTTTGCACACTTAAATGTCGATTGAGTTCGACCTCGACAACGGGCTCTAAATCACGAATGAGGCGAGATTGGATCGCATCTGAGTCATAAGCCATAGAAGAACGCTACGGCAGTAATTGTGTTACTGACTAGTTAGAATTCGTGTCTTTACGCTCGCGTGCCTGTGATGAGCGCCATGTAGCGATCGCACCGTGGTTGCCGCTGAGTAATACATCAGGCACTTCTAGCCCACGCCACTCTTTCGGGCGGGTGAAATTTGGATATTCGAGGTAACCCTCTTCATTATGTGATTCTTCAGCCAGCGACAATGGATTACCGAGAACGCCCGGAACCAATCGGGTGATCGACTCAATCATTACCATTGCTGCCACCTCACCCCCACCAAGAACATAATCACCAATCGAAACTTCTCTGACTCTAATATTTCTGTCAGCGTATTGCGTTTGGCTGTAGTGCTCTCGAACGCGATCATCAATTCCTTCATATCGCCCACATGCAAAAATCAACCGCTTAGCGTGTGATAACTCTTCTGCCATCTGCTGGTCAAAGCGGCGTCCTGCAGGAGTCAAAATAATGAGATCTGCATCATCGTGCAGAACGCCATCAATAGCGTTTCCCCATACATCGGCAAGCATTACCATTCCAGCTCCACCACCGTAAGGGGCATCATCAACTGTGTGATGGACATCTGTTGTATGTGCCCTGAGATCATGGACATTGATAGATAACAGGCCACTTTCTTGTGCCTTACCAAGAAGTGAGAGTTGTAGTGGTGCAAAGTATTCTGGGAAGATGGTAATTGCATCAATCTTCATTGCACTCTCCCATCTATAACTGGCGGAATTACTACAAGTTTTTTCTTCACAATGTCGACCTGCGGAACAAGTGCGCGAACAAATGGAATCAAGATTTCCGCTGACTGCCCAGCAATAACTAGGACATCTTGCCCAGGCAAGTTCAGTACATCAGTGACTTCCCCGACCAAGGTGTCATCTTCTAGGTGGGCTTGGCAGCCGATCAGTTGAAGGACGTGGTAATCATCCTCATCTTCACCTGGTGCATTGATATCGATCTCCGCGTAAAGAAGCACATCACGCAACTTTTCTATCGCATTGCGATCGGTGAATCCTTTAAATGAAAGTAGCAAGATTCCGTTATGAACTCTGAGTGAGTCAACAACGAGATCTCCGTGATCATCGGTTTCAAGAGAGGAACCTAGAGCGAATCGGGTTGCCGCATCATCTGTTCGGACTTCAATCGTCGCTTCTCCCAAGAGTCCATGGGCACGACCAATGCGCCCAACATTTAGGCGCATGACATCGGTTCTCTTAACGAGCCTCGTCTGTATCGATGAGATCAACGCGAACGCTACGTCCGGCAAGTGCGCTGACGACTGTGCGTAGCGCCTTTGCTGTACGTCCGTTACGTCCAATGACCTTACCGATATCTTCAGGGTTGACGCGAACTTCAAGAGTTGTCCCTCTACGGTGCGTCTTCTCCTCAATGATTACATCTTCAGGGTTATCTACGATTCCCTTAACAAGATGCTCAAGAGCTTCATCAATCATGGTTACTCAGCTTTTTCTTCAGTGGTTTCAACCACAGCTTGTGGCTCGGACACTACAACTTCAGCTGGAACCTCTGCCACCTCAGCGACAGCTTGTGGTTCGGACACCTCAACTGGATTAGCCTTCGCTGCAAGCTTCTCTTGTGCCTTCTTCTTCAGAGTTGTTGCACCCTCTTTAGGCTCATCCATTGCAGATTTAACTGCTGCCTCATATGCAACGCTCTTGTGTGGCTTAGGTGTACCCACGCGAAGAGTTCCTTCACTTCCTGGCAATCCCTTGAACTTCTGCCAATCTCCGGTGACCTTAAGTAGAGCTGCTACAGCCTCTGAAGGTTGAGCACCGACTCCGAGCCAATAGAGAGCGCGCTCTGAATTAACTTCGATGATTGATGGCTCTTGCCCTGGAGCGTAGCGACCAATTTCTTCAATGGAAAGTCCGTTACGAGCCTTACGTGAATCGGTAACAACGATGCGATAGAAGGGTGTGCGGATCTTGCCCATACGCATTAAACGAATTTTTGTAGCCAAAGCAGTGGTGCTCCTAAAAATATATGTTCAATCTCGCGACTGTAGCGGGGTGCCCAGTTAAGAGATCCAACGATGGATATGGATGTTTCGGGGGTAGAGGGCCCCGTCACAGGTGGCCAATCTTGCCATGTGCGCGCGCCGATCCAAAATCAGGAGTTCTCCTCGATCGCCCTCTTGGCTGGATTTCCTGAGCGAGACTTTCTCTTAGGCGGAGTGGATGGTTTTTTGCCCATTCTCGGCGCTGCAGGCATAGCTGGAAGCCCTGGAGGTAGAGCCATACCGGCAGGCGCGCCGCCACCATTTATCATCTGCTTCATCATCTTTTGGGCGGCAGAGAATTTATCGACCAGTGCATTTACTTCCTGCACCTTACGACCTGAACCAGAGGCAATACGTGCGCGTCGTGAACCGTTAAGAATCTTTGGTTCGATCCGCTCTTGTGGCGTCATTGATTGAACAATTGCTTTTGTTCGCACAATTTCACTCTCATCAAAATTCTCTATCTGCTTCTTCATTGCGCCAGCGCCTGGAAGCATGCTTAGCAACTTACCCATCGAGCCCATCTTTGACATTGCTTCGAGTTGCTCCAGAAAATCTTCAAGTGTGAAATCTTCACCCTTAATAAATTTCTCTTCCATCTTGGCACTTGACTCACCGTCGAGCGCTTTCTTCGCTTGTTCAGCAAGGGTGGCAACATCACCCATTCCCAGAATTCGAGATGCCATACGATCAGGGTGAAATAGGTCAAAGTCACCGAGTTTCTCACCAGTAGATGCAAACATAATTGGCTTGCCGGTCAGAACTGCAATCGAAAGGGCCGCGCCGCCTCGAGCATCCCCATCAAGTTTTGTTAATACAACTCCATCAAAACCAACACCAACTTTAAATGCTTGCGCAGTCTTTACCGCATCTTGTCCGATCATCGCATCAACAACGAAGAGAATTTCATCAGGGTTAATGGCATCTCGTATATCTGATGCCTGCTTCATCATCTCTTCATCGACACCAAGCCGTCCAGCGGTATCAACAATCACGATGTTATGTAATTTCGATCGAGCGAATGCAACACCCGCCTTTGCAACCACGACCGGGTCACCGACTCCATTTCCAGGTTCAGGTGCAAATACTGGAACCGAGATCCTCTCCCCAACTACTTGCAGTTGATTGACCGCGTTAGGTCGCTGCAAATCTGATGCAACTAAAATTGGAGTATCGCCAAGATCTTTAAAGTACTTTGCCAGCTTTCCGGCAAGTGTTGTCTTTCCAGCACCTTGCAGACCCGCCAACATAATCACCGTCGGAGGATTCTTCGCTAGTCGAACACGACGAGCTTGACCACCAAGAATTTCAATCAATTCGGCGTTGACGATCTCAAAAATCGCCTGGGCCTGATTCGACCCCGATTGTAAAGTTGGCAGCGCATTGAGCGACTTGCTCTTTACCTTCTCGATAAAACTTTCAACAACCCCGAGAGCTACATCTGCCTCGAGTAGCCCTTGATAAATCTCATTACATACCTGATCAATGTCAGCCGATGTGATCTTTCCGCGGGAACGAAGTGATGAAAATGCAGCGTTAAATTTACTGCTGAGCGAGTCAAACATAATGAGCGCACTCTACTTCACGAGCGCTCTTTTTACCTTCTCGATGATTTCAGCCACTCGGATACCGTCAAGTGCTCCTCCATCAATTTCGCGCAGATAGAGGGTGTCGATCACTTCCGCGCCAAGGGTTGCAATAATTGCGGCTCGGATATCAACACGGCAAGCTGCAAGGACGTCACCGATACTAAATAGAAGCGCAGGCCTATCGTGGGTTCGGATCTCAAGGATCGTCGCATCGGTCGCCCCATCTGAGAATGTTTCAACAACGGGATCTGGGAAAGGAATCTTAGGCAAAATTGCATAGGCAGCAATTCGTTCCTGTATGCGTTCGGCAAGTAAACGGCTATCACTGAGTGCGCTGGTGAGTTGCTGTCTCATTGATTCATCAGTGATCTCAGGTGCGTGAGGATCGGCGATCACCACCCACTGCATCACTGCACAATCATTTACTGTCTTTGTCTTGGCAGAGCGAACATCAAGGCGCAAGACATTAAGAACACCTGCAACTAGCGATAGCAAACCAGATCTGTCAGGTACTACAAGATCAATAAGATAGTCATACTCTCGCTTCTCCACATGAATTGAGAGCTCGCCTTTCGCTGCGATTGCACTCTGTTCTGTACTTAACTCAGGTTGTGGCGCGAGCGTGTTATCGACCATCGCGCTCTTGACTCGCCTCACCAAATCTTCGACCAAGCCAGCCTTCCACTGAGACCAAGCCGCCTTCCCAGTTGCTTCACCATCAGCAACACTCAGTGCATGCAAGAGTTCGAGGGTAGCAACATCAGGTATCGTGGAGAGAACAGTTGCAATAGTCGCAGGGTCGTCAAGGTCTCGCCGAGTAGCTGTAGCCGAAAGTAATAAATGGTGTTGAACCAAGATTTTCAGGGTCTCTTGATCGGCAGAATCAAAGCCCACGCGAGCCGCAATCGGAATGATGAGCGAAGCGCCCCTAATCGAATGATCGTCCTCTGTGCCTTTACCAATGTCATGAAAGAGTGCCGCAAAGAGAAGTAAATCTGGGCGGTGAACCTTTCGAGTGAGAGCGCTGGCGTGAACCAGGGTTTCAACCATATGTCGATCGACAGTATGGCGATGTAAAAGATTGCGCTGCGGAAGTGAGCTGACCTTGCTCCACTCTGGGAACCAGGATGCAATCACGCCTTCTTGCTCAAAGCCTTCCCACACCGAAATCATCGATGGGCCAGCGCCAATAAATGCGATGAAATTTTCCCGTGCAATTCTCGGCCAAGGGGTTGAGAGCGGTGGCGCCTTCTGACCAATAAGGGCTGAGGTTTCCATCGAAAGAGGAAGACCAATTTGAGATGCGGCAGCGGCGACTTTAAATGACAGGGTTGCATCAGTTGAAATGGGAGCATCAACACTTAAGGCAACTTCTTGGTGTGAGATCAGAATGTCCTCAGTTAACGCAGTCGTGCGAACTTTCTTCATAAATCTTCCGAGTCGATCTTTACCGCGATACTCGATGCCATGCCAAATTGATCTAAGTAGATAATCAATTGATCGTGCAGATTTTGCAACTTCAGCCATTAATACGTCGGCATCGGCGTAGCCGAGAACTTCTGCCAATGTGTCTTGCTCGTGAAAGAAAAGTCGATCTTTTGAGTTTCCAGTTAAAGTGTGTAGGCTATCTCGAATCTTAAGAAGTGTGCTCTCTGCGGTTGCAATTCGTTCCAGAGTTGGTAGGCGAACATCAGAGCGTGCAATACATTTGATCGAATTAATATCTCGCAGGCCACCACGAGCCTCTTTCAGATCTGGCTCTAAGAGATATGCCAACTCACCACTTTTCTCGTGACGAATGCGCATTGATTCTTTCAACTCTTGCAGATAGCGTCGTGAGTCTCTTCGCCAAAGTTCAAGATTTTCAGATTGAAGGCTTGCGACCGGATCGGGATCGCCGCAGATTAAGCGAATATCAAGTAGCCCCATAGCCACCCGGATATCTTTTTTTGCTAACTCTAGACTCTCACTCATAGTTCTTACTGAGTGATCAATTGATAAACCTTGATCCCAGAGAGGGTAGAGAATTGAGTTAACGATCTCGCTAAGCTCTCTTTGGTCTTTACTGCGATGGATAAAAATCAGATCTAGATCGGATCCTGGGGAGAGTTCGCCGCGGCCATAACCACCGACCGCGGCGAGACTCACCCCTTGAGAAGTTGCACCAAGAGCGTCAAATAAGTTAACAAGTGAGGCGTCAATCTTGTCAGATCTCAGTCGACGTTCTCGAGTACTCATTTCTTACTTCACTCTTTAGATTGCTTCTGAACCGCGCTCTCCTGTTCGAACACGAATTACTTGTTCAACTGAAGTTGTCCAGACCTTTCCATCGCCGATAGATCCGGTAAATGCTGCCTTAACAATGAGATCGAGAGCGCTCTCGACATCGGCATCATTAACCAGGACTTCCAGGCGAACTTTAGGAACAAGATCAACGGTGTATTCGGCCCCACGATAGACCTCAGTATGTCCCCGTTGACGTCCGAAGCCACTGGCTTCAGAGACAGTCATTCCTGTGATTCCGGCTGCCTGAAGAGCATCTTTTACTTCATCTAACTTAAATGGCTTAAGTATTGCTGTAATCAGTTTCATTACTGTCCTCCCTTAGAAACGCCTAGGACACTTCCTTGGCTATTATCTGATAGTTCATATGCGCGTTCGGCATGAATTGCTACATCGATACCAGCAACTTCTTGATCGCCAGTGATACGGAATCCAAAGATCATATCGATGACCTTGCCGATAATTAATGTAGCGATAAATGAGTACGCAAGGACAGCTCCTGCACCAATAATCTGCTTCACGAGTTGGTCTGTTCCTCCACCATCGAAGAGACCTACTTCAACTCCAACAAAGCCGATCATGACTGTTCCAACGATACCGCCTACAAGGTGAACAGCGACGACATCAAGCGAATCATCGTATCCAAACTTGAACTTAAGGCCAACTGAAAGTGCGCAAAGCACGCCAGCGATTACACCGATAACTAAAGCTCCACTTGCATTCACCGCAGCACATGCTGGAGTGATAGCAACAAGTCCTGCTACTACGCCAGATGCTGCACCTAGGCTTGTTGCATGGCCATCACGAATCTTCTCAACGAGCAGCCAAGCCAGTACCGCTGCAGTAGTTGCTCCAATTGTGTTGAGAAGTGCTAGGCCTGCAGTTCCATTTGCACCTACTGCTGAACCGGCATTGAAACCAAACCAACCAAACCAGAGAAGAGCCGCACCCAACATTACAAGTGGCAAGCTGTGTGGTCGCATTGGAACTTTTCCAAAACCAATGCGCTTACCGAGAATAAGGGCTAGCGCCAAACCTGCTGCACCAGCATTGATGTGTACCGCAGTTCCTCCTGCAAAGTCGAGAGCTCCAAGATCATTTGCTATCCAACCACCGGTCGCTGCGACAAAGTCATCGAATGCGAAGACCCAGTGTGCAACTGGGAAATAGACGAGTGTGACCCATGAGCCTGCAAAGATCATCCATGTGCCAAATTTCGCACGGTCTGCGATTGATCCTGAAATCAGCGCTACTGTAATTGCCGCAAAGAGGCCTTGGAAGCCAATGAATACTGCTGCAGGAATATCACCAATAAGTGCATTGGAATTATCTAATCCGTTAAGAAAGAGAAAATCGCTGGCATTACCGATCAGCCCACGATCTCCAACCGAATCACCAAATACGAGTGAGAACCCGACCGCGATCCAAATAACAAAAACGAGTGCGAGTGCGCCAAATGACATCATCATCATATTCAGGACGCTCTTTACTCGAACCATGCCACCGTAGAACAGTGCCAAGCCTGGGATCATAAGAGTGACCAAACCAGTACTCATGAGCATCCATGCGGTGTTACCTGAGTTAAGTACAACTTCTTCCATAAAAAGAACCACCTTCGTGTTATCGAGAAATCTCTCCCCATTGAGATGGCCCAAAGATGCTCTGGTACGGTTACAGGCGATCGGAATCTAGGTTAAGAATTGGTCACAAAGTGCGGGCTAGTGTTACAGCCTGATTACGCCAGCCTATTCTTCGAGAAGTCCTTGCAGGTAGGTCGCTGAGTCAAAGGGAAAAAAGTCTTCGATCGCCTCACCGGTACCTACAAATTTGACCGGAAGAGCCATTTCACGCTCCACGGCTAGGGCAAATCCACCCTTGGCGCTTCCATCGGTCTTTGTCAATATGAGTCCTGTAACGGCTACAGAGTCAGAGAAGACTCTTGCCTGAGTAAGCGCGTTCTGACCAGTCGTCGCATCTAAAACCAATAAGACTTCGGTCACTGGTGCAATCTTTTCGATCACGCGTTTGATCTTCCCTAATTCATTCATGAG
Organism: Candidatus Planktophila sp.; assembly: GCA_017858325.1. Classification (GTDB taxonomy): domain Bacteria; phylum Actinomycetota; class Actinomycetes; order Nanopelagicales; family Nanopelagicaceae; genus Planktophila. Next base: position 13,623 of record JAFMBT010000009.1, on the reverse strand, counting down.
ATCACTTTTATTGTGTAGGCGACCTGCAGTGTCAACAATGAGAACGTCTCTGAGATGATCTCGCGCATGTTGCACCGCATCGAAGGCAACTGAAGCTGGCTCAGATTGATCTTTCCCTGAAATTACATCTACACCGATGCGAGTTCCCCACGTCTGCAACTGTTCAACAGCGGCGGCGCGAAACGTATCACCGGCTCCCAAGAGAACATCTTTCCCATCTTTCTTGAGGTAATGCGCAAGCTTTGCCGCCGAAGTTGTTTTACCTGTGCCATTAATTCCCACAATGAGAAAAACTGATAGCGGAGTTGCAAGATCAAGTCTCCGTGGTTTTTCAGAGAGGAATTGTGAGAGTACGGCCATTAAACCTGCGCGGGCATCATCTCCCTTAATCTTCTTCGCCGCTTGAATAACCTCATCTGCAAGTGTGGGTCCGATATCTGATGTCAGCAAATCTCGCTTGGCCTGGTCCCAATCTAAATCTGAGATCTGTGAATGCGTTAACTTCGCAACGAGTGCGCCAAATAAACCCATGTGTGCTACCTAGCTATGCAGTTTCAGATTCACGAAGGCGTTGAGAAATCACTTCAGTGACTCCATCTCCACGCATCGTTACACCGTATAAAGCATCAGCTATTTCCATTGTTCGTTTTTGGTGAGTGATGATGATGAGCTGTGAACTCTCGCGCAGCTCTTCAAGCACACCAAGTAGTCGACCAAGGTTGACATCATCAAGTGCGGCTTCGACTTCATCAAGGACATAGAACGGACTTGGACGAGCCTTAAATATCGCAATCAGCATTGCAACAGCAGTCAATGACTTTTCACCACCCGAAAGAAGGGAGAGACGCTTGATTCGCTTTCCTGGTGGACGTGCTTCGACATCGACGCCGGTATTGAGAAGATCATCAGGGTTGGTGAGGATAAGTCGACCATCACCGCCCGGAAAGAGACGTGGGAAGATCTCAGCAAAGTGGCGAGCAGTCTCATCGTAGGCTTCCATAAATATCTGCTGAACCCGTTCGTCAACTTCCTTGATAATGTCGAGCAGGTCTTTCTTTGTATTCTTCAAATCTTCAAGTTGCTCGGCTAGGAATTTCAGGCGCTCTTCAAGGGCGCTGTACTCCTCTAGTGCAAGCGGATTAATTTTTCCGAGCAAGGTTAGGGATCGCTCTGTTGCAGCCAATCGCTTCTCTTGCTGATCACGACGATAGGGAACCATTTCAGTTGCGACAATTTCACCTGACTCGGTCTCAATAAATGTTGGGACATCATTATCGGGTCCATATTCGTTGACCAAAGTGGTGACATCAATTCCAAGCTCTTCAACCGCCTTGCTTTCGAGAACTTGGATGCGCATTCTTTGTTCTGCCCGTGCGATCTCATCACGATGAACACTTGAGGTGAGTTGATCAAGCTCAAGTGTTAACTCACGATTGCGTGCACGCACCGTCAACGTCTGTCCTTCACGGTCTGATCGAGATGCCTCTAGTCGTGCACGTTCAGCTGATGCCTTTGCAATAGAACGCTCAATATGGATCAGTGCTTCGTACGCTGCTTCTGCGATCGCTTGCGAGATCAGTGCACCTCGCGCACGTGCACCACGGCGAGAGATTGCGCGTTCGGAGGCTTCACGCTCTGCGCGCGCCCCATCTTCCAGTGCTTGCGCACGTGCTGCCAAGGAATCGACTCGCTCTTCACTTGTACGAACTGCAAGCCGCGCTTCAACTTCAGCGGTACGAGCTGCAGAAACTTTCTGGCGAAGTGTCTGGGCAATCTGATGGTCTGGCTCTTGAATATCACCATGTTGCTGCCACTGCTCTGATGCCACCTTCAATTCATTCTCATCGCGAGATTTTGCGGCAGTTGCTTCATTGATTGCGCTATTGAGTCTTTCAACTTCAGCGCTGGCGGACTTCATATGTTGGCCAGAGACTGCTAGCGCTTCTGTAATTGCTGCAATCCGAGCATCTGATTCATTAAGTTGCGAGAGCGCAAGATCAAAGGCTGATTGCTTGCTATCGACTTCAGCAGAAGCGGTCGAAATTTCAAAGGTCAGGCGATTACATTCGTGGCTCAGGGTTTCCAACTTGCCAGAGAGTTCTTCTATCAAAGCAGTAATCTCAATAAGCGAAGACGATGATTGGGATCCGCCTCGAACGCGCTTGGATGTGAGCAGATCTCCATCTCGTGTAACAACAGTCAGGTGTGGGTGGCTTCGCAGAATATCGGCCGCGCTTGCTGGATCTGGTGCAACGACTGTAGTTGAAAGCAACGATGTTAACAGATCGCTGATCTCACTTGTATGGAGATACTGCAAGAGTGGAGTAAGCCCTTGTGGCAATGAAACCGCAGACGCATTTTCTCGATCAAGAATTAAGAGATCTGCCTGACCCAGATTTTCACTGCGCAGTGTTCTGAGCGCAGTGACTGCCGAATTAAGATCCCGTACAACAATTGCATCGGCTAACGAGCCAAGGGCTGATGCAGTTGCGGCCTCCCACCCTGAATCAATACGAATAAGTGATGCGATCGAGCCAAGGATGTTGATGCCACGTGAATTACTTACAAGGGCTGCACCACCATCTCGGTTACTCGAGGTAATACGCATTACATCAAGTTTAGACTCGATGGCATTCTTTTCACGTTCTGTATTTCTCTCAAGATCAACGAGATCGTTTAGCTTCTTCTTGGCAGCTTCGAGCTCACGCTTGGCCGTTTCAAAGAGAGAGTCAAGCCCTTGCTCGCCGGCATCAGCGCCTGCGATCTCCATCTCAAGAGTGGAATACTCTCGCGCTGCGCTATCGACGCGCTCTTGCGCACCATCACGAGCTTTAATCAAACGTGAGATTTCTTCAGCTATTGCATCAAGGCGCGCAGCAAGGGATTTGATGTGACCTTCCTGCCTTGCAGTGCCTTCACGCTGATCTGCAATTGCACGAAGAGTTGCCGCAATTTTATCTTCTTCGCTTTTAAGTGCTATTTCATCTGCAGCGAGCTGTTGCGTTGAAGACTGAAGAAGTGAGCGGGCAGACTCGACACTTTTTCGCAGCTCTTCTTCTTCGGTGCGTAACAAGAGCGCTTCGCGTTCGAGAGCTTGCGGGTCACGCCCGGCATCTCTTGCTTCTTGTGCCTCTTCAGCTAAAAATCGTGAACGTTCTTGAGCAAGTGATTGCGTGCCACGAAACTTCTCTCGCAGACCTGATAGTGCGTAGAAATTTTCTTGTGCTTGAATCAGAAGAGGGCTCTCAATAGCTGATTGCTCGTCGAGTAATTCTTCTCGGCGTCGTACAGAATTAAGTTCAGTCTCAACCTCTGACCGGCGAGCGCGGAGCGCGGTTTCATCAGCCACTTCAGCATCGAGTGTGCGCGAAAGCGAGATGAAATCATCTGCCAGCAATCGCAGCTTTGCATCTCGAAGATCAGCTTGAATCGTCGCCGCCTTCTTTGCTACCTCCGCCTGTTTACCAAGTGGCCGTAGTTGTCTTCTTAGCTCAACTGTTAAATCTTGTACGCGAGCCAAGTTGGCCTGCATTGAGTCAAGTTTGCGCAGCGCCTTCTCTTTACGCTTACGGTGCTTGAGCACACCGGCTGCCTCTTCAATAAAACCACGACGATCTTCAGGGGTGGCCATCAAAATTGCATCGAGCTGACCTTGGCCGACGATGACGTGCATTTCTCGGCCGATACCTGAATCGCTGAGCAACTCTTGAATATCTAGTAGTCGAGATGCCTCGCCGTTAATTTGGTACTCACTCTGTCCGTTACGAAAGAGTATGCGTGAAATTGTTACTTCACTAAATTCAATCGGTAGTGCACCATCAGAGTTATCAATAGTCAGTGACACTTCGGCGCGGCCAAGCGGTGCTCGCCCTGATGTGCCGGCGAAGATGACATCTTCCATCTTTCCGCCACGAAGTGATTTTGCGCCCTGTTCACCCATTACCCAGGAGAGCGCATCAACAACGTTAGATTTTCCAGAACCATTGGGGCCGACTACACATGTGATCCCGCGTTCCAGGCGAAGAGTCGTCGCCGAGGCAAAAGACTTAAAGCCCTTGAGGGTCATACTCTTCAAATACACGTGGGTAAACCTATCTGTTTATAGGCTCAGTTTTTCGTAGGCACTACGGGCTGCAGCCTGTTCAGCTTCACGCTTGCTCTTTCCCGTGCCTTGCGCAATACCTTCCCCCCCAACAACGGCGGTGGCGGTGAAGGATTTATCGTGGTCGGGACCACTTTCAATCACCACGTATTCGAGGGTTCCTCTTCCAAGAGATGCGACGAGTTCTTGTAGCGCCGTCTTCCCATCAAGGCCAGCACCCTTTGCCATCGCCTCTTCCAGCGTCTGCTTAATTAATCCCTGCACCACTGTGGCTGTGGTTGCAAAGCCGGTATCAAGATAAATCGCACCAATCAGAGCTTCCAGCGCATCTGCCAGTAATGAGTTTTTATCACGGCCGTTAGTAACTTCTTCACCTTTACCGAGGCGAATATACTTTCCAAGTTCGAGTGAGCGAGCAATATCTGCCAGCGCCCGCATATTGACGATTCCAGAACGCAGCGGAGATAGCCGACTCTCATCTAAATCAGGGTAACGAAGGTAGAGCTCTTCTGTGACGACAAGTCCGAGAATTGAATCCCCTAAGAATTCGAGGCGCTCATTGGTGAGTGTCGAACCATTTTCATAGGCGAATGAACGGTGTGTCAGCGCTAACTCAAGAAGTTGCTGATCAATCTCAACTCCCAGAGCTTTATTGAGTTCGGGGAACAGGAGAGACCTTCGATCAGATATCGACAACTTGTCGACGGTTATATGTTCCACATGTCGGACAAGCAATGTGTTGTAATTTTGGCTGTTGGCACTGTGAGCAAGGTGCAAGAGATGCAGCAGTTGTCTTCCACATGCTTCGACGTGAACGTGTCTTTGAACGAGACATCTTTCGCTTTGGTACTGGCACGAGGTGGACCGCCCTTCCTTTTTAGTGAACCGAAGGCTCTACGCGAGAGCTTCGAGGTATGGGAGAAGTATCCCCTAAGAGTCCAGATTCTTAAAATCCAGCCCAGCCAAACCAGACCAGCGAGCATCGATGACCTCATGGGCGTGGTCTTGCGGCAATACCTCCCATTTCTGACCGCAATCAGGGCAGAGGCCCAAACACTCTGGATCGCATAAGGGATTAACTGGCAACTCAAGGACGATGGCATCGCGAATCGGTGGCTCTAGATCCATGATCACGCCATCGAGATAGAGAATATCTTCAATTTCTACATCATCAACATCGACAGGTTGGTCGCGCTTGTTGCGTGAACCCTTCTTCGGTGCATCGTCTTCATAGAGATATAACTCTTGAATTTTTCTATCAATTTCAACTTCAACAGGATCCAGGCAGCGAATGCACTCACCCTTTGCAATCGCAAAAATTTCGGCGCTAAGCAATATTCCCTCAGCTACCGCCTCAAGCCGCGCATCTACCTCAATTACATCACCTAGCGGAACGGCGATTAGCGGGACGCCCACACTTTCAGGAACAAGTAAATCCAGTTGATACTCCTTCATCTCCCCAGCACGACGAGGAACTTCGTGGGTATTGAGGTGATAAATATGGGATGGTCGAACCATCTCTCTCGCTACTTTTCTTCAGCGAGCTGGCCCAGAGCATCTTTATCTCCAGCACCTTCCAGGCGCTCGCGTCCTCGGGCAACAGATTCCATTGTTTTACTCAAGATCACTTCAAGAGTGGCAAGGCGTCCGTCAATATAACTCTCTACCTCCGCTTGTTCTTGCTCTGCAAGTCTTCTGGCATCATCTAAAATACGTTGTGCTTCATCGCGTGCTGCCTGAACAATTGCAGTCTGCTCGACCATACGCGCAACATCTTCACGCGCGGTAGCAATCAACTGTTCGGCGCTCACCCGAGCTTCTTCGACGATGATATCTCTTGAAGAAATAATTTGAATTGCTTGGTCAAGATCACTTGGTAACGCCAAACGAGCACCATCAAGGATCTCAAGAATCTCACCGCGATGTACAACACATGATGCCGAAAGTGGTACCCCACGAGCTTCTTCTATAAGAGTTACTGCTGCATTCAGTTTTTCTATTGAATCCATAGCTACTTCCCACCTTCTTGAACACGAGACTTGAGAGCAGTATTAATTAACTCTGGAACCATCGACGAAACATCCCCACCGTAATGCGCAAGCTCTTTAACCAACGAGGAAGATAGAAAAGAATGAGTTGGAGCAGTAGCCATAAACATCGTCTCAACTCCTGAGCCTTGGAGATTGACCTGTGCCATCTGTAACTCGTAATCAAAGTCTGTGACAGCGCGCAAGCCTTTAACGATGCTCTGAATCTCATTACTCTTGCAGTAGTCAACAAGTAAGCCAGACCAAGAATCTACTCGGACATTAGATAGGTGCGCTGTGGTTTTGAGAATCATCTCCATACGCTCTGCAACTGTGAACATGCTTGACTTTGTGCGATTAACTAAAACTGCTACGACCACATCATCAAATTGCGCACTCGCTCGTTCGATAATATCGAGGTGGCCAAATGTCACTGGATCAAAGGATCCCGGGCAGACAGCGCGTTTCATGAGGCAAACGCTAGCAAGAAGATCAGTCGAGATCCATTTCAGGCGTAGGAGCGCCATAGAAAATCGTGGTCTGGCCATAATTCTTTTGGCGCAGCTCTTCAAAGCCAAATGGCCAGCTCATTTCACGCACACGGCTATTACGCTCGACAGCTATCAATCCATCTCGATGAAGGAATTTCCCCGTTGCGATCGCAATCAAATTTTCAATCACATCTACATCTGAAAAATCATATGGTGGATCAAGATAGATAAAGTGATACTGCAGTGGAGCAACACCTTCTAGGAACCGATCAACTCCCATTGAGTAGAGATGGAAATTACCAGGAAATTGCGAACTCTTAATACCTTCATAGTTTTTAAGTATTGCTTGTGATGCTTTCTCGTTGCTCTCAACACAATGCACAGTCGAGGCACCACGGGAGAGCGCTTCAAGGCCAATTGCGCCCGTTCCGGCATAGAGATCAAGAATATTCAAGCCATCAAAATCACCAAACTCTGATGCGAGGGAGGAGAAGAGCGCTTCGCGCGCACGATCTGAGGTTGGCCTCGTTGAATCTGCGACGGCTGTAATTCCTCTACCCTTTGCTAGGCCTGCAATTATCCTCATCAACCTAGCCTTTATCTATAAATTCTGATGTTGCATCATCTTCCACTTTAGCCAACTCTATCGCCAACTGCGGATAGTTCTTGAGCGCCGGATCCTTCTGTAAGAGGTTAATAGCATCCGCTCGTGCCAGATCAATCAGATCTTCATCCCTTAAAACGCGCAACAAGCGCAGATGTGAATGTGCACCCGATTGACGCGCACCCAAAACATCTCCCTCACGACGTTGCTCAAGATCAATTCGAGAAAGTTCAAAACCATCGGTACTGGCTGCAACCGCCTCGAGTCGCATACGAGCAGGTGATTCTGCAATCGCCTGCGTAATGAGCAGACAGAGTCCCGGAGCGCTACCTCGCCCAATTCGTCCGCGTAATTGGTGTAACTGTGAAACTCCGAAGCGATCAGCATCCATGATTACCATGACGCTCGCATTCGGTACGTCAACACCAACTTCGATCACAGTCGTTGAAACCAGTACATCAATTTCATGTGCTGCAAATGCGCTCATGGTGGCATCTTTCAACTCACTCGGAAGTCGCCCATGCAAAGGCGCAACGCGCACTCCCTTGAGTGCACCCGTTGCCAATTCAGGGGCAAGAACTTCAACACTGACAATATCTGGCGCGCTAGTCCCGTTGAGAAAATCAATATCCGCATCTTCACTTTCACCAGTGCTAATCCGTGAGGCGACTACGTATGCCTGATGACCCAGTGCAACTTCTTCACAAATGCGCTGCCATGCTCTTTCCAGGAATGCCGGTTTTTCTAACGTGTTCACTACATGTGTAGTAATCGGTGCTCGACCCAACGGGAGTTCACGAAGTGTGGAAACATCAAGATCGCCAAATACTGTCATCGCAACAGTACGCGGGATAGGCGTTGCAGTCATAACAAGTAGGTGAGGAGGAATTTTTGCCTTACCTTTGAGCGCATCTCTTTGCTCTACGCCAAATCGGTGTTGCTCATCTACCACGATAAGACCTAAATCTGAAAATTCCACTGATGCACTTAAGAGTGCATGAGTTCCAATAACAATCCCCGCTTCACCGCTTGCAGCTAGCGCTAGTGCTTCTTTCCTCTCTGCCGCACTTTGCGATCCGGTCAAAAGCGTTACACGCGTTGCATGCTCTGGGGAATCGATCATTCCTCCTTGTGCAAGCGCGCCCATCATCTTCGTGATACTGCGCAGATGTTGTGAAGCTAAAACTTCCGTCGGTGCCAGTAAGGCCGCCTGTCCCCCGCTATCTACAACTGCCAACATGGCGCGAAGTGCGATCACCGTTTTTCCAGATCCAACTTCACCTTGTAAGAGTCGATGCATAGGGTGTGGCTGGCTCAAATCTTGCTCGATTTCAGCGGTGACACTTCTCTGTCCAGCAGTTAGCTCAAATGGCAGCTGTGCATCAAATGCATCGAGGATTCCACCTGCTCGCCTTGGTCGAGCAATCGCATCAAGTAAACGCATCTTCGCTTTCCGGCTCATCAGTAAGAGCTGCAATAAGAAAGCTTCATCAAAGGTCAGCCGTAATCGAGATAACTCTGCAATTTCCAGATCAAGTGGTTGATGTATCTGAACGAGTGCTTGCTGCAGGCTTGGATAACCATGTTTTTCAAGAATATAAGATGGGATCGGATCTCGAACTTCATCGAGTGCGCCGATACAGAGCTCAATACACTGGGCGATCTTCCATGAGGGTAATTTTCCAGATGCCGGATACATAGGAAGGTATTTGCCGGCAAAACTTTCCACTGCAGCATCTACATCGTTACCATCTGCAATCAATTCATAATCTGGATGGGCAAGTTGTCTCTTGCCGTTAAAGAGCCCGACCTTTCCAGCAAAAAGTCCTTGCCGGCCAACTTTGAGATCTCTCTCGCGCCATGCCTGATTAAAGAAGGTGAGTGAGAGCTTAGAAGTTCCATCTGTGACAACTACTTCGAGCATATTGCCTTTTCTGGCAGCAAACCTGCGTGTAGATGCGCTAAAGACTTCAGCAAGAATTGTTACTTCATCACCTTCTTGCAACGCTGAAATATCGCTGAGTTCACCGCGTACTAAATAGCGCCGCGGATAGTGATGGAGTAAATCCCCCACTACCTGGTAACCAAAGGTGGTGTTTAGCGCCTTAGAAGTTTTATCTCCAAGTACGCTCGAAAGCTTGGAATCTAAGGTAGCCACCCTCCTATTCTCTCGTGTAGATCGCCAATGGGGATGGGAGGACTCTCCTTTTTCCGCCGCGATTGGCAGTCATAGCCCCCCTCTTGATATCCTTTCGCCCTGTCACTGCCCTACGGGTGCTGACCTAGGGTGATGATAAAAATTCATCACAAAGATCTCAAAGGAGTACAGCGATGGCATCAACATGCGATATCTGTGGCAAAGGGCCAGGCTTTGGCAATAACGTTTCGCACTCACAGGTAAAGACACGTCGTCGTTGGAATCCAAATATCCAGCGCGTACGCACACTTGTCGGCGGTTCATCAAAGCGCCAGAATGTCTGCACCTCATGCCTCAAGGCTGGCAAAGTTACTCGCTAATTTTTACTTACTGAAAATGGCGCCACATCTGTGGCGCTTTTTTCATTTCTAAACCAGTTACACCACTTCCTGCCTTAACGCTTCCGATACGGATTCCAGGGAGGTCAATGCCTGTTGCAACGAAAACATGGTCTTCTCCACCACCAAGAATCCAATCAAAAACCTCAATTCCAACAGATTGGGCAAGGAGCGATAATTCTTTGAATTCATAGGCTGACTCGATCGCCGCAACATCAATATTTAATTCAACTAATGATGATTGAGCAATTGCTTCAAGAGAGATCAGTAAAGAGTCACTTGTATCACAGAGGGCCCCAGCACGAGTGAAGTCGCATCCATAATCCAAGGTAGGTGCGCGAAATTCATTTAAAGCCATCGTGTGTGCTGCGTGTAAAGGCTCTACCTCATGAGTCAATAGATGTAGCCCAGCAGCTGACCAACCAGTCAGCGATGAGATGTAAATACTCTCTCCTGGTTGAGCGCCTGAGCGAGTGATCGCACGCTCAACACTTCCAATGGCGGTTATAGCAATTGAGATAGCTGAACCGCGAGCGATATCTCCACCAACGACGATTGCCCCTGACTTATCTGCTTCGCTCTTTATTCCGCGTGCAAGTTCTTCCACCCGGACCAATCCCTCGTCACCAGTGAGGGTGAGTGCAACAACTAAGTACTGCGGAGTTGCACCCATTGCCAGAATGTCTGCAATATTTGCAGTAGTTGCCTTGCGTCCAATATCAAAGGCATTTGACCACCGCTTACTAAAGTGCACATCTTCGACGGCAATATCAGTTGTAATCACTTGGTGGGCAGAGCCCCTCACAACCGCCGCATCATCTCCGATACCGACAAGTACATTCGGATCCCCGTGGGAATCAAAGATTGAGGCTACAAGTGCAAGCAACTCCTGTTCTGAGAAAACCATAGCGCCAAGACTAGATCATGATGTACCTTTTGGTTATCGCACTTGGTTATCACACCAAGTACATGCGCAACGAGGGGAGCCAGCGATGACAGTTCAGGTGTACATCTTGATTCAAACTGAAGTGGGCAAGGCATCATCTGTCGCCACTGCTATCGGCGCAATTGCCGGCGTCACTTTATCTGAAGGAGTTACCGGACCTTACGATGTGATTATGCGCGCTGAATCTCCTACAATGGAAGATCTTGGTCGCACAATTTTGTCCAAGGTTCAGGCCGTTCCGGGAATTACGCGAACACTTACCTGCCCAGTAACACACCACTAATTTCCAAGCGCGCCGTTATTTCGAAGTAGCGCGCCTGCCAAAAGATGTGAAATTACTTCTTGATATGTAACTCCGCTGGCTGACCACATCTTTGGATAGGCCGATGTTGCGGTGAAACCGGGCATTGTATTGAGCTCATTAATAATCACTTCATCATTGGGGGTGAGAAAGAAATCAACCCGTGCAAGTCCGCTACAACCCAATGAGATAAAGGCGGCGATCGCCTTTTTTTGAATCTCTTCTGCGAGCTTAGTTGAAATTGGCGCCGGAAGGGTGATGCTTGTTGCCCCGTGCAAGTACTTCGCCTCAAAATCATAAAACTCAAAATGTGAATCAATCTCAATCTGGCCAACTACCGACGCTTGTGGCGCACTATCAATTTCAAGAACGGCACACTCAATCTCTCGACCAATCACGGCATTTTCCACCAACGCCTTTGGATCAAATTTATGTGCCTCTGCAATTGCATCATCTAATTCATGTGAGGAAGCAACTTTTGTAGTGCCACGACTTGAGCCACCGCGAACCGGCTTTACAAAGACTGGATAGCCAAGTGTTGCAATATCGGCGGTCAGGGCACTCTTATTTCTAGCCCATTCACTTTTTCGAATCACAATTCCTTCGGCAACTGGAATGCCAGAAGCTGAGAAAATAGATTTTGCGAAAGATTTATCCATCGCAACTGCTGATGCCAACACGCCTGATCCCACAAAGGGAATATCTGCAATTTCGAGTAGCCCTTGAATTGTTCCATCTTCACCGTATGGACCATGAAGAATCGGAAAAGCTATATCAATATTAAGGGGCTTACCTTGAAGAAAAAAACCAGCTGGGGTAATCGAGATGGGTTCACCATCTTCTGGAACCACCGGAAGCACGCCGTCACGGATCACGAAATCAAATCCCTCTGCCAGTAAGGTCCACTTCCCTGATTTGGTGATTCCAATCATTACGGGGTCATATTTACTTCGATCTATTGCGCCAAGAACTCCGCCAGCAGAGGTACATGAAATCTCGTGTTCGCTGCTACGCCCACCGCAGATAATTGCAACGCTCAACGTCATCGAATGAAATTCTCTGCTTGGGTGGTGATCTCCATGAGGCGGGTGAGTGCTTGCTCTGGATTTAATGAGCCATTGACAATATCTGCAACCGCCTCGATCACAGGAACTTCAACTCCTACGCGGTGTGCGATTTCAACTATCGCCCCAGATGATGCAACACCCTCGACCGTCTTTGCTCCTTGAGCAGTAGCCATCTGCATTGAACCTGTCTTACCTAGTAATTCACCAAAGGTTCGGTTGCGTGATAGCGGTGAACCGCAAGTAGCCACAAGATCTCCCATCCCGGCAAGTCCTGCTGCGCTGAGTGGATCTGAACCATGAGCGGCGCAGAGACGAGCAACTTCGTTGAGGCCGCGAGTAATTAACATCGCCTGAGTATTCTCGCCATATCCCATGCCAATAGAGATACCAACAGCCAGTGCGATTACATTTTTAATCGCGCCAGCTAGCTCACAGCCTTGTAAATCTACTGATGTATAGACGCGATAGTAAGGAGTGCGGAAGAGATCGCGAACATGCTCAGCAACTTCTAGAGAAGTAGAGGCTGCCACCGCACCTGCTGGTTGGCGAAGAATTAACTCGTCAGCCAAGTTGGGACCCGTCAGGAGGGCAACCTTATGTTTACCGAGGACCTCTTCAATAATTTCGGTCATACGCAACATCGTTGATACTTCAATACCTTTGAGGGTACTTACGATCGTGCAATCGGCTGAAAAACGCGGCTTCCACTGGTTAAGTGTTTTTCGCAATTGTGTGGAAGGAATCGCTAAGACATACACATTACTGAAGGCAAAAGCCTCATCAAGATCTGTAGTTGCACGAAGCTGAGTAGGAAGGTTCTGCCCTACGAGGTAGCGCTGGTTTGTATGAAGAGAGTTAATCTCGTTAATAGTCTCAGCGTTACGTCCCCAGAGTAGAACGTCATTAGCGCCATCGCAGAGAACCTGCGCGAGGGTTGAACCCCATGCTCCTGCTCCAAAGACGGTGACTTTACTCATCGCTTCTTCTCACCTTTTCTAAAATTGCCTGTGCGTGGCAGTTCGGAGGTATGAGGGTCAAAGATAGCCTTAGGTCGTACTTGACCGCGAATCTCTTCGAGTAATTGGGTAATTGCGCCCATAATTTTCGCCGTGGCCTCGGCCATAGCAACTGGGTCCTCTTCCTTTCCATACCAAGGCGAGAGATCAACTGGCTCACCCACGCGATAGCGAATGAGCGTGCGTGGAAAAATTTTAAACTTTTTACCATACGGAGGAATTACCTCTTGCGTTCCCCACTGTGCAGCGGGATAGACAGGCGCCTTTGAAATCACCGCCAAACGCGCGACTCCAGTCTTTGCAGCCATGGGCCAGTAATCGGGATCACGAGTAAGCGTGCCTTCTGGATATACAGCAATTTGATGACCCATCTCAAGCAATTGCAAGGCGTAGGTAAGGGCTACGCTCGCCTCTTTACTTTCGCGGTCTACCGGAATTTGCTCTGCTGCCAGGAGAATCTTGCCAATAATGGGCACTCTAAATACTTCAATTTTTCCTAGGAAACGTGGCGCACGTCCATTGGAGAATAAAAAG
>JAFMBT010000032.1 GCA_017858325.1 Candidatus Planktophila sp. | reverse complement strand
GTTCGAAAAGAGTTGACCTAGTACCCGAAAAGGTTAGGCTGGGGCTCTATCAAAGCGCCCTGTTGACTAGAAATGGTATTGGTAATGAAGATAACGAAGATCGAAACTTTCCGGCCATTAGCGCACCCATCATCACTTTGGGTAGAAGTTCATGATGACAAGGGAAATGTCGGTCTCGGGGAATCTTTCTTTAGCGGAACAGTGATTGAAGAGTACATTCACAAAATTGCCGCTCCACTTGTCTTTGATTGCGCCGATATCAACCCCGAGTCGTTAAATTTTGCACTGACCCCATACGTTGGCTTCCAAGGCGGTGGAATTGAAGTTCGCGCAATGGGGGCTCTAGATGTAGCGGTATGGGATCTATGGGGAAAGAGAACCCACGCAACGTTGGCAGATTCTCTCGGTGGCAAGCTGCAAGAATCTATAAAGATCTACAACACCTGCGCCGGTGCCTCGTATATGAAAAAGACTTCAAGTCAGCGCACAAAGAACTGGGGCGTTGCCGAAGACGATATAAATAAGTACGAAGATCTGCAGGCATTTTTAAATACCCCTGCAAAGCTCGCGCGCGAACTCAGCGACAGCGGTATACAAGGTATGAAGATCTGGCCCTTTGATACAGCAGCAGAGAAGTCATTTGGTAATGCCATTTCACAGAAAGAGATCGATGATGGCGTAAAGATCATCGCCGCAATTCGCGATGAAGTCGGCATGGATATGGATTTAATGATTGAGCTCCATGGGCTCTGGAATCGACCAACTGCCAAGCGAATTATTGATGCAATTACTCCATACAAGCCATTCTGGGTCGAAGATCCGCTACGCCCTGATGCGGTGCAGGCACTTGCCCAACTGCGTAGCGAAATTTCAATCCCTATCGCTATCGGTGAAACTGCAGTTGGCCGCAGACAGATCCTTCCTCTGCTAGAAAACGGCGCAGTTGATTATTTAACAATTGATATCTCTTGGACCGGCGGGCTAACTGAAGCGAGAAAAATCGCATCGCTGGCAGATCTCTTCGCAGTTCCTGTCGCACCTCACGACTGCACTGGCCCTGTCGCACTCGCCATTAGTACTCATTTCTCACTTTCCCAACGCAACGGCTTCCTCCAAGAAACTGTCCGCGCATTTATTAATACTTGGTATGGGGATTTCACCGATGGAATGCCAAAGATCGAAAATGGCAGAATTTCAATTTCCGATGCCGATGGACATGGAGTCACGCTGCAACCATGGGTTCGCTCTTCCGATGAAGTTATCGTTCGCACATCTCAGGCACAGTGATCGGAGTTATACATGTCTGAAGTACTTAACGCAGAGCTCGCCCTAAAATTAGATTGCAATCTGGGCGAAGGACCTTTCTGGGATAGCAAAAAACAGGAGCTCTATTTTGTTGATATCTCAAATAAGCAAGTTCTCATCTTTGCTCCATCGAGTAAATCACTTGAAACAATTACCTTCGACCAAGAAATTGGTGCGGTTCTTCTCGACCATAACTCTGATCTGATTCTTGCTGCCAGAGACGGTCTCTACGCCGCAACCCGAGAGGGTGACTTACAGACCTTACTAGCACCGATCGATTTCGGAGACTCTTCAATTAGATGTAACGATGCCAAATGCGATGCCAACGGGCGCATCTGGGTCGGCACTATGGCATTTGATTTCGCAGAAGGCGCTGCCGCCCTCTATAGCTTTGATTCAAAAGATTTGAAAGAAGTTCTCTCCAACCTCACCATCTCCAATGGAATGGGCTGGAGCGTCGATCAAAAAACAATGTACTTCATTGATTCACAAACCTCGCGCGTAGATACCTTTGACTTTGACCGTGCAACCGGTGCGATAAGCAACCGCCAACCCTTCGTCACATTTAACGAGCCAGGCGTGATTCCTGATGGTATGACCACTGATGAAGATGGTGGAATCTGGGTCGCCCTATTCGGCGGCTGCGCAGTTCGACGCTTTGATTCTTCCGGAAAATTGACCCACACCGTTTCAGTGCCGGCCACACAAGTGACCAGTTGCTGCTTCGGGGGTGCTGATATGTCAGAGCTCTTTATCACCACCGCGCAATATGCAATGGATGCAGATTCGCTGAGCAAAGATCCACTTGCTGGTTCATTGTTCCGAGTACAAACGACATTTAAAGGCAGTAAGAGCAACCGATACGGAGCGAGCACCTCATGACAGATAACTCAAACAAGGGAATCCTTATATTCGGAGGAGCACGTGGAATTGGTGGCGAAACTGCCAAGTATTTCAGCGAGCATGGTTGGAACGTAATTGCTGCCGACATATTAGATAAAGAGCTAGCAGAGCTGGCACAGTCAGCAAAAAATATAAAGACAGTCCATTGCGATGTCGCCAGCGTGGCTGATATTCAAAACGCCTTCACATTCGCAGAAGCCGAACTACCCCAGCTCAATGGCGTCTTTAACAATGTAGGAATCGCCAGATACGGAACCGTCGATCAACTCTCCTTAGAGGACTGGGAGTACACCTTCCGCGTTAATCTCACCGCGCAGTACCTCTCTTCCTCCCTTGCAATTCCAATCTTTAAGAGAAATGGTTCTGGCTCTATCGTTAATACAGCGTCGATCTTGGCTCACATGAACCAGAAAACAACCGCTGCTTACTCTGCCTCAAAGGCAGGCGTCTTGGCCCTCACTCGTGCCATCGCCGTAGATCACGCCCTCGATGGAATTAGGTGCAACAGTATTTCTCCAGGAACAATTAATACGCCTTTAGTTCGAATCGTCGCCGAAGATATTCTCGGAAGAAAACTTGAAGAAGCTGCACTGGAATGGGCCGCTTTCCACCCACTCAATCGTTTAGGAACACCACGTGAAGTTGCAGCCCTCGTCTACTTCTTAATCAATGACGAGTCTGGATTTATCACTGGCACCGACATCAAGATCGATGGCGGGCTCAGCGC
>JAFMBT010000008.1 GCA_017858325.1 Candidatus Planktophila sp. | reverse complement strand
GCATTTAGCTCCAGCTTTAACCGCAGCGCTTACCGGCACAGCCGTCGCACTTACGTACAAGACGAGAATGGTCAGAACTCCTATTAAGCGTAACTTCATATCTTGACCATACACCCCTAAAAGTTAAGGGCAAAGGCTTAAAATTAGTTATTTTTATTCTTAAACCATGGCCAGGCCCAAATACCAAGAAACATAAAGGCCGAGAACGGCTAAAAATAATACATGCAATCACGAGCAGAACAAGTAGCATTCTTTGTTGCTTACTCAGGTCGTTCTAGATAATTCTTCTCACGACTAGACTGTGCTACCAATGTGCAAATAAGGTCCTAAAAATAAGAAAAATGCCGCTGATTTGCCAGAGCCAAAGGTGGTCAGTCCAAGTAGGAATTTCTACTAGTTGTGGAACATGATCTATATGGTCACTGGTTCGATCCCAGTATCGTCCACGTAGAGATCTCTCTTGTACAGTTCTTTCATGCTAGCCCTTCTACCTGGATTTCTTACAGGGCTCTCTCTCATTATCGCAATAGGCGCACAGAACGCCTTTGTGATTCGTCAGGGATTACTTCGCCAACATGTCCTATCGGTTGTCGCAATTTGTGCGATTTCAGATGCCGCCCTCATTTTCCTTGGCACAGGCGGGCTAGGCACTCTTATTCAGAGTAAGCCATCATTGCTCGAATTCATTCGCTGGTTTGGAGTGATCTACCTGACGTGGTTTGGAATCAGAAGTGTTCGCTCAGCTTTAAAGAATCATAGCTTGAACGCTGGTGAGGGCTCTGCCATGAGCATCTCCAAAGTCGTGGGTATCTGTCTCTCCCTCACATTTCTTAATCCCCACGTTTACTTAGACACCCTCATTCTTCTTGGCAGTATTGCTAATCAATTCGAGGGCGATCGCTGGTTCTTCGCACTCGGAGGTGCCTTGGCGAGTCTGGCCTGGTTTTCTACAATCGGCTTTGGTGCGCGAGCAGCCTCACGATTCATGTCAAAGCCCATCTTCTGGAAGATTCTTGATTCAATTATTGCGGCAATTATGTTCACTATTGCAATCACATTAGCTTTCTACGACTTCTAGGGCCTGATCCAAGTTTCATCGACGAAGCCACACCTCACAGGTAAGCCACCACACAAGATTTTTACTGCCAAAGAGACGGAGCAACCACTTTTCTGTGTAGAAACCGCACAACAAATGGGTCCAAACGGAAGCGAAAAACTTCCCATTTACCCTTCTCAATAGAATTAGTCTCTGCGAGATTCAAGGGAACGCCGAGGGTGAATCTGCTGGAGGTGTATTCGATGTTTGCCATCGAGGACACAACTGTGTATAAAAAACGCCATTCACCCAAAGTCAGACTAGGACTTTTGCTCACCACAATCCTTGCTGTGATTGGTTCTACTTATGCAGTAAATATCCTTGCCAGTTCCAGCGTTGAATACGGTCAAGGTATCTACCAAATTGTTGCCTGTGATTCCTATGTCAATGTTTCACTCGAGCCGACCGCCACCATCAATGGCTCTTCATACGTTGGCAGTTTCCTGATCAGGGGACTTAACGTTGGTGAGTGTGCGGGCACAACCATACGACTCAGACTCTTTTCGGCAGGAAGTGACTCTCCGCTAGATTTATTTGCAACCCCAAGTAATACAAATGTCGGTAACGCCGTGATTTTATCAATTGCATCAGGAGCAACACTTTCCACAGCACTCGATGATGTAACGCTGGTAAACCCGGCAGGGCAGAACATCGAATTTGGTGATTCAAGCCAGAGTATTGACTATAACGAGAGCCTTGCCGAATTCACTATATCTTTCTCTAATCCCAAGGCCCTTATGAGCGCCGTAGATTCGATTGTACTTGAATCGGCTTCATCATGAAATTCAAGTTTCAAGTGATTAAAGAAAAATATGCACAGATTTTTTTTCGCCCAAAAATTTCCAAAATTATGGTGGCGATTCTTGTTCTACTTTTAGTTCAACCAATATCACCGAATCAAAATTTGATGAATAGCGCTACTGCCGCTGTGGAGAGCAGTTGGGAGAAGATTTATGAGACAACTGATTACCAGAGAAATTTCACCTACGCCACGGGTTATGGCATAGGAGCTTCAGATCGCGCGGCACAATTAACAAATGCTGGCGCAACTTTCACCAGGGTCAAGTATCGGATGGAGATGAGGTATTCGAGCACTCTATATTACGCAGAGGTATCTTTTGATAAGTGGGAGGCAAGAACCACAACGCCCCTTTCAGTGGCTGCAACGATTACAAACTTGGCTCTGCCCACGGGAAGCAACGATATCCAGACCAATGTTTCCAATTGTTCTATCGAATCGAACTGGCCAGGATTTGGCTCTGTCGCCACCCCAGTTACCACGGGTTCAGGCAAATCATGCCGACTAGAGATGTGGTCAGGAAATTACTCCACTGGCGCAAGTGGTCTCACTCCTGCGGGAACAAATACTCACGATTATGATGACGCGAGGTCTGGCGGTACCGGCCATGGTAGCTTTCAAATTCACAACTTGACTGATCTTCAAACTATTTTAGCGTGGAATAAACATGGAAATTCAAATCCCGACTTAGGTTTTGGAAGCCGCCTCACCTCACATAGTGATTGGACTAACGCAGGTAGTGGATCATTTGATAAGAGCAGTTGGAAGTTGCAAATTTATGTGAATTCAGGAAGTGGATCGATCACCACTCCATCTGTTGGCCTTACTGGTCAGGTAGGTGTGCCATTTAATCTAGCCATCGACCACTCCGGCTTTGCATCACCAACGTTTTCTTACATCGGAACATTGCCGGGCGGATTGGTATTAGACCCGAGTACAGGCGTCATCTCTGGAACTCCAACGGAATCTCTTAATTCCTTGGTAAGAGTTACGGCAACAGATAGCACTGGACAAACCGCAGAGACCTCTTATTTTTACATCCAGATATTTCAGAGGCTTCTGGATGCTTCCGGCTCTTGTTCCCTAGAGTCACTTTCCCCGGGTGTTGATGTGACAAATACCAATAACCTCCAATTAACAAAGGTAGGGACAGATTGCATCGCAGAATTTTTAGCCGTTGGCTCTTATAGCGTGCGCCCGCCTGCCTTTACCTACACATACCTTGTCGTCGCCGGTGGCGGTGGCGGCGCCGACGGTGGCGGTGGTGGTGGCGGTGGTCTCCTTCAAGGTGAGTCCGTACTCCGGTCCAGTGAAACGGCCACAATTGCAATATCTGTCGGTGCCGGTGGCGCTGGTGGGGTAGACGGCAACGCCACCAATGGCGCAAATTCATCTATCGGATCAACGCTTATAGCAATCGGTGGTGGAAAAGGCGGCCCCTACGCAGGTGCTGGATCACTTGGCGGCTCTGGCGGTGGAACCGGTGGCGATCGAAATCTTCCGGGCGCCGGAACGGTTGGGCAAGGTAGTGCGGGCGGAGGAAATCCTGTTTCAACCGGCTATAAAGGTGGAGGTGGAGGTGGAGGCGCTGGCGGCCCAGGTTTAACTGGTACGACAAATATAGGATTCGGCGGTTCTGGTGGCGCGGGTGGCCCAGGGGTCGCTTCAACAATAACTGGCAGTTCAGTTTTTTACGCCGGTGGTGGTGGCGGTGGAATAAATAACAATAACAATCGGTGGTGGAATTTAAATGACGCGGGTACCGCCTTAAATTCCGCGACGGGAGGATTTACAACAACCTTCGACCAGAGATTTCAATTCCTTGGGGGTGGTGGCTCTGCAGGTGTCGGTGGTGGTGGGCGCGGAAGCTCGTGGGGAAGAAGTGGTGGCGCCGGCTGTAGTAACTCGACTCATACCAATGGAGAGCCAAACACTGGTGGTGGTGGCGGAGGTACAGATCCCGAGGAGACATGTGCGGGCAATGGCGGAAGTGGAATCGTTATTCTGCGATGGGCCAGCCAACCTGTGACACTTACCTTCTCGCCAAATAATGCAACAAGTGGCCAAGTGCCCTCTGAGATTACTTTCAGACCTGGACAACCCAATCAGGCCACTGCACCAGCAAATGCAGGAGCCCTCGAAAGAACGGGGATGTATTTTGCCGGGTGGAACACTCGCGCAGATGGTGGTGGTAACTATTTTCTCGAGGGCAATTCACTGTTCAGCATTACTACTTCAACAACGCTCTTTGCCATCTTTAGATTCCAATTAAATTACAACCTAAATGGCGGATCTGGAGTAACACCCGCTTCGGTAATACCTCCAAATGGCACGGTGCTTTTAGCGCCTATGGATGGATCGACCAAGGATGGTGATCCATTTTTAGGATGGTGTGCAATCACGGTAAATCCTGAAAATTGCTACGGCTCAGGTAGGTCTTATCCACTCACCAGCAATACAACTCTTTATGCTCTTTATGGTCCTGGCGTTACGATGAATGACGTTGGAACACAGATTTTTCCAGAGAGATTAGGTGGCAATAGCGAGACAATTACTGCAACTGGTGGATATGGAGTAAAAACTTTCTCTGTTACATCTCCAACGAGTACTGGATTTACCATTCAACGGAATACACCCGCGAGCACAACGACTATTCGTATATCCCCCACTGTCTTTGCTGACACTTATACTGCAATCATCACAGCTACCGACTCTCTAGGAAATCGAGGGTATGAGACAACCACAATTCTGGTACGAAAACCCGCCGGTTTCACTTCTTCTTCACAGAACCTGAAAGCAACTGTAGGAACTGCAAAAACTTTTAGTATTCCAGTCATGGGCGGTATCGGAGATATCATACCGACCCTTGCTGTATCAGGACCGGGTGATACCTCAACGATAACCATCGGTGAACCTGCATTTGTCGATGGATCTCTTAAACTTAACGTTTCCAACCAGACGCAACGAGGACGTTATCAAATAACAATTACCCTGCGAGATGATGCCGGGCTCAACAGCAGAACATCGCTCACACTTGATGTGAAATCTGCGATTGGATTGACATATCAAGCTCTGCCTGGGGCAATCTCACAAGAGAGTCTGACTGTCCACTGGCAGATCAACAGTGCAAACACCTACTTAGCAACTGGCTCCTACCTCAACGATCTAGCTGGCGGCAGCAACGCCACGATCCGTGGTCCAACAACAAATCCAAGGGCGCTTTTATTCTCCGGGCAAGACCCGCTCTATGAAGTTGGTGACCCAAGCTATCTCCAGTTGAGCGCCGATGGATTTATCGCCTCTAATCAGCCGTTGATATCAGAGACGGCAACGAGTTACTCACTCTTCGCCTGGATCTTCCCACAAGGTAGTGGTTCGCTGATCTCACTCTGTGCAACAAATAGATGCGATACCGCTGAGAGAACTTCCATCATGGAGCTCTCTGCCGCAGGAGATCTTTCGATCCGCCATCCAAATGGAGTTAGTGCAGAAATTGAGACCACACTCTCCCTCAACCAATGGCATTATCTTGGCTTCACTATTGATTCAGCTACTTCCACGCTGAGCGCATCCATCAATGGCCAATTACTTGGTGATATCTCGATTGAAAATGGCGCTGGATCATCTCGTTCTTATCTGGCTCTCGGTGCCTCTGCTATCGATTCTATGACTGCAGCCAATGCTGGCCTAGGTCAATTCAGATTTGGTGCGCTGCATCTCTACTCCACCGCCCTTGATTCAGCAACCGTTGTAAATAACTTCACAGCAAGTAAAGATGCCTATATCTCCGCTCCAGGCCAGCAGGTTTCACTCTCTACGACTGAAGGCATAGCCAGAGACTTTGGCCCATTCAGGGCAGCTCTTGGCTCTGGCGCAAAAACGTTTGCTCTTGAAGATTCCCAATCCGGCAAACTCACTCTTATCGCCGTAGATAGCGCCACTGTAACTTTGCGGGTAGCACCCACATTGAGTGCTCTTGATTCGGTTACCGCTGCCACCTATTTTGATACTATAACCGTTACAGATCAATCATCGTCGATAGATAGATTATCTATCAGAATCGATGTGAATCCACCCGTTGCTCTTAACTTGGGTGAATCAGCGGTTACCGTAGCGACAAACACCACATACTCAATTCCCATTTCCGTTGTTGGTGGGAATGGGTCCAAAACTCTCTCCTTAACTACGAGTCCAGAGGCCACCGGAATTCTTTTAGATGTAAATGAATCCAACCAACCTATTTTATATTTTAACGGCACCACTCCAAAAGGAAGTTACCGCGCCACAGTCACCGCTACCGATCAATCAGGGGCGATAGGCACAGATTCTCTTACAGCGGTAATCGATGGTGGAATTAGCGTCGTTGTCTCACCTAGCCGCAACATTTCAATCTATCCCAACGAGACTAAAACTGTCACTTTCACTCCTAGTGGCGGTATCGCCCCCTATTCATATCAACGCCTTATTTACTCAGGACAAGCTGAGATTCCGATTACCTTTGAAACCTCGACTGGAACGTTAAATGTTGCAAGTGGTTTAGCAACGGGTAGTACAACACTTGAGTCGATAGTAATCTCTGATTCACAAGGTGAGAGCGTAACAGTTATGGTCTCAATACGAGTTGCCTCCATTCCAACGATAGCCGGAGCAGATGTTCTGCAATTTACCTATGGCAATTTAACGTCTGTTGAAACCTTCACAGTCTCAAGTGCAGTTAATCTATCGAGTGCAACCTCACAGAGTCCAAACCTATTAAGCGGATTGAGAATGAATTTCTATAACGATCCAACTCAATCAATTTATGCTTTAGCAGGAAGTTCAGCGCCAAGCGGTTCACCTTGCTTTACCATGTCGAGCCCGAGCAATCTAGACTTTACTCATACGATCTACAGCGCTTGCACCCGTCCCACAACAGGTTACGCTGAAGGATATTTCATTGCTCCTATCACTGGGACAATTATATTTTCTCTCAGAGCAGATGATAAGGCGCGACTGCAAATCACCACCGACGCTCTCAATGAATGCATAAGAACAGTTAACGGAACATCTACATGTTCAATCTCTGGTTTTACCGCTGGCGAGAGCTATCCCTTAAAAATATGGTTTCTGGGGTTGGGAGGAAATGATGATCTTAAGCTCTATTACTCGTGGAGTAATCAAGGAGGTTTAACTCAATCTACGACGATAATACCTATTAGCGCATATTCTCATCAAAACTTACTTCTAACTCTTACTTTCCAAGAAGCAAATAACGCGAAGCAAGTTTTGGTCTCGCTTAGGCAGGATTTGATTGTTGACTCAACAACAGTGCAGAACTTTGTGGAGACGATCACAGTTACCAATGAATTTGGTCAATCTGCTTCTAAATCGGTGAATATAGTTATCAATCCCCCAATTTCAGCAGCCATCTCAAGAAATATAATTGAGATCACGGCAGGGTCAGAACATATTGAGACGGTAACTGCTATTAATGGAACAGGTGCTAAAACCTTTACTATCGCTAATTTAAGGAAATCCACGACCTCTATTGAAGGTACAGGACTTAGTATTTATGTTCGAAACTGTACAGGCCTGGCAAATACTAAATGTGATGTTAAATCAGCACCTATCTCATATCTTGGGGAAACCAGTGTCCTAGGAAACTTAAATATAACTAGTTTTAGCGGAAGCTATAGGGGAAGCAGTAATGATAATTTCACGATCTATGCAGAAGGGTATTATAGAGCCCCGGTTACGGGCCAAGTAGTTTTCAACTTCAATCATGATGATTCAATTTACTTTGAAATCGAGAAGGATAATGGAATCGAGACAGGTTATGCCGGTTGCTGTAATTCAAGCAACCCAGGAACCGCCTTCACGATTACCGACCTTGTAGAGGGCCAACTCTATCCATTCAGGATCTGGCTCAATGAGGTCGGTGGAAATACGTATCTTAATATGTATCATTCTTGGAGTAATCAGAGTGGTTCAACCCAGGCTAGAACCATTATCCCAATAGGTAATTTCTATCCATCACTTACCTCTGACCCCACCCAAACCGTTTTTGTTGAAACAATTGATGCCGGTAGCGCCCATCTAAAATTTGCTACCGGAATTCAAGGAGGCACTTATTTCATTAACGTTGTGGCAGTAGATGAAGTTGGTGCGCGAGCCACGCTACCAGTAAGAGCCACGGTAGTTGCAGCGGTTACAAATAATCCGCAGTGGGCTGGCGTTAAAAATTACTCTCTCCCGGATGGTATCTCATTCCTATCTGAGACCTATACGGTTACAGGTGGAAGCGCTCCCTACCAATTTCAGCTTATCTCCTCTGATACCTTTGAAATAGTTAGCGCTGTTGATACACCAACAGGAAGTATCAATGTGCAATCTAATTCTCCACTCTCTATCGGAAGTTATAGCTTTTCAATAAAAGTTACCGATAGTAATTTAAGGAGCGATTCAATTACCGTCACCGTTGAGGTAAGCGCCGAATCTGCTGCAGTAGACATTCAGAGCGTAACAATTCCATATGGGAGTGTATTAAATAGAACCTTTAACCTTCCAGAACGGGCAGTTAATAATCCACGGACTGTAATATACCCATCCCCATCAGAGTTTCGCGTTGACACATCTACTGTCAGCAGCGGAACGCTTCCAATATCTGTCGATAACACTTTATCTACGGGAAATTACATCGCTGGAGCCCAGTATCGACTTGAAAGTGAGAGCGCTGACGCGGTCACAGACCTATACAGCACTCTTGGTCTTGGCGGAACTATCCAAGGTGTGGTCGCTGACTCCTCTGGGAATTGGTATATCGCCGATTACCGTAATGATCGAATAAAAAAGTACAATCCTGCAACAGGTGAAGTCTCAGTCTATGCCGGCTCAGGGGTAGCAGCTGACTCTGATTTCACCCTGGATAGACTCTCGATAGCCATCAACCAGCCATGCCGACTTGCCCTCGATAACTTTGAGCGTTTACTAGTCTCCACATGTGTTGTAGGGCGTGGCCAGGACAACACTTCATATCTCATGCGCATCAATTTAGATGGCTCAGTTGAGAAGATCACGGGACGCTACGGTAGCGGCCCGATAACTGGAGTAGGTGGATTAGCAGTAAATGGTGGAGCCGGATATATAAGTGCACTGGCGGTGGATTCTCAAGGGCATATTTATATCGCAGGGACCGGCTTCTCTGACCAAGGTGGTTCAAGAATATTTTTAGTGCATTCCACCACTGGAATTTTAAGTGAATTAACAATTCCAACCTCTAGCAACGGAGTTAATATCAATGTCTTAGGTCAACAATTCACAGGAATTGCCATTGATAAGGCAGATAATCTCTTTATTGTAGATGTTGCTAAACATCGAGTAATCAAGTACTCCATCCTTGATCAGATTTGGAGCCACATTGCTGGAGCCACATCAGGTCAATCTGGAAGTACCACCAACGTTACTGCCCTGGCTGCACGATTTAATCAACCACGAACTATTGCAATCGATCCTGTCGGAGATATCTGGATTGGCGAAAGTGGAAATAATAGAATAACTCTCATTGAAAGAGATACCAATTTCGTCCGTGCTCCTTATATAAATATTTATACGACATATGCCCTTGCTGTTGCAGCAAATGGTGATCTGATGGCAATACGTTGGACGGGGGGTAATAATGCCTATTTTATAGACCGTAAGGTTGCGCACAGTATCGTCACTATAAAAGTTGAGAAGGCTCCCGTACCCATCTCACTGGATTTGGCGGCAAGTGTTGATATATCAAATTTACGTTATGGAAGTGAGTATCCAATAGTTATCGACCTTGGGGCTGGCGTTGGGGTGTTAGATCTTAAGCAAATGCTTGGCTCAACGCTTTATAACTCTCTCGATTGTAATAGTAAAAGTATCTCAGAAAGTCAGATCACCTGTCGTTGGATACCGATCATCCACGGGAACGTGCCCTTAACTGCAACATTCACACCTAGTGATTCACGGAATTACTCCAGTGGGACGAAAACTTCTATATTTTCTGTCAATCGTGCTGAGACATTCACAGTGGTCTTAAAAAATGTTTCGACTTCACTCTCAGAGAATCCAAACCTATTCACCGTTCAAGGTCTTGCGCCATTGGATCGAGTCAATGCAATTACCTTGCGGTACTCTGGAATATCAGGAACCTCATACGAATCCACGACAGCTCCAACAACTCCTGGCACCTACCAGGTGCGAGTGGATACCTCCACCTCGACTTCGATATTTTTCGCGGCCAATTCGCAAGGTGTGACTCCAACCCTTACAAATTATCTCGGATATACCTCTGGAGTGGGTCAATGGACAATTACAAAAGCTGAGAGGCCTCCAGTACCTGAATATCCATCACTTTATGTAAGTTCTAGCGAGACCTTCACCGCTACAGTTTCAAATGTACTTAGGGAGCTCACCTACCAGTTCTCTTCACCATCACGCAACGTATGCACTGTGGATCCAGCTACAGGGAGTATCACCGCCCTTATCGCTGGCTATTGCGACGTTACCCTAACAATTACAAGCGATAACTGGAGCGATTATTTTAATTACTCCTCGGTGACCTTCTCGCTTGCGGTTACAAAGTCGAATCGAACAGTCTCTATTACCTCGCTGAGCTCTTCGGCCCTTCAATATGGCCAGAGCGCCACCGCCAGTATTCAGATCTCAAGGGCGCGCAATGATGGCGTGGTCTCCTACACACTCGCTTCCAATTCAGCATGCTCTGTCACCACTCTTGCAAATTTCCAAGTACGCATCCTGGCTACGAAAGGAAGTGGCAGCTGCACCATCGTTGCCAATATATCTGAAGGAGAAGATTACGTGGCAGCGAGCTCTGCAACATTGGTTATCACCATCTCAAAGGCAGATGCGCCAATCTTTACCGTGACGCCTATCCGTTCATTACAATTCTCAGGCGCAGCTCCCGCTAGCCCAACGGTCACCCAGGTTCAAGGTCTCGTCAATGGAGATCAACTTCTCTCTTATTCATTTACATACTCTGGAACCCGAGCACGTGGAACTAGTCATACTGGCGCGGATAGGCCCACTCGGGGCGGTACGTATATGGCCACCTTAAGTTCAGTATCACTCTCCGGAAGTGTTGCAATAACAGTTAATTACAACACTCCAATCTATCCAAGCGTTCCTTTCCAAATTTTTAGAGTAGAACAGCCAGAGTTTTCTATTCTCACCGATGTCGCCTTTGTTGGAACTTCCCTCCCCCTCTCTTTTTCAACGAGTAGTCCAAGTGAGGTGGCTGCAACTTACGAGATAGTTTCAGGGGGGAGCGCCTCTGGTTGTAGTATCGAAAACGGTTCTATATCGGCTTCTTCCACTGGAACCTGCTTGGTTAGAACTACGCGCCCCGCCGATGATAATTATGAAGCGAAGGCTTCACCAATTAAGACAATTGCATTTAGAGAATTAGAGCGCCCACTGGCAACCTCTCAGGCAGCTCCGAGCGCCCAAGAGACAATCACTATCGGTATTCAAGGAGGAACTGGCCTCAATCGTGGCGAAACCACTTGCACGACAGGGTGTGTCCCCACAATTACATCGATTTCTCCAGGATCTCTTGCGCCATTATCGCTTTTGACTATCACTGGGACAAACTTTAGTACTGCAACAGAGATTATCTTCAACAGGCGCTATCGAACTACCACTTTCCAGATTAATTCAGATACCGAAATTGTGGTTCAGATACCTGCAGGGCTACCAGCCGGAGCAGGTAGCCTCTCGGTCGTTGCAAGTGGTGGAACGTCCTTTAGATTTAGCGAAGTGATAATTACTTCGTGAGTTATTTACTTAGTTGCACCTGGGGCTAAAGCCATACGAACCCCCACCGTTTGACTCGGAACGCCGGTGCTGGTGCTAATGGTAAATGAAACCCCCGCAAAGAGCTCGGGTGCTTTCTGTTTCATTTCCACGCCAAATTGAACGGCATTGGCTACTCCGACGCTAGAATTTTCAATCTTTGGATCATAGCCACCGGTGAGTTGCACATAGAGAACTGTCGAATTCAAGTCCTGATTCTTATCCGTTAGATATTTCTCGATATCTGCCTTAACTTCCTCCGGGATGAAAGTGCTGTATAGCTTGACTAATCCATCATCTAACTTCATTGAGTTAAGTTCAGACTTAGGCTTTTCCGCTGTGTTTTTCTCAGGAGTAATCGTGGGAACAAAAGAAATTGTTGCAAGAAAGATCACCATTAAACCCAAGAAGAGATCTGCGTACATCCATCCCGCTTGTTCGGTGGCATCTTCGGCAAATTCGCTCCCACGAACTCTAGCTCTACGCATTCTTTAAAGCCCGCGCATCAAACGTTTTACCTCTGCGACTACCTGTTTATTTGATGGGATTTGATTGATATCCTTGCGCAACTCCTTTGAAGCCTGAGCCATCGCCTTTGAAGTTACCTGTAAGTTCTTTACGGAGTTGGAAACAAAGGCGTTAATGGTCTCGGTCGTTACCGCTCTATTTGCATGGAGATACTTGTGTATTTTGATACCCATAGCCAGGCGCTCATTATCCAATTTGGCTAGTGCTACTTTCTGGTCCTGCATATGTTTTTGGTTCAGAAAGGCAGTAATCATGGTTAGAGCAATGACACCTGAGATAATCTGTGCATCTAAGACTGCTACGTGGCCAATAGTCCACTTCTTATCGAGTATCCCATAGCCATTCTGCCAAAATTGTAAAAAGTTAGAGACTGCATCGGCGTTTTCATTCGTGTACTTCTCAAAGCCAGCTGTCGCTTTTCCAACTGCAAACCACGTCAGCGCAACTGGTACGAAGACGAGAATATTGCGCGCAATGGTAAGAATGTTTGAAATACGTAAGCGCTTATCACCTGCGTGGTGGCTCATCATTGGAAGCAGATCAACTGGGCTCAGGGCTGCCCACGTATCTAAATCTGAAACGCTCTCGAGGTCTGAGATTAGGGAGATTATGTAGGGATCGTCTTGAACTTTTGTACGTTTTGACCATTCCTTCAACTCATCTATCAATTCATGATTGGGCTCTTGCGCGATTTTCTTCCGGGTACGAGTTCTTTTGGGAGTTGACCGCTGGGTTGCCATAGATTGACCACGTCTCTCATTCGGTTTTTTACTTCTGCGAATCTGGTCAAGTGTAATTTACTGAGTATGCTCTAACTATGTTCGCCTACCGACAAAGGTTCTTCAAGCGAGTATTTCTACTCACTTGTGCTGCCTTACTCGTAACGCAGGTTCTCCCTTCGTTAGCTGAAGAGTTAACGCCTAATCCCGCTCCTGAGAGTGTGAGTTCTGCAGAACCAACATCAACTGCTATGCCGCCATTACCGCAATCCGAAAGTGATCTTCCCATCGATGAGGCTGCCGCTGAAGGCGCTGTTGAGGCGACTCCCCTCCCTACGCCCAGCAAAATCCCGGAAGAGATACATGAGCAAGCGCCAAACGAGGTGGTCAGTGAAGAATTCGCAGAGTTACCAACGCCCCCAAAGGCACGATTTGCCGATCGACAATCGATTGTATTTAGAGCGCCAGGACGATATCTAGTTGATCCTAGAGCTACCTCTGCCCTCATCTCTCCGCTTCACATAAGCAGCGACGAGTTGATACTGCTCTGCCTTGAAGCCCCAGGTCATCAATTCCAACTCGTAACGACGCCGCTAGATGTGGTTGTTCTCGGAAATGGGAGTCAATTGCTCTCACTGATTGGTAGTGGCGATTCGATCACACGCTTATTCAATGCCCAATCAGGCGTACGAGTAACTTCCCCGCAGAAGATAGCTCCATCGCAGATTGCAATCGGGATGGGGGTACTCATAGGTTCCCCTGATGATCAATCTCTATGCCAGGAATTGCCGATAAATCAGAGACTCAATCTGATGCCACTGGAACTGACAATGACGCTGGTCAAAAACCGTATACCCATTGGCTAAGAGTCCTCTACTACCTGTTTTACCTTCTCCTATACGCGTAAATTGACCTCATGTTACGTTCTCCGTTGGAGTCAAGTGTGACCTCTCGCTTTGGTGGCTTG
The DNA here is from genome assembly GCA_017858325.1 of Candidatus Planktophila sp. GTDB lineage: Bacteria > Actinomycetota > Actinomycetes > Nanopelagicales > Nanopelagicaceae > Planktophila. The sequence continues at coordinate 43,899 of JAFMBT010000008.1, read as the reverse complement.
GGTCGTGCTCGGTCACGTCTCTTTCTCGGTGTTGCATTTGTGGCATCTGTGCCTTTCTTACTCACCTCGTTCGCTGCTAGCGTCACAGTTGGTACTGGTGCATTGAACTTTGGACAAGGTTCGCAACAGGCCGTGGCATGTGACTCACAAGTCTATATAGCTCTCTCCCAAGAATGGTATTCATCGCCTACCCCTGAAGACGGTACTAACGGATATTTTCGAGTGAAGTCAGTTACGGTCTCTGGATTAGATCTCCTTGCTTGTCAAAAAACAAAACTCCGTGTGCGATTAATCAATAATTCCGGACAAGAGATTCCAATTGGGCCTGAAGCTGCAACTGTTATACAGATGGCAATCCCAACGACAGAAGCGCCTGTTAATTCATCCGATCCGATCACACTCGGACTTTCCTATCTCACTGGTGATGGGCGAGGAATTTCTGCAGTAAATATTGCATCAATTGCTCTATCGGTCAGTGGAATTTCGATTTATGACGGCACTGTCCTATCCCCCAATAGTGCTGATGTGACTTTTTACCTAGACCCCTCATCACAATTCATCAACATTGATGGCGCAATAGTTGGCCGAACTACAGTGGAATCGGTTAATAACCCAGGCGCGTAAGGCCTACAACAATTTTCTGAGGTCAGCGTGGCCTCAGAGAGAGAGAAAGAAGTGAGTATCGTGGAGATATTAAAATTTGACTCAGGTCAAAGCCCAAAAGGCAGACGAGGCCGTGCTGGCTACGTCAGCATATTGGCGGCAGGGTTATTTGTTGCCGCGATTGGATCAACCTTCGCGGCGACGATCACAATCAATAGCAACACCTCGCTCGAATATGGTCAAGGTGTGAGCTCTACCGTCACTTGTAGCGACTCGGTAGTTATTATTCCCGAGAACCAGTTTGTCAATAATGCTGACCCTAGCCTTCGCGCATTCCGTTTACTTTCGATTACCGCTCTTGATACGCGTACCGCAAGCACTTCAACAGGGCTAGGTAATTGCATAGGAAAGACCTTTAAATTTACCGCCTATGGTAATTCAGACAACACCGCGGTGAAACTCTTTGAAAACGGTGCGACTGACATATTCGCTTGTCGAGCAAATATTACTGGTTACTCAGCTAGCGCAATCCAAGGTAATTTGACAGATTGTGGAACTGGCGCACAATTTGTTCCGCTTGCAACTGGTTTTAAAATTCTTTGGGATGCTGCTACACCAGCTAACCTTGCAGATGCTGGATCATTTGCAGTCATTACTGTTGAATCTCAAGATACATCTTCTTAAATCCCTATCACTGAAGTTGATGTAACCCGTAACACGTGCCCTAAAGGAAGAAGTAAAACCCTATGAGCCAGAGAGATCTTCACTCCACGGAACTCTCTTCTGGCTCTTTGGGTCTTAATTACTGTGAGATTGAACTAGAGCAGAGAGGCTCGCTCGCAATTTATAATACCCCTAGAACTCTAGATTCCAATGTTTTAATCACGATCTCAAATATGCACTCTGTTGAAACTTATTTAGTTACCCCTCAACAAATAGTGCGCTCCGATGCTAAATATTTTGTAGATGCTCCTCCTGAGAGAGTGCAGGACGGTGTAACAAAGCGAAGACGCGACCTTGCTAAAATTGTTACCGTTTTTGGCTACGCCTTGACAATTTTTATGCTTACTTTTGCTGGGCTCTCAGCGACCGGGTATATCAAGGCGCGAATCGTGTTGACTGGATCAATGGAGCCCGCGATCTCTCCCGGTGACATTATCATCTCCGCTAATCCGCAGAGAATTCCTGCTGACATTGGCGAAGTAATCACCTATCAAGCCCGACGCTTCGATGGCTCCCCTGTTGGAATTTTCTCCCACCGAATTATCGGTGGGAGCCGAGAGAATGGCTGGCTTGTTAAAGGTGATAACAACCCAGCACCTGATGTGCAAAAGCCCCAGGGCAGTGACGTTCTTGGAGTACTCATCTTTACTATTCCATTTATCGGTAAAATTCTCTCCAGGCAATTTCTCTTCACAGTAATTCCTATAATCATTGGAATTTGGTTTCTTCTAGATGTATTAAGGGCTAACTCGCGTGACTAGAGCCCCTCTCAAAATTATCTCAATTCTCTTGGCCGTCGTCTCTGCCTCTCTCTTTGCACTGGCTGCAGCTCCGGCACGCGCACAAGCAGTTGATATTCCATTCCTCACATGGGAGAGAGGCAAGGAACAATTTGTTATCTTGGGTGGTCCAACCACTGCGGCAAATTGGCAGATTCAACTCGTGGGAGAAGGGTTGCCTCCCCTTAATTTCAAAGGTCGCAACTCTGAAACTCAGGGTTTCAACATCTACTCCATTTTCCTTCCCAATGATCTCCCATTGGGCGCATACACAATTCAAAGTGATCGTTCGACTTCTGGCTTGGATATCATCGCAGCAGTTCGTGTAAACGAGAGAACTTTTTACCAGATAGCGCAAATACCGCCAGATTTAAAATTGCTCTTAGTACTCTTTGCAATTCTTGCTTCTGCCTTCTCGGTCATTAGGAGCGGAAAGTATCGGCGCATAGGGTTTGAGACTCGCAAAGCCGTTGAGAGTAGAAATTTGCTTTATCGGTTTAGACGAAAGCGACAAGTGTCTCAAGGAGAGACATTGATGCGTTTTCTTATGATGCGTGATGCTGAGATACTTCATAAGGTCTCAACCCTTATTTGGTCACTCTTGCCGTGGCTCTCGCTCGTCTTTGGGATTTTCATCGCCCTCAGCACGCAAGACAAGCACCTCATTCCTCTCCTGCCGCTAGCGCTTATCTTGGCCGCTTCAGCTATCGGTGCAATAGATGCCACTAGTGGATTGGCTACGGCTCTTGGATTTGCTCTTGTCTACATCGCTTTTGGAAATGTTAATAATCTGAGAACATTTCTCTTGCTCATCGCCTTTACAGCAATCTGGTATGCGCCAGCCCTTATTGCAGCCCTTATCTCCCTAACGCTACCTAAAGATTTCTCAAAGGGGAGAGAAAATAACTCTTCTGTACTCTCTCAAACTCTTGCCAATTTCATAGGCTCAATATTTTCTATTCTTTTAGTTGTGGCGTTGATGATTGCGACAGATTCACTCTCGATTACGGTCACCTCTACCCCGGTGATGCGCTGGCCACTCGCGACCGCAATTGGTGCACTCATATTTATTAAATACTTAGCCGAATTAGGCCTTAGGCCAAAAGCTGGTCTCGACTCTGAGCCAGAGACCCATTCTCTTCATGAGATTGAGGTAATTAGAGTTGTGTCACCTGGATTTGCCTTCACCCTAGCCGCAGCATTCTTTGCAGTCATTTACGTTTGGAGTAACACATTCTCCACCTCTGCCTACGGGGCGATTCTACTTTCTTTCCCTTTTTTCACGCTATTCGTGATCTTCCCAGAATTTTCTCGCCTTCCTCTACCAAGATTTAGGCGCAATATTATTATTGAAACGCTACTACTGGCCGCTACCACTCTCGCTATATTTTATGGCACTCAAAACTTAGCGATGGAATCACAGCAGAAAGCAATGCTCTTTCTTGCGGCTGGTTCGATTCCACTGATTTTACATTCAATGTACTCCGTCCTCATCGTCTCCGGTGAGAAAACGTTACAGGCGCAGCCCAAAGAAAAGATCCAAGGTGAGGAAAAGGTCTTGACCCAATGAATACATTGAAGCGATGGGTCATCGGATTTCTCATCTTCACCCTCCCAGGAATTGGGGTTGCCTATGCTGCAACTGATACTAATACTGTCCAAAACTTTTTTCTGGGAGATGTCGAACTCAAAGATACAGATCTCAACCAAGTTCTGACCTTGCTTAAAGGTGAACCTGGCAAAGATGGCGTCATAGGTCGAGATGGAATAGATGGTATTAACGGTATCGATGGAATAGATGGTATCAACGGTATTGATGGCGCAGGAGTAAAGGTGGTGGGTCTCGCACTTTCTGATCCGAATTGCCCAACAGGAGGAATGCAGCTGGATTCATATCCCACTCCAGAGCAGTTCTTCATCTGTAACGGTGAAGATGGTGTCGACGGTGCAGATGGTTCAGGTGTCACAGTACTTCCTTTGGCCAAGGGGAATCTAAATTGTGTCAATGGAGGATTGGAAATCAAGACTTATCCAATTGTTCAAACTTCCTATCTCTGCAACGGCGTCGATGGCCGTGATGGCCGTGATGGTCGTGATGGCCGTGATGGTGTCGATGGTAAAGATGGTGTCGCTGGTAAAGATGGAGTCGCTGGTAAAGATGGTAAAGATGGGCTCAATGGCACCTCAGAGACAAACACTGTAACGATCGGCGGTAAGATAATTACCAACGTCTGTGATAACTCGGTAAAAATCAAACTCAATCACGCCTTTACGCCCAACTCAGGCTTTGCAATGTCCTCAATTGTCGTCTCAGAGCTCAGTCAAACCTGTTTGAGCGCTTCCACCACCTTCGCGCTGACAACGTACCTACAAATCAAAGAGCTCAGTGGCTCATGCGACCTAAGCGCTGCGCTAGATTCAAATTGTCTTCAGGGCGTCGCGGGGCGGGCTGGCCAGTATGTCTTTGGTGGGGTGGTCAGTTGCACCATCGACTTGGTGGCAGGCGTGAACGTCACTAGTCCAAATAGCGATGGTGATGTAACAGCTACCATCGGCTCTACAGCGCCATGCATAGCAACATCTCCAGAGGATGACTGGGCCACTGAAGTTAATATCGCAACTTTGAGTCAACTCAGCCCTATGGATATTGACGGTACTCTTGGCTTCGCGATAGAGGAGACAGATGAGTAAAGATGACGATCGCGACCAACTGGCGCTCTCTAGATTACCGATGCCTCCTTCGGATTCGCCATTGGTGATTGATCTGCCAGATGGACAAAAATTAGTATTGGGAAATATGGCTGCTGGAAGCGTTATTGAAGTTGCAACTTGGCGCGGAACCGGAAGACCAGATTCACGCACCTCTCGTCTCATGCTTGGAGTATCACAGGCGGAATCTCTGGCACCGGTTGAAGGTGCATCCGCATCAGATGCTCAGGAGAGTACATCGAATGCATCTCTGCCCAGATCGCTCCTTAATCGCCTGCAGGCTTTCTTGAGACGATTTTTTCACGCCTCGACTCTGCTCTTTGCGACTGCGCGAGGCTTGATTCTCCGCTTTTCCATCTCAAGACTTCTTCCCCTTTATCAAAGGGTGCCCCGACCTAGATTGTTGCAGGGAGGTCGAGGTATATCCGCAGAAAGCCCTGACTCGGATACGGATATCTCTGAATGGCTCACATCAATCATTGCCAAAAGTAAGATTGAGTCAAGCCTACCCAAGAGTTCAGAGGCCGGTCTGATAAACTCAGGTAAGAAACCACGACAGGCTCAGCGCACTCCTACCCGAGCAAAACCTACCAATTCAAAAAACAAGAAAAAGTCCACACCGCGCTCGCGGAGTGCAGGTCGTTAAGGGAGGACAGAGTGGCTAAGAAAATTTCCCTTGTGCTTCTTGCACTCATCCTTTCCGCAACCGCCCTAGGAGTGCGAATATCACATCCCGAAGTCGGCTTAAGCCATGCCCTCGGTAGCGCTCAATCTAGTGTAGTGATTTTCAAAAATGGTAACGACGTATTAGTTGGCGATAAAGTAATGTATGAGTCGCTAGATTTAGATAATACTCCCGTGCTCGGAGTCATTTCTTCACTAGAGGAAAATAGCGTCTCTGCAAACAATGGCTCGACCACAGAAGTTATCTCCAGGGAAGCACTCAAAGGAGAAGTTCTCTTCATAATCCCCTTCCTGGGCTCCATAATTGGCTTTGTAGGCCTCTGAGGGCTTGAACAACGCGAAAACCGTAGATAGAAATTCGCGATGAGCGGTTGCATATTCCACGAGTTCAAAGCCACAAGTAGGCTCATTCTATGGAACTAAACACCCTGCGGGCCGGCACATTTAAAGCTAGGGTTTTAGTACTCGAGGATGATGACTTTACCCGCACGATGCTCTCTGAAAATCTGCGAAGCACCGGCTTCATTGTTGAGAGCGCTGCAAATGTAAGTCAAGCGCTGGATCTGCTCCTTCAATTTGAACCCAATGCTGTCTTGGTGGATTTGAATTTAGGAAGTGGGCCCAATGGCTCAGACTTCCTCATTCGCGTGGATCGGGATTTCCCGTGGATTGGACAAGTTGCACTCTCATCACACGCCTCACCAGAGTTAGCAACAGGAGTTTCTGGTCGATTACCACAATCAACAATTTACTTAGTCAAGTCAGAACTGGAATCGACCTCTCTCCTGAAAAAATCAATTGAGAAATCGATCGAGAGTGCAGATAACTCAAAGCAAACAGTCTCTCTAAGTTCTGAAAATACAATCACGTTAACACCGAATCAAGCTGAAATTCTCTGGCTAATGGCGCAGGGATTATCTAATGCCGGAATTGCAGAGCATCGGAGAACAACTCTACGAGCCGCCGAGGCCCTAGTCCAAAGAACAGTTCATGCACTGGGAATCGAATCTGATAGCCTCACAAATTCACGTGTTATGGCGGTGTCCTTGTGGCATCAAGGGAAAATCGTTGTCCGCTGAGAAAAATCGACTGCTCGCCACTTGGCGAGACCCTCGCTCATTGAGTTTTCAGATCTTCTGGTTGGTATACCCCTTACATGTCTTGCTCTCATTTGCAAGAAATTATAATCAAGGTACAAATTTCCTATATGTAACCATCTTCGCATTGTTGGGTCCGACTATTGGACTCGTCCCTTTTTACTTCGCGCATAGGAAAATCCTCACAGAACCAAATAAGTCCTCCGTTCGCCATACTCTTGGAACGTACATACTTATGGGCGTAATAGATGGGGTATTTTTCAGAGTCCTTTTTTCAGGCCAAGCAGCTACTCCAAATGAGTTGTTCCTAGCAGTACTGATAAATATCGAATTTATTGTTATTGCATTCTCCACAACTGCTTATGTAAAAATTGCCGTTCAAAATTTATTAGCCAACTACCAAACCCAGGAGGCTCGATTTGACCGGTCTATCACGAATCTTGATGACTTAAGACGAAAATATAATGACGAGCGATTTAAACTAAAAGAGATTCTTGAGACCCGAATTATTCCCGCACTGCATGATATTGAAAAATCAATTCGAACCCTCGCCGAGAGCCAGAAACCAATTCAATTTCATGAAGTCTCTCAGCAAGTTCAAGCGTTGGCAATTGAACCAATTCGAGAAATTAGTCATCAGTACGCAGTCAAGGAAAAGACGAGATCGCGAGTCAATGAAGTTTTCTCACTAAGAGTGAAAAAAACCGAACAAACGTGGAGTCTACTGAGAGATGTCATAAAATCAATCCAGCCACCTAGCTACCTTGCTGCAGTTGTACTCTTCATAATATTGATCACAATTGAAGAGGGTGATTGTAGGCCGCGAAATCTACTAATGAATGCCATCCTTCTTATAATACTTGCACTCGCAAACTTACTCAGTCGCACCAACTTTTTATCACATTCGTCAAGACCTACTTATTTAACCCTGTTCGTGATTTTTTCTGCCTCCTCCATTTGGGTCTTCATCTCCAATTCGCCCGGCCTGTCCTGTACCAAAACCCAGACCATCACCGAGACGATACTAACCAGTATTGGAATAGGAATAATAATTTTAGTTTCTGGAATTTTTTCGCAATTAGTTGCTGAAGCTGATGAAGAAGCACGTGAACTCGAGTCTGAAATTGCAAAAAATCAAAGTGAATATGTTGCTATTAATTCAGATCTAAATACACTACGGAAAAAAGTCTCAGAGGTTATGCATGGACCAGTGATTGGGCGCTTAGCTGCGATAACACTCATGTTAAGGGATTACTCTATCAAGAATGACAATGCTCAGTTTACTCAAACTGACTTCCTGCAAAACAAAGTGATACCAAGTATGCAGAATATAGAATCTGAATTGCTCTCCCTTCTTCAGGCAAATAATGATGACAAAAGGGATGTACTTGACGAAATAGAGAAAATTGTTGAATATTGGCGCGGACTCATCGAGGTCGAATATAAGATTTCTCCGAGGCTCGTAGAGTTGGACAAATTCAAGCTGCCACAAATATCGCTTTCAGCTATTTGTCAGGAATTAATAGCGAATGCTAATCGACATGCTAATGCTCGAAGTGTGACCATAGAAATTGAGTTGAACGAGGAAATAGGTAGGGAGTCCTTATGGTCGATCCGAATCTGTTGCCGGGATGATGGAATGAAAGATGCAGTTATTCGAAGTGGCGGGATAGGTTTGGCACCGATTACATCTGCTGGCGGAACGTGGAAAATTACCCATCTACACCCGAATGGGAACATCGTGGATATTGAGTTCCCGTATTTTGTTCTTTCCTAATTTTTTGGACTAGCACTGCTACTTACCTTCCTGTGCGATGCACATGGCTAGGATTACTCAACGATTCCATAGGAGATTAGGCTTACGGCATGGCTTCTCTTAACGTGGCGATGGTCTGTTTAGGAAACATCTGTCGCTCCCCCATGGCCGCTGCTGTGCTGGCGAATAAGGCGCGATCAGTCACACAGATGCGAATCCTTGTAAGTAGTTCGGGAACAAGCGGATGGCACGTTGGGCAAGGTCCACATCCCACTTCAAAAAAAGTCTGGGAGAAAGCGGGGTACGTTCATCATCACAAGGCGTCACAATTTAAAGTCAACGACTTTTTCGTCAACGATTACATTCTGGTGATGGATTCAAGTAATTTCGAAAACGTACTTGCGCTAGCACCAAGCCAGGAAGAAGCAAAAAAAGTTTTCTATCTGCGTAGCTTTGATCCTCAGCTCTCTCAGATAGATCCATTATCCAGTCAATACCACCAGCTTGAAGTTCCAGATCCTTACAATCAAGCAGAAGATTCATATCAGAAAGTTTTGAAGATGATCGAGTCGGCCGTCGACGGATTTATTAATACTGTTATTCCAGCCCGCGACGCTTAAGAAGTGGAGTAATACTTGCTTCACGGCCACGGAAATTCTTAAACATGGTCATCGAGTCAATTGATCCACCCCGACTGAGAAGCTCTGTGCGGAAGTGGTCACCATTTGCACGAGTCAAGCCACCATTGTCCTTAAACCATTCAACGGATTCAGCATCAAGAACTTCGCTCCAGATATAACCGTAATACCCGGCTGAATATCCGCCACCGAAGATATGCGAAAAGTAGGTGCTGCGATAACGGGTTGGCACCGCGTGATAATCAAGGCCGTAATCCTTTATCGCTTGTTCTTCGAATGCCACGACATCTGAAACATCCTGACCAGCTTCTAGAGAGTGCCACGCTAGATCAAGGACTGAGGCCGCCAGGTAACTCGTTGTTGCGTGACCCTCATTAAAAGTTGATGCACCCTTAAGTCGATCAATGAGATCTTGTGGAAGTACTTCACCGGTCTCATGATGCTTGGCGTAGTTGGAGACAACCTCTGGCCACAGGATCCACATCTCATTTACTTGGGAAGGAAACTCAACGAAATCTCGCTGAACACTTGTCCCCGATACACGCGGATAGGTAACGCTAGATAAAAGGCCGTGGAGTGCATGTCCAAACTCGTGGAACAAAGTGACGATTTCGTCGTAGGTAAGCAGTGTTGGTTGTCCTGCACCCGGTTTTGGGATGTTCAGGTTATTTACCACGACCGGTAGCTGTCCAAGAAGAAAACTCTGATCAACCAAGTTATTCATCCATGCTCCACCGCGCTTTGAATCGCGTGTGTAGAAATCTCCAACAAAGAGACCGAGCTTGCTGCCATCCTCATTAAATACTTCAAAGGCCCGCGCTTCTGGGTGGTAGGTGACCAAGTCTGGGCGCTCTTTGAAGGAGATTCCAAAGAGCTTATAGGCTGCAAAGAAGACGCCATCACGGAGTACGCGCTCTAATTCAAAGTAGGGACGCATGGCAGTTGAATCGATATTGTGTTTGGCCTTGCGAACCTTCTCTGTGTAGAAATCCCAATCCCAACTAGCTAGGTCAAAGTTTTCACCTGATTCTTTAATCATCGCCTGAATCTCTGCTCCCTCTGCGCGGGCATTACGTACGGCAGCTGGTGCGATCTTGCGCAGCATCGCGTGAACGTTTGCGACACTTCCAGCAGTCTGTTCTGCGATGATGTATTCGGCGTGTGTCTTCTTTCCAAAGAGCTGTGCGCGCGTTGCGCGAAGCTTTGCCATCTCCACAATGATTTTCTTGGTGTCAGAATCGTTGTCACGATTACCACGAAGTAAAGATGTCTTCATGATGCGTTCGCGAGTAGAACGAACCTCAAGACTTTCAAGCATCGGGTTACCACTGAAGTTCACCATTGCTAGGAGGTATTTTCCCTCTAATCCACGAGCCTTGGCAGCATCGGCGGCAGCCTGGATCTCTCCTGAAGAGAGCCCTGCTAGTTCTGCAACCGAATCAACGATTAGCGCACTCTCGTTGGTGTCAGTTAACAAGTTCTTAGAAAACTGCGTCTCAAGTGAAGAGAGCCGTTCGTTAATCTTAGTTAAATCATCACGTTGGTCTTGTGTGAGGTGTGCTCCGGCATAGACAAAATCTCGGTAGTACTTTTCTAGCAACCACGCATCTTCTGATGAAAGAGCGAGAGAATCCCGCTTATCGTACAAATCCTTGATCCTTGAAAAAAGCGCTGGATTAAGAGTAATCGCGTCTTGGTGTGCCGATAACTTGGGGGCAATCTCTTCTTCAATTGCATCAAGTGCGTCATTGGTATCACTGGAAGATTTATTATAGAAGACATTGAGCATCCTGGTTAAAATCTGCCCACTTTTTTCAAGCGCGACGATTGTATTCTCAAACGTCGGCTCACCTGATGTGATGATCACTTTGATTTCTTCTAACTGAGCAGAGGTTCCTTTGTAAAAAGCATCCAGATAATGTCCTTCTTCGAGATGGCGAAAATCAGGAAGTTCGTATTCAAGGACGCTTCTTTCAAAGAAAATATTATCTGCCATGGATAATGAGTCTTTTAAGGGCGTGATTGCGGGCTGGTCGTAAGTTTTGGATCGCGTTCTGGGAGCGAGCCAAGCGCCTTATCAATTGCAGCCATTACCGAAGGATCCAGTTTTACTCCAGAAGCCTTCACGTTTTCCTTCACCTGAGAAGGCTTTGTTGCACCCATAATTGCCGATGAAACGTTGTCATTTTGCAAGACCCAAGCGATAGCAAGTTGTGACATGGTCAGACCAACTGAGTCGGCAATTGGTGCAAGCTTTTGCACTGCTTCCAAAACATCATCGCGCATCCAGCGGGAGATCATTCCTGCGCCACTCTTCTTATCTGTGGCGCGAGAGCCGGCAGGAAGTTTTCCACCTGGCTTGTACTTTCCTGTGAGAACTCCTTGGGTTATCGGTGACCAAACAATTTGACCGATCCCTTCCTTGCGAGATAGCGGGACCACTTCTGCTTCAATAATTCGCCACAGCGCTGAATATTGTGGTTGGCTCGAAACAAAGCGAGAGAACCCACGCTGATCTTGAATTTTGAGCGCTGATGAAATCTGGCTAGCGGTCCATTCTGAAAAACCAATGTAGTTGACTTTCCCCTGACGAATAAGATCTTCAAAGGCCTGCAGTGATTCCTCCAGCGGAGTTTCAACATCGAATCGGTGCATCTGATAGAGATCGATGTTCTCCACATTTAATCGCTTGAGCGAGGCATGGCACGATTCCATGATGTGCTTACGTGAGAGACCACGATCATTCTTACCATCTCCTGTTGGCCAATAGACCTTTGTAAAGAGCTCATATGATTCGCGACGGATGCCTTTCAGCGCTTTCCCGAGAACAGTCTCTGCCCGAGTGCCAGCATAGACATCTGCGGTATCAAAGGTTGTAATGCCTACATCGAGGGCTGTCTTAACGCACTTGATGGCGGCATCTTGTTCAACTTGGGAACCATGGGTGATCCAGTTTCCATAAGAAATTTCTGATACATACATTCCGGTACTGCCAAGACGTCTATATTCCATGCAGGAGAATCTACGCCATTGAAGATGTATAGGAAAGTAGGGTGGGATAGACTTTTCCCAACATGTATACGGATGGAACTATCAGATGGCACTGAATTTTCGACGCAAGTTTGACAGCGTCTGGAAGTACCTGCCGCACCCTATTAGATGGGTAATCGTGGCAACCGTTGGTTCAACGCTCTCCATTGTTGGGGTGGTTTTTCTCTTTATACCTGGACCTGGATTGCCACTCATCGTCCTCGGTGTAGCTATCCTGGCTACTGAATTTGCCTGGGCCGAAGTCGTATTTGCCCGATTGAAGAAAGAGACAGAGAAATTTACTGTCCAAGCCAAGAGAGTGATGAAGCGAAGGCGCAAATAGTTCAGTGTCAGATGATCGCTCTACCGTAGCTCCATGACTCAGCGAAAGTTCGCCCCGGATCGAGGGCTCAGTGAAGTCACCTTCGTTGTTATCGACCTAGAAACTTCAGGAGCCTCCGCGAATACTGGTAGCGCCATCACTGAAATAGGTGCAGTTAAAGTTTGTGGCGGGGATGTGAAGGGAACATTCCAAACACTCATCAATCCCTACACGCCTCTATCCCCTTTCATTGTTGAACTTACGGGAATAACAGATCAGATGCTGGCCGAAGCTCCGTCAGTTGAGACAATTCTTCCCATACTCTTTGAATTTTTCGGCAGCCCCGAAGAGGTCGTATTTGTGGCTCATAATGCACCTTTTGATCTCTCATTCCTTAAGGCGGCATCAGCTCTTCACGGCTACATCTGGCCTGATTTTCGAGTACTCGATACCGTGAAATTGGCTCGACTAGTCCTTACCCGAGAGGATGTCGCTAACTACCAATTAGGAACGCTCGCGCAATATTTTAATACAAAGGTCGCACCGAGTCACAGAGCCTTAGATGATGCACGAGCAACTGTCGATGTACTTCACGGTGTCATAGAGCGCTTGGGTACCTTTGATATTTTTACAATCAACCAACTGCTAGGCGCGAGAAAGAGACCACAGAGAAAGGTGGGTCGCTACACCAGCGACTGAGAGAAGGCGACCCAATCTGTCAGCAATTTTTGGGTAGCACCAGAATCAAGTGCATCACTCGCCTTAGTCAGAGATTTGGAAATTCTCTCGTGAATGCCCAGCTCACTCTCTCCATCGAATGCGGCTATTGCGGCGGCGGCATTGAGGAGTACGGCATCTCTAGCCGCTCCGAGCTCACCGTTGAAAATTGCTGTAGTAATGCGCGCATTTTCGCTTGCATCACCACCGACTAAATCACTGATCGGCGCTCGAGACATTCCAAAATCGAGTGGGTCGATGCGATCGCTCTGGATTTTTCCCGAACCAATAGTCATTACAGAGGTAGTTGTGGAGAGCGTGATTTCATCAAGGCCATCATCACCGCGAAAGACAAATCCATCAACACCTCGGGTGGCTAACACCTCTGCCATCACAGGGTGCATGCGTTGATCGGCAACGCCAATTGCTGCCGCTTGAGGTTTAGCTGGGTTGGCCAATGGGCCAAGAATATTAAAGACGGTAGGTACACCCAGCTCCTTACGTGCTGGGGCTGCGTATCGCATGGCAGGATGGAAAATCGGAGCGAAACAGAATCCGATTCCTAACGCTTTAACGCATTGCGCGACCTTAGGGCCATCGAGTGTGATGGCAACCCCCAGTGCTTCAAGTAGATCCCCCGAACCAGATTTACTCGACGCCGCACGGTTGCCATGTTTGACAACTCTCGCTCCTGCCGAAGCGGCAATGATTGCTGCTGTTGTCGAAATATTTATTGTATGAGCGCCATCGCCGCCGGTGCCAACCGTGTCGACAGAGCGCTCTGTAATGCTAATGGGTGAGCTGTGACGAAACATCTCTGCAACAAGTGCGCCTACCTCGCCTGCACTTTCGCCTTTACTTTTCAAGGCGAGGAGGAATTCCTTGATAGCGCTGATCTCAGCTCGACCCTCAAGAATGGTCTGCATTATTGTGGAAATTTCATCTGGCTCTAAATCAGCGCCACCTTCAAGTCGAGCAATACTCTCAATCCACGTCATTGCGGAGTCTCCTTCTTAGGACTGTGAGAGTGAGAAATGTCTACGCCTTAACTCGCGCAATCGAGGTACGGAGCAGATCTGCCACCGTCTCGGCCAATGTGAATGGGTCGATTGGGTGCAAAACATTTGCCTCAGCTCGAGACCACGTTGCTAGCCAAGCATCCTCTTTGCGAGCAGTAAGTAAGAGAACCGGTGGACAGTTGAAAACTTCATCCTTTAATTGGCGCGCAATCCCCATTCCGCCTTCAGGGGCCGCCTCTGCATCGAGAATAAACAGGTCGATATCGATATCTCCGCTCCGAGCGCGACCATCAACGTAGAGGCGCAGAGCAGGGCCGGTAGCGAATTCAACAATGCGATGGGTAGATAATTCTGGGGCAACCCGCGACCCTAAGGCGGCGGCGATGTGTGAGCGAACCGTCTTGTCGTCTGAGTAAATAACGATCTTCAGAGGTTTCTGCGTTGCATCCATGGCAAAAGTCTACATCGTGGAGCCAGTTCAATCATGGTGACCCGTTTCACCCTCTTCAGGGGCAAATATGAGGGTTTATTGCATGAGCAAAGAGGTGAAAGTACGCAATTTCGGGAATAATCTCCTCTATGACCGCCGCTGAGACTATGCATAGAATTACGAAGCCCAACGTTGTGGCAGTCGGCACTATCGTCTGGCTCTCAAGTGAGTTGATGTTCTTCGCCGCACTTTTTGCAATGTACTTCACCACTCGCGGCGTGCAAGGCCCAGCAATTTGGGCAGAGTCGACTGAACTTCTCAGCATTCCCTTTGCAGCGGTTAATACAACTGTTCTAGTTCTCTCATCTGTCACCTGCCAGTTTGGCGTTTTCGCTGCAGAGAGATTTCAGAGCAAGCGTCGCGGCTCTTTTATGCAAATTAATTTGTGGGGAATGCGCGAATGGTTTGCGCTCACGTTTCTTATGGGCGCATTCTTTATTGCCGGCCAAATCTATGAATACGCAGTCTTAGTTTCTGAAGGGTTAACCCTGTCATCAAATGCATATGGCTCCATTTTTTTTCTTGCCACCGGATTCCATGGTCTTCACGTCACTGGTGGTTTGATCGCGTTTCTAATCGTCCTCGTTCGAGTAGCCAAAGCTCGTCGATTCACTCATCAACAGGCGACGACCACCATCGTTGTTTCGTACTACTGGCACTTCGTTGACGTTGTGTGGATCGCTCTCTTCGCTGCGATTTACCTGATTAAGTAGAGAGGAAAATTATGAAAAGACTTTCGAAGTACCGTAGACACCGTATCGTCGCTCCTCTTCTCTTAATTTTTGCACTCCTTGGTATTGGTACAACATTTCAAGTAGCCGGCGCCACAACTGCTTCAGTGATGACAGCAGAAGAGCGGACCAAGGCAATTGCAGAAGGAAAAGAAATCTTCTTAAGGGGATGCTCTTCATGTCATGGCCTCAATGCTGAAGGAAGTTCAATTTCTCCTTCACTCATCGGCGTTGGAGCAGCATCGGTTGACTTCCAAGTCGCCACCGGGCGCATGCCTATGGCTGATATGAGCCAACAGGCTATGAGAAAAACTCCGGTCTACAATGATGAAGAAGTGGCAGCGCTAGCCGCGTACATCGCATCTCTTGCACCTGGTCCTGAAATCCCCACCGATGACATGCTCAATTATGAACGTGATGGTTCGATCGCTGAGGGCGGTGAACTCTTTAGGACAAATTGCGCAATGTGTCATAACTTCGCAGGGCAAGGGGGCGCACTGACTAAAGGTAAATACGCGCCAACTGTCATGGGTGTAAAGCCTGTTCATATTTATGAAGCGATGATTACTGGTCCGCAAGCAATGCCAGTGTTTTCAGATAAGACCCTTACACCAGAAGAGAAACTTTCAATTATTGCGTGGATCAAGTCTGCTGAGAAAGAACCACAGCTTGGTGGTCTTGCACTCGGTCGCGTCGGGCCGGTTACTGAAGGTTTGCTTGTATGGACTCTCGGACTTGGCCTTCTGGTCGGGATCGCTGTATGGCTTACAACGAAGGCGAGATAGGTAATAGTTATGAGCAATGAGATTGAGTTAATTAAGGACCCAGGACTTCCTGAACATAAGTTGCGTCAAAGCGATATCGATCCAAAAGCTGCAGACCGTGCCGAACGCCAGGTTGCAATTCTCTTTGGACTCTCAGCTCTTGGAACCGTTCTCTTCATTTATTCATATCTCTTTATCTCAACTGACCTCTTCGTATTTATTCCGCTTATGGGCGAGCAGAATGTTCATCAACTCCTCCTCGGATTAGGTTTCGCCGCAGCTCTACTCTTTATCGGCCTTGGCGCAGTTCACTGGGCAAAAACTTTGATGCCAGATCACGAGGTTATCGCTTACCGTCATGAATTAAGATCACCTGATATCGATCGGGAAGAATTTGTGACGACCGCCAAAGAAGGTGCCGCGGCTGCCGGACTTGGTCGCCGTTCACTGATTAAACGTTCACTCGGACTCTCACTCGGACTTGTTGGCCTCTCCCCCATTTTGTTATTGGGAGATCTTGGTCCATTGCCAGGTAACGCACTTCGTACAACAAGTTGGAAGGCTGGGACTCGCCTGGTGACAGATCCAGGTGATCGTCCGATTCGACCAGAAGACCTTGAAGTCGGAGCAGTCGCACAGACGCTGCCTGAGTTGGCACCTGGAAAAGATCATCACTCACTCAATGACATTGCAAAAGATGCCGTTCTGCTTATTCGCTTGCGTCCCGAGGAATTTAATTTAGATGCCGAACGTCTCTCATGGACCTATCAGGGAATTATCGCCTTTTCAAAGATCTGTTCACATATGGGTTGTGCCGTTGCGCTCTATGAGCAGACGACAAAGCATCTGCTCTGCCCATGTCACCAATCAACTTTTGATGTAACGCGCGCAGCCAAGGTCATCTTTGGCCCATCTGCTCGCCCATTACCTCAATTAGCAATCACTGTCGATGCGGAAGGATTCCTCATTGCACAGGCACCATTTAATGAACCAGTCGGACCGAGTTTTTGGGAGCGATCAGCATGAGCGCACGTGAGCGAATTGCAGGAAATGTAGCCAGCTATGTAGATGACCGTACAGGGGCTGCTGCCTGGATGAAGAAGAATCTCAAAAAAGTATTCCCTGACCACTGGTCATTTATGCTGGGTGAGATCGCTCTCTACTCATTTGTAATTTTGTTGCTCTCTGGCACGTTCCTCACTTTCTGGTTTGACCCTTCAATGCGCGAGGTGGTCTATGAGGGTGCGTATGTTCCGCTACAGGGTGTTGAAATGTCTGCCGCATATGCCTCCGCCCTTGAGATTTCTTTTGAAGTTCGAGGCGGACTCCTTATGCGACAGATCCACCACTGGTCCGCCCTGATTTTTATAGCTTCAATTGTTGTCCACTTGATGCGCGTTTTCTTTACGGGAGCTTTCCGTAAACCTCGTGAATTCAACTGGATCCTTGGCGTGGGCCTTCTGACCCTTGCAATTGTCGAAGGATTCCTTGGCTACTCGCTGCCAGATGATCTTCTCTCTGGTACCGGAGTTCGCATCGCACATGCGATCATCCAGGCAATTCCAGTTATAGGAACATTTCTTGCATTCTTCGCCTTCGGTGGAGAATTTCCGGGGTTTATATTTATACCGCGCGTTTACATTGTGCACGTCTTGATCCTGCCTGGCATCTTCTTGGCCCTGATCACAGTTCACTTAATGTTGGTCTGGTATCAAAAGCACACCCAATATCCAGGTCCTGGTCGCACAGAGAAAAATGTTGTTGGTTACTCGCTGATGCCAATTTATATGGCTAAGGCAGGTGGATTCTTCTTTATCGTCTTTGGAATAACCGCTCTGCTCGGGGCTGTTGCATCGATTAACCCGCTCTGGCTCTACGGTCCATACACTCCGGGGCAGGTCACGGCTGGATCGCAGCCCGATTGGTATATGGGTTGGCTAGATGGCCTTGTCCGAATGGCTCCACCTCTTGAGCCGGTGATCTTTGGTTACACGCTCTCACTTAATATCCTTATCCCTGGCTTGATTATTCCTGGAATTATCTTCACGGGGATGGCGCTCTATCCGTTTATCGAACAGTGGATCACTGGTGATAAGCGCGAACATCACATCCTAGATCGTCCTCGCAATGCGCCAAATCGCACGGCACTCGGTGTGATGTCATTAACCTTTATGTTGGTCGCTCTCATCAACGGAGGAAACGATCTCATCGCCACAAACTTTGATCTCTCGATCAATCAGATTATGTGGTTTAGTAGAATCGGAATCATCGTCCTTCCTCCTCTTGCCTTTATTATTACTAAACGTCTCTGCCTATCTCTACAGAGAGCAGACCGCGAATTAGTTCTCCATGGACGCGAGACTGGTCGCCTCGTGATGATGCCATCTGGCGAGTTCGTCGAAGTTCACGAACCAATCTCACCTGAGAAAGCATGGCTGCTCACCCAACACGAGCAAAATGCGCCACTTGAGTTAGCCGATGTCGATCAACGCGGTGTTCGTAGGCCCGGGCTGATCAAATCAAAACTTCGTAAGCGATTTGCAGTGGCCCATGCTGAGCAAGTGGCTAAGCCGACGCTCAACGACGTGCATGAACTAGAAGGCCACTAATTCGCCAACGGCGGATCTCATCAGCCTTCAGCTAGAACCTTAAGTTTTACTAATGATTTTGCCATCCACTTAGGGTTTCGTGTCAGGGATTGAGTTCTCTTTAGCCACCATAGCTGCGCCCTGTTGCACGGTGTTGCATCAAAATACTCACTCACTTGGGTATTGCCTCCACCCAGATCCACTAACTCGTATCTCCAGATCCATTTCATCAAGTGACGCCAAGCAATTAACCTCGACTCTTGGAACTCAACAACCTCATTTGTGATGCGATATCTAATTTTTATCTTCATATTCATTCCAAAACGAGCACTAAGAAATAATCGTTCGGGTCCTGAGATAACTGACTCCACCGTTGCCGACCCATCAAAGAGTGAGTGAGCATGTGGATTAGAAAGATAAGAGAAAATCTTCTCGGCTGGCGCATGGATGTCAATCCGAGCCCCCACTAGATAGGGTGATTCTAAGGAGAGGATTTCAGCGCGCATTTACTTACCGATTTAATGTGAAGTGGTCATTGCTGGGTCATCGAGTGGCTTCTCATATTCAGTAACCCAGCCGATGATTCCAAAGAATAGTGCAGTGGTCGCAATGATTGTGAGCCACCATCCGATAATTAAACCCATACCCATCGCTACCGCAGCAAGGGCAACTGGTAGCGGCCACCAAGAATGAGGGCTATAAAAACCAAGCTCGCCGGCGCCATCGGCTATTTCGGCGGTGAGGTTATCTGATGGCATCAATGTACCGATGCGCTTTTGTGTAAACCAGATGTAGAAGCCCACCATGCCCGAAAGGCATGCTGCCAGCAACATTCCTGTAATTCCTACCGCTTCGCCACCCACATACCAATAAATCACCGTCATGATGAGATAGAAGATGCTAAGGCTAGAGAAAAGTTGCCAGTTAGCTTTCATGAGCTAGTCGCTTTCACTGGTTAGTGACCTTCTGTCTTAATGTGCGGATGGTGCAGATCAAATGCTGGTCGTTCTGAACGAATACGTGGCATCGATAAGAAGTTATGTCGTGGTGGCGGACATGAGGTCGCCCATTCAAGAGATGAGCCATAACCCCAAGGATCATCCACTCCAACCATAGGGCTCTTTCGGGTGATCCACACATTGACTGCAAACGGAATCATAGAGAGGGCGAGTAAGAATGAGCCGACTGTTGAGATCATATTCATTCCCGTAAATCCATCAGTTGCTAAGTAGTCAGCGTATCGACGAGGGAATCCTTTGATTCCAAGCCAGTGCTGGATCAAAAATGTGATGTGGAAGCCGAAGAAAAGAGTCCAGAAGTGAATCTTACCGAGGCGCTCGTTGAGCATCTTTCCCGTCATCTTAGGCCACCAGAAGTAGAAGCCGCCAAACATGGCAAAGACGACGGTTCCAAATAGCACGTAGTGGAAGTGAGCAACAACAAAGTATGAGGCAGATACCGAGAAGTTCAGTGGTGGTGAAGCGAGAATAATTCCGGTGAGGCCACCGAAGAGGAATGTGACTAGGAAGCCCATTACCCAGAGCATCGGAGTTTCAAAGGTGACGTGGCCTCGCCACATTGTGCCAATCCAGTTAAAGAATTTCACGCCAGTCGGCACACCGATCAAAAATGTCATGAAGGAGAAGAACGGTAAGAGAACTTGTCCACTTGCAAACATGTGGTGAGCCCAGACTGCAACGGAGAGGGCTGAGATTGCGATAGTGGCAGCGATCAAACCTTTATAGCCAAAGATTGGTTTGCGGCTAAAGACAGGAAGAATCTCCGTTGCAATTCCGAAAAATGGTAAGGCCAAGATGTATACCTCTGGATGTCCAAAGAACCAGAAGAGGTGTTGCCACAGCATTGCTCCACCGTTCGCTGGATCAAAGATGTGCGAGCCATATAAGCGATCTGACTCCAGAGCTAATAGCGCTGCTGCTAGTGGCGGAAATGCGAGTAAAACGAGAATTGATGTGAGCAGAACGTTCCATGAAAAAATCGACATACGGAACATCGTCATACCGGGTGCGCGCATGGTAAAGATTGTTGTGATGAAGTTGACCGCCCCGAGAATTGTTCCGAGTCCACCAATTGCAAGGCCGACAACCCATAAATCTCCACCGATACCTGGAGAGTACGCCGAGTTCGAAAGTGGAGCGTAGGCCGTCCACCCAAATGAAGCAGCGCCACCGGGTGCTAAGAACCCTGAGAATGTCATAAGACCACCGAAGAGGTATAGCCAGTACGAGAACATATTTAGGCGAGGGAAAGCAACATCGGCGGCACCGATTTGAAGTGGCATAATTACATTTGCAAATCCTACGAAAAGTGGGGTCGCAAACATGAGAAGCATGATCGTGCCGTGCATTGTAAATACTTGGTTGTACTGCTCATTAGAGATGAACTGCATACCCGGGCGAGTAAGTTCGATTCGCAGAATAAGGGCCAGTAATCCCGCTATCAAAAACCAGGCAAAGGATGTAAAGAGGTAGAGGTAACCAATCGTCTTATGATCTGTTGAGGTTATCCACTTAACAAATAGCCTGCCCTTAGAGACAGGGGCCATTCCCGGAACGGGTGCAATTGTTGGACGCTCTGCATACGTTGTCATGCCACGCTCGCCTTCAATGTCTCGAGATATTGCTGATAGTCAGCTTGGGAAACGACTTTGATAGTAAAAAGCATTTGAGAATGGTTACGGCCACAAAGAATATTGCAGCGTCCCGGATACTCACCAATTTCATTGGCAGTGAATTCAAGGCTATTTGTCACACCTGGAATATTCTGCATCTGAATCATAAATGCTGGTATCCAAAATCCATGGACTACATCGGTAGCAGTAATCGTGTAGCGAACGCGCTCACCAACTGGCACAACCAGCGTTGGAGGTTTATTTGGGGTGCCGGTGACAGTGGCGTTCTCTCCAGCTTCAGGGTAGGTAAATTGCCAAGACCATTGAAAAGCGTTGACTGTAATTTCATGCGCAACCGCTGGTGATTTTTCAATAATCTCTTCCTGCTTAACTGCGGTGAAATAGAAAAGCACCGCAACGATAATAAATGGAATCACGGTGTAGAGAACTTCTACTGGAATGTTGTACTGAGTTTGCTTTGGAAATTCACCCTTTGACGCATGTGCGCGATGAAAAACTGCAGGCCATAAAATAAGGATGAGTGTAAAAACTCCAACAACTCCCGCCGCGATCCAAGATCCCTGCCAGAGCGAGAGCGAGATGTCGTTTACGCTGGAGACACCTTCGGAAAATCCCAGACCTGATACTTGTGAACACCCAGTCACGGTAAATAAGAAAGGGAGGACGATAAGTCCTGAGCGCAAGGCGCGCGATTTACCCTTGAACGGCGTCATGGCCTAAGGATAGTGGGGAGGTGAGAAGTTCTGCACGAGTGGGAGTAGCCTTCCTCAGGTGGTTCGTGTCACAGGAAATTTTGGCGGGCAAGCGCCCCTATCCGAGGTCATTCGCTCGGCTATATCTGCAGCCTTTGATGCTGGATGGGGCGACCCCAAGAAATTGTCACAGGCATCCACGCGATCTAGGATCCTTGAATCGCAGGCACGAGAATCGATCGCTTCAGGCCTTGGTATCGCAGAAGATGAAATTGAAATTCTCGGTGAAGAAGAGTTAGCGACCTTTCTTGCGATCTCTGGCTTTCTCACACCAGATATTCAATTGGTGGTTAGCGCTATTGATCGCGGAAAGATCCGCGCACTCACGCGAACCCACCAGAACCACCGAATCATTCCAGTTGATCACAAGGGGAGATTGATTCCCGAAAGTTTCTCGCGAGGCAGCGTTCTATCGCTGCAAGTTGCTAACGGTGAAACTGGAATATTTCAGAATTTAGAAACCCTTTCCGAGAGCGCTGAGACAATTGTGCTAGATGCAACGACATCAGGTCCACGTATATCTCTTGGCAAAGATTGGGATGCCGCCATCTTTTCGGCCCAATCGTGGGGTGGACCAGCAGGAATAGCAATTATGGCGGTACGCAATTCCCAGAGATGGCGCTATCCACTTCCTCATATCGCGCCTATTAGAACTCCCGGTGGTTACTCACTCCCGTTACTGCTAGCGGCATCAGTTGCCCTTGAAAACTTCTCAGAAGATCGCGCACATCTACGCGAGCTCAATCACCGCTTTCGACTTGCCATTGTCGAGGCCATACCTGGAAGTATCTGTGTGGGTGAATTAGATGATTGCCTACCGCATCTTTTGACAGTGATCCTGCCCAATACGATAAGTGAAATGGTTGTACGTGATCTAGATGCAATGGGTATTACCGTTGAAGCGGGTTCTGCCTGCTCCCCCATTGATTTAGCGCCGAGCCATGTTCTTGCTGCCATGGGGTTACCTACCGAAGGTGCGATCCGAATAAGGTTTCGCGATAGCCATAGTCACGATGAAATTGATGAGCTCGTGAAATCTTTAGTGAAGGTGTGCAGCGATCTCTAACCGCGCATCTGTTCCGTAGGCACCCTCAAAGCGATCCAAAAATTCAGTTGCTGTGAACGAGTATTCCTGCGTCCCCATCGTTTCGATTACGTAGGTAGCGAGCATCGAACCAACCTGTGCGCATCGTTCATGTGAAAGTCCCCACGCAAGACCAGCAACAAAGCCGCTACGAAAAGAATCACCCACTCCGGTGGGATCAACCTTGGCACGTTCTTTCGGGCAGGTGACGGTAACTGTTGGATTCGTACGGCTCTCAACTCGTGAACCTTCCGCGCCTAAAGTCACTACACGATATTGCACACGATCAAGAATTTCGTCATCACTCCAACCTGTTTTTTGAATAGCTAGCGCCAACTCATATTCGTTTAAGAAGAGATAGGTAGCTCCATCGATCAGAGCTCTAATCTCCTCCCCCGAAAGTCGGGCCATCTGCTGCGAAGGATCTGCCAGGATCGGAATCCCCTTCGAGCGAGCCACTTCGGTATGACGGAGCATCGCCGACGGATCATCCGGTGAGATCACAAGAAGATCAAGAGTTCCCTCTTTATCAATGATGGGTTGCAGTTCAATGTCGCGCGCTTCCGACATAGCACCAGGGAAAAATGAAGCAAATTGATTATGTTCAGAATCTGTTGTCACGGTAAAGAGAGCAGTGAATTGTGTGGTTGATACGCGCGCATGTGAGGTGTCAACGCCGTGGCGTGATAACCATGCATTGTAATCCGGCCAATCTTTTCCAACGGCTGCAATGAGTACCGGCTTATGGCCCAGAACTGCCAGACCAAAACAAATATTTGCCGCACATCCGCCGCGTCGGACTTCCAGTCCATCGACAAGAAATGAGAGCGAAATTTTTTCGAGTGAACCCACAACAACTGAGTCAGAGAATTTCCCCGGAAAAGTCATGATGTGATCCCGACCAACCGACCCAGCAACGCCTATCTTCATAGAGCGAGAATCTACAAGCAAAACCCAGCTTTAGTTGAAGGAATCACCGCAGGCACAAGAGCCTTGTGCATTTGGGTTATCAATCGTGAAGCCTTGCTTTTCGATCGTATCCACAAAGTCAATTGTTGCGCCCATGAGGTAAGGATCGCTCAGCTTTCCGGTAATCACTTTAACGTCACCGAACATGCGGACAACATCGCCCTCTAACTCACGGTTATCGAAGAAGAGTTGGTATTTCAATCCCGAGCAACCACCAGGCTGAACCTCAACGCGGAGGTAGAGATCATCTGCACCTTCTTGAGCTAGAAGCGCAGCGACCTTGGCTGCAGCTCCATCTGTAAGTGCGATGCTTGTCGATGTTGTTACTGATGTGTCTTGAGTTGTCATGGCCATAGCCTACTAGCGTCACTTCACATTTGCGACTTTTATAGGTGAGAATAGGCATATGTCAACGAGTAACGTGACCAACCTCCTGCTCCTGGGATCTCAATCAGACCCACTCTCCGAGCGAGGAGTGACATGTGCTGGCGAAGTGCCTGATGCGAGTGACCCTGAACTAGTGTCGCGGGCTCGCGTCGCCAGAGCAGCTCTTGGTGATCGGGCCATCATTCTTGGCCACCACTATCAACGCGATGAAGTGATCAACTTTGCAGATATCACTGGTGATTCATTTAAGTTAGCTCAAGCTGCTCAAAAACAAGAGACGGCTGAGTTTGTAATTTTCTGTGGAGTGCACTTCATGGCAGAAAGTGCTGACATCCTCACCAGCGAAAAACAACAGGTGATATTGCCCGACCTTGCAGCTGGTTGCTCGATGGCGGATATGGCAACAGCATCGCAAGTCGATGCCTGTTGGAAAACGCTTACTAATCTTGGAATTGCATCCCAGACAATCCCAGTGACATATATGAATTCTTCTGCCGCTATTAAATCCTTTACTGGAGAAAATGGTGGAACCATCTGTACATCATCAAATGCTAAGGCGGCAATGGAGTGGGCATTTACGCAGGGTTCCAAAGTGCTCTTCTTGCCCGACCAACACTTAGGTAGAAATACCGCCGTGCAAAGTTTGGGACTCTCACTCGATGATTGTGTGCTGTGGAATCCATGGAAGGAGATGGGTGGTCTAACGGCTGCGGAGTTAGAAAATGCCAAGGTAATCCTGTGGCGAGGACATTGCTCGGTCCATGGGCGTTTTTCTAAAGAGTCAATTGACGATGTGAGATCAAGAATTCCTGGAGTAAAAATACTGGTCCACCCTGAGTGCACACATGAAGTGGTCACCAATGCAGATGTTGTGGGCAGTACCGAATTTATAATTAGGACTATTGAAAACGCACCAAGTGGCAGCGCCTGGGCGATCGGAACTGAATTCAATCTCGTATCTCGGCTAGCTAAAGCCCATCCTGATAAAAATATTGTCTACTTGGATAAAACTCTCTGCTATTGCTCAACTATGAATCGTATTGACCTGCCTCACCTGGTCTGGGTGATGGAATCTTTGGTTGCAGGACATGTGGTCAATCAGATCAAGGTAGATCCCCGAGTCAAGCAATTCTCTCAACTAGCACTTGAGCGAATGCTGGCTCTATAGTCCGCTCATGACCAACGATTCGACGCCACAGAAAAAGGGAAGGCCTACCCCAAAGCGTAAGGAGGCCGAATCCGCCCGAAAAGTTTCCTCTCTTGCCCCAGCGCATTCAAAGGAAGAGAAGGCGCGCCAAAAGGCGGCGACTCGCGCAGCACGAGTTGCACAACGTGCGGCATACCTTCGTGGTGATGAGAATGCTCTCCCGCTTCGAGATCGCGGTCCTGTCAGAAAGTTTGTACGCAGTTACGTAGACTCTCGCCGATCAATTGGCGAGTATTTCTTGCCAATCATTGGCATCGTTTTACTGGTATCTCTAGTTCCTCATCCAGCGGCGGCTCTGGTCGGTGTTGTCATGATGTACACCGTTCTCTTTGCATCGGTCATTGATGGAATTCTGCTGAGTCGAAAGATCAAACGCGAAGTCATTGCTCGTTTTCCATCTGAATCTTTCAAAGGTCTGGGAATGTATGGCTGGCTACGCTCCACACAGATGCGACGCATGCGTGCGCCAAAACCTGGCGTGGCGACGGGAGAAAAGATCTAGCCATCCATTAGGCTCCGATCAACAACTTAATAAAAGTTCTTTTGTAGGGGAAGTTCGGTGCAAATCCGACGCTGACCCGCAACCGTAAGAGCCTTTGCTCGTAGTCGGATTACCTACCTAAGAATTAAAGACCAACACCCGCCGAGGTTTGCGGGGCGTAGTCCCTGAGCGAAGCGTATCTACGTCTTTCTTTGAGCTACCCCTGTGAGACTCTTGATTTTTAAGGAGCTCCAGATTGAATAAGAAATACTCTCTCTATATAACTATCACAGCTTTACTACTATCTATCTCAACTCCTGCGCAGGCAACTGAGACTGGCTACAGATATTGGGGTTACTTCCAAGCTGCGCCACAGGAGACAGTGTGGACAGCTGCGATGACAGGACCAACAGTTAACGTCGAAGACGGTTCAGTCGAAGGTTGGGCCTTTACCTTCTCCGGCAGTTCAATTCCGGATGCCTCTTCGCCCACGGTTCTGCCAGATTTTCAAGCACTCTGTAAGAAAACTCGCCCGCGTTCTGGAAAGAAACGAATCGGTATTGTGATCGATTTTGGCCCAAGTTACTTAGCACCCGCTAGTGAGAGAACGCTCAAGACAGTTAAACGTTGCATTGTGATCAAAAAAAAGGCACAAGGTATTGATGTGTTAGCCAGAGTTGTGAGAGTCCGTGCTAACAAGTCCGGATTAATCTGCGGCCTGGCAGGCTATCCGCGCAAAGAGTGTGGCGTTGAAATACCAACACCAGCAGAGCTCGTATCAAATAAATAATCTGCATATGACAAAGACATTCCACCCCCTGACTTGGTGGATAGGTGCTGCTGCAATAGCGATCGCAGTGCTGCTTACCGAAAACACAATCTTCAATCTTCTAGTTGTGGGTGGAGTGTCTTGTCTTGTGTACTTCATCAATCGAAAGTCTATAGAGCGCACCCCATGGTCGGGTGGTCTCTGGTTTGCACTGAAAATTGCCGCCCTTATTGTTGCAATAAGAACTTTTATTGGTATTGCCATCGGTGTTCCTATCCCTGGAACAACCATTTTTGAACTTCCCATTCTCTACCTACCAGAGTGGATGACTGGAATTAGGATCGGTGGAGCAATCACCCAGGAACGATTGTTCTTCGCAGTATCTGAAGGTGTGCATATTGCAACACTGATTTGCATCTTTGCTGCTGCAACTTCTCTTACATCTCCCCATAGGCTTTTGCGACAAATGCCGATATTTATCTACGAATTTGGCGTAGCCCTGGTGATTACTACATCTGTCTTGCCTCAACTTGTCGCTAGCGCATCCAGGATAAAAACGGCACAACGAATGCGCGGGATTTCCCGCAGAGGCTGGTCAGGAGTGGCACTGGCCCTCTTGGAGGAATCTCTTGCCCGCTCACTCGACCTTGCCGCGGCTATGGATTCCAGAGGCTATGGATTTTCACGAAAAAGATCGCGGTACAAGCGTGAGGCGATTAATTTTCGCGACATCACTTTCGTCTGCTCAGCCATCGTTCTCATTCCGACATCCTTAGCGGTCTTCACGTGATCTCTTTTAATAACGTCTCCCTCATATACCCGAACTCAGTAAAAACCATCTTCGAAAACCTCACCTTTACTATCGATGAAGGAGAAATGGTTTTAGTAATTGGCGCAACAGGATCGGGAAAGTCATCACTGCTTCGGCTCATCAACGGCCTTGTTCCCCACCATACGGGGGGCATTCTGGCCGGAGATATCACGGTCAATGGTTTATCAACAACGACAACTAAGCCGGGAGGGCTCGCTCATCTGATCGGCATCGTAGGCCAAAATCCTGCCCACGGATTTGTGACAGATACGGTAGAAGATGAACTTGTCTTCGGAATGGAAGCGCTGAATTTTGCCTCCGAAGTCATGCGTAAAAGGGTTGAAGAGATACTTGATTTACTTTCGCTCACCCATCTTCGCACTCGTTCGATTTCCACATTAAGCGGTGGCGAACAGCAAAGAGTTGCTATCGGTAGCGCTTTAGTGATGCATCCGAAGGTTTTGGTTCTAGATGAACCCACATCTGCCCTCGATCCGATTGCCGCAGAAGAAGTTCTCTCCATTCTGCACCGACTCGTTCACGATCTCGGCCTCACAGTTGTTATATCAGAACATAGACTCGAGAGAGTGATCGGATTTGCAGATCGAATAATTGCAATTTCTTCTGATGGAAGTGCTGTGATCGATCTACCCGAGCAGATTCTTAAAGATTCCCCTATTGCACCGCCGATTGTGCATTTAGCTCGTGCTCTTAACCTAGATTCTGTCGGCACCAGTGTGCGAGAAGTGCGTCGCATGACAACCCACTTGCGTGATTTTACTCCACTCGAGAATATAGACCGAGAGATCAATGAGAAAATCGTTGTAGAGGTAAGAAAAATTTCGCATTTATACGGCGGCAAAACTGCACTTCGAAATATCTCACTCGACTTTCGTGCTGGTGAAATTACTGCAATTATGGGGCGTAATGGGGCAGGCAAAAGTACGCTTTTTAAATCGATAGTCGGATATCACTCGCCAAGTTCTGGAATAGTGCGCGTGCTTGGAGAGGATCCAATAAAGCTACAAGGCCGCGTGCGCCTTTCTCGCATCGGATACATCCCACAAGAGCCAAGCGACCTACTGATTCATACCAGTGTGGCAAAAGAGTGCAGTGCCAGTGATCGAGATAATGGACTTCCAGAAGGAGCAACTACTGAGTTTCTCTCACGGTTACTCCCAACGGTGAGTCCAGATTCTCATCCACGAGATTTATCTGAAGGTCAACGTCTCTCACTAGTTCTCGCAATTATTCTCTGCAGTGCGCCAGATATTTTGATTATGGATGAACCCACACGAGGTCTTGATTACCAAGCGAAATCTATCCTTGTGGACACACTTATCTCCTACGCTAGAAACCTCGGTAAGTGCGTACTTCTCGCTACGCACGATGTTGAGCTAGTGGCAGAGGCTGCTGATCGCGTTGTCTTTATTGCAGACGGTGATGTAGTCGCCGATGGCCGGACTATTGATGTTCTTCTCTCCTCACCTGCCTTTGCGCCTCAAGTAGCCAAAGTAATGTCTCCGGCACCATGGCTTACCGTGAAACAAGCGTTAAAGGGAATCTCGGCTGCAACGGGTGAGGATTCAGCGCAATGAATAGAACTGCCGATATTTATCGACTCTCGCCCCAATCCATAATCGTATTAACTCTGACGTCGGCCATTGCCCTGCTTGGCTTTATCTGGCCATTTTTCTATACGGGAAATCTTCACTGGATCTTCGCGGTGGCAATCGCTGCGTCAGCGTTTCTTCTCATTTCAGAAATTGGGATTGGTTCGATTGATGCAAAATCAATTGCTTTGCTTGGCGTCATGAGTGCATTCATTACTTTATTGCGACCATTAGGTGCAGGCGCTGCAGGGCTTGAGCCAATTTGGTTTGCTCTCATAGTTGCGGCGCGTGTATTTGGGGCCTCCTGGGGATTTTTACTCGGAGTCACCTCGATGACATCCTCAGCACTGATTACAGGTGGCGTTGGACCTTGGTTGCCTTATCAAATCTTTGCTGCAGGTTGGATCGGATTACTTGCTGGTCTACTTCCTCAGAAAATTGGGCGACGAGAAATTCGCGGATTACCGGAGAAGGCGATGCTTATTGTCATGGGCATCTTCGCCTCATTCGTATTCGGCTTACTTATGGATCTACAGTTTTGGCCCTGGGTCCTGGGTCAAAGCACTAAGCTGTCCTACATTCCGGGTGGTCCCTTAAGCGAAAACATGTCGCGCTTCATTACTTTTCACTTTGCATCCTCAATGGCATGGGATGTGCCGCGAGCAATTCTCACATCTGTATTAATCGCATTGACCGCTACCCCTTTTCTTCACGCGTTACGACGCTCTCACTTCAAGGCTGCCTTCGTCTCCCCTATAGAATTTAAGACGAACAGAATTTAGGGCAATTGCAGAAGGTTGAAATCACTTACCTCGCACTCGTGATGGTACAAAAGGTAACTCAACGATCGATGCAACGCTTTTTCGCCCTCGGATATCGATAGAGACTTCGTCTCCGATTGAATAAGACGACTCCACCAACGCAAGGGCAATTCCTACCCGCAAAGTCGGAGAGAATGTTCCGCTGGTAACAACACCAATGGTTGAGCCGCTTGCATCAGTGACGATCATCTCTGGCCGTGGAATTCCTTTGTCCTTAGATCGCAGAGCGCGAAGGCGTCGTGTGGGACCAACGCTTTTCTCTGCAGTGAGAGCATCACTTCCTTGGAAAGCGCCCTTTCTCCACCCGATCGCCCAGGTCGCACTTGCTTGTACTGGTGAGATAGCAAGAGAAAGTTCATGGCCATGCAGCGGATAGCCCATCTCTGTTCTTAGCGTGTCTCGCGCTCCGAGGCCACAAACTAAACCTTCAACTTTGAGAACGTGTTCAGCAAGTAAATCCCACATTGGCCCAACATCGGCCCGCAATGGGATGATCTCAAAACCATGCTCACCTGTATAGCCCGTGCGACAAAGAATAGCGGGCATGTGTGCAATTGTGATTTCAGAAAATGCCATGTAATCCAACTCGCAGGAGACGCCTAAATTCTTGAGAACAGTTGCTGAAAGTGGGCCCTGTAGTGCAATGACTCCATAATCTTCATGAAGATTCTCAATGGTGAGAGAATCTGGTGCATGTGATTGCAAATTTCTTACTACCTCATGAGTGTTCGATGCATTAGGAACAAGGAAAAAATCAGTTTCGCTCTTGCGGTAGATAATCACATCATCGATAACTCCCCCTTCCGGATTACAGAGAAGGGTGTACTGAGCATGACCATCAGAAATTCGATTGAGATCGTTTGAGAACATGCTGTTGAGAAAATCTAAAGAGCCAATACCCTTGACGCTCGCCTTTCCCAAGTGTGAAACATCAAAGAGTCCAACCCGTTCACGTACAGCCGCGTGCTCAGCAAGGACACCTGAGGCTGGATACTCAATGGGCATTAACCAGCCACCAAAGTCAGCCATCTTCGCCTTGAGATCAAGGTGGCGACTATGCAAAGGTGAATTTTTCATCCCATCAACCTACACTTAGGGGGCTTGGAATCCAGCCCAGAAAACTCCGTAACTTTGAAAGGTATCTGTGACTTCAACTATGACCGCTCTCTCACTCACCTCCGCACTCAAAGATGACATTCTTGTTGTTGGTCTGGCGCAAGGTGCACCCGCACGAAAGGGTGGCAAGGCTTCCCTAGTCATTGAATCTGGAGAGCTAGCACTGGATACAAAGACCCTAGAAGAAATTTTGACAGATTTGGGTGCTACGGGAAAAGCTGATGAGGTTATTAAAATTCCAGGTAATTCAGTACGGCTTCTAGTTTTCACCGGTCTTGGTAAAGCATCGCAGCAGTATGGACATGAAACGCTACGGCGTGCTGCAGGTGCTGCCGCTCGAGTTCTTACCAACCAAAAATCTGCCACATTTGCACTACCAGTTCGCGGGATCCAAGACGTTTCCGCAGTATCGCAAGGCGCTGGCCTTGGCGCGTATCTCTTCAATGAATTTCGCAGCGATGAGTCGGCAACAAGTACCTCACCACTAGCTGCGGCAAAAATCTATACCCCACAGGCGTCGAAGGCTGAGTACAAAGAAGTTGCCAATGAAGCGTCTGTAATCGCTGCGTACACGCACCTAGCCCGTAACTTAATTAATACTCCCCCAAGCCATCTCAATCCGTCCACTTTCGCTGCTCGAATGGTTAACGAGGTAAAAGTTGCTGGAGGCACACGTGCCGGGCTCTCCATCACCGTGATGACTGAGTCGGCCCTTAAAAGTAAGGGGTATGGTGGAATTACAGCGGTAGGTCAAGGCTCTGCTAATCCTCCGCGCTTAGTTCGTATCTCTTATACGCCGACCGGAAAAGTTAAGGCGGCGAAGAAGTATGCATTTGTCGGCAAGGGAATCACCTTTGACAGTGGTGGACTTGCCCTTAAGCCCGCACTCGGTATGGAGGCGATGAAATCTGATATGAGCGGTGCTGCGGCAGTCTGTGCAGCCGTTCTTGCAATAGCAGCACTTAAATTACCGATTGCAATCGATGCGTGGGCTCCCTTGGCAGAGAACATGGTCAGCGATAACGCAACCAGACCAAGTGACATCATCACGATCTACGGAGGAAAAACTGTCGAAGTTCTCAATCCTGATGCCGAAGGCCGCTTGGTCTTGGCAGATGCTCTGCAACGCGCCCAAGAAGAGAAGAAGCTTGACGCAATTTTTGATATTGCCACATTGACGGGTGCACAAGTTGTTGCACTCGGTACTCGTACAAGTGCAGTGATGACAAATAACCAAGCCCTTTCAGATGCATTTGTATCTCTTACCGAAAAAACCGGCGAACTGTTCTGGCCAATGCCATTGCCAAGCGAACTCCGCGCATCACTTGATTCACCCGTTGCAGATCTTGCAAACATTGGTGATCGCATGGGTGGAATGCTCGTCGCAGGAATATTCTTGAAAGAATTTGTTGCCGATGATCTTCCATGGCTCCATCTAGATATTGCGGGCCCTGCCTACAATGACCGTAGCCCACACGGATATACCCCCGTCGGTGGCACCGGTATTGGTGTCAGATCACTGATTGCCATCGCTCAAGAACAAATCTAGGGTGAGGCGGGCTCCTGCGGGCTTTAGGTGTTATCTCGCTCGCATTCTGAGATTGCACCCCTGAGTCAGTTAGTCATTGAGCGTTGAGGCTGGCAAGATAAGGGTGTAGACCTAGTGGTCTGGTGAGAAAAGGAGTGCAACTTCTGTGCCTGATGTCGATCTAGTAATTCTCGGCGGTGGAAGTGGCGGCTATGCAGCGGCCTTGAGAAGTGCCCAGCTCGGGATCTCCGTTGTACTGATCGAGGCAGATAAGCTCGGTGGCACATGTCTGC
Organism: Candidatus Planktophila sp.; assembly: GCA_017858325.1. Classification (GTDB taxonomy): domain Bacteria; phylum Actinomycetota; class Actinomycetes; order Nanopelagicales; family Nanopelagicaceae; genus Planktophila. Next base: position 10,765 of record JAFMBT010000008.1, on the reverse strand, counting down.
ATCGCGGATGTATCCCAACAAAAGCCCTGCTTCACGCCGGCGAGGTTGCAGATACGGCTCGCGAATCATCAACTTTTGGAATCAACACCACCCTGAACTCAATCGATATGACCGGTGTAAATTCATACAAAGACGGTGTCATTGCAAAGCTCCATAAAGGCTTACAAGGGCTCGTGAAACATCGTGGCATCACATATGTCGAGGGATATGGAAAGCTCGTATCGAAAAATACGGTTGAAGTAAATGGCACTCGATACACCGGTAAGAACGTAATTTTGGCTACAGGATCATATGCAAGAACACTCCCCGGTTTAGAGATTGACGGCAAGCGCGTCATCACCTCAGATCATGGAACTAAACTCGATTACATCCCAAAGAGCGTCATAGTCCTAGGCGGCGGAGTTATTGGTTGTGAGTTTGCTTCAGTATGGAAATCATTTGGCTCTGATGTAACAATCATCGAAGGTCTACCGCACCTAATCGCACTGGAAGATGAGTCTTCGTCAAAACTTCTTGAGCGCGCATATCGCAAACGTGGAATCAACTTTGAACTTGGGACCCGATTTAAATCCCACACCGTCACTGCAGACGGAGTAACGGTAGAACTTGAAGATGGGCGAACATTCAGTGCTGAACTTCTCTTAGTATCAGTGGGACGTGGCCCAACTTCTGCAAATCTTGGTTATGAAGAGCAGGGCATCACGATGGATCGTGGATATGTGATCGTGGACAATAAATGTCGCACAAATGTGCCAGGCATTTGGGCGGTTGGCGATCTCATTCCTACTCTCCAACTCGCTCACGTTGGCTTCCAAGAAGGAATTCTTGTTGCCGAAGAGATTGCAGGGCTCAATCCTCGCCCAATAAATTATGACGGAGTTCCACGCGTGACATATTCAGAGCCTGAGGTTGCATCGGTTGGTTTATCAACTGCTCAGGCAAAGGAGCGTGGGCATGACGTTGTTGAACTTACCTATGACCTCGCTGGAAACGGTAAGGCACAAATTCTTGGTACTGCGGGTTCGATCAAACTTGTGAGCCAGAAGAATGGACCAGTTCTTGGAATTCATATGGTTGGTTCGCGCGTCGGTGAACTTCTTGCCGAAGCGCAACTCATCTTTAATTGGGAGGCAACGGCAGATGATGTAGCGCCGTTGCTTCATGCACATCCAACAATGTCTGAAGCTATGGGCGAAGCGCACATGGCTCTAGCCGGAAAACCGCTTCACGCACACGGGTAAGGGGAAAATAGAAATGACATTTTCAGTAAAGATGCCAGCACTTGGTGAAAGCGTCACCGAAGGTACCGTTACTCGCTGGCTTAAGAACGAAGGCGATCACATCAATGTCGACGAGCCACTGCTCGAAGTGTCAACTGACAAGGTAGATACTGAAATCCCATCACCTGTTGCAGGAACCCTCTCCAAGATACTTGTTCCCATCGATTCAACTGTTGCTGTCGGTGCAGATCTTGCACTCATCGAAGATGGTGCTGCTCCGGTTGCAGCACCTGCTGCTGCGGCGCCTGCTGCTGCGGCTCCTGCTCCAGTAATTGCCGCACCCGTTGCACAAGTGCCTACTGCACCGGTTGCACAAGCGCCTGCTGCTCCAGCAAGCGGAACAATCATTTCAATGCCAGCACTTGGTGAGAGCGTCACCGAAGGAACTGTCACACGATGGTTAAAGAGCGTGGGCGATAGCGTTGCAGTCGATGAAGCACTCCTTGAAGTATCAACCGATAAGGTCGATACAGAGATTCCTTCACCAGTTGCGGGAACTCTTATCTCAATTGATGTTGCAGTAGATTCCACTGTTCCTGTTGGTGCCCGACTTGCCGTTATTGGCGGAGCAGGAGAAAGCGCACCCGCTCCAGTTGCACAAGCACCCGTTGCGCCAGTTGTTGCCGCACCAGTTGTTGCCGCACCAGTTGCACCAGTTGCACAAGCGCCCGTTGCGCCAGTTGTCCCCGCTCCAGTTGCGCAACCAACAGATTCCTATGTCACTCCTATCGTGAGAAAGCTTGCTTCAGAACTAGGAGTTAACCTCTCTTCAATTAAGGGATCAGGAATCGGTGGTCGCGTTCGACGTGAAGATGTTGAGGCTGCGGCAAAACCTGCGGCAGTGGCTGCACCTGTGACATCGGCATCGCCCGTCACATCGTCACCAGTGCGATCAGCGCCAGTCATGAGTACATCGCCGTTGCGCGGTACCACAGTGACAATGTCTCGCCTCCGTAAGGTAATTGCTGCTCGCATGGTTGAATCACTTGCAGTTTCTGCTCAGTTGACGACAGTTGTTGAAGTCGATGTGACAAAGGTTGCTCGACTACGTGATCGCGCGAAAGCGTCATTTGAAGCACGCGAGGGCGTTAAGCTCTCCTTCCTTCCATTCTTTGCTGTTGCTGTGTGTGAGGCCCTTAAGCAACACCCAGTACTGAACTCGTCAGTTGAGGGCGATCAGATTATTTATCATGGTGCCGAGCACCTTGGTGTTGCAGTAGACACTGAACGCGGGTTACTTGTTCCGGTTATTCAAAACGCTGGAGATTTGAATATGGGTGGTGTTGCTCGCAAGATTGCAGATCTCGCTGCGCGCACTCGTGATAACAAGGTGAATCCAGATGAACTCAGTGGTGGAACATTTACCCTCACCAACACAGGTTCACGTGGTGCTCTCTTTGATACACCGATTATCAATCAGCCACAGGTTGCAATTCTTGGTCTTGGCGCAGTTGTTAAACGACCAATGGTCGTCCGCGGTGAAGACGGTGGAGAGACAATTGCAATTCGCTCCATGGTCTATCTCGGACTTTCTTATGATCACCGCGTTGTAGATGGAGCAGATGCTGCTCGATTCCTAGTCACTCTCAAAGAGCGACTCGAGGGCGGCGCATTCGAATCTGACCTAGGTCTCTAATGTCAGCTCTCCCTCAGCGCATAGCGGTCACGGGTGCATCCGGTTTGATCGGTAGCGCTCTTGTTGGACACCTCAAAAGCGAAGGTCACACAGTCCAGCGGTTAGTGCGACGGTTGCCTGTCTCCCCCGATGAAATCCAATGGGATCCAACTACCGGATATGTAGATACCGATGCCCTCGCAGGAGTAGATGCAGTTATTCATCTGGCTGGAGTGGGTGTTGGCGATAAACGGTGGAGCAAGAAATACAAGGCAGAGATTCTAAATTCACGCTTACTCGGAACCGAGGCGATAGCCAAGGCAGTTGCCGAAGTACAACCTCAAGTCTTTATCTCAGCAAGTGCGATCGGGTGGTACGGGGAATCAGGCAACCGCGGTGTGACAGAAGCGGATCGTGCTGGAGATGATTTCTTGGCCGCTGTATGTCGCGAGTGGGAAGCTGCAGCCGACTTGGCCAGTGGTGTGCGCACCGTAAAGCTTCGTACCGGACTCGTCTTAGATCCAACCGGTGGTGCGCTTGGAAAAATGTTGCCGCTCTTTAAATTTGGTTTAGGTGGAAAGCTCGGCTCTGGAAAACAGTGGTGGTCTTGGATCACTCTCCATGATGTTATCCGCGCTATTTCCTTTGCGCTCGAGAAACCAATCTCAGGTCCGATAAATCTGGTATCCCCAAATCCTGTAACAAATCAAGAATTTACATCAGCGCTAGCTCGTGCGATGCATCGACCAGCAGTATTTCCTGCTCCTGCTATCGCACTTAAGATCGCACTTGGAGGATTCTCATCGGAAGTTCTGGGATCAAAAAAAGTTATTCCACAGAAACTTATTGATGAAGGATTCACGTGGGATTATCCGCACGTGACATCTGCCCTCGTTGCTCTTATAGAAAATTAATTACTTCAAGGGCAGCTAAACGCCCAGACGCGAGAGCGCCATTCTGTGATGGTGCACTGAGATAATCTCCTGCTCTCCAAATTCCAGGTGCAACGTGGTGCGAAAGCATCGAAGACTCTCCAGGTGAAGTAAGCGGTAGAGCATTTTTTATCTCATACTTTGCAACTAACTCCCACCCTGCTGTATCTACTCCCCAGATAACCGCAAGATGTCTCCGTACCTCTGACTCTGACGCATAACCCAGGGTTGTGGAAGAGAACAAAGTCGTTCCTGACGGAGAGGCTGCTTTGAGTAATCGTGACATTGCAATTGAGTTCACTACTGGGCCACGGCTTAAAGCGTCAACGCGTAAGACTGCATCGAATTTATTGGGAAGGTCAGTTGAGTGGTACCACGTTGTGCAAGAAGCGCTGTCACCGATTTCATCGATATCGAGTATCTGCACAGCTGTCGTCTGATCTGTTGCAACAATAATTGCTCGAGCGCTGATAACGCCACGACTTGTGTGAAGTGAAAGCCCCTCAATTGAATTTACTTGTACACCGCACTCAATATCTTTGACTCTTGTGGCCAGAATCTGAGTGAGGCAGCCTGCTCCAGCTGCTGGCAATCCAGGTTTTCCTGAGATAAAGCTTTTGATAATTGAGCGACCAGTTTCAGCGTCGACGAGAGAGGGATCAGCCAAGAATACTCCAGTAAGGAAAGGTCTGAGAACTCTCTCATAAAGATCTCCGCATCCTGCCGCACGTAACTCACTCGCAACATTTTGACCGTGCGTAGAACGAGATAGAAGGTATTTAAGAAAAGCAACCTTCTCTCCGAATGAACCCACCCCACTCGCAAAAATCGAGAGGATGTATCTTCGGGGATCTCCCAGACGAACTATCCGATTATCAACAGCTACATCAACTGCTCGCGGAGCGTAAATGAAATCTAACTCCTCGATGATGTTCAACCGTTGTAGTTCTGGGTATGACGCGTTGATCAATTGAAATCCGCGATCCAAGCGAAAACCGTTTACCTTATCCGTCTGTACTCGGCCCCCCACTCTGCCGCCGGATTCCAGTACCTTTACTGAGATCCCAGCGTCTTGCAATGTCAGGGCTGCAGAAAGGCCGGCAAGTCCTGCACCTACGACGATGACTGGTAGCTCTTTATCTGACACTTAATGCACGATCACTTTGAAATTTACTGCAACGTGCATCAATTACCCTTGGCAAGTTTGGATGGCCACCACACTTTTGGACCGATGTCATGCACTAGCGCTGGTACCAAAATTGAGCGAACAATAATGGTGTCGAGCAACACTCCGAAGGCGACAGCAAATCCAAGTTGGGCAAGTGGAACCAGTGGCAATAGGCCAAGTACTGCAAAGGTCGCGGCGAGAACGATACCGGCTGAAGTAATAACAGCTCCTGTAACAGTTAGTCCTTTAATCACTCCTGCACGAGTTCCGATTTTAAGCGATTCCTCACGAACTCGTGTCATAAGGAAGATGTTGTAATCAATACCTAGTGCAACAAGGAATACGAATGCAAAGAGTGGGAATGAGTTATCGCCACCTGGGAAACCGAAAATGTGATTAAACACAAGCGCGCAGACTCCGAGAGTGGCAAAGTATGAGAGAACTACAGTTCCGAGCAGAAGTACCGCACTCAGAATGCTTCTCAAAAGAAGACCGAGAATGAGCGTGATTACTAATAATACGATTGGAATAATGGTGCGATTATCTTGAGCATTAGCAGTTCTGACATCGTAATAAACCGCACTTGTTCCACCGACAAGGGCAGATATATCGACAGATTTTGCTATGCGTCTAATTTCGGGAACATCGTTACCCGCTTCAACGCTATCTGGTGATTTATTTAAAGTGAGGTTAAGAATGACTTTCCCGCTGACTTCGGCGACTTGAGGCGCTGGTTGCCCCGGTAGCGCTGGTCCATCTAACTGTGGCGCTACCTCTGAAACTCCTGGTGCGTTCTTAAGTGCAGCACTCATCTGATCAAGTCGAGCAGCCGAAAAGACAACTTGAGTCGGATCTCCCTCTCCCCCTGGAAAGTGAGTTTCCAGTTTCTTCTGGCCCACAACTGACTCTGGATTACCTGTAAATGTATCGATTGTTCCTAGTCCATCAGTCTTGAGAGTTGTAGATGCAAAGGCAAAGAGGAGAAGAACTGAACCAGTAACTACCCACGCTCTACGAGGGTTGCGCTCCACACTTGCCCCAACTTTGGACCAGATCCCTGTCATGACGTGATCGCTACCGTCATAAAGTGGTTTACGCGGCCAAAAGATCCAGCGACCAAAGACAAGTAAGAGCGCGGGCAGAAGAGTCAAGATCGTCAACATGGCAGAGGCAATGCCGATGGCTCCAACAGGTCCAAGCCCTGCTGTGTTTGATAATTGACTGAAGAGCAAAATTAAGAGAGAGATTGCAACCGTTGATCCCGAGGCAAGAATCGGCTCCCATACACCTTTGTAGGCAGCGCGCATCGCAGCAAATCTACTGCTGTGCAGATGCAGCTCTTCTCGATATCGAGCAATAAGCAAGAGTGCGTAATCTGTCGCTGCTCCAATAACAAGAATGGAGAGGATTCCTTGCGATTGACCGTCAACATCAATAATGTCATTTTTTGCAAGGAGGTAAACAATTCCGCCCGCCAGTGCAAGAGCAATCAAGGCAGAGATCAGCGGAATGATCCACAAAATTGGTGATCGATAGACAACAATGAGAATCACCGCAACAACGCTGAGGGTAGTCAGCAAGAGAGTCGAATCGATTGTCCCAAATGCGGCAAAGAGATCTCCAAAGAGGCCACCAGGGCCAGTGACATAAGGATCCAATCCATTTGCTTCGGCGATCGGCGCGATATCTTCACGCAACGCTTCGATAAGCGCCGGTAAAACTGGTTCATCATTTGGTAAAACTTGTCCTAGTGAACTTCCATCTAATGGAATATTGACCAGAATGGCCCCACCGTCCTGTGATGGGAAAGCAGTGATCTGCTGATCAGGTGCGATGTAATCAGAAATTGTTGCTGTCGTTCCGGCAAGAGTTAATTCACCGACTGTAGCGAAGTGAGAATTAATCGCTGCAAAGGTCGCGGGATCCGCCTTACCTTCTAAGAGGATAAGAGTTGGAAATGTAAAAGAATCCTGATCTGAAAAAGTTGCAATGACTTCTGCAGCCTGAGTGGCTTCCGCCCCTTTAGGCAGGAAGGATGAATTGTTATTCTCCTGAACAGAGGTGAGCTTGCCGAAGAGTGGCCCAAAGATCCCAGAGATCACAATCCAGGCGATGACAACAAGCATCGCTAGTGCAAAGGGTTTACGGTTCTTTGTCGCAGGAGTTGACACGGCAATGACGGCCTTTCTCGCGGTTTCATCTGCTGGATTAGCAAGAAGGCAAGCCTACCTTTAGGCTGGGGGTGTGCCAGTTGCCGACTCAGCCGTCTCATATTCACACATTGCAATGCAGCGAGGCGGGACGATTGACTACCTCGACGCACTTGAATTGCAGAGGTCACTGCATCGCGAGATTGCAGAAGGCGTTCGCGAAAACACGCTACTTCTCCTAGAGCATCCATCAGTCTTTACCGCCGGCAAGCGTACGCAAATACATGAACGCCCCACTGATGGATCGGTGGTGATCGATGTTGATCGCGGCGGAAAGATAACCTGGCATGGACCGGGCCAACTCGTTGGCTATCCGATTGTTCGCCTTGCTAAGCCGACAGAACTTGTTGGCTTTGTGCGCGAGATTGAAAGCGCCTTAATCTTAATCTGCCTAGAGATTGGTCTAGAAACCCAACGCGTTGAGGGCCGTTCCGGCGTGTGGGTAGTTGATGGCCAAGGTTCACGAAAGATTGCAGCTATCGGAATCAGAGTCGCATCAGGTGTCAGCATGCACGGTTTTGCCCTCAATATTGAGCCTGATCTCAGCGCATATAATTCAATTATTCCTTGCGGGATCGATGATGCCAGCGTCACATCTCTTTCAAAGGAGCTCGGCCGTAATATCAGCACTGACGAAGTACTTCCCATAGTTGAAAAGCATATGTACGAATCACTAGCGAAGGTGAGCAGATGACCACACACCCGGATGACCGCAAATTACTTCGCATCGAAGCTCGTAATTCACAGACTCCGATCGAGCGTAAGCCTGAGTGGATTAAAACTCGCGCCAATATGGGTCCTGAATACACACGCTTGCTCTCATTGGTAAAAAGTGAAGGCCTTCACACTGTCTGTCAAGAGGCAGCATGTCCAAACATTTTCGAATGCTGGGAAGATAAGGAAGCAACTTTTCTTATCGGCGGAGATCGATGCACTCGTCGTTGCGATTTTTGCAACATTGACACTGGTAAACCACTTCCTATAGATCACCAAGAGCCTAGAAAAGTTGCAGAATCTGTCAAAAGCATGGGACTCAAGTACGCAACCATTACCGGCGTCACCCGAGATGATCTCGAGGATGAGGGCGTCTGGTTATATGCCGAAACCATTCGAAAAGTTCATGAATTGAATCCAGGATGCGGCGTTGAAATGTTAGCGCCGGATTTTAGTGGAAACCCCGAACTACTCAACCAAGTTTTCGACGCGGCACCAGAAGTATTTGCACATAACCTTGAGACTGTTCCGCGGATTTTTAAAACAATTCGACCAGCTTTTACCTATGAGCGATCACTTAATGTCATTACTCAAGCTCGTGATTACGGCCTCATCACAAAATCGAATTTGATTTTGGGTCTAGGTGAAACTCGAGAAGAGATTTCACAAGCTCTGGTTGATCTTCACGCTGCTGGATGTGATCTCATCACAATTACGCAATATCTACGACCAACGATGAAGCATCATCCGGTAGAGCGCTGGGTAAAACCAGAAGAGTTTGTTGAGCTTGCCCAAGAAGCGACCGAGGTAGGTTTCCTAGGTGTAATGAGTGGACCGCTAGTCCGCAGCAGCTACCGCGCTGGACGTCTTTATCGCCAAGCAATGGAATCTCGCGCCAGCAGTGGATTGAAGTAGATGGCTGACCTTGTCTATCCTCCTGTAGTCCTTACTCTGAAGACATTCTGGAAGTATCTCGGACTCAGATTCGATTCAAAAGGTGTTGAGAACATCCCTCGCGAAGGGGGCGCTATCCTGGCTATGAACCACATTGGTTATCTTGATTTCGCATTGATAGGAACCTGCGCACTTCCGGTAAAGAGATATATACGTTTTATGGCAAAACGTGAACTCTTTGATAACAAAATTGCCGGCCCGCTCTTACGGGGAATGCACCACATCAGCGTTGATCGTTCCAGTGGTTCTGCCTCATTTGTGGCGGCGTTGCGCGCCTTGCGATCTGGCGAGATTGTCGGAATTTTTCCGGAAGGAACCATCTCTGTCAGTTTTGAATTAAAGGAGTTTAAATCTGGGGCGGTGCGTCTTGCGATCGGTGGAAATGTTCCGATCATCCCCGTTGCAGTGTGGGGATCTCAGAGAATCTGGACCAAGAAAGTCAAACGTGATCTTTCGCGTAAGAAGGTTCCAATCTTTGTCGCCTTCGGGGAGCCACTCTATTTCACAAAGGGCTCAAGTGTCGAAGAGGGTGAGATTGAACTTCGACAAGCAATGCAAGAACTCTTATTCGATCTTCAAGCCCGTTATCCCGATAGCCATGTAGGAGCGCGCTGGGCCCCTGTCCGTCTTGGTGGAAGCGCCCCCGCTCCCCTAAACTAAGGCCATGTTTAAGCGAAAGAAGAAGGAACGAAAGATCCGCGAGCCGAGATTTAAGGCGATCAGAGATGCCTACGCGGTTACCAAGAGCGTCAAGCCTTGGATCGGAACTCTGCTTATAGCCATTTTTGTAGCTGTCCTTGGAATCGGTGTCGGTATCGGCTTTCTAGTTGGCCACCCCGTCTACGTGGGATTTATCGCTCTTCCTTTAGCGCTACTTGCATCACTTTTCATCTTCTCGCGCATCGCCCTCGCTGCAAGTTTTGCCAGTGTTGAAGGACAGATCGGAGCGGGTGCAAGTGTTCTTATGGCTATTCGTAAAGGGTGGACAACAACTCCAGCAGTTGCCGTCAATAAGAATCAAGATATGGTCCATCGAAGTGTTGGCCGTGCCGGAATTGTTCTTACCGCCGAAGGCTCGATCGCTACCCGTCAATTAGTTCAATCGGCGAGAAAAGATGCCGAACGATTCGCTCCCGGTGTACCCATCTATGAGATCTGGGTAGGCGATGGCGAAGGACAAGTTCCCTTGCGAAAACTTCAGAAGCAGGTGGGCAAATATAAGAAGAGTTTATCGGCCCACCAGATGCGTGAAGTGCGTGCGCGCTTAAAGGCGGTAGGTGGAATGTCACTTCCAATTCCTAAGGGGCCGATGCCTAAGAATCTACGAGTTCCTAAGCGCTAATTCTTTCTGCTTCGGATTAATACTGTTCCACTAAAACGCTCGTTAATGCCGCGTCCATTCTGATCAAATGTAATTGCCGTGATCACGATTGCAAGTAATGCGGTGCGGATCAGCGCCTGCCTAGGCGTTGGCATCTGAGCGTCAGAGAAGCTCACTATTTTCAGTCCGACAATCCGATGTCCTGGCGTAGCCCCGCCAAGAACGCTGAAGAAGAGGTACTGGCCAAGGTAGAGGAAGTAGACGATGGGGGTAAAGGCACCCGTGCCGGGGTCGGCAAAGAATCCCCAAGTAATGAAATAGCAGAGAGCCCAATCTATGAGGAGACCCACCATTCGCCGCCCCTGCCCCACTCGCGGGTACCGCGGATCTATCGCTGTGGAGTCCATGGGGTGAGCCTATCCGAGGTCAACTTCTTTAGCCGAGTCCGGTTCTTTAGCCGAGTCAGGTGGGGATGTAACAAGGTTGTAACACAGCGATGATGCCATTTTTACCTATGGGTTCTAGGGTTAGGCCATCGCAGCGAGTCTCAGAGCCGAGCTCCTCACATCGA
>JAFMBT010000021.1 GCA_017858325.1 Candidatus Planktophila sp. | reverse complement strand
AGTGCAAGTGCATCTGAATCATCTCGTGAATCTGATGCCTTAATCATGACAAAGCGCAGCCCAGCTTTATATTTTTTAACAAAATTTATTGGCGCATCATTAGGATGTTGCCACCTGCTGACATCTGAGCCATGAATGCGACCACCTGGACCATTAGAGTGAACAACTATCGGCGAACCATCGACCATCTCTGGCGTCGGCTTAATCACAACCTCACGCGCAGATGAGTACAGAGTTTTCCCAGCAACTTTTGCCTTTGCCCGATATTTCATCTTTGCGTCAAGTGCCGTTGCAACTGCAACTACTCTCCACGTTCCTACCTTTGCACTCTTAGTTGAAAAATTGGTGTCTTGCCACTTTCCCTTGAGTAAAACTTGCACAGTTACAGGAATATTTGCTTTGGCTGGCTTGATCTGGCCAAAGAGAGTAACTATCGGCTCAGAGCGACCCGGTGTCTGATTGAGCGACATCGTCAGCCTTGAACCAGCGGCATAGGTTGGAGTTGCATATAAGAGACCAGCAACGAGGGTCAGCGAAAGTGCAATAAGGGATTTTTTCATGGGATCTGTCGTATCTCTAGGTCAACGTTAAAAACTTCCTTGATGGCAGCGTGTAGTAACTCTTGTTGTCTTACCCGCGTACTGCTATATCCGTGTGCACCGCCAAATTTGGCGCTATCTGAGTAATCCAAGGTGAGGACTGATTCTTCCAGAGATGCTAATCGCGCATCAAAGAAAGCCATCCATGTGATGCGATCACTTTTTTCTAGAAGATCTAAGACTTCATTCCAACGAGAGCGTAGATCTGCCAGCGAGAGAGAAGTAGCCATAGCCCAACTCTAGCAAGTGATGCGCTGCTAGAGGTGGCGAGGAGCACCGATACATTTGAAGTATTCACCCGTAATCACAACTCGAAGATTCTTTGCCCGATCCGGTAAAACATCGAGGTGTTGAGCTATTCGCGCAACGATCTGCTCCACAGACTTTTCACTAACAAATCGCACTTTAGCAATCTCAGAATTACTGAGCCCTTGAGCAAGCAGGCGCAAGGTAGTCACTTGTATGTCGGTAAAGTTATGAATCACAGAAGTAAAGGCATTTTCATAAGATGAACCATGGCCATTAACCCATTGGGCGGTGGCTTTTATGGAAGAAGATTCTAGAGATTGTGTAATCGCCGAATTAAGGATCGCTAAATCAGCGATCGATCTTTTGAGAACAATCTGGACTCCTCGTGGAATTGATGTAGCGGATATTCCGAGCAACCTTAAATCAACGCAGGCGGTCATGATCACAATTCCGACTTCTGGATTTGTCTTTCTAAATCCAATAATCATTTCAATTACATGCGAATCTGCAAAGAGAAGATCAAAAAGGACTACCTCAGGTTGTAGGGATCGGAAGGTGTTTTCGGCAACAATCTGACTTTGAACTTCAGCCACAATGTTTACCCCATGTAGTCTGAGTGAGGCCGAGACTGTTGTTAATTCAAAAGCATCTTCAGTTGCAATCATTACTCGTGGAAGAGTTGCAATGCTCATAGATCAAGGTAGCCCTCAAAGATGCGCTTACCGCGCTAGACCTGCTCGTTAAAGAATTTTTCCAATAGCAGCAGGTATATAATCGATTACTTGAGATGCGGTGATCGGGCTACCCCTAGATGCCAGTAGCGCAGCGGAGTTATGTAGATAGGCAGCGCTAGCAGCCAGATGTGCGAGGTGCTCTTTATCATTGAGAATTTCGATGTAATTTGTCGCAACAAGTGCGCCAAGGATTCCAGCGAGTACATCACCGGTGCCAGCGGTAGCTAGCCACGGTGTCGAGCGAGGTAATTCAATGAGATCTGCCCCTTGTGCAATAACTGTTCGTGAACCCTTTAACAAGACAATGACACCTAACTCTTGTGATGCTACCCGAGCCCATTTCTTCGGATCTCCTTCTATCGCCTCGGATTCGACAGTGATGCCCCGGCTACCTAAGAGTCGAGAGAGCTCACCTGCATGTGGTGTGATCACGGTAGGTTGTTCTAATTTTCCAGCTAGGTGAAGTGCTCCTGCATCAAGAATGGTTGGAACGCTCTGTTGTGTAATGAGCGTAAACCAGCGATGGCGCTGCCATGTTGTGTGATCGCTATATTTCTTTGCCTCGATCCCGGAACCGGCAAGCCATGCTGTGACTGGACCAGGTTGGACGACGACCTCTGGGTTTCTATGCATGACAAGATGGGCAAGACCTGATGAACTATGAAAACGAATCATGCCAAGCCCGGTCGCCGATGCGGCCCCCGTAGAAAGGACTGCTACACCAGGAAATTTGGCAGAGCCCGTAATTACCCCAAGTACACCTCTGGAGTATTTGTTATCGAGATCGCTTGGAATAACAATAGATTTCTTGACATCTCTTGAACTCCATTTACGTATTGTCATGGAGCCACTCTAACTGCATTTTAATGGAGCGTAAGGTCGGCAGTCCCATGGAGCCAATTAGTAAAGCGAATATTAAGGTAGGCACTCATAGGGCTGGCGCAGTGAGGTCCTGCCTTCCATACCCGCGATGGATCAATGGGAGCTACTCGAATGAGTTGATCTTCATCTTCACATCGCACGCGAATGGTCACTGCGTTCCCATCACGACTTGCCCGAACAGTCACCTCTTTCCCCATCCAATGAGGGACGGGCGCTAGCGACCAATCGGAGTTTAGCGCCGTGACAACAGCACCAACTTGTGGCAGCCCATCTGCACTTTCGACTCCAGCTTTTATCCAGTGCTCACTATCGCTATAGATAATTATTCCTGCCTGATCAAACTGTCCTATGTAATCTAATATAAATGAAACTTCCATAGCAGCACCGTCAGGAAAATCTGCGACTAGCGCATGTCCAGAGTCGTGGATGAATCCGTAGGAGGTATTTCGCCAGAAGTCACTTTCTGGAGCGGTCATAACCAGCAGGTCGCCAGATTTTTCTTCTGATTGAAGTGGCGGATTGATCCATACACCGTCGCCCCACGCAATCTTTTTCATGGATTGATCCTACAGATCAGAATTTTCTATGGCATTATTCAGAGATGCGCATCGCCGTCTTCTGTTCAGCATCGACCAAGATTGACCAAAAGTATGTTGATTTTGGCTTTGAAGTTGGCAAAGCGATTGCAGAACAGGGTTGGGATGTTGCTTGGGGCGGCGGGACTCTTTCAATGATGGGTTCAGTTTCACGCGGTGCTCGCAGCGTAGGCGGCAAAACATTTGGAGTCATACCTCAAAAACTCGTGGGAAAAGAGTTTGCCGATGAAGATGCCACGGAGCTCTTCATTACTGAATCAATGCGTTCGCGAAAAGCAATGCTAGAAGATCTCTCTAATGGATTTCTTATCTTGCCCGGTGGAATTGGCACAATGGAAGAGTTCATGGAGATCTGGGTTGCGCGCCATCTTGGCTATCACCAGAAGCCGATTGTGGTCTGTGACCCATTTGATTTTTATCGTGATTTGCGGGCGTTTCTTGAGACACTTAAGAGCGAGAAATTTACTAGCAGCGCCCATGACGAGCTCTTGAACTGGTCTGCTGAAATTCCTTCAGCCATCAAAGCTTTTCGTAACTCAATGCGACCACCCACCCTGATTTAGCCCCTCTAATTTGGCTATACCTTAACTGGGCAGCAGATAACTCAATTAAAGTGAATTAGGAATTTTCTGCTCTGCAGTCAGATTTGCCCGTCGAAAGACCAGAGTAACTCTGTTTGAGATGATCACGATAGAGAATGATCTACGCTCTGACCCTTCGTGCCGCATCTTTGAAGAGCTCAAGTGCATCTCGATTTAACTCAATTCCAAGTCCTGGCCGCTCTGGGATCGTAACTTTCCCATCTACCATCGTGACTTCATCAACCACTAACTCTTTGCGAAGTCGAGATTCACATAAAGCAGGTGGTAAAAATTCAAAAAATGGCATATGTGGAGTGACGGTAGCCAAATGTGCAGCTGCGGCAACGGAAATTCCGGTTTTCCACAGATGTGGCACCACAATTTTATTATTTGCCTTTGCCATATTACAAACATTACGTGCCTCCGATAATCCTCCGACTCGCCCAATATCTGGCTGTACTACGCCAACATTTCCATACTTTATCAAGTCAGAGAATTCATACCGAGTACTCAACCATTCACCTGAAGCAATTTTAATCGGAGTAGCGGCTACTAATTTTGATAAACCTTCAAGGTCATCTACCCAGAGTGGAGTTTCTACAAAGAATAGATCGAACTCTTGCCATGTATTTATAGTTTTTATCGCACGCTCAACCGAATCAAAGGCATATTGAACATCGACCATGAGAGTGAAATCTGGACCTACTGCGTTCCTGACCGCCTTAATGACTTCAGTCATTTTTTCATCATCTTCTCTAATTCCCATATTTGCATAAGGTCCAGAGAAAGTTGTCTCTAATTTAGCTGCTCTAAAGCCCATCTCTTTTGCAGAATGAGCCCACTTCACCATTGATGAGATGTAGGCATCAAAAGAACCAACTTCGGGTTGAAGGGAAGCGTAAGCACCAAGGTGTTCTCGTGATTTTTCAGCTAACAATTGCCACACTGGTTTATTCGCCACTTTTCCTGCAATATCCCAAAGTGCCATATCTATAGCACCTAGTGCATTAATCAAAGCGCCACGTCTACCAGTCATTGCAGTCGCTTGGTATGCCTTCCACCAAAGCTTTTCGATCTCTAGTGGGTTCTCTCCAAGCAACATAGAACCAAGACCTTGATCCATAGTGTGAGTGCCAGGTGCCTCAATACACTCACGTGCGATCCATGGGTTTAGATCAGTTTCACCAATTCCAACGATTCCCTCATCAGTATGTACTTCCACAACGAGATCATCTTGAGCAGAACTTGTTGCCGCTGGGTCATACTCTGGATCTAGAAGAACGTGGCATTCGATCTTGGTAATTTTCATGTCGAGAATTTAAACTATTAAGCGATACATGTAAATACCTTGCCTCAGATTGACTTGGGGCGCTTAGACTTGTCTTATGGACAAGCAAGCACAAAATAATGTGCACACATCCACGATATCAATCAAAGGCGCTGAACTTGGAGGTGAAAATCCGCTCCCAATTTTTCGAAATCAAAAAAGAGATCGCTCCGTAAAGTTCCTCAATGAGTTCTCGGCAGAACAGACCCATTTAGTGGGATATGAAACTGGAGAGATTTATCTTCCACATCGCTGGCAAGATAGATACACACGTGAATTGGCGCAAAAAGATATTGAGACAGTAGTACTTGAAAATGAATATTTGCGAGCGACTTTTTTGCCTGGACTAGGTGGACGACTGTATTCGCTTTTTAGTAAAGAGAATGAGCAGGAACTTCTCTTTACTAATCCAATTCTGCAATTTGCCAATCTTTCTATTCTCAACGCTTGGTTTTCCGGTGGCATCGAGTGGAACATGGGGCAGTATGGCCACACATTTGGAACTTGTGCCCCTGTTCATGTCGCCAAACTAAACGATGAAGCTGGTAATGAGTTTATTAGGATTTATGATTATGAAAGAACACGTAATTTTTATTGGGCTATTGATTGCCACTTGCCAACAGGAGCCAAAAATTTAAGGGTGCATGTCCGAATCATTAATGATCGATCTGAAACCACGCCAATGTACTGGTGGACAAATATTGCAGTGCGCGAAACTCCGAAAGCCCGAGTATTCGGCAGTACAGATGAGGTTATCTTCGTGGATCAGGGCTTTGCTGGCTACGGGACCGGAAAGTTGCCGTACCTGCCGACGGTTACAGACACTGACCTTTCATTTCCACAGAACTTTCCATTTGCCAATGAATACTTCTTTCAAAATCCCATATCAATGAACTTTCCCTGGGAGTCGATTCTCTATGAGGATGGCCACGTGTTTTATGAACGTAGTACCGCAACGCTGCGATACAAGAAGATGTTTTGCTGGGGAAATCATGTTGGTGGGCGGGGTTGGCAAGAGTTTTTATCTGATTCATCCTCACCCAACTTTTCACCATACCTAGAACTTCAAGCCGGGCTCGCCCCAACTCAACTCCATGGTTATCAAATGCCGGCAAATTCTGAGATCACCTTTACACAATTCTTCGGTAGCTTTGAAAAATCAGAGAATCAGCAACTGTTGAATACGGAATGGTCAGCTGCTCAAGCGCACGTTGCAGAGCAGATAGAAGAGGCAATCCCGCAGAATTTACTGGAAAGTGAGAACCTTCGATTTGAAAGACTGAACACTAAGCGACCAGAAGAGATTCTCTTTCACGGTAGTAATTGGGGTTTTCTAGAAGAGCAGAGGCGAGAGAGTTCTGGGAATCAAATCCCAGCAGGGCTTCGATTTGAACCGTTAGAGAAGCTACAGATCATCGATTGGATTGAACTTCTTGATACCGGCACCTATCCAGAACGTGATGTGACAAGCACCCCGACCTCATGGATGGTCCAGAGAGAGTGGATGCCGCTGCTAGAAAAGAGCACCCAAAACTGGTTGAGCGCGCTACACATTGGAAATTATCACTACGAAATTGGAGAACGAGAAAAAGCAATCGAGAGTTGGAAAAAATCTCTCCAACTTAATCCATCTCCATGGGCGTTACGTAATCTGGCTATTGCGGAAAGAGATGCCGAAAATCTGTCGTCCGCGTTGTCACTTTATGAAGAAGCGATCGATATATTTGGCACAAAACTACATGATGCATTTTATGAGGAGTACCTACAGTTATTAGTTAAGGCAGAAAACTATGAAGAGCTGTGGAGAATTTACGAAGAACTTCTATCAACAAGAGTCCCAAGTGAGCGAATAGATTTGGCCGCCGCCAAAGCTGCGCTACAGCTAGGTCACTTCGAATTCTTGGCGAAAATATTCACTCGCACCTTTGCGCAGATTCGAGAGGGCGAGACAACCTTGGTTGCTATCTGGTTTGAGCATCAAGCAATTCTGGAAGCGCAGCGGTTAGGGGTAGCCGTTGACGATCAGCTCAGAGAAAAGGTTCGTCACAGCACTCGTCCACCAAAAAATATAGATTTTCGGATGATCGAGCTCTAACTCTTGGCTCCAGCAAAACCAATCTCTAGATCTCCTTTGAGATCTTCAATATTTTCCAAGCCAAGGCTCAAGCGAACCAAACCCGGAGTCACGCCTGCCTCAAGTTGTTCAGCTCCACTGAGTTGAGAGTGGGTTGTTGATGCCGGATGAATTACAAGTGAGCGAACGTCTCCAATATTTGCCACATGACTAAAGAGCTTCAATGATTCGATAAATTTCTTACCAGCCTCGATTCCGCCTTTTAGTTCAAAAGAGAGAACTGCACCAGGACCCTTAGGTGCGTATTTTTCTGCCAGCGCATTCCACGGCGATGAGTTCAGTGCAGCGTAATTAACCTTCTCAACACTTGGATGAGACTCAAGCCAGCTCGCAATGGCTTTTGCATTTTCAACATGACGCTCCATTCGCAGTGAAAGAGTCTCAAGACCTTGAGCTAACAACCATGCATTAAATGGTGCAACCGCTGCTCCCATATCACGAAGAAGTTGCAGACGAATCTTAAAGATATAAGAGAGGTTCGCACCAAATGCTGATCCAACTCCTAAAGCCTGTGAGTAGACAATTCCATTGTAGCTAGGATCTGGTTGGTTAAATCCCTTGAACTTTTCAGGGTTTTGGGCGTAGTCAAACTTTCCAGCATCAACAATCGCACCAACCACAGCGTTGCCATGTCCAGATAAGAACTTTGTTGCTGAATGAATTACAACATCTGCACCAAAGTCAATTGGCTTAATTAAATAAGGTGTAGCAACAGTGTTATCAACGATGAGGGGAACACCTACCTCATGTGCAATATCTGCAACTATCTTAATATCTAGAATTTCATTTTTAGGATTCGCAATCGTTTCGCCAAAGAAGGCCTTTGTGTTTGGCTTTACAGCTTTACGCCATGATTCTGGGTTGCTTGCGTCATCAACAAATGTAACCTCTACTCCAAACTTTGGAAGCGTGTAATGAAACAAGTTATAAGTTCCACCATAAAGGCTTGGGCTGGATACAATGTGATCGCCGGCTTCTGCAACGTTTAGAACTGCAAATGTTGTTGCTGCAGAACCGGAAGCAAGTAGGAGAGCCGCAACGCCTCCCTCAAGGGCTGCAATACGTTGTTCAACAGCATCCTGTGTTGGATTCATGATTCGGGTGTATATATTTCCAAGTTCGGCTAGTGAGAAGAGATCAGCCGCATGTTTTGTATCGCGGAATTGATACGCAGTTGTTTGATACAGCGGCAATGCGCGAGCACCTGTTGTTGGATCAGGCGTTTGTCCTGCATGAATTTGCAGAGTTTCGAAAGACCAGTTGTTAGACATTTTTTCTCCATCGCAGTAGGTGTCATTTATCTGTAACGAAGCAAGCAATCACAAAGTGATCGCTCCCGCGTATCAGTTTCCTGACCAGTTCGTCACCCGGAGCACCCCACCGCGTTGGAGGGTTGCCGCCTACTAAGCCGGGGCTAGTACGTAGGACTCGTGAACACGCGAACTTAATCACATCAATTAATGAATGAAAAGTTGCAAATGATTTGCGTATGCAGACAGAATGCGTAAGCGGCGCAATTCACTTCGAAAACTGGTGGGACGAGTCGGACTTGAACCGACGACGACCGAATTATGAGTTCGGGGCTCTAACCAACTGAGCTACCGTCCCGTGTGGGGCTTGATCGAACTTTACTGCACTTAATCCTTTACAACTTTCCCCTTTGTGATTTTCTCCCGCTGGAATCCGCGCCGGCCCCAGAATTCCCAGAGGCCCATGGTGGAGAGGATGAGGGCGAAGCCAAAGAGAAGATCTTCAAGCGGGGCAGCGGCGATGCGAGTGCCAATAATTGTATTGGGGTCATACATCACGATCGCTTGCCCATCTGCCCGTTCGTGGGTCAGCCACCAATTCGTGATTAATTGAAAGGTGAGAATAATTGAGTAAGAGAGCCAGAAAGCCACTCGAGTGAGTAGTGAATTCTTGAAGATGAATAAATCAATCATCACGGCGATGAGAACAGCGGCTATTGCAAGATCGCTATAGGTCATTTCTCATCCTTCCCAAATTCTTTCTCGCGCAGATGAGGTTTGACAGTTGTTACACCTTCGATGGTTAAAATTGCAGCCATCGGAACGATGATAAAAAATAGGTACTCTTCCAACGGAATGCTGAGTGGACCATAAATTCCGAGCGTTAACTCTGGATTAAAAAACCAATGACCTTGGGAGATTGCGTAGGCATCCCAGATAACAAAAATAAGACTCACTGGTAGGACGCTGATGAGAACTCGCTTCCACCGACGTAGCACGCTGGTCTTAAAGACGATTTCTAGCCAGAACGAACCACAGACAGTGAAGGCGAGCATCGCCATGTATCCAAATTTTGCCACGCTGAATCTTCTCATAAACCCCTTTGGTAGGGTTGGTAACGAGGGGGTCTGACATGAAATCCGGTGAGGTAAAACTCTTCGAAGGCATCAGGAGTTTTTCGAGTTTCGCAATCCTCGCAGGAATAATCCTTTCGTTGATCTTTTCGCAAGTATTGGGAGAAAATTCTATGCAATGGCAGGTCGTCATTGCGATCGTTGCCCTAGCGATAGGTATCCCACATGGGGCGCTCGATCACCTTGTGACCTTGCCAAAATCACGCCCGATTGTAATGGCTTGCTTTATTGCCATCTATGTTTTGGTCGCAATAGTGGCTGTCGTCGCGATATTAAATTTTAACGTTGTGGGATTTGTCTTTGTATTAGTTATGAGCGCTGTGCATTTTGGAATCGGAGATGCCGCCTTTATTAGCGAACTTGATCGCAGGCGGCCAGTAGCGGTGCGACTTCCTCGCGCTATCTATGCGGTGAGCGCTGGTTCAATCCCGGTTCTGATCCCGCTGGTAAATAGCGCTAGTACAGATGCGCTAGCTCAGGTAAATCCATCACTTATTAATTGGCACCAAGGGTATGACCAGGAAATTCTCACAGTGGTGATCACGATCGCCTGTATCTCGATTGCCAGGCTAATTGTCAGGAAGCGAATTCGAGATGCAGCTGACATTGGATTATTACTTGCTTTAGCTCTTCTTACTCCTCCTCTCATTGCATTTGCACTCTATTTTGGGTGTTGGCATGCGATGAGACATACCGCTCGCCTGACTCTTTCACTAGAAACTTCGCAGCGCGCATATGTAGCAGGAAATACTCGATCAGCTTTTCTTAGGGCCGTGATTCCAGGTATCCCAGCGCTAGTAGGAACTTTTTTTATTGCAGCAATTCTTGCAATTCGTGGTCAAGAATTTAACGATGATTTCTTCTGGATGGCTCTCGTAGTTGTGTGGGCGCTCACTGTCCCTCATATGGCAGTTACCGCAAAACTTGATCGCAACGCACTAACCTAAGGGTATGAAAATTCGCGTTGCTATTTCCCTTGCACTCTTTCTTACTTGTCTTGCCCCTATCAGCGCCCAAGCAGCGCCCGTCTATAGATTTCCAGTGAGAGGCTGCGAAGTTGACTATGCCCGCGCACATCATGATTATGCTGCAACAGATATTCTCTCAAAGGCAGGATGTGCATTTGTCGCCCCAATAGATGGTGTGATTGATGAAGTCAGTCGCATTGATACATGGTCTGGGAAGGTAAACGCCGGACTTACTCGTGGTGGATTATCAGTTTCACTCATCGGCGTTGATGGAGTGCGATATTACGGATCACATCTACTTCGCGTTAATAAAAGAATTGAGCCCGGAGTTGTCGTAAAGGCGGGACAGCGACTTGGTTCAGTGGGATCTACCGGAAGTGCACGCGGCACTTCGCCACATTTACACTTTGGAATTTCTTGGCCAACACCACCAGAAACTTGGTGGGTTCGTCGCGGCGTAGTTCATCCGTGGAAATATTTAGATGCGTGGAAAGCTGGTAAAGATAAATCACCGGCAAAGAAAGTAGAAGTGGCGAAGTTGAAGATGGGCGAAATTCCACCCGAGCCAAAGAAGTAGCCAAAGAAAGAAGTAGGAAAGAAGAAAGCCCCGCACAATGTGCGGGGCTTTCTTGTAAAGCTAGCGGTGTTATTAGTTAGCGTTCACTGCATCGGCCTGAGGACCCTTTGGACCCTGTACGACCTCGAATGAAACTGACTGACCCTCTTCAAGGCTCTTGTAACCGTTTCCTTGGATTGCTGAGTAGTGAACGAATACATCTTGTCCGCCACCATCAACTGCAATGAAACCGAATCCCTTTTCAGAGTTGAACCACTTAACTGTACCTGTTGCCATGTTTTACTATTCCTTCGATATGTGGGTGTGTGAGAAATCCTCAAACACGGTCTTCCTCTTGCGCCAGCGATACCGAGCAATGACTACTGCCATGAAACGGGTCCTGATTAAGCGTCCGACTAGGGCCAAGTCTAACCCTATTTTGACCGACACCAATACCTCACCTTTACCTTTTCCAAGGCTCGTGCCACCATATATCTACTAGCTCGTGCTTGATTGCGGGAATTGGTGTTGCCGATCGGGGAAGGTCGCGCAAATCCACCCACATCGCGTGCCTTGCTAGGAGTTTGTTATGGAAGCGATCGCTTCTTCCAATCGTTCCGCTGCATCTAAATCGCATGTCAACGGCTTTCTTGTTATTCATAGCGCACCTGCCGCCCTCCGCCCACACATCGAGTGGGGCCTTCAAACCATCCTTGGAAATTGGCTCGCACTTGAATGGAAGAGTCAACCAAAGACAGCGGGGACTTTTCGTACAACCGTTGAGTTTCGCGATCGCAAAGGTACAGCGGCGAAAATTACAACAGCACTGAAGGCGTGGCACTATCTTCGTTTTGAAGTACGCGAAGAGAGCGAAACGGGTGGAGAGTTCTTTAGATTCGTTCCCGAACTGGGATTGCATCGCAGCAGCATTGACGAGTTGGGCTCTATCTCAATTTCAGAAGATTTATTGCTACAAGGGTTGAAAAAAAGTTTTGATGAAGAGTCTTTACGTGAGGAAATTGAGAGACTTCTGGGGACCGCTTGGGAGTTAGCACTCGAACCTTTCCGTGGAGTCGAGTTCGAAGAGGCGATTGCACTTCGGGCGATATAAAAAGTAAATTTAAATACTGGCAAAGGCCAGTACAACGTTGTGACCGCCAAATCCAAATGAGTCATTGAGCGCTGCAATCTGCCCGGCAGGAAGCACGCGCGCTTTATCGCGAACCACATCAATGGTTACTGCAGAATCAAGATTTTCAATATTAATAGTTGGTGGTGCAAGTCTTTCCTGAAGTGCTTTAACAATAAAGACAGATTCAATCGCGCCAGCACCACCTAGTAGATGACCTGTCATAGATTTTGTCGCAGAAACTGCAACATGATCAGCATCTATTCCCAAAGCTAAACGAAGTGCATGCGCTTCTGCAACGTCGCCTGCAGGAGTTGATGTTGCGTGGGCGTTCAAGTGCACGATGTCTTTGGTTGAAAGATTGGCATCGGCTAAGGCGAATTTAATTGCTCGCTGCACCCCAGCACCTTCAGGATCTGGAGCGGCAATGTGATAACCATCTGAACTAAGGCCCTGACCCACAAGTTCGCAGTAAATTTTCGCACCCCGTGCTTTTGCATGCTCGTACTCTTCAAGGATCAGTATTCCGCCACCTTCTCCGAGGACAAAACCATCGCGATCGCGATCATAGGGTCGCGATGCGCGCTCTGGTGCATCGTTGCGCGTCGATAGTGCTTTCATCGCTGCAAATCCAGCCATGGGTAATTGATGTATTGCTGCTTCGACTCCACCACTGACGATTAGATCAGCGCGGTTACTGCGAATCATTTCAAGTGCATATCCAACTGCTTCAGCGCCAGATGCGCATGCACTCACTGGTGTGTGCACTCCCGCCTTGGCCTGTAACTCAAGACCAACGTTTGCAGCTGGGCCATTAGGCATCAACATCGGAACGGTATGCGGGCTTACTCCTCGCGCACCTTTCTCTTTCAGATTATCGAATTGGTCTAACAACGTGATGACACCACCGATACCGGAGGCGATAACCACGCCAAGACGCTCTTTATCTACATCAGGTGAGCCAGCATCCTTCCACGCTTCACGAGATGCGATGAGTGCAAATTGTTCAGAGCGATCCAGACGGCGCATCTCAACGCGCTCCATCTGTTCGGTAGGTTCAGTATGTACACGAGCGGCAAAGTGCACCGGTAATAATTCGCGCCATTCTTCAGTAAGAAGACGGACGCCACTTTTACCTGTAATGAGGGCTGCCCATGTTGAGTCAACGTCAGAGCCCAGGGGAGTTGTGGCCCCGAGACCTGTGACAACGACGCGACGCTTCATGGCAAAAAATTTCTATATCGCGAGTATTTACTTAGCTGCGTTAACGATGAAGTTCACAGCATCGCCGACAGTTGCTAGATCTGTCACAGCATCATCAGGAATTTTTATACCGAAACGCTCTTCTGCTGCCACGACAACTTCGACCATGCTCAGTGAATCAACATCTAGGTCTTCCGTGAAGTTCTTATCAAGTTCGATCTGTGATGCTGAAACTCCAGCAACTTCTTCCACGATCTCTTTAAGTCCAGCAAGTACATCAGCCGGTGATAGCGCCATATTTATTTCCCTTTTCTACTCTCTGATTCAAGTGGATATTCTCTCTGATTCCTGGCCTTACTCTCGAGTAATTACAGGGGATATAGTAAAAATTTATGGTTTTGGTGGGAGCTCCACAACCTGGCCAGCATAAACCAGCCCTGCACCATATCCAATAATGAGGGCGGTCTTACCATGTAATTCGGGGCGGTCAGTCAAAAGAATATCCATAGCAAGTGGAATAGATGCTGCCGATGTATTTCCATTTATTCGAACATCATCTGCAATAACAGTAGTGGCGGGTAACTTCATCTCTTTTACCATCGTTTCGATGATACGCATGTTGGCTTGATGCGGAATAAAGACATCAATATCGTTAACAGTCAGGCCCGCTTGCTCAATTGCCTCTAGCGCGGCTTTACTGACTGCATAAACAGCCCACCGAAAAACCTTCTGACCTTCTTGAGAAATATTTGGCCAATCAATACCTGCCACACTTTTCTGTTCTGCATTTCGCATCAGAGTCCACGGTGGATCCATCGTAATTGCATCACGGTTTAGCGCATCAGAGCCCCATGCAACGGGTCCAATTCCAGGTGTTTCAGATTGACCAATAACAACAGCGCCAGCACCGTCGGCGAAGATAAAGGCGGTGGCGCGATCATCGGGATCGGTGAAGTCTGAGAGTTTTTCAACGCCGATAACAAGCACATTTTTTGATGTTCCAGCAAAGATAAAGTCATGCGCCATGGCTATTCCATATGTAAAGCCGGCACATGCTGCGCTGAGATCAAATGCTGCCGCAGTGGGATTTCCAAGACGTTCGATGATGGCGGTGGATGCGCTCGGCGCCTGATGCGGAAAGGTAATTGTTGCAACAATAACGGTGTCGATATCAGCCGCTGTTAATCCTGCGCGTTCAATCGCAGATTGCGCTGCCCAGCACGACATATCAACGACTGATTCTTCATCGCCTGCAAATCGTCGCGATTGAATTCCGGTGCGCTGTTGAATCCATTCGTCACTAGATTCAATACGGTCGACTATCTCTGAATTCATTACCAACTTCTTAGGTCGGTAAGAACCAACGGAGAGGATCCGAGAATGAGAACCCATCTTTATTTTGATCGCCATTATCTAACCCTTCATCCTTGCAAATGTTCTTGCGTTATCTAGGTCATCTGGAGACTTGAGTGCAAAACTTGAAATATGTGGTGCACCGCGTTTGAGCAAACCAACAAGAGTTCCAGCTGGCACAATTTCGATTGCTCGTGTGACGCCGCTTGATTCCATCGATGACATGCAGAGATCCCAACGAACGGGGTTTGCAACCTGCTCGATGATTCGGTTCAAAATCCTCTCTCCCGAGAGAAGGACAGCACCATCTTTATTTGAGACAAGCCCAACCTTTGCATCGTGCACTACAAGTCCGGCGGCAAATGCCTTAAAGCCCTCAATGGCTGGCTTCATAAAATCTGTATGGAATGCACCCGAGACTTGCAGTGGCCGCACTCGTGCACCTTCAGGCGCTAAGGTCGAAAGTGCGCGCAAGTCACCTGCTGCAACAATCTGTCCTCCGCCATTGTCATTTGCCGCTACTAGCCCGGCATCTGCAATTGCTTGCAAAACATCTTCTCGAACTCCACCGAGTACGGCGCTCATTCCTGATTCGCTGCCGATAGCAGCTTTTGCCATCTCGACACCGCGCGTGCGGACAAGACGCAGTGCATCACTTTCCGAAAAAACTCCAGCAATGGCAGCGGCGGTAATCTCGCCCACCGAATGTCCGGCCATAAATGCAGCGTCATTATCGACACCAAGGGCTCGAGCGCTAAGTAGACCTGCGGCAACGATCAGTGGCTGGGCGTTGGCGGTATCGCGAATCTCGTCGGCATCTGCCTGCGTTCCAAGGTGAATCAGGTCGAGATCAATCGCCTCTGACCATGTGGCCAAGAGTTGGCGAGAGTCAGAATCGCTAATCCACGGAGTAAGCATCCCTGGAGTTTGAGAACCTTGACCTGGAGCAACTAGTGCGAGCACGCATATATCTTAATTGGTAAAGGGAGCCCGTATCGGGAAAAAATTTATCTCACCTTATTTTCAGATTGTGAATCGCCCTACTGATCAGTAACCTTTCCTCCATGAAGATTGCCGTATGCGTAAAGCAAGTTCCCGATTCATGGGCTGAGAAGAAAATGATTGATTCGCGTCTTGATCGTGAGGGCGTTGATGCAGTTCTTAACGATCTAGATGAGTATGCAGTGGAAGAAGCGCTGCGTATCGTTGAAGCTCATGGCGGAAACGATGAAGGCGGTCCACACACAATTACTATCATCACGATGGGACCAGAGCGTGCTAGCGAAGCAGTTCGCAAAGCACTTTCCATGGGTGCAAATGATGCAATTCTTATTTCAGATAGTGCGCTCGCCGGATCAGATGCACTTGCAACATCTGCTGTCCTTGCAAAGACCATTGTAGATGGAGGCTTTGATCTTGTTATCTGCGGAACAGAGTCAACCGATGCTCGCATGAGCGTTGTCCCTGCGATGCTCTCTGCGCGATTGGGATGGGCACAGATGACCTTTGCTAGCAAGGTCGAAGTTGATCCTGGCGCAGCAACGATTTCAATTACACGCGTGACAGAAGCAGGCGTGGACCAGATCAAAGCAACACTACCTGCAGTCGTCAGCGTCGTTGAAAAGATTAATGAGCCACGTTATCCATCATTTAAAGGAATTATGGCTGCGAAGAAAAAAACAATTGAAACCCGTGATCTTGCAACCGTTGGTGTTACTCCAGTAAGTGCATGGTCTGAAGTAAAAGATTCAGCACTTCGCCCAGCCCGTAGTGCAGGTGTGATCGTTACTGATAGTGGTGATGGTGGAAGCGCACTTGCAACATTCCTAGCAGAGAAGAAGCTGATATGAGCACAGTAATTATTCTTGCCGATTTCCAAGGTGGAGTAGCGACAAAAACCACTGCAGAGCTTGCAACAGTAGGTGCTCGCATGGGAGATGTGTGCGCAGTTGTTTTGGCACCTGTTGGACAAGGAGCAGCGATGGCTGCAACTGTTAAACAAGGACCTGTCACATCGATTGCTATTGTTGAAGCTAATGAAT
>JAFMBT010000020.1 GCA_017858325.1 Candidatus Planktophila sp. | reverse complement strand
ACCCCCGACCCGGTGATTAAGAGTCACCTGCTCTACCAACTGAGCTAACAACCCGGGGCATACATTGGTTTTCACCGCTGAATGCAGATCAGACCCTATCAGTGTGTTTGACCTTGTTTTGCCACCTGCCACGCGTAATGATTGAGATATGAGTCGCTGGGAGATCAGGCTAACCATAGCCCTAATCGGTGCAGTTTTTGCTGGAGGAATTATGTCGACGGCGCAAGCTGCGCCAGTAAAGGCAGCAGTTGAGGTATCTGCAGTTGAAGTGCTGGCTACCTTGGCAGTGAAGGGAAGAGCTCCGAAGACAGGATATGTGCGCTCGGAGTTTGGACAGAGATGGGCCGATGTTGATCGAAATGGTTGCGATACACGCAACGATATTTTAAAGCGTGACCTAGCAGAGGTTATCTACAAAGAAAAGACTCGTAATTGCGTTGTCTTAAGTGGAATCTTGGCTGATAGATATTCGGGGGAGACTATCAATTTCGTCCGTGGAAATATCACGAGTATGGAAGTACAAATCGATCACGTTGTGGCGCTATCAAACTCTTGGCAGACAGGCGCATTTAATTTAACCCTGGCCCAGCGCACAGCCCTTGCCAATGATCCGATGAATCTCTTTGCGGTAAAGGGAAGACTCAATGCACAAAAGAGAGATGGCGATGCTGCGACCTGGCTGCCGCCGCTGAAGAAATTTAGATGCGCCTACGTGGCTCAGCAGATTGCAGTGAAGGTTAAGTATTCGCTATGGGTTACACCGCCCGAGAAAGATGCAATGACACGCATACTGAACACATGCCCTAAGCAGGTATTACCAGAAAAGTAAGCGTTAGTGGTTATCTTTAAAACGCTTGTATGAGGCGTTGATTTCTAATTCTGCTGCATCGTGTCCGACCCAGTCACCGCCGTGTACTTCTTTACCTGGTTCGAGAGTTTTGTAGACTTCAAAGAAGTGCTTGATTTCATCTAATTCATAGATTGGGACATCTGCTAAGTCCTTAAGGTTTGACTTACGAATATCACCGGCAGCAACGCACAAGAGTTTGTCATCGCCACCTTTTTCATCGGTCATACGAAACATTCCGATAACGCGGCATGAAACAACGCACCCTGGAAATGTGGGTTCATCGAGCATGATTAGTGCATCGAGTGGGTCGCCGTCATTGGAAAGTGTGTTCTTAACGAAGCCGTAGTCGTGTGGAAAACGGGTTGCGGTAAAGAGCATGCGGTCGAGGCGAACTTCGCCGGTGTTGTGATCGATCTCGTATTTGTTGCGAGATCCAGCAGGGATTTCAACGACAACATCGAAGATCATTGTGGCGCCACTTTCTTTAGATGGTGCAGGGCTGAAGGTTCTGCTTAAACTTGGGGTGAACGACGGGGCTCGAACCCGCGACATCTCGGACCACAACCGAGTGCTCTACCAGCTGAGCTACGCCCACCATGTGCTGTGCGGGGCTAGTCTACCTTTTCCGCAGGGGGATTTTGCCCTGGGTTTAGCGGGTCGATGAAGACGGTGGTGCGGTAATACTTCAACTCTTCGATCGAATCTTGGATATCGCCGAGTGCGCGATGGTTGCCAGTCTTGGCGGGGGCGGCGAAATAGATCTTGGGATACCAACGGCGAGCGAGTTCTTTGATGCTCGAAACATCGACGGTGCGGTAGTGCAGGTACTTAGTTAAGCGCGGCATATCGCGGGTGATGAAATTACGATCAACGCTGACAGAATTTCCTGCCAGCGGTGATTTCCCTGGGGTCGTCCCGGTGGATTCGAGGTAGGCCAAGATCGCATCTTCAGCCGCTTCAACAGTGATGCCGTTAGGGATCTCGGTGATTAGCCCCGAGTCGGTATGCATCTTGGTGACAACCTCGTTCATGACGCCAAGCTGTTCAGGGGTGGCCTTAATAACAAGGTTAATGCCTTCACCGATCTGATTTAGGTCAGAGTCGGTGACAAGGACGGCGATCTCGACCAAGACATCTGATTCAAGGGATAGCCCCGTCATTTCACAATCTATCCAGATCAGATGGGGGAGTTCGGTCGCCATGTCGCGCAGTTTAGGGGGTGAAGTCCTCACCGCGTGAATTCAGGATGTGTTCACCTTCTGTTCACCTTCTATCCGTGCACTCTCCGCCGTCTGCGGCAAGAGTATGCGCGTGACCCAGACCCTAGGTGCTCAAAGTTCAATACCTGCCGCCCGCGAGATTACGACGAAGCCGCGTCGTTCTGATCAAGTTTTCCGCTTCATCGTAACTGCTGGGGGAATGTCATCACTCGTAATCCTCGGTTTGATTGCCTTCTTTCTCTCTCTTAAGGGATTTAGCGTTCTGCGCGAAGAACAGTGGTCGTTCCTGACTGAGTCACGGTGGGAAGTTCTACAAGATGGTGAAGGAAAAATCGAGTCGAGTACCTTTGGAATTGGCGCGATGCTCGTAGGTACTTTTATCGGCGCATTTATCGCAATCATTGTTGGAGTTCCAATTGCGGTTCTCAGTGCGCTCTATCTTACTTTTTATGCACGTGGACCGGTGAAGAAATTTCTTATCTCGGTCATTGACTTAATGGCGGCATTTCCTTCGTTGCTCTTTGGTTTCTGGGCCTTTATTGTTTTTATGGCTAGTGCAGAGTATTGGGCAAAGCTGATCAATAAGTATTTAGGTTTTATTCCATTATTTGATGTGCCAGCACCATTTTTCGAGCGCTCGCCATTTATTGCCGGGCTTGTCTTAGCGGTGATGATTATTCCGATCGTGACAGCTATTTCACGCGAAGTCTTTGACCAAACTCCTTTAGATCGAATTCAAGCAGCATATGCGTTGGGTGCATCCAAGTTAGCGATGATTCGCGCTGTTGTGATCCCATACGGCCGAGGCGGCATCGTCGGTGGTGCAATGCTCGGCTTAGGCAGAGCCATGGGGGAGACCGTCGCTGTCTACACCGTCTTAAATGTTGTCTATCAGATCAACTGGCAAATACTTTTTGGGGCGGGCGGAAACGTAGCATCCTTGATTTTGTTAAAATTTGGTGAGGCAGGTCCTGATGAAGTAGATGCTCTGATGGCTGCCGGCCTCGTGCTCTTCCTCTTAACTCTTACAGTAAATGCACTCTCTGATGTATTAATTAATAGGTTTGGAAAGAAGGGACGATGACGCAATCAGCAATCCCTACCCCACAAACTCCGTGGGCCGTCTCGCCACAGCAGCGAATCGCTACCGGATCACTCATTGCCCTTGGTGCAATCCTGGCTGGGATAGTTGTTAAAACAACAGGGCTCAGCGGAAAGCTCGGTTTTGCGGTTTCATTCTTCTTCTTCGCCGCACTTCTCATTTTCATCCAGCAACTACGTTTGCGCGATTTAGCAGCTGCGAAAGATTCTCTTCTCAATAGTTTCGCACTTCTTGGCATCACTCTGACCTTGATCCCAATTGCAAGTATCGTTTCGACAGTTGTGATCAGAGGTTACGGGGGTATTTCCTTTGGAATCTTTACCGAAGATATGACTCAGGCATCGGTAAATGATCCCGTCGATTCTGGCGGACTTCTCCACGCTCTTCTTGGCACCCTCATTATCGTCGGCGTTGCTCTCATTATCAGTTTCCCCATCGGTCTTCTCACCGCTCTCTATCTCACCGAAATACGTGGCACTTTGACGCGCCCAATTAAGTTCTTGGTCCAAGCCATGAGTGGTGTGCCCTCGATTGTTGCGGGCTTATTTATTCTTTCAATTCTCATCATTCCGGTAACACAAGAGCAGACTGGTCTTATGGCTTCTTTAGCCCTGTGCATTCTGATGATCCCAACGATTGCGCGAACAGCGGAAGAGATGCTCCTTCTTATTCCTAATGAGCTCCGCGAAGCTGGAGTTGCTCTAGGGGCAACACAGTGGCGCGCAGTCGCTGGAGTAGTTGTTCCTGCCGCCAGGAGCGGGTTGGTAACTGCCATCATCTTGGGAGTCGCCCGAGTAATCGGTGAGACGGCACCTTTGCTACTTGTCTCTGGCGGCGCGGATGCCCTCAATTTAAATCCAACATCCGGGGCCATGGGATCTCTACCGTTCTACATTTGGAAGGCTTTTTTAACGGGCGGAACTCAAGAGGCTTATGCAAGGGCGTGGGGTGGAATGCTCGTCCTATTGGTCTTGATCGTCTCTTTATTCGTTCTTGCGCGATATTTTTCTGGACGAAGGGTTAATTAATCATGAGCTCAGAAGAGACTTCTAACGACAACATGGACATGGAGAAGAAAATGCAAACTACCCCATCATCACTAGCCTCAGTTGCGGGTAATCGAACACAACGTGTACCTGGAACCAATCTGCTCGGCACTGGGCTTGAGACCCGAGGTGTTCACGCGTGGTTTGGGAAGAAACATGTTCTCTCTGATGTATCACTTGATTTTGCCGCTGGCACTGTCACCGCCCTCATTGGACCATCAGGGTGCGGTAAGTCAACCTTTATTAGAACCTTAAATCGTATGCATGAATTTATCCCAACAGCAGCGCTGGCAGGACAAGTGCTTCTTGATGGAAAAGATATTTATGAGTCAGGGACAGATGTAACAAAGATTCGATTGCGGGTAGGAATGGTTTTCCAAAAGCCAAACCCATTTCCATCGATGACAATTGGAGAAAATGTTCTCTCTGGTCTGAAATTGGCGCAGCTCAAGCGCAGCAATACCGATGATCTCTTGGAATCCTGTCTAGTTCGCGCCGGATTGTGGAGTGAAGTTAAGGATCGCTTGGGAGAACATGGTGGTGCTCTATCGGGAGGTCAGCAACAGCGTCTCTGTATCGCTCGCGCCCTAGCTGTGGAGCCTCAAGTGCTTCTCATGGATGAGCCTTGTTCAGCGCTAGATCCAGGGTCAACCTTTAGGATTGAAGAGACAATCTCAGAACTGGCTAAGACGATGACGATCGTAATTGTTACACACAATATGCAGCAGGCCGCGCGAGTATCCGATTACACGGCATTCTTCCTTTCAGATGGAGGGCCAGGGGTGATGGTTGAAACGGCGCCCACTAACAAGATTTTCTCATCACCAGAGGATCAGCGCACGGAAGATTATGTGACAGGGCGTTTTGGTTAACTCCATTTCTTCACCGAAGGTATGCAATCTGTTCACCTGATACTTCCTGTTGGTTAACGGATCGAAAATATGGTGGGTCGTGAAGGAAGTTCCTATCACGAGAGGTATCAAATGAAATTATCCGTAAAGGTTAAAGCTTTTGCAGTCGCCGGCATTATCGCGGTTTCGTCTGCTCAGCCAGCACATGCAGTTGATCTAGCAGGCTCTGGTGCATCATTCGCTGTTCCAATCATTGAGGCCTGCAAGGCAGGTTTTGCAAAGAAGACTGGACACTCGTATGTGTATACATCCACAGGTTCGGGTACAGGAAAGAATAACTCAGATAACAAAATCGGTGATTTCTGGTTCTCTGACTCAGCCCACACTGGTGCCAAAAAGCGCTCAACAATATTTCACGCACCTATCATTGCAGCGCCAATTGCTGTTCTTGTAAATCTTCCAGCTAACAAAGAGATTTATCTTTCCCCAACAACAGTTGCTAAAATTTTCTCTGGTGACATTACTCGTTGGAATGATCCAGCTATCCGTGCAGATAACAACCGCTCTATTCCTACGGTTATTTATAGGAAGACTAGCACTGGAAATGTTGTCTTAGATAAAAAGGGTGATCCAAAAGTTTTACGTAAGGCTACCAAGCGTGTTCGTTACACTCTTCCAAATCAACCAATCAAGGTAATCTTCCGCTCAGATACATCTGGCACGTCAAGTAACTTCACCTCTTGGTTAAACGGTGTTGCACCAACTGTCTGGACAAAGCCAAAAAATGATGCATTCACCACCGCTTTCCCAGGAAATCTAAATGCCCCTGGCAATATCGGTCGAATCGTCGGCGCTAACGGTTCACAGGGTGTCGCAACACTGTCTGCTCGTACCAAGTACTCAATCACATACGCTGAAAAGCAGTGGGGCACTTCATTTGGATTGCGTGCAGCCCACATCGGAAATGCATCTGGAAACTATACACTTCCTGATTCTGCGGCAACATCAGCATTCCTAGGCGAGGCAAAGCAAAACGAGCAGGGAATCGTTACATATGATTATCAGACAAAGGTTCCGGGTGCTTACACACTTGGAATCATTAGTTACATGCTTCTAGAGACGTCATATGAAGATAAAGAAAAGGGTAAGGCGATTGTTGAACTCGCGAAATATATTCTCTCCCCCGAGTGCACACTCCCGGCTGCAGATACAGGCTTCATCGTTGTTGAGGGAACCTTCCTTGCAAAGGCGAAAGCACTGATTGCACGTGCCAATAAGTAAATAAGCAAAAGAAAAGAACCCGGGGCCTCGAGGGTCGCCCCGGGTTCTTTTCTTTTGTAATTCATTAAGTGTGGGGAACAAAGCGCGCCTGGCAGGAATCGAACCTGCGACAACCCGCTTAGAAGGCGGGTGCTCTATCCGACTGAGCTACAGGCGCCTGTAGGTGTCGTTATGATTACTATTCTAACGGCTCAACTATTAAGGTGTGACAATGGCTGAATTCATTTACACGATGAAAAAGACGCGTAAAGCGCATGGTGAGAAGGTCATTTTGGATGATGTCACCTTAATGTTCCTACCCGGTGCCAAGATCGGTGTTGTTGGGCCCAATGGTGCGGGTAAATCAACTGTTCTGCAGATCATGGCCGGCTTGCAACAGCCATCAAATGGTGAGGCCTATCTTTCACCTGGATATACCGTCGGAATTTTGCTGCAAGAGCCAAAACTCGATGAGACACGTAGCGTTTTGGAAAATGTGCAAGATGGTGTGCGCGAGACGATGGATATGTTGGCACGCTTTAATGCGATCTCGGAAGAGATGGCAAGCCCTGATGCTGACTACGATAAGTTATTGGCAGAGATGGGAACGTTGCAAGAGCAACTCGATCATCGCAATGCCTGGGAGATTGATTCACAGCTCGAGCAGGCGATGGATGCTCTTCGTTGCCCGCCAGGAGATGCCGATGTCAGCGTGCTATCAGGTGGAGAGAAACGTCGCGTCGCCTTGTGCAAGTTATTACTTGAGGCTCCTGATCTATTACTTCTTGACGAGCCGACAAATCACCTTGATGCCGAATCTGTCTTATGGCTCGAACAGCACTTGCAGAAATATCCGGGCGCAGTTGTAGCGATCACGCACGATAGATACTTCTTGGATAACGTCGCAGAATGGATTCTCGAACTCGATCGCGGTCGCGCATATCCATACGAAGGTAATTACTCAACATACCTTGAGACTAAAGCAGCGCGCCTTAAAGTTGAGGGACAGAAAGATGCCAAGCGCGCGAAGCGCCTTACCGAAGAGCTCGAATGGGTCAGACAGAACGCTAAGGGGCGTCAGGTTAAATCTAAGGCACGCCTTGCTCGCTATGAAGAGATGGCTGCTGAGGCGGACAAGATGCGCAAACTCGATTTCGAAGAGATTCAAATTCCACCTGGCCCGCGCCTTGGAAATGTTGTCGTTGAAGTTGAAAATCTTGTTAAAGGATTCGGTGATCGTGTTCTCATTGACGATCTCTCATTTACCCTGCCACGCAATGGAATCGTTGGCGTCATTGGTCCTAACGGTGCTGGAAAGACCACTCTCTTTAAAACAATTCTTGGTCTTGAGTCACCAGATTCGGGAAACGTAAAAATCGGTGAGACAGTCAAGATTTCCTACGTAGATCAATCACGTGGTGGAATCGATCCGAAGAAATCATTGTGGGAAGTCGTCTCTGATGGCCTTGATTTCATGAAGGTCGGACAGGTTGAAATGCCATCGCGTGCATACGTTGCAGCATTTGGATTTAAGGGTCCTGACCAACAGAAAGCTGCCGGTGTTCTATCAGGTGGAGAACGCA
This sequence comes from Candidatus Planktophila sp., assembly GCA_017858325.1. GTDB lineage: Bacteria > Actinomycetota > Actinomycetes > Nanopelagicales > Nanopelagicaceae > Planktophila. The sequence continues at coordinate 10,080 of JAFMBT010000020.1, read as the reverse complement.
ACCGCCTCAACCTTGCGATGACTCTCAAGCAGGGTGGAAACTTATTGCTTCTTGATGAGCCAACGAACGATCTTGATGTGGAAACCCTTGGCTCACTTGAAAACGCTCTACTGGAATTTCCAGGGTGCGCCGTTGTGATCTCTCACGATCGTTGGTTCTTGGACCGCATCACAACACACATTTTGGCCTACGAGGGTGATTCAAAGTGGTTCTGGTTTGAAGGAAACTTCGAATCGTATGAGGCTAATAAAATTGAACGCCTTGGACCAGAGGCTGCTCGTCCACATCGCGCGACCTATAGAAAGCTCACACGCTAATGAAATATCACAATCAACAATTCGTTCGTTGGGATGATATTGATGCATTTGGCCATGTAAACAATGCCAAGTACTTAACCTATGCCCAAGAGGCGCGCTTTCAGTGGTCTTGGTTTGAATCTGCTAAGCGCGAGAAGAAACCAACAATTGTTGAAATGGTTGTTGCTCGTGCTGAAGTTGATTTTATTCTGCCAATTTACGAAGGGGGCACATTTGTTGATCTGTACTTGTGGGTTGATTCAGTAGGTAATTCATCATTTACTCTGATCTACGAAATAAGCTCACATGGCATTGTGCATGCACGAGTAAAGACAGTTCAGGTTGCAGTTTCTCTTGATACAAAGAAATCTCGGCCTCTCACAGATATAGAACGCGAGTTTCTTAAAGAATTTATGGCATGAGCACTTTTTACGATGAGATCGGCGGAGAAGAGTTTTTCGTTGAACTCGTCTCTGGATTCTATGCACGGGTGGAAACTAATCCGATCTTGCGTCCGATGTACCCCGAAAGTGATATGAAGGGCGCTGCTTGGCGTTTACAGAAATTCCTCGAACAATATTGGGGTGGGCCTGGCACTTATTCTGAAGAACGTGGACACCCGCGACTTCGTATGCGCCATGCAGGATTTGAGATTGATACTACGGCGAGAGATGCTTGGCTAGCATGCATGATGGCGGCAATAGACGATATGGATGTGGAAGAAGTTCTCCGCAATCAATTAGTGAGCTATGTTGAAATGGCTGCTCACTCGATGGTTAATCGGCCTCAGTAACTTATTTCTTAGAGGCATTTCCTAAGGTGAGAATTTCGCCATTACGGATGTACCAGAGCGTTGCGTCATCTGCCCGAACTGTTGTGATGCGAAGACCCACTCGTTCGACGACACCTTGAATTTTTAGAATATCAACGCGATCGCCAACCCCGTATTGATCTTCAATCAACATAAAGATGCCAGAGATCACATCCCGCACAAGAGTCTGTGCACCAAGACCGACTGCAACGCCGACGATTCCAGCCGAAGCAATGACGGGACCTAAATTAAATCCAAATTCACCTAAGATCATCGTTAGGGCAACAATCCATACAACTGCATTGAGAATTGAAGTAAGAACTGAGCCGATTGTGCGCGCCCGCTCTGCCTGGCGGTTGGCAGTTCCGGCCCCTGGGCGAAAATCTGCAGTTGCCAGTCGATTGACGGCGCGATTAATGGCGCGGCGGCCTACCCACTGGGCGATGATCGCTCCGGCCAAAACGGCGATGATGCGAAGGGGGGAGCCACCGATCCATTCAAGAGCGTTCTGTATCTGTTCGTTCACAACCCTAATCTACTTGAAAGGATGTGTGAAAGGTTACGAGAAATTACCCTTTAAATACTGCAAAGTTGGGGGGAGTAGGTGCAAGATAGGGCAATCGGCGCGAGCCACGCGCCTGACTCAACTGGAGCAGCGATGTCGCGAAGCCTTGTGCTGAACGCAACCTATGAACCACTCGGTGTCGTTTCACATCGTCGCGCTTTGATTCTTGTGCTTAATATGCGCGCATCCATGATTGAGTCAACGGGTGAAGTTCTTCACTTCGCATCAGGACAATTAGAACTTCCGTCGGTAGTTCGCCTCAATAAATTTATTCGAATTCCATATCGCCATGCGATTCCACTTTCACGTCGAGCAATCTTTGCTCGCGATGCTGGACGTTGTGTCTACTGCGGTGCATCGGCCACATCTATCGATCATGTCATTCCACGTTCTCGTGGTGGAGGTCATAGTTGGGAGAATGTTGTTTCAGCCTGCCATAAATGTAATCATCTCAAGGCAGATAAATCCTTGAAAGAGTTAGGCTGGAAATTACGTTCACTCCCACGCGAACCTGTCGGATCTGCTTGGCGAATACTTGGGACGGGTCGGACAGAACCAGAGTGGCTTCCTTACCTTGAACCTTTTGGTGTGGCAGCAGCAACTGCCTAACTCAATTACACTTACGCCATGATTCATTCGATCGCTTTGGCTTTTGGTATGGGCCCAGTAGAAGGTGGCGCAATGCCAGGTGAGCCATTAACTGCAGTGCAGACCTTCCTCTACTTTGTTGCAACGCCCGTAGGTCTTTTTCTCTTGATCACCGTTCTTGTATTGGCGGGAACACGTGAGAAAAAGAAGAGAGAGCCCGGCAAGAAGCCAAGCTCTGTCGTAGATTCAATCGACTAACTTTTACTTATCTGCTGAACGCGCCTTAAGTGCGCGAGCCATTGCATCGCGTCCTTCTGTGATTACTCGACGTAGAGAATGTGCAGCATCTTTACCAGTCACGTTTAGCCAGTGTTCTGACTTGGCTAGTGTTTCCGGAGTAATCACCCATGTTGGGAAAAGAAGCGTTGCTGTTGTTTCAGCAATCTCATAGCCCTTTGTCTCCCAAACCTTGAGCATTGAATCAAAGTACGGTTCCACAAAGTCTGCCAGAACGTCGTGGTGGATATTCTCGTTAAATCCAAGGCAGGTATAAGAATGGATTGTGTTCGAGAGATTATCTGTAGTGATCGAATTAAATGCCTTCAACTTCGCATCTTTACTTGGCATTGATGCGTTGGCCCGGGCGGTGTACTGCTTGCCGTGGGCTGTCTCATCCTTCTTCGATTCTGCTTGGATATCAGCAGGACCGAAGAGACCACGCTTTACTCCACAGATAAAGATGTACCAACGGATTTCAGCATCGATAACGAGGCCATTGATTGATCCATCGAGAATTGCCTTGATGCGATCATAGTGCGCTGGGGTGAAGGCAAAGTTAGCGAATGCACGAGCAAATGCCATCTGATGATCACTTCCTGCTGCAGATGCGTCAAGCAGTGCTTCAACAGACTGCCCAACGTGGGCGCGAAGTGCATCGCGCTTTGCAGGATTTGCATATGCCCAAATAGCGGTATCGATCTGCATCAACGTCGCAGAGACGATGGAGATATCTGACTCACTCTTAAGAGCGTTCAGCGCAATCGTCACATAATCGGTTGCGGAGAGCTCACCGTCGCGACAGGAATCCCAGAGAGAGGCCCAGATCAGACCACGAGCGAGTGAGTCATCCAGACTTCCCAGGTGGCTTTTCATTGTTGCAATCGAGCGATCATCAAAGCGCAACTTGGCATATGTCTGATCTTTATCGTTAATCAGAACTAGGTCTGCAACCTTTGCACTAGCGAGTGCTTTGACTTCGGTAAGTGCACCTTCAACATCGAGTTCAACGCTGGTACGGCGAGTTAACTTATCGCCTGCGATATCAAAGAGACCAACGTGCAAGCGATGTGGGCGAAGTTCTGTTGACCCCAACGGCATAGTCGGAACTTCTTGCTGAATTGAAATCGATGCGTATGTGTCACCAGAAACTTCAATGACTGGACGCAAGGTATTTACTCCTGCCGTGCGAAGCCATGTTGAAACCCATGGCGTGAGATTGCGACCAGATGCTGCCTCAAGCTGATCAATAAGATCTTTTAAGGTCGTATTTCCAAATGCATGCTTAGCGAAATAGAGGCGAAGCCCCTTAATAAAGTTATCGCGTCCCACGTGAGCCACTAGTTGCTGCAGGACAGAGGCGCCCTTTGCATAAGAAATACCATCAAAGTTGGTACGAACGGCATCTAAGTCCACCATCTCAGTCGCAATTGGGTGTGTGGTTGTGAGTTGATCAACGCGGTAAGCCCAGTTCTTTCGAAGAGAGTTGAACTCAGTCCATGCCTGCTTGTACTTAGTGGACTCAGAGACAGATTGGTATGAGGCCCATTCAGCGAAGGATTCATTGAGCCACAAGTCATCCCACCACTTCATAGTCACAAGATCTCCAAACCACATATGGGCCATCTCGTGATGAATCGTCGTCGCGCGACTTACATAGTTGCGCTCGGTTACCTTCGAGCGAAAGATCAATACATCTTCGTGGAAAGTCACACAGCCAACATTTTCCATTGCGCCCCAGTTGTACTCGGCGACAGCAATTTGATCGTACTTTCCAAATGGATATGCCAGACCGAATGTCTTTTCAAAGTAGGCAAACCCTTGCTTAGTTACCTCAAAGATATTTTCCGCATCGACATATTGAAAGAAAGACTTTCGAGCATAGATACCAAGAGGGATCGTCTTCTCGCCCTTGTACTCATCATGGACAGATGTGTAAGGACCGGCAACGATGGCGGTGACATACGTTGAAATCACTTGTGACTGCGCGAATTGGATAAATTTACGATCTCCATCAAGCCCTTTTGTTGACTCAATACCGTAATTTGAGATTACCTCCCAATGCTTAGGGGTAATTGTGCTGATCGTGAAGGTTGCTTTCTGATCAGGTTGATCAAAGCAGGCATACATACGACGAGCATCGCCGGTTTCAAATTGTGTATAGAGATAGACCTCATTATCAACGGGATCAACAAAGCGATGTAGGCCTTCTCCGGTATTTGAGTAAACGCCATCATGTTCGATAACCAAGACATTTTCTGCGGCGATCTCTGGGATATAGATAGTTTCGCCATCAAAGTTTGGATCAAAGTCAACGCCATTAAGGGATGCGCTGATTACCTTGCTTCCCACACAATCGATATAGGTAGAAGCACCTGGCTTAAGCCCTGCAAAAGAGATTGTCGTGATGACACGGAAATTCTCGGCACCTGTAGTTAGATCAAGATCAATTCTGTATGACTTGACCTTCACCAGAGCTGAACGTTCGATCGCTTCTGCCTGCTTGATATTTGTGCCTGGCACAGGTGTCTCCTTTATTACTGCTACCGAGTGAATTTAGGTGGCTAGTCAATCATGTAAGAATGGTGCAATGGAAACCCGTTCAGTGCGCTCGTATCGCCTACGTGGTTCACGTATCACCCGTTCTCAGGCAAGTGCACTCGAGCGCTTCTGGCCGGAATATGGTGTTGAGATACCTGAAGGAAAACTAGATCTTCCCGCCCTCTTTCCCGATAGCAAGAAGATCATTATGGAAATTGGTTTCGGAATGGGTGAAGCGACTGCCTTGATAGGTAGTGATTTTCCGCACGATGGTTTCCTAGCTGTCGAGGTTCACTTTCCAGGAGTTGGAAAACTTATGGCCCGGATTGAAGAGCTAGGGCTAAAAAACATTCGCATCATGGAGACAGATGTGCATCCACTCTTTGAAGAGCATCTAGAAGATGAAAGCCTTGATGGTATCCATCTATTTTTCCCTGATCCGTGGCCGAAGAAGAGACACCAGAAGCGGCGAATCGTTAACCCTGACTTTCTCTTGCTGATTGCACCAAAAATCAAACCCGGTGGCTTCATTCACATTGCAACCGATTGGGTGCCTTATGCAGAAGTGATCGAAGAGGTCTTCGCCGCCTCAGAGATCTTTGAAGGGGGAGTAGTCGATCGCCCAGAGTGGCGACCACTGACTCGCTTTGAAGGACAAGGAATTACCAAAGATCATCAAGTGACGGATCTTCGTTATACAAGAAAGTAACTAGTCTCAGCTTTTATTCTCAAAGGCTGCGATCTTATTGATCCGGCGGATATGTCGCTCATCTTCTGAAAACGGATGGGCGATAAAGGTATCAATGATCTCTTTGACCAAAGAAAACTCGTGCATGCGGCCACCCACAGCGATTACATTTGCATTGTTGTGATCGCGGGCAAGTTTTGCAGTTTCAACTGACCAGACAAGGGCGGCGCGAATTCCATTTACCTTGTTGGCGGCAATCTGTTCTCCATTACCGGATCCGCCCAAGACAATTCCAAGTGATGCCAGATCTTTCGCCACAGCTTCAGCGGCTGGAATACAAAAATCTGGATAGTCATCGACTGCGTCATATTCATAAGGTCCGTGATCTGTGACGTCATGGCCTTTACCGACGAGGTGCTCGATCAATTGTGATTTAAGTTCGAGCCCAGCGTGATCGCTACCAATGTGAATTCTCATGGCCTCATACTCTCACGCAGGTTTTGAGTTTCAGCGAAGGTGAAGCAAAGTAAAACCCGCCCCCCAGATTTCTCTGAGGAGCGGGCGTTGATCACCCTAGGAGGAGGTGTGTTTACTTGCTATGCACCAGTAGATGATGCTGGTGCCGCAGGAGTGGGAGCTGTTGCTCCACCCTTTTGGCCATGTCCGCCATGTCCGCGCCCATGCCCACCCTTACCAAAGCGATGCTTGCCGCCGACGGCGTTCACCATTCGATTCACATGTGCATCCACATTAGCTTTCATCGCAGTCGCTTGCGCAGCAGTAATTGTTCCTGCCGCCACCGCGGTATCGATGCGCTTTATGTGATCAGCAACAAGTGCTGCGACCAGAGCATCTTTCTTCGTACCCGCAATAACTGCCAGTGATTCTCCAGCTATTAGACGTGACTTAATTGTTGCTGCATCAACACCAATAGTTGTTGAGATCAACGATTCAAGAGCAGCGCGTTCAGATTTGAGTCGGTCACCCTTGATGCCAAGAGGACGATTTTCCCTTGCCACTGCCTTAGCAGTAGCAATTGCTGCAGCAATTGAATCGGCTTGCGCCTGGGTAATAGTTCCTTTGGCCACTAAATCTTTGAGTATTGTCGCAAGAGCCTGCTGTGGTGCTTTTCCGATCTCACTAGAAACCTTGCTTACGCTGACACGATGTGAACCTTTCGAAGCAGCGCCCGCTACTCCGATGGAACTGACCGCCAGTGCAAGCGCTGTAATAACAACTGCTATTACTTTCTTCTTTGGCATAGATTAACCTTTCGCCTAATGTAGTTCTCGAATCAATAACTTTGGCTATCGACTACTCGTAATAAACACCCTGAGGCTGGTAAAGATATTCCGAGAGTCTTAGAGATTTCTGTGAGTTTCACTCCATCGAGATGGATCTGGCCCTAGCTCACGTCTACGAACCCTGCATCTCCACCTGATCCCCCTAGGTAACCCCCATTGAGGCAGCAATCAAGGTGCCGTCACACTTGATTAAATCTATTGATTAGGAGAAACCCTTGAAGGCTCAACGATCTTCCCTCACCGTCATCGTTCTACTTCTACTAACACTCGGCCTTCCGAATGCACTCGCGGCAACAAAGCCCAAAGCAGCGGGTAGATCAGCCACGGCAGTTATAAATACTCTGCTTAATGGAAAAGGTGCACCGTCAAAATCAATTGGCAATAATGGTGATTTCTACATTGATACACGAAGCCTTCTTATCTCCGGACCGAAAACAAAAGGTAAGTGGCCTGCTGCTCGCAGCATGCAAGGTGCTAACGGGGTAAATGGATCCGATGGTAGAAATGGCAGCGATGCAAAAAATGTGTCCACTGCATCAACTGTTGCCGGTCCCGCTGGTCCAAAAGGTATAACAGGCCTTAAAGGAGCAGATGGTGTAAACGGAGCGCCAGGTCTTGCAGGTGCAACTGGCCCTGCAGGTGCTACTGGCCCTGCAGGTGCTACTGGCCCTGCAGGTAGCGGTTCTGCTGGTGCACCAGGTGCACCAGGTGCCGCAGGTTCAAATGGAAGTAACGGCGCACCAGGTTCAACGGGAGTTACTGGAGCTCGTGGAGAGACGGGAACTGTTGGGCCTTCGGAGGTTACTGTCGGCACACTTACGTTTTCAAACATTTCTGGTGCAGTCGGGTCGAGTAGCACTTCAACTTTGAGCGGTCTTAGGGCAGGAAAATCATACTTAGTAAGGCTGATGATTCACACTTATCATCCGAGTGATCGTTTTAATGATTCTGGAATGTTATTGAATCTTACGACTATCGCCTCTTCAGGCGATCCAGTCATCACGAAGCATTTTATTCAGGTGTCTGGTAACACATATAGAAGCGCTGTCGAGGGCTTCGAATGGTCACTCGATGCACAACTGATCATTGATGGCAGTCTAGTTGAAAATGACTATGGAGTCACAGTTACGGTTACTACTGGAAAGTCCACAACTAGCAATCCACTAAAAATAGACTGTCAATTTACGGCCCTATTAGTAGGCGAGGTCAAATAGAGAGGAGAAAGGTAGAGCCGCTGACGTAGATCAAACTGGCATGGCCAGCTTAGAAGTTCTACGCCCCTATTTTTAAACTCTTACTTAATTGTTGCTTACAACTTCAATCAAGGCTTGGATATAGCCGATTGCGTGGGCTCTGCCTCGGTGGCCATAGGCGCTATCTCCTGAGAGTGTTGGAGTATGGTCATCCAAGATTGAGCCGGTGTAACCATGCCTATGTAGAGCCTTTATGACCTCGTATGGTTTGTAATTACCCTCACCTAGGAAACACTCTTTAAATATAGGGAATTTTCCCTCGACATCTCTTAAGTGGATGTAGGCAATCTTATCTTTTGGAGCAAATCTATTTACCGCATCCATTACCGAGTTCTCGCCATCCATTTCAGAGACGGTTCCCAAGCAAAGTTCTAATTTAAGATTTGGAGAATCAACAATATTAACAGCGCGTTCTAAGTTATCAACGCTTGTCAGAATCCGTGCGATACCATGAAGTTCTTGTGCTGGTGGATCATCAGGATGAAAACAAATCACTACGCCCGACTCTTCGCACGTTTTGATGATGCCCTTAATAAAGTATTCAAAATTTGCCCACATCTGATCCACAGTCAAGGTATCGACTCCAAGTTTCACAAATGAACCGCGAGTAAAAGTATCTTTGAGAGTTACATCGCGCTCGTCACGTCTAGCCACCCAAATCTCAGAATCTCTTGATCTATCCAAGATAACTGAATGATCATAAATAGATACGTATGAACCGCCTCTGCCGTAGTGACCCATATCGGTTCGCCATACAATTTGAGGCATCCAATGCATTCCAAGAATTGGCACACCAGCCTCACCTAATGACCTAATGGTGCTCTTCATATTCTCTAACTGCTCTTCACGACCTGGCAGACCGAGCATCAATTTGTCATAGAAATGATTTGGAACATTTTCAAATGATTCAACTTTTACCCCTGCAGCATGCACCGGTGCCAAAAATGTATTGATATCGGCTGTATCCCACTTAACGTCACCCTTAATGTCAGGGGTTTGGAATGAGGCACCCTCACACCCTAACTGCAAGGCAAAATCTAAATACTCTTTGTCATTTCCTGGGTGCTGACCTACAGCAACACGCATTTTTGGATTTGCCATCATGACTCTCCTAGATTATAAATATGGATAGAGACTATCCTGCGTAATGCTATGGAGCGGGTGACCGGGATCGAACCGGCATGGCCAGCTTGGAAGTTCTACACCAACCAATCTATTTCTCGCTTATCTTTGCCCATTTAGGCTCTGACCAGCACTTTTAATTTAATGCACCTAACAACCATTTACAAGCATTTACACCGATTTACGCTTAGCGACTTTCTCGCTATTGCACGTTATTGCACGAAACTAATTTCTTGGTGCGACAACGATCATCACTAACCAACACATCAAAGCTGCGCCAATCGCTTTCAACCAATCGCTTGGCTCAAAAAAGATTGAAATAATGCAAGCGCACCCCGATCCGATCGGGATCTAACCTTTCAGGGAAAGAAAGCCAAGAAAGAGTCAGGGGTGATCTAATCCTGACAAAAAACTAGGGGTAGCCCTACTGCAATCCTGATGATTCTTGCGATGTTTTCCGGAGCCCACTGTCGACACTGCCCGAAGTAAGCCTGCGCGCTTTCAGTCGCGCAGGATTTATGCGAGCGAGGATGCAGTGCGCGCCCTAGCTCTTGACGACAATTCTGCTGTTCCACCTCACAGCACAGGTGACAAGTGTCAGGAGTGGGACTCCAATCACCACGATCGCAAAGGCAC
>JAFMBT010000019.1 GCA_017858325.1 Candidatus Planktophila sp. | reverse complement strand
GAGAGAAATACATTTCTCATCTGACGAAGAGGGGAGTCGACCGCAATTGGTTCAGGGTTATGTGCATCAAGTCCAAACCAGGCGTCATTCTTTTCAGCTTTTGCAATCAGAGCTGGAACATTGACACATCCACCGCGTGACACGTTTACAAAAACAGCGCCGGGTGTAAGAAGAGCTAACTCTTTATCGCCAATCATGTCCCGTGTCTTAGCGGTGTCTGGGGCTAAACAGATAACAACATCACAGGTCATTACTTTCTCGAGAGAGGCAAAGTTAATATCGAGCGCATCTGCTAATTCGCGCGGTGCATATGGGTCGTAAGCCAGAATTTCATTGCGGAATGGCACAAGGAATTCACGTAAGCGCCAACCAATATGGCCAAAGCCGATCATTCCAACACTCTTGCCGGTGAGTTCGCGCGCCGGTGGCTTTGTTCGGTAATCATGATGGCTCATTGCTTTGCCGGCAATAATGTCGCGGAATCGAGCATGTTCACGAAGACCCATCAAGGCAAGTGCTAGCGCCCATTCAGAGACGGGCCATGAAGAGGAGTGAGTGGTATCAACAACAACAACGCCAGCCTCTTTCGCTGCTTGAACATCGATGCGACCAGCAAAGCGATCGCCCTCCAGCTCGCCGACAAACTTTAACTTCTTCGCGGCATCGAAGATCGGTTTTGTGACGCGTGGACCACCGTGGAAAACAATGAGCACCTCAAGGTCCTTTGCAAATTGTGCAAATTTTGCTTCAACCTTTGGATCGACTGGAATATTTACCCAATCGCTGGGAACGTCATACTCTTCAATAACTACATCGGCAATCTTTGCTAAGCGCGCAAGATCTTCCTTACCTAGGTACAGGTTACGACTTTCAGCAGAGCATGCGATTCCTAATTTTAATTTGCTCATCGGAGCGCCACCGACCCATCTTCTCGCAAGTCAGGTTTTACTCCGTGCACAACCACTGGTGGATTTGTGGCAAAGAATGCATCGTTTATCTCCATACCGAGGCCAGGTTCATCAAATGGGTAGAGCCAGCCCTCTTTAACAAGTGGAATTCGCTTAACCATCTGCTGGACTGGATCAACATTTTGATCAACATGCTCCTGTGCTTCCCAATTTGGAACTGAGATACCAAGATGAATGTGCGCCATCGTTGCAATTGCTCCCGACGGAACGGCGTGGGGGAGAACGCCTTGATGGTGCGCCTCTGCCATTCCACAAATCTTTCGGACATGGGTGAAGCCGCCCGCAAGACCAATATCAGGGCGAACAAATGACAAGCCCGCATGCTCGATATATTCACGGAATTCATAGATAGAGGTATTGCGCTCACCTGCGGCCATCGGGGTATCGACCTTCGCCGAAACTTCACCAAAAGAGAGGACGCTATCTGGTGGAATTGGATCTTCAACAAAGAGTGGACGGAACTTCATCAACTCTTTAATTAAAGCAATTGAATTTCCAGGCTGCATATTTCGATGAAGCTCAACACCAATATCTAAGGTGTTTCCAACTGCATCACGGAGTTCGGCCATACGATTAACAAGATCTTCGATCTTCTGTGCATGTCTCATGCCATGGTGCTCGTGCTGGTGAAGAATCACCTTAATTGCGGTGTATCCCTCTCTCTGTGCAGCTAAAGAGTCATTGATGAGTGCTTCTTTGGTCAGGCCCCAGACAACCTTCATTCCACGGACCGCTTTACGGCTACGACCACCTAATAAATTCCATACTGGAGTCTCATATGTGCGGCCCCGAATATCCCAACATGCCTGGTCAATCGCGCTAATCGCACCGCCCATTGTGAGTCCGCGCCATCCAAGTGCGCGGTACATCTTCAACCAATTCGCCTCAACATCGTGTGCGTTGGCACCGATGAGAAATCCTTCATAGCTTTTGATTACTTCAGCAACATTTTTTGGAAAGGCAAAGGCAGTTGATTCACCAACGCCTTGAATTCCATCTTCGGTTGTCAGCCGCACAAAGCAAGACATGCCTGCAACAAATGTTTCAACTTTGGCAATTCGAGCAACTGTTTTCATCAGGAACCTTCCGGAGTTGGGTAGATGTAATCGGGTTGAATACGAACTTTAGGCGGTGAAATCAATTCGACAATTGCGCTTATTCCATCAGGTGGTTGGAAATATGCGAATGCGCCATCTCCTTCAGCCCCAAAACCTGCAGCGCTTTGCAGTGGAGTAAAGCCACGGGCAAGGAAGTCAGCAACAGCGGCGGGATGATCTTGCACAATGCACCCCACGTGATTCATTCCTTCACCAGTTGTGTTGAGTTGGTCTTTAAAAATTGATGGGCCATCAAGTGGTTGCACCAACTCAAATTGCATAGTCCCAGAAAAGGCCATCGCATGGCGCAGACTGAACTGAGTTTTCTCTCCCTTGTAGATGCAATCGCGCAATTTAGGAGCTTTAAGTGTGTAGACCGTCCACGGTCCAATACCTAAATTATCTGCCCAATGTCGCACAGATGAATCTAAATCTTTTACGACATAGGCAACTTGATGAAACTTTAACTCTTCGCTCATTACTTTTTACGCTCCATTGCTGCATCAATCTCATCTTGGTAGGCGTGTAACTTACCGCTCAATACCTCTGCAACAGAAACCTCGCGTTGGGCGATCCCGGACTCGAGAATGGCATAGACGATGGCAAGTGCGCGAAGGCCACCCATTCCATCAACTTCAGGCGCTCCCTTATTCTTAATTGCATCAATGAAATCTGCGATTTCAACTGCCAGATATCCCGCATCCACATCAGCCCACGCTGCACCTTTTCCGCCAGTGCCATCTGGGCCGAGCACGGCCTTAGTAACTTCATTAATATTGACGTGAGTTCCTAGCGCTGCAAGCTCTTTGATGAGCTCTTCGCCTTTGAGCTCACGATCTCCAAGGTGAACGACAGTCTCTCCATCGGAGCGATCTGGTGGAACAGTCATCGACCCCTTTGTGCCATGGAGGCTGCGCTGTTGATACCGCTTGCCTAGACCGGAAGGCAGATATGTATATTGAACATCAATACCATCCGTTGTCTGCATGCTGGCAAAGAGTGAATCTTCACCTGTTGGAATAATTGATTCGCTACGGTCTTGCGTATATCGAACTGGCTCGGCAATTATGCCGCGTCCCCACACTCGTTCGACAGGACCCACGTAATATTCAATAATGTCTGCGTAGTGAATGCTCATATCTAATCCGATAGCACCGGTATCTTTCATATGGCGCCACTTACTAATAATGATCGAATCATCTCCACCAGCCCACAGTTCAACCATGAGATGGAGCTTGCCGAGCATTCCTGATTCGAGTACCGCGCGGGCAACGCGATTTGCGCCACCACGGCGATAGTTCTCTGCCGTCGCAAGGGTCATACCTGTTCGCTCTGCAGCCGCAACCATCATCTGACCAGTTTTAATAGTCAGAGATAAAGGTTTTTCACAGAGCACATGGCGCCCTGCCTCCATCGCTTGAATCGCGATTGTGTGATGTGTTCGTGGATCTGTCACGATATCTATCGCTTCAACGGCGCTATCTTGCAGTAGCTCATTAAGAGATGTATAGACCTTGGGGCGAACGCCCATTAGTTCAAAAGTCTCTTCGGCTAATTTATTGGCTGTCTCACGATTGATATCGAGGAGAGCGACAACTTCACCTTCTAGCTTTCCTGCCTTGTGTAGCGCGTTAAATCCCAACATATGTCGGCGACCCATAAAACCGCACCCAACAATTGCTACACCTAATTTATGAGTCATTACCACTCCCTGCAATCGCATTGATAAACCAACGTTGCGCCCACAGGAAGAAAAGTACAACAGGAAGTGCACTCAGAATTGCCGCCGCATATGTGACATTTGGCCCAACTTTTCCATAGAAGCCGGTTCCACCAGCAATGAGTGGCGCTAACTGAACAGTAGCTACACGGAGTGCATCTGTATTTCCGACCATCAGTGGCCAGATATACATATTCCATGCGGTAAGGAATGTGATTGCTGAGTAAGAGGCAATCGGAGGACGTGCAAGGGGGAGAACAATTTTTAAGAGGACTCGTGGCCAACTTGCGCCATCCATACGTGCGGCATCAATCAGGCCATCAGGAAAGTTGACCATAAATTGACGGAATAACAAAGTGCCGAAGGCAGTTGAACCAACGATCGGCAAGATCATTCCACCCCAAGTATTGAGCAAATTTAACTTAAATGTAACTAAGTAGAGGGGGATGATTGAGATATTTGTTGGAAGAAATACAGGAACTGCTAGAACTCCAACGACCAAGGCGGCATATCTGAAAGGCATTTTTGCAAGAGCAAATCCAGCGGTGAAGGAGATGATCATCTGCAAGAATAAAATACCGAATGTAAAAATTAAGGTATTTACAAATATACGAGGTGTCATTACGGAGAGAGCATCGGCATAATTCTGCCAATGTAATGACGGAGGAAGCAATTTAGGAGGATAGACAGAGACCGCCTCAAGGGTCATTAAAGAGCCAGAAATCAGATAAAGCAGAGGAAATATAAAGAGGAGGGATAGCAGAATAATTACGGAGTAGCGCAGCGTATTTGCTGAACGCCTGCGTGTAAAAAGCACTGAATTAGCCATAATTAACCTTTAGCCTTTCGATATTTACGAATAAGAGCGATTGGTACGACAACGCTCAAAATCGCAAAGAACTGCACCATTACTAACGCGGCAGAGTAGCCAACCTCGAATTGTTCAAAGGCGACCTTATATGCGTAGTAAGCCAGAGATGTAGTTGAATCAAGGGGGCCACCTTGAACCATAAGTAAGGAAATCTCAAATGGTGCAGAGAGGAAAGCCAAAATCTCGATGGCGACAACAAGAATCGTGGTTGCTGAAACACAAGGAAAAATTACCTGCCAGAGTCGCTGCCAAGCGTTAGCGCCATCAAGGGCTGCGGCTTCAAGAATTTCAGGTGAAATTCGTTGCAAGCCGGCTAGATAGAGAATAATGACTAGGGGCAGAGAGAGCCAGATAACAATGATGGTGATCGAAGGAAGAGCCCAGGTAAAACTCGATAGCCACTCGGGTCCCGTGATACCAACTATCTCAAGAATCCGATTAATCCAACCAGCTTCCGGATTAAAAATGCTAGACCACGCGATTCCGGCAACGGCGCTAGAGATCGTAAGTGGAAGAAAGAACATGGCACGGAAGACGCCGATTCCTTTTACTTTCCAATTGAGCAGAACAGCTACTAAGAAACCACCAAATACCGTTGGAAGCACACCGAGTACGAGAAATTTTAAAGTCCTGCCGAATGCGGGTGCTAAGAGTTCATCATCGAATAACTGTCGGTAATTATCCAATCCAACCCAGCTGATGGGGCCAAGAATATTCCATTCACAGAAACTTAATAAGACTCCTGCTGCTGAAGGAATCAAAATGAAGAGTGAGTACATAACCAAGTTTGGAGTGATAAAAACAGCTACCCAAAAGCGATCATTTCGCTTTAACTTCTTCCTCCGAGCGAGGGTGACCTTCTGAAGTTTTGGTGCTGTAGCTACGCTCTGCATCCTGCATACCCGCCTTGCTTATCAATCGATGAAATTCCTCAAAAGAGTGATTTGGTGGCGTTCACAGACGAACGCCACCAAATCACGTACTGCTTATTTATGCTTTTATTCGAGTTCCTTCTTGATAGCCGCTGTTACCTTCGCTTCGGCTTTCTTAAAAGCAGCCTTAACTGAAACATTCTTAAGAAGAACTTCAGCTAAGGCATCTCCGATTGCAGTATCAAGAACTGTTCCAGCTTGACCTGGAAGCTTTGGAGCGATAAATGAGTTCTTGATCGCACGGCTAAATGCGTTGACGTTTGCAGGAGGAGCTGCAACCTTACGCCAATCACCGGTTGCAATACCTGCATCAGTTGGAGGAACTAGTGAGCCACTAGCTTGAAGTGTATTGATTCCACCATTCTTCGTGGTGTAGAACCAATCGATAAACTTCCATGCATCTGCCTTATTCTTTGAAGTTGCAGCCATACCAAGACCATAGCTTCCGCCACCAATGATGTACTTGGAGACCTTGCCCTTGATTGTTGGCATATCAACAACATCCCAATCCATCTTCTTCTCAGCGAGACCCGCCTTGTAAGTTGGAAGAAGTGCGCGAACGGAAGTTTCCATTGCTACCTGTCCACCCTGGAAAGTTGGAGGAGTCTTTCCTGAAGAGATGCTGTACTTAGGAATACATCCGCTCTGCCATGGCTTTACAAGTTGCTTCCACGCTTTGATTGCCGCTCGTGCACCAATTTTCGATGTATTTGTATTGCGATCATAGGTGTAAGCACCTACTGAGCGTAGGAATGGGTTGTATTGAGCTTGCCAGATGGACTTGCTTCCTCCACCAGGTCCGCCAGAAGAACCCCATACCTGTGGCTTCTGCTTTGCGCCCCACTTAGACATTGCATCGCAAGCCGCGAGGTATTGATCGTATGTCCAACCATCCTTAGGAGCTTTAACTCCAGCCTTCTTAAAGAGGGTCTTGTTATAAAAGACAACAATTGCATCTGCTGCAATTGGAAGTCCATGAACCTGCTTTGGAAGATTAATCGGGACATATGAACTTAGGAATGCCTGGTTAAAGTTTGAGCGCGTGAGTGCACCAGGACCGGTTCCGAAATACTTGGTGAGATCTTCAGTGAATCCGACATCTGCCAATTGATCTGCATAGGTATCGAGATTGTTAATAATATCTGGTGCATTTCCAGCTAGGGAAGATGCTGCCAAATTCTTAACGATTTCTGGGATGCCTGCAGGGAGCGTCTCAATTTTGATTTGGATGTCTGGGTTTTCCTTGTTCCACTGGTCGATTACTGGCTTGAGGTTTCCATCAATTCCAGCAAGTGCGGCAAAACGCAACTCTGTGACAGCGTGTGCATTTTGGATTCCAAATGTAACTAAGGAGAGTGAAACAAACCCCGCGACTAAACTTACGCGAAGTTTTTTACCTGATGTAAAAATTTTCATCAAATCCTCATTTCTCGGGTTACGTGATGTAAAAATTCTCAACTGCGAACTTTGGCATGATCGTAAGGAGTTACGAACGAGTAGGTCAATGAATTGGGGTGATTTATTTTTCTTAAAAATTCAGATACCTGAAAAGATCTCAAAATGTTATCGAAGCTCAAATGTTGCGTTCGGTAGGAAATCAGGACTAATCGAGACGGAAGACCAGCTCTTCGCAAGGGTGCATCTGTAACGCATCGGTGGGAGGACCCTCAGGTGGCCAGATAAAAGCGCCCTTCATCTTGTCGCCTATTTCAGCACTGTAGCGCTCGTGTACATCCTTGCGGGCCCACATGATTTTGCGGGACTCGTCCCAATTTTCGGACTCTACATAGCCAATTACGAGCCCATCTGGCATGAGGTAGATCGAGTAGTTCTTCCATCCCGCATCGCTGAGCGCCTGACGGTAGTAATCAGGGATAGTTGCGTGGCTCTCTCGATAATCATTTACTCGATCGGGATGTACTCGTAGCGTCCAACAAATTCTATCCATGCGCAAACTCCTTCACGTAGCCTTGGCGTGCTTTCAAAATAACATAGATTTTTTCGCGCAACAATAAGTTCAGGAGATACTTCGCCTCTACCACTCCGCATGCGACCCATCTTTATGTGTCCAGAAAGGTGCGCGCCAGCGGTAGGCACTCTCCGAAGCTTTACGCACCTCTGCCTCATCAATTTCAATTCCGAGTCCTGGTCGAGTCATCAACTCGATGTAGCCGTTAGGCGCATCAAAGACGGAGAGATCCACTAGATACTTCAGCGCAGAGTCATAGATATCCAAACGAGATCCGGCATCTGCGCGGCCAAGTCCAATTACTTGTTCCTGAATAAGGAAATTAGGTGTGGCAAAGTCAAGTTGCAGGCAGGCAGCCAAAGCAATCGGCCCAAGTGGGCAATGCGGTGCCATCGAAACGTCATATACCTCGGCCATCGATGCAATACGTCGGCATTCTGAGATACCCCCGGCATGGCTTAAATCAGGCTGGGCCACTGCGATTCCGCTACGAAGTACATCCTTGAAATCCTTGCGATCAAAGAGGCGTTCCCCAGTTGCAATAGGTGTAGATGTGGAAGAGACAATCAGTTCAAATTGATCTGTGAATTCCGGGAGAACCGGCTCTTCAATAAATAAGAGGTTGAGTGGTTCAAGATATGGAAATACTCGACGGGCCATCGCCAAACTAAATCGTCCATGAAAATCAAGTGCGATATCAATCGCATCTCCCACATGCTCTCGAACTGCGGTTACGCGAGCGACAATGTTCTTTAACTCTTCCGGAGTATCAATATGCTCCAAACCATCTGCTGGGCAAAACTTAAGCGCAGTTAATCCGCGTGCCATTTGTGCATCGGCACTGGCTAAAAGTTCTTTAATATCAGTACTTACAGGGGCATGAGTATGGCCATCTTCGCTACCGGCTGCACCAATGTGTCCGTAAATCCGCACACGATCACGAACCTGCCCACCCAATAGTTGGTAGACAGGGACACCGAGCGCCTTTCCCTTAATATCCCAGAGCGCTTGATCAATTCCCGCAAGTGCAGAATCCATAATTGCGCCACCACGATAAAAGGAACCCTTCTTCATCCGTTGCCAGAGGCGCTCAATTTCAAATGGGTTTTTGCCCACCACATCGAGCATCAATTCATCAACAGCAGCGGCAACAGTATGGGCTCTTCCTTCTAGGACTGGTTCGCCCCATCCGGAAATTCCTTCATCTGTCTCTATTTTTAGAAAGACCCAACGCGGTGCAAGGAAAAAGAGTTCGAACGTGGTAACGATCACAATGGCCTCCTATGGATTGCGCAAAGCCTATTCTCGCCCTTTGCCTTAATCAAGTGAGGTTAGTTAAATACTTTGCCTGGATTCAATATATTATTTGGGTCAAGTGATAACTTGATGGACTTCATAACACTTACCGCGGCAGCTCCTGTCTCTGCAACTAAGGCATCAATTTTTCCTGAGCCAATTCCATGCTCTCCAGTGCACGTTCCACCCATCTCGATAATCCGCATTGTGATCTCGTGAGTCACATGGCGGACCTCTTCTAGCTCCTCAGGTTTGTTTGGATCTGTAATGATTGAACAGTGGAAATTTCCATCTGCAACATGTCCCAAAATTGAATATGGATACTTGTATTTGGCGAGAACTTGATCGGCAACCATTACCGCATCAGCTAGCTTTGACAGTGGAACAGCGGCATCGGTACTGACCGCACGTTTTCCAGGATTAGCTGCGATGCCGGCCCAGTATGCATTGTGCCGGGCTTGCCACAATTTTCGACGAGCATCCTCATCGGTAGTCCACTCAAACTCACTTCCACCAAATTCGGCAACAATCTCTTTGACTGAGGATGCATCCTCTTGCACACCCTGTGGACTGCCATGAAATTCAAAGAACAACGTTGGTGCCTCGGTCAGCGTCAAACCATCATGCGCATTTACATTTTTAATGCTCTGGGCATCTAAGAATTCACAGCGGGCGATCGATATACCGGTTCGCACAATTGCAGTTGCCGCGCTGACGCCCTCTGCCAGCGTTGGAAAGCGCACAATTGCCGCTGCCATTTTCTCGGGGATACCAAATACTCGAAGCGTCAACTCAGTGATCACCGCAAGAGTGCCCTCTGAGCCCACAAGTAATCTAGTTAAGTCATATCCGGCAGATAACTTTCTCGTTTCACGGCCAGTTCTAATTATTGTGCCATCGGCTAATACTGCTGTGAGTGCTAAAACATTCTCGCGCATTGAGCCGTAACGAACTGTGGTTGTTCCAGCGGCTCCAGTTGAAGCCATCCCACCTAATGTGGCATCAGCGCCCGGATCGACTGAGAAAAACAAACCAGAGTCAGCTAACTTTTTATTGAGCGCCATGCGATGTACACCTGGTTGTACGCGCACTAATAAATCATCGCCGCGAATTTCAATGATCTTATTCATATCGGTCAGATCTAGTGAGACGCCACCAAATAACGGCAACACGTGCCCTTCTAGAGAGGAGCCAGCACCGAAGGCGACGACTGGGATTTTCTCTTGATTACAGTAAGCCAAAACGTGAGAGACCTCTTCAGAGCTGCGGGGCATTACAACTGCAGAAGGACGAACTGGCGCAAAGGCAGATTCATCTCGCCCATGCTGATCAAGGACGCTCTCATTTGTGGAGACCGAACCGGTTACTAGAGTTTTTAGGTGATCAACCTGCGCCGTTGTTAAATCAACTCGCTGCCATGTCATGACCGAGATCCTAGCCGTTCAACTTCGGGAACCGCTAGATATTCGTGATCAGATTAATCTAGAACACCTAGTTGATACCACTTATTAGCTGTTCTCCACATTACCGCCTGTCGTATATCAGGGGAAAGTCTGGCAAGACTGTTTTCGAAATCGGCTGCTAATTTCGCGAGAGGAACAAATTGACGATCTACCGGAAAGTTACTGCCCCACATCACGCGAGCGGGGGTAAAGAGTTCTAAGGCGGTATCAATCAAGTGATTCATCGCCTCGTTGGGCCAATCACGACGATACATGTAAAGCCCACTTAACTTAATGGCAATATTTTCATGGACGGCCAGTTTTGCTAACTCGTTTTTCCAATCGGATAAGCCTTGACGATCCCAGCTCAAGGGCATGAGGAAATGATTAATTACCATCTTGGTTTGCGGAAACTCTTCAGCTAGCCCGGCAGCTCCTGAGGATTGATCAGGAAAAATCTGCAGGTCAAAGATCATCCCTTGATCACCGAGATGGGCAAAGTTCTTGCGCCATGTGGCATCGTGCATGATTGCGGGGCTATCGGTAAAGGTGTAATCGGGATCGCTGTGATAATTAAGAATATGTCGCACACCCACCACTCGATCACTTACTTGACGGTGCGCGGCCAACAGTTGTGGGAAATCTGCCTTTAATAGATTTGCACCTGCAACTATCGAATAAGGCACTTCACACTGGCGCAGAACCTGGGCCAGCCATTGCGTTTCACCGAGTGGATTACTTGGATCCCACGCCGCTTCTACATGGATTAGACCGGCTAGCTCTATTGAAGAAGTGTCCTGCCGATACTCAGGAAGTAGATAATCAACAGCTAACTTTTTCAAGTTACCAAATGCCGTCTCTTTATCTTCGACACCGGTAAGCCAGGGGTATGTACCAGTCTTGAGGTCCCACAAATGCATATGCGAATCAATGCACTTCATAAACTAGCCCCTCATGAGGTCGAGAGTGTCATTGGACTCTGGGCTCAGCGCCAAATAACCACCATCGACAACAAGATCTGCACCAGTGACAAAACTTGAATCCGGGCTGGCTAGCCACGCAACTGCTGCAGCAACTTCATCTGGTTCACCACAACGGTCCATCATTGAGTAACGTCCCCAGATAGGTTCCCACTTTGCGCGATCACCATTGGCTGCTTCATCAAGGGTCTCTGTCCAGATCCAGCCCGGACTGACAGAGTTCACACGAATTTTCTCTTTGGAAAGGTCTAGCGCTTGGCACTTTGTTAATTCAAGGAGCGCACCCTTCATCGCGTTATAAGTCCATCGACCAGTTTGGGCGCGATGAGAAGAGATACTCGTAATGTTGACGATTGTAGGGTGTGCGCTCTTACGCAATTCGCTCACTGCTTGCGTCACCAGATTTGCCCCAGCCAAGAGATTGACCTCAAAGGTTCGCTGCCATTGCTCTTTCGTGGCATCTAATCCAGCGAGCAGAAAGACCGCCGCATTATTTACCAAGATATCGAGCGAACCAGTTTTTTCGATCGCCGCCTTGATGGTCTTCGCCCGTGCGCCCTCATCACAGACATCGCCTACCACTATATGGAGATTTGGATCTCCCAAATCACTCTGCATCTTTTTTAGTAGCGCTTCATTTAAATCCATTGCCACAACAGCGATGCCATCTTTCAAAAACCTTCGTACGCAGGCCGCGCCAATTCCAGAAGCGCCCCCAGTTACAATTGCTGTTCTACCTTTTGCCATTCTGCGCTCCTTGATCTCAATTGATAGTTAGAATGCACCCAAATTAAAATATGCAGTTAACTCTGTAAATTTATTTCTTTTTCTCTTCATGATGTTAACGCCGCTGAGATCAAGCACTCGTCCATCTGGTGCGGTTAGTTTTGCCTTCCATTCGACTGTACCCTCATGCTTATTTCCGTACGAGCGCATTACATCTACGCTTAATGTCGGATAGGCCGTAGCGCTTTTCTCATAAAAGGTACGAATTTCGTCATGGCCGACGAGTGTGACCCCGTCTGGGCCAGTCCATCGTGCATCTTTGGAGAAGAAGGAGAGAATTGCCTTGATATCCCGGCTCTCTTCCGCCGTCCAATATTCTCGGGCGAGTTTGGTCAATTTATTTTTCATGGAATTCTCGTGGTCTCTCTTCGTAGTTCGTCGAACTGAGAAAGATGCTACTTTGCTTTGATTTCGCTGGCAATGATTTTGAGGAGATAGCAGTGGTTGGGATTAGCGGAAAGTCCTATGAGACCCTTTGGCGAGGTAGTGGAGGCCACTACTTGCACTCTCCGCCTACAAATAATCTGTGATCCACGATTTGCTTCGCAACTCAGTTAATTTCTCCCTCCGACGGAGAATCTAGTTATCGGCTTAGGGGAGACCCAAGTTGATTGTTGAGACGACAAATTCATTAGCGCAGTGATATGGCCGTGGGCTAGTGCTCGATGAGCTGAAGCTAATTTACCGAGACTACTTAGTGAGTTTGTTGAAGAGATTTTCAAATTTATCAGGATCGGTGAAATCACTTCTCCATCTATCAATGTGAGCCCTTTCAAAAGTCACTTCTGATTCAAAGTACTTGCGCATTTTAACTTCGTCATCGAGCCCTATGTGAGTGATTAGACGTTGATAAGTTTCACTCCTCTTATTCTTAACCAAGTCCTCTAACTCCAAAGTAATTGAACTTTCGCTGGGTATAGATTTCTGCGCGCTTGTCGCTAAAGCAATTCTGTCACGCCACCAAATTATTGCCTTCTCGGGATCATTTGGCCCCCAGGGCTCCTTTAACACTGAGGCGATGTTATCTAAGGGATTTCTTCGCATCTCGACAAATCGAGCCTCAGGAAAAATGCGATAAATATAATCTGAATACATAATGTTTGGAGGTGAAGTGTCCATCCAAAATCTTTGACCCTCCCATTTGCGATGGCTTTTAACGTATCCAAAAGTAAATTGTCGAGCTGCCTCAAGGGGAGTATCGAGGCTAGCTTCAAGCTCTTTAAGCAGTTTAATTAAGGTTGTTTTACTCAAAGCCCGATGTAATCCACTCTCGCGATCTAATCGATTAGTGCGGATCCACCAGTCACTCTCAATTCTTCGCTTAAACTTTAAATATCGAATCTTAGTAGAGTCATGGGTGCTTAGTTTTGATAGCCAATAACCCGAGCGAGAGATTTGAGTAGGGAGAAATTCTCTGATTCCAAAGACTAAATCAATTAGTCCAGAAGTTTCTGTAATAAATTTGATCTCAAGAGGTGAAGCTACAAATACTTTTGAATTCTTTCGTAGAATTCTTCCAATGATGGTGGTGCCACTTCTACCGACGCCCCCTGAAAATATGGGCTTGATTTGATCGTCCACAGCACTCCTTTAATCTAGAGATAAATCTCAAGTGGTGACTATCTCAGATGGCATTATTAAAAGTCTGTAAATCTCTAGGTGTGTTCCCTGTTAGAAGTCTGAGTATTTTTGAGAATGCTCAAATAGAATTTTACTCAAGAAATTTGAGCTGAATAAGTAGTCACCGTTTATCTTTTAAGGAGATGGCTCAAATGAAAAAACCAAAGTGGGTTGTGAGGGACTCGGACCCAAATAGGGGTTATGTACTCACATGGTCCACATATTGATGTAACCGATCTTGTACTATCTACCATAGTATAGATGTGGTCTGACATTTAATAGATTTTGAAGAGAATTGTCGCAATTTGGGCTTTGCTTCCAAAGTTTGAAAGATAAATCTGAGTAATTTAACGGAAGCCAGGGGTATGTCAGCGCCTTCAGATACTGTTTGTTCGTGGCAAAAACAGACTACCTCCAGATGGACCTAGGCGGCTCCTTCAAGGAGTTTTCGGCTTTACTCCATCGGGGATGAAAAACCATGGATAAAAATCGCTTTTTAGGTAGCGATGGATTAGCCCGTGAAATTTACGAGTTGATGAGCGAGTTCCCAATTTTGTCCCCGCACGGTCATGTTGATCCCAGAATCTTGTTGGAAAATACCGCCTTTAGAAATCCAGTTGAGTTGCTGATCACCCCTGACCACTACGTGACTCGCATGCTCTTTAGTCAGGGTGTTTCTTACGAAGCAATTTCAATTCCTCATGCAGATGGATCTCGTTCTGAAGTCGATCCACGTGAAGTGTGGCGGATTTTCGCCCAAAATTGGCACGCATTTAGATCAACTCCCTCCCGAATCTGGATTGAAGAGATTTTCTATACTTTGTTCAAAATTGATGAGCCATTAATAATTGACCGAGCAGATTATTTCTATGATTCTATTAATGAACAGTTACACACTCCTGAATTTTTGCCGCAAACATTATTTAAAAAATTTAACATAGAGGTACTGGCAACCACAGATGCGACTTCAGATTCCCTGAGTACTCATCTCGAGTTAGCCAAGATAAATATCGGTGGGAGAGTGATTCCAACCTTTAGGCCGGATGATGTTTCAGATCCGCAGCGGCCAGGTTGGAAAACAGCTGTTGCTGAATTGGCAAAAGTTAGCGGTGAAGATTGCGCCACCTTTGTCTCTTATCGCAACGCATTAAGGAACCGACGTGATCATTTTAAACGTCACGGTGCGACCGCTACCGATCATGGCGTAGTAAATTGCGAAACGCTGATTTTAGATAGCAAAGAACAAGAAAAACTCTTTGCGGTGATTTCTAGTGGAAAATTCTCACAAGAAGATGCCAATCAATTTAGAGCGATGATGTTGGTTGAACATGCCCGTATGGCTGCCGATGACGGATTGGTGATGCAGATTCACCCAGGTTCATCTCGTAGTCATAATCATGAAATTGCCAAGATATATGGTGTAAATCGCGGATTTGATATTCCGGTTGCCACTAATTATGTCCGTGAATTACAACCACTTCTAAATAATGTCGGATTGCATCCTAATTTCAGAGCTGTCTTATTCACATTGGATGAAAGTGCCTACTCCCGTGAATTGGCTCCACTTGCCGGCGCATATCCTTCATTGCGATTGGGTCCACCTTGGTGGTTCCACGATTCCTTAAATGGAATGCAAAGGTGGCGAGATAGCGTTACCGAAACTGCTGGTTTTTATAACACTGTTGGATTCATTGATGATACCCGAGCTTTTGCATCAATTCCCGTTCGCCATGATATTGCCCGCAGATTTGATTCTGCTTATTTAGCAAATGAAGTTAGTCGACATCGGTTGAGCAAATCAGATGCCCTAGAAGTGGGCGCTGATATCGCGTACAACCTTTCAAAAGAATATTTCAAACTCTAATGGCGCAATTAAATCTCGAGAATTACTCATCTCATAAATCTGCTAACCCACCTACCTATGACCTGAGCCAAGTCAAAATTGGTGTCATACATATGGGGTTAAGCGCTTTTCATAGAGGACATCAAGGCCTCTTCTTCGAAAGAGTATTAAGAGGCGGGAATCTAAATTTTGGAGTTGCTGGAGTTACCCAAAGAAGTAGTGATGTGGCTGATGTTATGAACACTCAGGATTGTCTATATACGATAAATGAACGTGAAGGCGCTGGTTTTGCGCCAATCATCGTAGGTGCGATCCGCAAAGCGGTATTTTTCCCGCAGGCGAGACAAGAATTGCTAGAAATAGCGCGAAGTGAAAATCTCAAATTGATCACTTTAACTGTGAGCGAAAAAGCGTATCAATGCAACTCCGACCGAAATGGAATAAATCTATCCTCCACAGAAGTTCAGGCGGATATCGCAGATGTTAATTCTTTACTCACATTCCCAGCCAGGTTGTTAGATTTACTAGTAGCCAGATTTGAAAGCGGTTTGTTGGGAGTTGCTGTAATCTCTTGCGATAACCTGCCCACAAATGGGGATATCACTCGCGCCGTTGTACTTGATTTGGCTAATAGACAGAAACGCTCTCCTTATTTCTTAAATTGGTTGAAATCAGAGATTAGATTTCCGAATTCAATGGTAGATCGAGCAGTTCCAGCGATTACGCAGGATTCCATAGACGAGTTTTATCAAAGTTATGGCTATCAGGACCGGTCGCTAATTACTGCAGAGCCATATTTAGAGTGGGTAATTGAAAATGACCCAATAAGTGAGCACCTAGCTTCTGCAGGAGCAAGGTTTGTAGAAAAAGTTGCGCCTTATGAAGCGATGAAGATTCGGGTATTTAACGGTGCTCATTCTGCGCTGGCATATATCTGTCAATTGGCTGGGATCGAATATGTAGCCGAGGGAGTAGTCGATCCGGTAATTGGAGATTTCATCAAGAATTTCCAAGAGAAAGAAGCTGGTAAGTCATTTGTTGCACCTGCCGACCTTGATCCCATCGAATACGCGAGAGTGATTCGTAAACGAGTAAGCAACTATGCGCTATTACATAAGAGTCTACAGATTGCCATGGATGGGTCTCAGAAGTTACCACAAAGAATCTTTGCATCAGCAAATGATTTAGTTAAATTGGGATTAGAAACTAATCACATCACCTTAGTTATTGCGGCATGGTTGAGATTTTTGGAAGTTAATGAAAAAGTGAATGATCCACTAGCGGACGCATTGCAAAAATTAGTTCGTAATTCAGATGCTTTGCAAAGCGTCACTGATACTTTGAGTTTTGAAGGAGCTACGACAAAAGTAAATACTCAATTATTTCCGCAGATTGCCAATTGGTTGGAAGAGTTAAGAGTGAAATCAGTTAGAGAAGTTCTACAAATCTTAAAGAAGAGAGTGAGCTGATGAACGCAACTGCAAAACTAAAAACGGGATCTAATCTTCCATAACTCTTCAAAGACTGGCTTTGAGAGAGTTGTTACAAGGTAACCGGCCCCGCTTGATCCACCAGAACCGACTTTTGTTCCAATAGTTCGCTCCACCATCTTTACGTGGCGATATCGCCATTCTTGCAATCCTTCATCAATATCAACTAGGCGTTCACAGACCATGGCACTTTCAGGATCATTGCGATGGACCGCTAAAAGGATTTCCTCAATCTCTTCACTACCTTCATAGTGTTTCGAAAAATCTCTTTCGAGAACTGCCTTTGGAATGCGATGTCCTCGTTTTTCTAAATAGACGAGAGTCGAATCCCATAAACTTTTCTGTGAAGTTACCACTGAGATTTTTTCTTGATCATCAGGAGCAAGGTGGCCCGCCATCTTGGAATCACGGCGCCCCAGAATTGCCTCTACTTTTCTAAATTGCGCTGACTGGAAACCACTCGAAGATGCGAGATACCCTCGAAAAGCGTTAAATTGAAGAGGCGTCATGGTTTCCAAAATATCAATTTGTGTGACACATACTTTTAGGATTGTGCGAATCCGACCCAGAATCGCGAGAGAGCGGTGAGTATCACCGGCCTCCAAAGACTTCTGTGCAGCTAAAAACTCATGGATCAGTTGCTTAAACCAGAGTTCGTAGGTTTGGTGAATAACGATAAAGAGCATTTCATCATGCTCTGGACCTTCAGATAACGGCCTTTGAAGTTTGAGTAACTCATCAACTGCTAGATACGAGTTGTATGTAAGCGCTGAGTCGTAACTTTCGCTTGTTGGATTCCTCATGTGACCCCCACAATGTCAATGTCAGCCTACGCGGTTCTACGCGTACCTGGAAGTTCCTGGAGTCGGGGATTTAAGCGCGGATAGAGCCTAGAAGTGCCTGTAGTTATCTCTAGTTATCTAAAGGGTGTTAGGTAAGTGTTAGGAAATACAAGTAAATAAAGAAAGTTAAGAAACGTTTAGGACTTACTAGGCCAGTGAACAGGACTTATGAGTGGGTTGTGAGGGACTCGAACCCCCGACCCGGTGATTAAGAGTGGGTCAGCTAAACCTCGATATTCCTCGGTTATAGCTAACCTCCCTTACTGACCATGTTTTCACATGCTCAATAAGTCACCGTGCTCTACCAACTGTCCTTCGTTCCAATCATCTCATTAAATGGATTTATTAACCATAGATGAACTATAAAAAGGTACCTATTTGTCCGAATCACCAGGTACTTTTCATCCATGGCCTTAACCTCTGAGCAGCTCAAAAAGTACTGGGACACTGCAAATGTCTTGCGTAAGAATCTCGATGCGGCCGAATACAAGCACATCGTACTTGGCCTCGTCTTCCTTAAATACGTTTCGGATTCCTTTGCCGAGCGTCGTGAAGAGTTGAGCGCTGCTTTCTCCGACCCCAAGAGCGATAGATATAAACCAGATGCTAAGCGCTTGAAGGCCGCACTAGACGACCGCAACTACTACAAAGAGGTCAACGTCTTCTGGGTGCCAGAATCGTCTCGTTGGGAAGTTATCCAGCAGAATGCCAAGCAGGCCGATATTGCATCTCAAATCGATAATGCCCTCTATGAAATTGAGAAAGAAAACCCCAAGCTAGAAGGTATCGTCGAGCGTCGTTATGCAGATGCCAAGCTTCCAGCATCTGACCTTGGTGCAGTTGTAGACCTGATTGGGTCTATTAGTTTTGGCAACGGCCGCCATGAGGCATCCGATGTCCTTGGACAGGTCTATGAATACTTCCTCGGCATGTTTGCATCAGCTGAAGGAAAGCTTGGCGGTCAGTTCTATACAACCCCGTCCATTGTTAAGACTCTTGTTGAAATCTTGCAACCAACCTCAGGTCGAATCTATGACCCATGCTGCGGTTCAGGTGGAATGTTTGTGCAGAGCGAAAGGTTCCTAGAAGCTCACGGTGGAAAACTTGGTGACATTGCAATCTATGGCCAGGAATCAAACCCAACTACCCGTCGCCTCTGCGCGATGAACCTTGCTATCCGAGGAATTGATTTTGACTTGGGCAAATCTCATGGAGATACATTCACCAAAGACCAGCATCCAGATAAGCGCTTTGATTTTATTCTTATGAACCCACCATTTGGGAGCAACGCCAGCTATCCAAAAGAGCAACTAATTAACGATGTCCGATGGAAAAAGTACGGCGTCCCACGTGAACGCCCAGCAAACTATGCATGGATGAGCCACGCTG
>JAFMBT010000018.1 GCA_017858325.1 Candidatus Planktophila sp. | reverse complement strand
GAACCCCTCATCGAAGGTCACCGCGAAAAGTTTGAGGCTAAGAAGCAGGCAGAGGCAGAACAGAAAGCAGCTCGCCGCGAACAAGTACTCGTTGAGAAAGAAAAGATTGTGGTTGAGGCTGAAGCTCTCGCTCTTTCGCAAAGTTGGAAAGCCACAGGTGAGAGACTAAAAACTCTTCTTGATGAGTGGAAGAGCGCTCCTCGTCTAGATAAAAAGACAGATGGGGATCTATGGAAGCGTTTCTCAGCGTCACGAAATAAGTTTGATAAGCGCCGCCGCACACATTTCGCTGCTCTCGAGGCAACGGCGGCTGTGGTCTCAACCGCGAAAATTGCTATCGTCGAAGAAGCGGAAAAATTAGCCACATCCACAGATTGGGTTCCAACAGCCCGACGCTTTAAGGTTCTCATGGATTCGTGGAAGGCGGCCGGTCGAGGCAAGCCAAAAGATGATGCACAGATGTGGGCGAGATTTAAGAAATCTCAGGATGCCTTCTTTGCAGCTAAGAATGCTGATCTGGAAAAGCGCGAACTTTCTATGAACGCAAACTTGGAAAAGCGTGAAGCCCTCATCCTCACCATTGAAGGATTACTTCCATTCACCGACGTCAAAGTCGTCAAGAATGATTTCCGCGATTTGATGCGCGAGTGGGAAAAGATCGGAATTACCCAACGTGATAAGCGCGCAGCTCTCGATGCACGTGTCCAGGCAGTTGAAACAGCGATCAAATCTGCCGAAGCCGAAGTATGGCGAAAGAGTGATCCAGCAGCCAAAGCTCGTGCTGCCGATGTTGTTGCTCAACTCACCGCAGCGATTGAGAACTATGAAAAAGTTGCGGAAAAATCTGCCAAGGCTGGCAATGATAAGAAGGCTAAAGAAGCGCTCGAGTCCGCTGCGGCTCGTAAAGTCTGGCTCGCTGAAGCTCAGAAAAATCTAAGCGAATTTAGCTAATCGCTAACTCCTATATACGTCGTAGACGCCCTCAACACCGCGTACTGCAACTAACACCGAATCAAGGTGGGTGGCATCTGCCATTTCGAAGGTGAACTTTGAAATTGCGACACGATCTTTTGAAGTGCTTACCGACGCGCTTAAGATATTTACATGTTGTTCGGAAAGGGCACGGGTGACATCGGCTAGCAAGCGCGCACGATCTAGCGCCTCGACTTGAATATTAACCAGAAAGAGCGAGCCAGCACCAGCCAACCAGCGAACATTGACTATTCGCTCTGCCTGATTAACTCTGAGATCATCACTATTGATGCAGTCAGTGCGGTGCACTGAAACACCACTTCCTTTTGTAATAAATCCTAAAATTAAATCTCCCGGTACGGGTGTGCAACAACGAGCAAGTTTTACCAAGACATCGCCTACACCCTCCACCTCAATTGCTGTGCTTGAACGACGGGTTGTTGGCACCCTTGTTGGGATATATTCGATGGTTGGCTCTGGATGCGAGTCTTCAGCGCCGATCGATGCCACTAACTTTTCAATAATTGATGGCGCAGAGACATGGCCATCTCCGACGGCGATATAGAGCGCATCGATATCTGGATATCTCAGTTCGTGCGCTAGTTCAAGAAGAGAATGGCCTGCGAAAATCTTCTGAAGAGGAAGGCCAGCTTTTCTCATTTGGCGCGCAATGGATTCACGACCGGCATCTACCGCTTCCTCACGCCGCTCTTTTGAGAACCACGCCTTAATCTTTGAACGAGCGCGTGGACTCTTTACAAAGTTAAGCCAATCACGTGACGGGCTAGCTGTTGGGCTCTTATTGGTTACAATTTCAACGACATCGCCATTTGAAAGTTTCGTCTCTAGCGGAACTAGCCTTCCATTTACCTTGGCCCCAGCACAACGATTTCCTACATCGGTATGCACGGAATATGCGAAGTCCACCGGTGTAGACCCGCCCGGCAGAGCAATGACACTTCCCTTTGGAGTAAAGACGAAAACTTCAGGTGTCCCAAGATCAAATCGGAGCGCTTCCAGAAATTCCGAGGGGTCTTCTGTCTCCTTCTGCCATTCATGAAGTTGCTTTAACCAAATCATCTCAGGAGTGTTCTCTGGCCCCCCCGAACTATCCTTATATTTCCAGTGGGCGGCGATACCGAATTCGGCACGCGAATGCATCTCATAGGTGCGGATCTGAATTTCCACCGCTTTACCGCCAGGACCGATCACAGTGGTATGAAGTGATTGATAGAGGTTGAACTTTGGCATAGCTATGTAATCCTTAAAGCGGCCAGGGACCGGACTCCAACGCGCGTGAATTGAGCCAAGCACCGCATAACAATCACGAACATCATTGACAAGAACACGAATACCTACCAAATCGTAAATATCATTGAACTCTCGACCGCGAACCACCATCTTTTGATACACGCTAAAGAAGTGTTTCTGTCGCCCAGTCACTGTGGAACTAATTGAATCAGCAGCTAAATCAGCGTTAACGGCATCAATTACCTCTTTAGTGAGGGCATCTCTCTTGGGGCTTCGCTCTGCGACAAGTCGTGAGATCTCTTCGAATTTCTTAGGTTCAAGTACTTCAAAGCTTAAATCTTCTAACTCCCACTTGAGCGCGTTCATACCTAAACGATGTGCCAATGGAGCATAGATATCCAAAGTCTCGCGTGCTTTTCGGAGAGCGCTCTCCTCCGAGACAAATTTCCACGTTCGTGCATTGTGAAGGCGATCCGCCAACTTAATAACCAGAACACGGATATCGCGCGACATGGCAATCACCATTTTACGGACTGTTTCCGCCTCAGCAGTCGGCCCGTACGCTAATTTGTCCAGCTTAGTGATGCCATCGACAAGAGCGGCAATGTGATCTCCGAAATCACTTCTCAACTGGTCGAGCGAGTAGGGAGTATCTTCAACCGTATCATGTAAAAGTGATGCAATAACTGTCTCTTGATCTAGGCCAAGATCCACCAGAATCTGTGTAACAGCAACAGGATGAGTGATGTACTCTTCCCCAGATTTACGTACCTGTCCCGTGTGGGCGGTACGAGCAGCTTCAAAGGCTCGCTCGATCTCTGAAAAATCAGAGTGCGGATGATGCTCTCGCAACCCAGTAATGATGGGCGCAAGAAGATCATTCATAGGAAGAATTTCTACCTGCGGCCTTTGCGTTTTGGCTGATTTCTAGGACCACGTCTTTCAGCGGTACCTGTCACGGTCGTAGATGGTGAAGATAGGGATGGTGAATTATCCACAGAAGCAGCACCACCCTTGGCCCGAACTCGCTTTGCAAGGGCCATCATTGCTGGCTCTTTCTCTCTCAACTGGGCAAGGATCGCGGGTGCAATAAAGACCGAAGAGTATGCACCAACAAGCATTCCCACAAAGAGAGCTAGTGCAATGTCCTTAAGAGTCCCTGCACCCAAAAGTGCCCCACCAATAATTAGAATCGAACCGACTGGTAACAATGAAGTGATTGTCGTGTTAATCGAACGTACGATAGTTTGATTTACCGCAAGGTTTGTAGCCTGCGTGAATGTCTGCTTACTTGAAGAAGTGATTGAGCGGGTATTTTCATTTACCTTATCGAAGACAACCACGGTGTCGTATAACGAATAACCGAGAATTGTCAGAAAGCCGATCACCGAAGCCGGCGTTACATCGAAGCCAACAAGAGCATAAATTCCCACAGTAATAAGCACGTCATGTACAACTGCGATGATCGCTGCAATAGCCATCTTTGAGTTAAAGGTCATCGACAAGAAAATCATAATGACAATTAAGAAAGCGATAAGTCCATACAGCGCTTTCTTAGTGATTTCTGCGCCCCAAGAAGGGCCAATGATCTGAGTATCAATATCTCCGGCCTGAACGCTAAAATTTGATGAGATTGCTCGCTGGATTCCGTCAGCTTCAGCGGTTTCAAGTGCGCCAGTCTGCAAGCGAATCTTGTCATCACCGATCTTTTGAACGATCAACTCACCGGTAAAACCAGAACCCACAATCGCCGCACGTGCTTCTTCTACTGTTGCAGTTGTGGAGGTGAAGGTGTAGGCGGAGCCACCCTTGAATTCGATACCAAGTTGTAGCCCCTGTGTTGCCAAAGTTCCAATTGAAACCAGGACGAAGAGAGAGGAGACGATGTACCAACGCTTTGCTCGGCCAACTATATTGAAAGATGTTTCACCTGAGTAAAGTCGGGCGCCAAATCCTTTAATTGATGTCATGTTAAGCCTCCACGCTTGTTGTTGGGCGAGTGACGCCTGAACTCTTATCAGAAAGTCCCGAGAACCGGTGACCTGAGCTAAAGAACTTGGTGCGTGCCAAGATTGTCATGAGCGGCTTGGTAAAGATAAAGGTGACAATCAAGTCAACAAATGTGGTCAGACCCAGAGTGAAGGCAAATCCACGAACCCCGCCGACAGCGAAGAAGTAGAGAAGCACCGCAGCGATAATCGTTACTGCGTCAGCGACAATAATTGTGTGGCGGGCTTTTACCCATCCGCTTTCAACTGCAGATCGCAACGATCGGCCTTCTCGGATTTCATCTCTTATTCGTTCAAAGTAGACGACGAAAGAGTCTGCCGTAATACCTACGGCGACGATAATTCCTGCGATACCCGCGAGAGTAATTGTGAATCCGATGGTCTCGCCCAGCACCAGAATTAAGAGATAGATCAACCCGGCCGCTGCTGCAAGAGAGCCAGTGACAACGATTCCAAGTCCTCGGTAGTACAAGAAGCAATACAAGATGACGAGGCCAAGACCAATAGCACCAGCAAGCATGCCAGCGTTGAGTTGATCAGCGCCTAAGGTCGGAGATATTTGTTGAACTTCGCCGCGATCAAAGGCCAAAGGTAGCGCGCCGTACTTAAGTACATTTGCCAGATCCCTAGCTCCGACTTGAGTGAAGTCGCCAGTAATTTGCGCGGTACCAGAAGGTATCGCTTCATTAATTCGAGGAGATGATTGAACAATTCCATCCAGAACAATCGCTACTTGATTGTTGGGTTCAGGTAGTGATGTCACTCGAGCGGTCAGTGCGCCAAATGCACGGGTGCCTTCACCATCAAATGTTAATGAGACCGTCCAGGCACTACCTGCCTGCGTATCAAGACCAGAACTCGCCTCTGAAATTTGACGACCCAACACTTCGGCAGGAGCAAGGATGTACTTAGTTGTTAGATCCTTAGAGCAGGCGGTGATCACTGCACTCGGATCATCTGTTCCTGTTCCTTGAAGACTGGCCGCAATTGTGCAATCCAGTGTTGCAAATTGTGAATTAATTACATCGGAAACGCCCGGTACCGGGGTTGCCACTGTTGCAGTATCTATTCCTGATGGAATTCCAAAACCTGATGCTAATACTTGCCGAAATCTCAACTCTGCAGTCTGACCAACGAGTTCAACCACGCGGGTGCCATTTTCACCTGGAACAGAGATGACGATCTGACGATTTCCACCACTGCCTTGAGCGGTTACCTCGGACTCAGCAACTCCGAGTGAGTTCACGCGCTGTCTAATAATCTCCACCGCCTGATTAATTGCTTCGGGTGTTACATCGTTACCAGCAGTTGAGGCGCGCGGCTGAAGAGTCACGCTTGTGCCGCCGCGGAGATCAAGTCCAAGTCTCACCTCAGTAGCGCCTGTGATGGCAACCGTTGCTCCGAGTGAGATGAAGATCAGCCCCAGAATGAGAAGGGCCCGTCCTGGCCTGGTCGTTCCTTTGACTGCTTTGTTAGAGGTAGACATAAGAGCAGAGTCTAGGCCACATCAGCTAGTGCTCAGGTTCACTCAGATGGAGCATCAAAAAGCGATGCGAGGGCAGGCGGAGCTTTGATTCCTAGGTGGCTATACCCCAATTCGGTGGCGATTCGACCACGAGGAGTTCTAGCCATAAACCCGTTGCGAACTAAGAACGGTTCAGCAACTGACTCCACCGTTTCAGTCTCTTCGCCGACGGCGATCGCCAAGGTTGAAAGACCAACTGGCCCGCCTTTAAAGCGTTCGATCAAGGCGGTGAGAACCGCTCGGTCAAGACGGTCAAGGCCTAGCGCATCCACCTCATACATTTCAAGAGCTGCCTTCGAATGCTCATGCGAGAGAGATGGCGATCCTTGCACTTGCGCGTAATCGCGTACTCGACGCAGGAGACGATTAGCAATGCGAGGGGTTCCACGGGAGCGTCCTGCAATTTCGGCAACGGCCTTTTTATCGATCTCTAATCCAAGAAGTGCAGCGCTCCGATCAACGACAATCTCAATCTCTTTCACATCATAAAAATCTAAATGCGCGGTGAAACCGAATCGATCCCTCAGAGGGCTGGGAAGTAATCCAGCACGTGTTGTCGCACCTACCAGTGTGAAGTGCGGAAGTTGTAATGGAATCGCTGTCGCCCCAGGACCTTTGCCGACAACAACATCAACACGGAAATCTTCCATCGCTAAATAGAGAAGCTCTTCCGCAGGACGAGGCAGCCGGTGAATTTCATCAAGAAATAAGATCTCGCCTTCCACCAGCGATGAGAGAATTGCAGCAAGATCTCCCGCGTGGGTAATAGCAGGGCCACTGGTGATACGAATCGGGGTTGACATCTCTGAGGCCAAAATCATGGCAAGTGTTGTTTTACCTAATCCCGGAGGACCCGATAAAAGTATGTGATCTGCAGCTGCACCACGATTACGTGCAGCGGTTAGTAACACATCAATCTGGTCACGTACACGATGCTGGCCCACAAACTCTTTTAAAGTCTTCGGGCGTAGCGCATTCTCGGAGAGTGATTCTTCACCGATTGCAACTGGATCAACAATTCGATCGTGATCCTCACTCATGATCTACCCCCAGCCAGTGCTGCTTTGAGAAGATCAGATAGATCAGCTGTAGCAGGGTCTAGACCACGATTGGCATAGTCAATTGCTACAATTGTAAGAACGGCATCAGCATCACGAGGAGAATACCCGAGCGATGAGAGCGCTCCAGATAATTGTTCGCGCCACTGAGATTGCGTGATGTTGATCGGTGCTGATGATTGCGCAGAAGAGAACTTCCCTTTAAGTTCTAGCAAGATTCTCTGTGCACCTTTTTTGCCGATACCAGGTACCGCCGAGAGCGTCTCCACCGACTCAGATGCGATTGCGTGTGCCAAGGTCTCTGGGGTCAGATGCGCGAGGATCGATAGGGCAACTCGTGGTCCAATACCACTGACGGTCTGTACCAGTTCGAAAGTCTCGCGAGACTTCTGATCAATAAAGCCAAAGAGCGTCATCGATTCTTCTCGAACGATCATCGATGTGTGCAAAGTGAGCGAGGTACCTAACGCTACCGCTGATGAGGTTGCTGGAGTGACCGCGATGAGATAGCCAACTCCTGCTACGTCAAGAATGATCCGGTCGACAGAGATCGAACGTACTTCACCCGTAAGTTGAGCGATCACTTCTTCACCAACTTAGCCACCCGAGTTTTCTCCTGCTTCAGCGCTGCTTGAATTTTGCTTGTAGCCCCTGCCCGCCAAATATTACAGATAGCTAGAGCAAGTGCATCTGTGCTGTCTACCGGCTTAGGTGCTTCTTTGAGTGAGAGGATACGAACAACCATCTGCGCGACCTGTGTCTTATTGGCGCGACCATTACCTGTTACCGCCGCTTTCACTTCACTAGGCGTGTGCATCATGACTGGAATTCCACGTTTCGCGGCGAGCAGAAGCGCAATCCCAGCCGCCTGACCTGTCCCCATTACAGTGCGAACATTGTGTTGGGAGAAAACCCGTTCAACAGCAATCACATCTGGATCATATTGATCAAGCCACTTGGTCAATTCACTTTCAAGTTGGAGTAATCGTTGTTCAAGTGGAGCTGATGCTGAAGTATGAATCACACCTACGCCTGAAAGTGATAGGGGTGAACCTGGTGCGCCAACTACAACGCCGATTCCACAACGTGTGAGTCCTGGGTCAACTCCCAGCACCTTCATACGTTCTTGGCTCATACACTCCAGCCTAGAACCTCACAGATAAGAGTTAGGAAAGGCTCGCCATTACTTCATCAGAGACATCAAAGTTTCCGAAGACATTCTGAACGTCATCAAGTTCTTCAATGGCATCGATGAGTTCAAAGACCTTCTGTGCGCCTTCGGCATCTAGTGGAATCACCATTGAAGGAAGGAAGGAAGAATCAGCCGATTCATAATCAATTCCAGCACTTTGCAGGGCAGTACGAGTCGCAACTAAATCTGCCGCTTCACATACAACTTCAAAGGTCTCACCGAGATCATTTACTTCCTCAGCTCCGGCCTCAAGAACTGCCTCAAGAATAGACTCCTCTGAAACTCCAGCAACCTTTGAAACAATAATCACGCCTTTTCGATTAAATAGGTA
This sequence comes from Candidatus Planktophila sp., assembly GCA_017858325.1. Classification (GTDB taxonomy): domain Bacteria; phylum Actinomycetota; class Actinomycetes; order Nanopelagicales; family Nanopelagicaceae; genus Planktophila. Next base: position 12,512 of record JAFMBT010000018.1, on the reverse strand, counting down.
CGATACCGATCCTGGATCAGCCATCGATCCCCCATTTCGCGTAACTGCGACTCGCACTTCTGATGCTGCGCGATTTCTATTATCTGAAAGACATTCGATCATCAGAGCGACACCGTGAGGTCCGTAACCTTCATACATAATCGTTTGATAGTCGGCGCCGCCTGATTCCAGGCCAGCTCCACGTTTGACTGCGCGTTCAATATTGTCAGCTGGCATTGAATTCTTCTTCGCCTTGGCGATCGCATCAAAGAGCGTCGGATTGCCCTCAAGATCAGGGCCACCATTGCGAGATGCAACTTCGATCGCCTTGATCAGTCTGGCGAAATTCTTTGCACGCCGACCATCAATAACAGCCTTCTTATGCTTTGTGGTCGCCCACTTGGAATGGCCTGACATGAAACTAACCCCTTTTGTTTAAAAGCTATGAACTTACTTTATCGTGACTTACAGACCTCATCAATAAAATACCTATGCACCACCTGATCCTGAGTGAGTTCGGGGTGAAAGGAAGTAGCTAAGAGATGTGATTGACGAACAGCCACTGGGTGGCTCTGCCCATCACTTGTTGTGACAGAGCTAATTACTTCAACGCGAGAACCAACATCTTCGACCCAAGGTGCTCGAATAAAGACTGCATGGAGATTATGCGAATTAAAGGAAAGTGTTGATTCAAAAGAGTCAACCTGACGGCCAAATGCATTGCGTCGAACTGTCATATCTATTCCTCCAAATGTCTGCTGACCAGGTGCTCCATCAACTAAACGATCTGCCAATAAAATCATTCCAGCGCAGGATCCATAGGCGGGCATCCCTGTTTCGATACGCGCGCGAATCGGTTGAATTAAATCGTAGTTGTGAGCCAGCAATGCAATCGCTGTCGATTCTCCCCCAGGAAGAATGAGCGCATCGCAGATATCAAGCTCGCTCGCTCGACGGACTTCCATTCCTACTTCACCGCATTGAGCAATCGCATGCAGATGTTCACGAAAATCCCCCTGCAGGGCTAGAACACCTATCTTCATTGCATGAACTCAGATAACTGAGTACTTACCAGCCGCGCTCAGCCAAGCGATGTGGCACCGGAATATCGGCAACGTTGATTCCCACCATTGCATCCCCGAGACCACGTGAAACATCTGCCAAGACCTTCGCATCGTTATAAAACGTTGTCGCCTTCACACAGGCAGCAGCACGATGTGCGGGGTCACCCGATTTGAAGATTCCCGAACCGATGAAGACTCCATCAGCACCCATCTGCATCATCAGCGCCGCGTCTGCCGGGGTCGCAATTCCGCCAGCGGTAAAGAGAACTACTGGAAGCTTGCCTGTCTCAGCGACTTCCTTCACTAATGCATACGGAGCTTGCATCTCCTTTGCTGCGACATAGAGCTCGTCTTCACGCATCGAGGTCAGACGACGAATCTCTCCACCGATTGATCTCATATGAGACATCGCGTTTGAGACGTCGCCAGTACCGGCTTCACCCTTTGAGCGAATCATGGCAGCACCTTCGTTGATGCGACGAAGCGCTTCGCCTAAGTTGGTGGCGCCGCAGACAAAGGGGATCTGAAAATTCCACTTGTCGACATGGTTAATGTAATCAGCTGGCGTAAGCACTTCAGATTCATCAATGTAATCAACGCCCAAACTCTCCAGAATCTGTGCTTCTACAAAATGACCGATACGAACCTTGGCCATCACTGGAATAGAAACAGTCGCCTGAATTTTTTCAATCATATCTGGATCAGACATACGAGCGACGCCACCTTGAGCACGAATATCTGCAGGTACGCGCTCGAGCGCCATTACGGCAACAGCGCCAGCGTCTTCTGCGATCTTGGCCTGCTCTGCATTGACGACATCCATGATGACGCCACCCTTAAGCATCTCCGCCATGCCTCGCTTGACGCGCGCTGTTCCAGTTTCCTGTGACATGAAAAAACTCCTTGGCTCTACTCGTTTAGAGTGATGAGTCTAGCCGTGAAAATAGGATCTTTCTCAACAAGGGCGACCCACACTTGGCCACGCGCAAAGTTCAGTGGTGTCCCATCCGCGGCGGTCCAAGTCGTGGCCGATTGGGCATCAACACGGGACCAATTTGCCACAAAATACTCTCCATCACGCAGGAGGTAACCCGTACCAGACCCAATCGTTAAGGAATGCGGTGTAACTCCCCCAAATTTATCTCCATAGATAGATGGAACAATTTTCACCTTTTGGATCAGAATTGTTGTGGGGTGATGGGCGGGACCAGCAGCCGAGAGATTAGCGACACCTTTATTGAAAATTGACCACTTGTTCTCCGCAATACTCCAACGGAATTCATATGTAGAAGCCGGCCACGACACTTTTGCTTCTGAAATTGGTAGACCGTTTAAAGGTTTATCACCAAATATCCAAGCATTAGGTGATGATTGTGATATCACTTTCTCATCTCTCTTCACTTTTTCCATAAGCAGATCGGCCCGCAACACCATGTCAAATGGTGCCGATCGCAATGGGTCTCGAGTGTAGATACTTGGTGATTCACGCTGTGCTCCATAGTCATGAAGGTTTGCGGCTCTGATTACTGGCAAGAACTTTGATTGCGCGCCGCTGTAGGCAAAAACCACTGTCCCATATTGCGAAAGGATATCTAGATCGGTAATCCGCGCACTTCGTACCGGGCCAATGAGTTGTGGGATCTCAGAGGAATAGATCGCAGCCAGACGAGTCAGACCGCCTTCAACTTGTTCGATGTAGACCACATCAGCACGATCAATACCAATCTGAGGCCGTGCGGCAATTGAGTCATCGATCTTCACCGCAAGGATTGGGCCATCAACTCCCTCCCGCCCCGACAAAGAGTTGTAGGAGGGCTCGATAAAAATCTCGTCAACGAGAGACTTGCCCGGTGTTGGAACAAATGCCAGCACGATGACAACAAGTGCCAAAATACCAAATACGATTGCGACTAGCTTTCTCATTATTCATTCTCTCGAATTAATAGCCAGTCCCATGCACGAGATTCTGATGTCACATTGAGTTTCTCGCCTTTAGCCAAAACCTTCTCATAGATCTCATAGATCTGGTCTGCTACAGAACTCCAGTCATACCTTTGGGCATATGCCCGCCCTACCTCTGCCAAAGCACCCCTCTTTGCATCATCACGCAAAAGATCAATAGTGACCTTTGCTAACGATTGTGAATCTTCAGATTCAAAGAGCGCTCCATATTTTCCTCCCCCCAGGAGATCGCTAAATGCGGGTATATCACTGGCTACCACCGCCGCCCCACCAGCTAGCGCTTCGGCGATGATAATTCCAAAAGATTCACCACCAGTATTTGGTGCAACATAGAGCGCGATCGATTTGAGAAAGTTAGCCTTTTCTTTCTCCGATATCTTCCCAAGAAATTGAAAACGAGTCCGAAGCTCTGAATTTATATCCTCTGTAATCTCTGATGGATCACCTGGGCCTGCAATCAGAACTCGAACATCAGGAATGAAGCGAGAAATAATCGGAATCGCATCAATTAGAACTTCAAGACCCTTTCGTGGCTCTTCAAAGCGTCCAATAAATCCAAGGGTAGCCCCTGACCACTTTTCTTCAATGACTCCATCGCGATAACGATCGGCGAATATTCCATTTGGAATCACATGGGCAGTCGTATCCATATGTTCTTGCAAGGTGTCATAAGCTGCCTGACTCACCGCGATCTTTTCGCTCAATCGTTCGATTGCCGGTTCAACAATTGAAGCAATCACTCGAGTTGTGGCACCCTTCTTAGTTTGCGCATGGAAGGTTCCTACGATTGGACCTTCACTTGCCCACAAGGCTAAAAGTGAGATAGAAGGAACGGCTGGCTCGTGAAGGTGGAGGATGTCGAAATCGTTCTCTAGAAGCCAATTTCTCACGCGCGCAAAGGCTGCTGGATTAAAGAGAAGTCGGGCAACTGCGCCATTAAATGCAATACCTGTTGGTTTTCCTGCATTAACAAGGTAGTGAGGAAGATCGAATTCATCAGTAACTGGTGCAAGCACTGAAACAAAGTGACCTTCTGCGATGAAAAATTCCGCCAGATCCCGAACATGATTTTGAACTCCACCCGGTGTATCCCATCCGTAAGGACAGACCAATCCAATTCGAAGTTTTCTCATTACCTGCTCACAAAATCATCATCAATCCAAATTCGTTGCATCATATGCCAATCTTCTGGATTTTTGGAAATTCCTCTTGCGAAATTATCTGCACAGCGCTGAACTACGACTTTTACCTTGGAATCTTCATCCCCATCAGTTGGAATCTCTATCGCATCTAGCTGAATGTGAATTCCAACTGCTGTATATGAAACAAAAGCGGTAACAAGAGGTGCATTCGTCCGAATCGCAACGAGAGCCGGGCCCGCGGGCATTCGTGCGGTACCACCGAAGAAATTCACATCAATGCCGCCTCGGGAAAGGTCTCGATCAGCGACTAGCGCAATTAACTTTCCTTCCTGAGCACGTTCCAGCAGAGTTCCGAAGGCGCTGCTATCAAGAGGCAGGACTTCCATTCCTATAGCCTGGCGATATTCAAGAAATTTTTCAAAGAGCGCACGCGGCTTCAATATCTCGGCTACGGTAACAACTTTTGCTCCTTGAAGACAGAAATAGGAGCCAGCGTGATCCCAATTGCCAGCATGAGGAAGAGCAACCACAACTGCTCTCTCTGAATTAATTGGATCCATTAATAGGTGCTCGTTGGTGACAGTTACGGTTGATAGAATTCGCTGCCTACTCCAGTCAGGTGATCGGAATGTTTCACGCCAATAACGCATGTAAGACATGACGCCTCTCTCTGTCAAGGCCTCAAGTTCTCTGGGTTGCAGTAACGGTTTCACTCGAGCTAAGTTCGAGCGAAATCTTTTAACGCCTCTCCCATTCTTTCTGAACATTCGAGATCCTAGCCACAGAAAAAGATTGGTGGCAGATCTCTCAGAGATGCGCCTAATCAAAGTCCATCCCAGAAAGTACGCGCGAGCGACTATAAAATCCTTCATGCACTATCCCCTGCGCAGTGCGATATAGACAATTACTATTCGCTGAACAACTGTAACCGTCCCTAGCAATGCTAGTAATGTGAAGCCAAGAATCGCTGCAATCTCTATTCCCAATCCATAAAGCCCAAGTGCAGTGAGCGCAATGATTAGCCGCTCGGTGCGCTCTGCAATTCCACCGCTGCACTCGATCTTCATACTCTCGGCCTTAGCGCGAATGTATGGAATCAAACCACTGACCACTAACGAGATTAGTACTAATAGCGCGACCGTTTCATCCTCATCTATAAAATAAAGTAGGGCGCCGATGAGGATCGCTGAATCCGTGACACGATCAATTGTTGAATCTAGGAACCCACCCCACGAAGTTCCTTCGCCACCAGTACGTCGGGCTATTGCGCCATCGAACAAATCACTTAAGGCAAAGAGTGAGATTATGATCGTGCCAAGGAAAAGATCTCCTCGCGGATAGAAATAGAGCGCTGCCATCACAGTACCTAGCCCACCAAAAATAGTGACAGCGTTAGCAGTAATCCCCACGCGCACGGCAACTTTAACCACCGGATTAATTAATCGGGTGATCTGCGGTTTCACATACGCGCTAATCATCGACACCATCGTAGGCTTTAACCCATGACAACTTCCACATCCAAGGCTGTGAGAATTGCCCTCCACGGTCACATCAGCGCTACTCCAGCGGCGCTCAGGCGAGAACTTGAGGCTCGGGGTGTGGCAGTCAGTGAAAATTATGGCGACCCAGCAGATGTTGATTGCGCCATATTTGCCGTCAATCCATCTGCAGGAATCGATAGTGAGACGATTGCCAATTGGGAGAAGTTCAATGACTACCTAACTCCGCGTATCTTTGTCGCTCTCGCTTTACCAGGCACCGAATTGGATTTTGATGATGCTGTTTTACTGGGCAACCGAGTACTCAATCAACTCGTTACTCCCTTTCTTGTTCTCCACGCCGATGATGGCTCTCCAGCCGCACTGATCTCTTTGGTAGACCTCACAATTCGAAATTATGTTGATGGAGTTGCAGTTATATCCGAAAGTGAGAGCGAACATCGCGAATTAGTTGCCGATTTTCAGAGAGAGTACAACGAAGTTCTCTCACAGGTAGGTGATGGAGCTTTCTCGGCGGGACTACTCTTTCCCGCAATTCCGATCAACCTTGACAATGGAATCGGCCTAGATGTGCTCATCTCATATCTAGATCAGTTGGCTGAAGGGTAAAACTACCAAGCGGCTGCTATCTCACTTCGGGTAATGCCAAGTAACTGCGGTAGTACCTTGGTTTTCCCAATGATCGGCATGAAGTTTGCATCCCCCGACCAACGAGGAACAATGTGTTGATGAATGTGGGCTGCGACACCGGCCCCAGAGATCGCACCTTGATTCATACCGAGATTAAATCCCTCTGGCTTAGAAACAGTGCGGATGGTTTTCATGGCGTGTGCAGTAAGAGCAAAAATTTCATGCCGTTCGTCATCACTTAAATCGGTGAGATCTGCAACGTGGCGATAGGCACAGATCAGTAAATGTCCTGGATTATATGGATACAGGTTCATGACTACATATGCTTTGATGCCACGGTGAACGATCAATCCTTCTTCATCGCCCATGGCGGGGATATCACAAAACGGACAGCTCAGATTGTTACTATCTAACGGACGGTTCTCACCACGCAGATAATCAAGACGGTGCGGTGCCCAGAGACGCGACCAGGCATCTGGCATCCCTGTCGAATCGATGTAATCCATAGTTAGACCTGAGCGCGTGATTTAACTGCAGCAGAAATCTCAGCAATTGCTGCAGCTAGTGGCACGCCATTCTTCTGTTCGCCATTTCGGTATCTAAAAGAGACTGCGCCAGCATTCTGATCTTCCTCACCCGCGATAAGCATGTAAGGAATTTTCTGCATCTGTGCATTGCGCACTTTTTTCTGCATACGATCATCAGAGGCATCTAATTCAGCGCGAATTCCAGCAGCTTTCAGCGCATCCACGACACCGCCAAGATAGTCAGCAAATGCATCGGCAACCGGAATTGCTATTACTTGAACGGGGGCTAGCCATGGCGGAAATGCTCCAGAGTAATGCTCTGTGAGTACACCAAAGAACCGCTCGATTGAACCAAAGAGAGCACGATGGATCATGACAGGGCGTGCACGCGTTCCATCGGATGCGGCATATTCCAGTTCGAAACGTTGCGGCAATTGGAAATCGACTTGGATCGTTGACATCTGCCATGTGCGACCGATTGCATCTTTTGCCTGTACAGATATCTTCGGACCATAAAAAGCTGCGCCACCTTCATCATTGATGAGCTCTAAATTCTGCGCTAGAGCGGCTTTGCGTAGCGCCTCCGTTGCTGCCTGCCAATCTTCATCTGTCCCTACAGATTTTTCAGGATTTCGAGTTGAAATTTCTAGATAGAAATCTGCGAGTCCGTAATCACGTAAAAGATTAAGTACGAAGGTCAAGAGGGAATCAAGCTCCCCCGCCATCTGATCTTTCGTGCAGTAAATGTGCGCATCATCTTGGGTAAATCCACGTGCTCTGGTGATTCCGTGAAGAACACCTGATTTCTCATAGCGATAGACCGTTCCGAATTCAAAGAGGCGTAAGGGAAGCTCGCGGTAAGAACGACCGCGTGAGCGATAGATCAGGTTGTGGAAAGGGCAATTCATAGGTTTCATGTAGTACTGCTGACCCGCGCGCTTAATTGTTCCATCTGCATGATGCTCTTCATCAAGGATCATCGGAGGGTACATTCCTTCGGCATACCACTCGAGGTGGCCGGAGGTTTCAAAGAGCGCGGCTTTAGTAATGTGAGGCGAGTAAACAAACTCGTACCCCTCATCTTCATGGCGCTTACGCGAATAATCTTCCATAGCTCGTCGCACGACTCCACCCTTGGGATGAAAGACTGCAAGGCCTGAGCCAATCTCTTCCGGAAATGAAAAGAGATCTAACTCTTGTCCTAATTTTCTATGGTCTCGCTTTTCTGCCTCGGCCAACATTTCAAGGTAAGAATTAAGTTCATCTTGGGAGGGCCACGCAGTGCCATAGATACGTTGCAGCATTGGATTCTTTTCAGAACTACGCCAATATGCACCGGCGCTACGCATTAACTTAAATGCAGGGATAAGTTTTGTGGAGGGAAGATGAGGCCCGCGACATAGATCAGACCAGACTGGTTCACCGTCTCGTCCGAGGTTGTCATAAATAGTGAGCTCTGCACCACCGACTTCAACGCTTGTCTCTTCATTTCCGCCAGATTTAATTCCAATAAGTTCGCACTTATAGGGCTCGTGTGCAAGTTCCTTGAGGGCATCAGACTCTGTTGTTACACGTCGCTTAAACCTTTGGCCCTCTTTAACAATCTTGCGCATTGCTGTTTCGATCTTCTCAAGATCTTCCGGAGTAAATGGACGCTCTGGTTCAAAGTCATAGTAAAAACCATCGCGGATCGGAGGCCCGATACCCAATCGAGTCTGGGCAAAAGTTTGTTGAACTGCCTGCGCCAAGACGTGAGCAGTTGAGTGTCGTAAAACTGCAAGGCCATCAGGGGATGAAATAGCTACTCCTTCAACGGCATCACCATCTTTTAGCTCACTCCATAGATCACGAATCTCACCATTAACCCGGGCAACCACAATCGACTTATCGTCGGCGAAGATGTGGGTCGGGCGTTGATCTGATTCAACGCTACGGACAACGCCGTCGACGGTGATATTGATGGATGCCATGGGGTAAGAGTACCTAAAGAGTTCTTGCTAACTCGCGTAATTTGAGGCACAACCGCTCGGTATCGCTATCAATAAGTAACGGGCGATGATCTAAAGCCGAAATCGGTAGAGCGACCTTGAGCGAACTCATGGCTATTGCACCATCGCATGCCATGAGATCTGTCTCTGTGATTTCACGGACAAGAACGTCACACTTTTCGATCGCAAGAGCCCTAATCACTCCAGGCAGAATGCCAGATGTTATTGGAGAAGTAACCCAAGAGCCGGCAATCCGAAATGCCACATTAGAGACCGCGCCTTCAGTTACACGATCTACATTATCTATACAAACAAACTCATCTAAACCCTCACCTTTGGCCAGTGAGAGAAGTTCAAGATTGTCAGAATAGGGAAAGGTTTTATGCTGTCGAGACGATCTCTGACTCTCGATGTGATAGGTACGCACCTTCATTGAGACCTGCTCATCTTTGTAGGGTTCATGGGTTGCAATGAAGTGGTTTGTTGAAAAAGATAAACGCAACCGACCAACTGGGTGAGGCTCGGCCGCGAGCAGTCGGTCAACTGCGTTAAGAATATGATCTTGACCCGGCAGGGAAACAGATAGTTCACGAGCACTCAGGAGAACTCGTCGCATATGACGAGAGAGTAATTGTGGGCGCAAATTTTCTGTTCGGATAGTTTCAAAAAGACCCGCACCCACCGGCCAACCATCTGATGTAACGAATTCAAGTGATGATTCAAGGAGTGCGTCATCGACCCAAATCTTCACAGCGCTCCACCTGCTATTGCAATCAAGGTTCGTGCCTTGAGTTGGGTCTCTTCCCACTCCAAAGCGGGTTCACTTCCCCATGTTATTCCGGCACCAGTTCCATAACGTAACCATTGATCACCCGTGGTCCAGAACGTTCTAATCGCAACTGCTAACTCAGCTTGATCGCCATGAATCCACCCAATAGCTCCACAGTAGGGACCACGCGGAGATGGTTCATGTTTTGCGATTATCGAAAGCGCTGCACTCTTGGGAGCCCCACTCACAGAGCCAGGTGGGATTGTCGCTGCCAAAATTTCCTTCCACGAGGTTCCATCTTTAATCTCTGCTCGTACGTCAGAGACAAGATGTGTAAGTCCAGGGTGCTTCTCTCGTCGAAAGAGTTCACTGACATTGACACTTCCATCTGCTGCTATCTGACTCAGATCATTGCGCATTAGGTCAACAATCATGAGATTCTCGGCCTTATCTTTCTCGCCAAAATCATCTTGATCCCAGCGAATAGTTCCCTTAATCGGCGATGCAATAATCTCTCGTCCGTTACGGGATAGGAATCGCTCTGGTGAAGCGCTTGCGATTTCGTATCCAGGAATCTTGAGATAACTAGCAAAAGGTGCAGGGTTGGCATATTGCAATCGCGCAAATAAGCCCGCTAATTTATTCTTCTTATTTTCGATCAGATGGGAAAGTTCGCGACAAGCGTTCACCTGGTAAACACCACCACGACCTATCTCTTGCCGAATTTCGTGAACATATGCCATGTAGTCAAGTTTTTCTAAAGAACTGCGCCAGGGCCTTTCCAACACATTCCACTCCGATAAAGGAAAGGCTGCTTCTTCTACATTCTTAAATTGCGCAAAGTGGTATTGGCCCTCAAAGGTAATCAGTACCGCCCAGAAATTGCCATCATCGAGTTCGCTGGGATCGTCAGTGAATCTCTTCATCTTTGTGGCACGGCGATTGCCCATCCAGAATTGATAGCCTCGGCCGAACATGGGGTAAGGCTACGCAGGAAAGCGATCACTTTGGCGCATCGGCCCTGCCTGCGCTAGATTTACCCCTGAAGCAACATGCGGACGTAGCGCAGCTGGTAGCGCGGAACCTTGCCAAGGTTCAGGTCGCGGGTTCGAACCCCGTCGTCCGCTCGGAGAGTGCGCCGTTCATCGCTATGCACGGCGTCTCTTCCTTCTAAAGATACGACAATTTCGTGGTGGAATGGCCGAGAGGCGAGGCAAGGGACTGCAAATCCCTCTACACGGGTTCAAATCCCGTTTCCACCTCCACGAAAAGTAACGACCAATGTGAAGGGAAGGAAGCTATGACTGAAGATCAGTCAGTGCGTCCTTGGGGTCGTTATGAAGTTCTCGCAACATCTCCTGCTCATCAAGTTAAGAACATTTACGTTCTCCCCGCCAAGCGTTTGTCATACCAACGTCATAAAGAGCGTGCCGAGCACTGGTTTATTGTCAGTGGTCAGGCGCGGATCACTCTCGATGGCAACGTATTTGAAGTCACCAGTGGCGCCTCTGTAGATATTGCAATCGGTGTAGCCCACCGTATTGAGAACATAGGTCAGAGCGAACTGATCTTCACTGAAGTACAGACAGGAAGCTACTTCGGCGAAGACGACATTGAGCGTATCGAGGACGACTTCGGTCGTACCCTCGCTTAGATTTCACAGCAGATCAGTCAACAGATATACTTTCTCGGCATTAGCAAAGCAGTACACCGTGAGGACGATTGGCTCAGCGGTAGAGCACCACATTGACATTGTGGGGGTCACTGGTTCGATCCCAGTATCGTCCACTGTATAAAACTAAACCTTAATTACCCAGGAGCTACTTGCTTACGAAGATATCTTGGGTTTTTAAAGACTCGCTTGGGAGGACCTTTTTATAATCTGCCTTAAAATCTGCAAGAGAATATTCACTTCGTAGGCGTGCGTAAAAGGTCTCTACCTCCATTTTAAAGAGTGACTTAAATGTTTTTTGCCAATCTACAGTGTTCCTTTCGTTACCACCATCTAGCTCTAAAAACTGGGGTAACTGAGCATTCTTGGCCCAAAAATCTTTGAATACCATTTCAAAGGCCCTCTGCTCGGTGATTGCCTGTTTCTGCAATTCCTTCACCAAGGCTAAAACCATAAATACTGAGCTGCCATAATTATCATCCAACGTCTTTCCAGTGGAGTCTTCTCCTGATGACTCAAATTTTTCAAATAATTTAGGATTAGTAAAAATGAACTTTGACGAATCATTCTGGATTTTCCGCTCCAAACCCCATTGACCGTAATACTGGTTCTCATACAGATCGGAGAACAAAGTCGCTGTACCCTCGCTCAGCCATTTAGGCCGCAGAACATCCTTTGATAGTGACATCTGATACACATGGAGGTACTCATGTGCAGTCAATACATCGAGAAAGCTAACGTTGTTGCTCTCAATGTCATAGTTGTAGAGTGTTAAATTCATCCAGGTCTCTCGCCCGTTACCACATATGCAATTGTCTCCGTGTCGAGTTACAGTATTGGGCCACGCATTCGCTCCCTGCCTAGCCACATAAATATTCATCAAAGGATTCCCTGATTCCCTTGATATTTTTTGATTTTCGCCTATCTTCGGATCTATAGGAATTACGTCATCCAGATTCTTCATAGTATCTCTGAACTTAATCGCATAATCTTTAGGCACGCTCTTATCAATGTTGTATTTGAATGAAAAACTGGACTTCACTGTCGTTGGTGTTGGTGTTGGTGTTGGTGTTGGTGTTGGTGTTGGTGTTACTTGAGGAACTACTCTTTTCACCGTTTTACCTTTACTCCAGACCAACTTTTTGCCCTTGGAGATACAGATAAATTCCTTTTGCTTTTTAATTTTTGTTTGATCAACTACTTTGCACTTAGCCCCTACTTTGACTGCAGCACTTACTGGCATAGCGGTCGCACTTATGGATAAGGCGAGAATGGCCAGG
>JAFMBT010000031.1 GCA_017858325.1 Candidatus Planktophila sp. | reverse complement strand
ATCCCATAACCAGATGGCTTATCTGGAGGCTGTGGTGGATCCATAAGCGGTTCGAGTTCAGCGACAGCCTTGTCACGATTTGCAGCAGCTAGTGCCCGCGCTGCCGCAAAACTTGCCCGACTTGATGCGCTACGTCCCGTGCTCCGCAATTCAATATATGCCTGCCTGAGCGCTTGGTTAAATGTAATTGCGATAAAACGTAATTGGCGCACTTGTTCAGCGCGGGCTTTTTGATAGATTTTCAATTCAATTTTATACTTAGCCTTATCTAACTCGTACTGCGCAAATGGCGAAAGAGTTACGGTGGGAGAAGGAGTGATCTCAGCTGAAGAGGCAGGAAGTGCGGAGATAGAGAGAGTCAGCGAGAGGAGAAGAGGAGTGATTAAGTGGCGCAATCTCGGCATGTATACTCTCCCTTCTCAGTATCTCATACTAAATATTTATAGATGAAAGAATGCCAGTTAATTTTGTGAGGAATCTGTGAATCTTACTTCAACTCGCAGGGATAGGGCATCGAGGGTAGAAAAGTCAGGCAAGACCTGCAAGGCTAGGGCCATGGAGCCAACGCAAAATCAGGCAACAAATCAGGCAACACAGAATCAGGTAATAAGGGTCCTCATCGTCGATGATGAGGCGGGCGTACGCGAACTTTTAAAAGATGCCTTGAGATTGGCCGGATTTGAACCACAATCTGTCGGTGATGGAATGAGCGCACTGACACTTTTACGAACTTTTACTCCAGATATTATGATCATCGATATCAATATGCCTTTGATGGATGGTTTTGAATTGGTCGAAAGACTGAGAAAAATCGGCAACGATATCCCAGTTCTGATGTTAAGTGCTCGCGCAGATCGTGTTGATGTGACCCGTGGTCTCACGCTAGGTGCTGATGATTATGTAACTAAGCCGTTTGGCTTAGAAGAGCTCGTCCTACGTCTCAAGGCAATTTTGCGTAGATCGCACCCTGTGAACGGCCTAGATTCTGCCATTACCTGTGGACCGATAGAGGTCGATGATTTGAGCCACTCTGTTACCTTCAATGGAGAGGTCGTTGAACTATCTCCAACGGAGTATCGCCTACTTCACATTCTTATGGAAAATAAGAATCGAGTCCTTTCAAAAACTGTCCTTCTCGATGATGTGTGGGGTATTACCTTTGAATCAGAGAGCACAGTTGTTGATACATATATCTCGTACCTACGCAAGAAACTGCATCGTGACGGATTTGAGGGTATCAAGACGATACGTGGCGTCGGTTTTGTAATTCAGGAACCAAAGAAACCTTGAAACGAAAGAGTTTATGGGCAGTCATTGCTAGTGCAATAGTGACCACCGCTCTCGCACTTTCAATTGGTGGCTTTGCAACAGTCTCACACAGAGATTCTCAGATTGAAACAGTTGATCAACAGCTCAAGAAAATTGCAGATGCGGTTCGCTCAAATCCAGAATCTCCAGTGAGCTCGGCACTTAATGCGGCTTCAGAGGAAGATTTTAATATCACAATTGCAATAGTTTCCAGTAAGAACAAATTGACCATAATCAATGAATCCAAGCTCACTCTTGAATCACTTCCACAAGATCTTCTACTCTCAGCCGCTCTCATCTCTCCGATTACAATTGAAGGAGAAGAAAACTATCGTCTTCTCGTAGAGGTAATCTCTGGGGGAGATCGCCTGATTTTTGCTAATTCTCTCTCAGTAATCGAGGAAACTTTTGCTAGTAATTTAGAGAGACTTTTGATTTTTACTATCTTCGCTGACCTCATTGCAATAATAATCTCAGTTCTACTCTTATCCAGAAATAATAGAAAGTTAGAAGCCGATTCACTTCTGCGCATGAAGCGATTTCTAGCTGATGCTTCCCATGATTTAAGAACCCCACTCACGGTTATTAAGGGCTACTCAGAACTTTTGAGTAAAGGCCAGATCAGCGATCTTGACGATCGAGCACGCGCCTTTGAACGCGTTAATTCTGAAATCCTCCGGATGGAGAACCTTATTCATGACCTTTTGCTTCTGGCCGAACTTGGTGAAACCTCACGACCAATTTTTCAAGAAGTTGATCTCTCTGACCTCTTATCCTCATATACACGGGACTTCTCAACTCTGAGCTCAGACCGCCAAATTACTGAGGAGATTGAATCAGGTGTCATTATCGAAGGTTCAATAGAGCATCTGCGACGACTGATTCAAAATATTTTCAATAACATCTCTCGACACACGCCGGTAGATGCATCAGTGAAGGTCGCTCTCGGACACAAGGGTAGAAAAGTACTACTCACTATCGAAGATGGAGGTAAAGGGCTTCCAGAGAGTGGGTATAGAGATGGAGTTACTGCGCTTAATCGCTTCGATACCAGTCGATCACCTGAAACAGGTGGATCAGGGCTAGGCCTTTCAATTATTGCCGCGATTGTCTCTGAACATAGTGGAATCTTAAATCTGCGAAAGAGCGATCTTGGTGGATTAGCAGTGGAGATTATCTTTTAAAGCGCTCTTGTGGTGATCAGTTCCAGTCGAGGCGATCTAGGGTAATTTAGCCACATGTCACCTTCGACTCGAGTCACCCTTGAGCAAGCGTTTGCACAGGCTACCGAATATTTTCAGAGTCCAGAGATGATTGGCAGAGTCGTTCTCTCAGGTCGCCGCAGAAATATGCAGCCGTTAACCCAGCGAATCGATATCCGCCCTGTCAATATTAAAGATGCGCTGTACTTTCAGGTGAGTACAAACGATGGAAAAGCGACAACGACTAAGAATTATCTTCCGAGCGATCTACCCATTTCAGACTATCTCGGTAGCGGCTATTCCAACATCCTCATCGAAACCCTGGATGAGAGTTTCTCACTTCACATTTCAAGGAAAGATGAACCTGTGATCAGCGTAAAAGCTGGAAAGTACGAAGCTGACCTCTCACACGATAGAAAGAAGAATCGACTCCTTGATCCGTTGGATCCCTTTCTTATTGAGGTTGGCATTAGCGACACCTCTGGCAAAATAAAAGCTTCGAAGATGGATAAGTACATGCAGGTCGAAGAGTTCTTGAGATTACTGACCCCAACACTAACGAGTGCAATCGAGGCCGGGCACCTTGATCCGCCTCTGCCTGCCAAGCCGCTAAGGATCGTTGATTTAGGGTGCGGACATGCCTATCTCACCTTTGCAACTCATCAATATCTTCAATCGATAGGGATGAGTATCAAAGTAATAGGGATTGATGTACGCACAAGCTCTCGCGATCGAAACAATGAGATTGCAAAGAAGTTAGGAATATCAGAGACCATTGAATTCCTAGCCGAAGAGATTTCTAAGACACCACTTTCTCAAGCAGATGTTGCAATTGCCCTCCATGCCTGTGACACCGCCACAGATGATGCGATTTCCTGGGCGCTGCGATCAGAAGCTCAACTGTTGATGATCGCCCCCTGCTGCCATCACGATATTCAATCCCAACTAAGTGATTCACCAGAACCTTGGTCACTGATCACGCGATATGGAATTATGCGAGAGCGCCTTGCAGATTTACTGACCGATGCATTCCGTATGCAGATCCTAAAATTGCGTGGCTTTCGGGTAGAGGCTATTGAGTTCGTGGGTGGTGAACACACCCCGCGAAATCTCATGATTCGGGCAGTCAAGACTGGTGCGCCCGTTGATCCGATTGAGATTGCACGCTATGAAGAGATGCTCTCGCTCTGGAAGGTAAAGCCTGCCCTCGCACGTCTTCTGAACCCGTAGACTTACTCCATGTCAAAGGTTCTTGCATCACTGCCGGTTGGTGAAAAAGTAGGTATCGCATTCTCGGGTGGGCTCGATACATCAGTTGCCGTTGCCTGGATGCGCGCAAAAGGTGCCATTCCTTGCACATATACGGCTGACCTTGGTCAATATGACGAGAGCGATATCGATTCAGTTCCTGTCCGTGCCAAAGAATATGGCGCAGAAATTTCACGGTTGATTGATTGCAAGACACCGCTAGTTGAAGAGGGATTGGCAGCGCTAGCGTGCGGTGCTTTTCATATCCGCTCAGGCGGCAAACAGTATTTCAATACAACACCCCTTGGCCGCGCGGTGACCGGAACTCTTCTAGTTCGTGCGATGCTGAGCGATCAGGTGGATATCTGGGGCGATGGATCAACGTATAAAGGTAATGACATCGAGCGTTTCTACCGCTATGGACTTCTTGCAAATCCAAATTTAAGAAT
>JAFMBT010000030.1 GCA_017858325.1 Candidatus Planktophila sp. | reverse complement strand
CGCAATCATCAGACCAATCCATGATCTGAGCTTCAATACATTGACGCCCCTCGGGTGCACCTTGCCTGACCCAATTAAAGATTTCAACATCATCGTCATAGAGACCAAATTTGCGTGGATTAGTTGCACGAGGCCACGGATATTTCGTCGCTGCATCAAGGCTCGCGCGTGTTAAGTTAAGTCCCACTGACTTTCCATCGGCATCCACTGTCTTTGCTTCGATGCGAGTAAGTAATCTAAAGCTCTGTGCATTTCCTTCAAAGCCACCAAAATCTTCTGCAATTTTAGCAAGGGCCTCTTCGCCGTTATGTCCAAAAGGTGGATGTCCTAGGTCGTGTGAAAGACATGCTGTTTCAAGTAGATCAGGATCAGCACCAAGTGATTCGCCAAGTTCACGACCAATCTGCGCGCACTCCATAGAATGCGATAAACGAGTGCGTTGGAAATCATTCTCCCAAGGAACTGCCACCTGTGTCTTTGCAGCAAGTCGACGAAGCGCTGCAGAGTGAATCACTCGTGCACGATCGCGCATGAACTCTGTACGACCAGCACGCTTTGCTGGTTCAAAGAAGAACCGCTCTTGATCGCTCTGGCCATAGGACATGGGCTTAGCCTAGGTGATCGCTGAGATGAATTCCTCTGCGTCCTAAAGTGATGTACGAGAGATATGCACCGGCTTCTCGGATCAGATATCGATAGGTAGATCCAGCGAGAGAGTTGGGCCCATCGGGAACAGGTGCACAAAATGGATCTGCATCGAGATCTCGTGCCATTGTCATCGCGCGCTGGCAGTGGAATGGATCTGTTGCAATGACAACACTTTTTATTGATCGCTCTCGCATCTCTTTCACATATGTCTTTGTCTGGGTCAATGTATCGCGACCTTCTGGCAGAGCAATCACCGCACCTCGTGGAACACCATTGTTGATCAGCCAGCGTCTGCCAGAATCTGCCTCCGTTGTACGATCTCCTGGAGCTCCTGAACCGACGGTGATAATCAGTGGAGCCACACCGGCGCGAAATAAGCGCACAGCTTGTTCAAGGCGTGCCTGCAGAACAGGTCCAGGTGTCCCATCTAATTGCGCAGCACCGGGAATAACAATCACATCGGCTAATGCGCGATCTGATTGATTATTGGCAGAGTTCCACGTGACAAAGAGGGCGTACGCTGGAATCGCAATGATGATCGCAACCAAAATTGTGATCACACGAAAGAAGAATTTAAACATTATCCACCTGAAAACATATCTTCTGAATCCAAGGTAATAATTTCATCTGGATCATTGAGCCAGCCATCAGGAAGTGTCGGCGGACGGCCATGACTTGTACGTCCACGAGGTTTTTCAGCAACCTCAACTGGATATGGCTGTTCATCTAATTGATCGAGCAGAAGACGAAATTCTGCAAGGGATGCAATCATGCCGAACTGTCGCCGCAATTCGCTGGGAACTCTAAATCCCTTGAGATACCAAGCCATATGTTTGCGCAAATCACGGCAGCCGCGATCTTCTGACTCGAAGTACTCAACGATAAGTTCACCATGGCGATACATCACTTCGCGCACTTGATGTAAGGAAGGTAAGACTCGTTCATCGCTTCCGACCATTGATTGTGTTAAATCGGTGAAGAGCCATGGCCGTCCTAAACATCCGCGTCCAACCACAACTCCGGCACATCCTGTCTGCTCCATCATGGAAACGCCATCACCTCCTGACCAGATATCGCCATTTCCTAAGACAGGAACCCCGGAGGGCTTGAGATGCTCGACTAACTGTGCGATGGCAGACCAATCAGCCTTTCCTTCATACATCTGTGCTGCAGTGCGTGCATGTAAGGCAACCCATGCAACGCCAAGATTTGCAGCAGATTGCGCTGCATCAAGGTAAGTAATGTGATCGCTATCGATACCGATACGCATCTTTACCGTTACTGGAATTCCGAAAGGCTTGGCAGCGTTAACTGCCGCCTCAACAATAGATGTAAAGAGTTTACGTTTATAAGGAAGTGCTGCTCCCCCACCCTTGCGTGTTACCTTTGGAACAGGGCAACCAAAATTCATATCAATGTGATCTGCCAAATTTTCGTGACCGATCATCTTCACCGCTTCGCTCATATGATGCGGATCGACGCTATATAACTGAATTGATCGTGGCCATTCTCCTGGGCCAGGTTCAATCATGCGCAGCGTTTCTGGAATACGCTCGAGCAACGCACGCGCTGTCACCATTTCAGATACGAAGAGCCCAGCGCCTTGTTCGCGACATAACATGCGAAATGGTGCATTAGTAATTCCAGCCATTGGTGCTAGAACCACAGGTGAATCAAGCTGATAAGACCCGCTTGATAAGGGAAGTGTTAGCAACCCAGTAGACGTGGCGCTAACCATGCCTGCACCTGATCAAGTGAGATTCGCTCTTGCGCCATAGTGTCGCGGTCGCGAACTGTTACCGCATTATCTTCTAGCGTTTCAAAGTCGATTGTGATGCAGTACGGGGTACCGATCTCATCTTGACGGCGATAACGACGGCCAATTGCACCTGCATCATCGAAATCAATATTCCAATTCTTACGTAATTGATCAGCCAAATCACGCGCCTTTGGCGATAGATCGGCATTACGCGAGAGCGGAAGAACTGCCACTTTTACCGGAGCCAGACGATAGTCGAGCTTAAGGACAACGCGCTTTTCCATCTCTCCCTTGGCATTTGGTGCTTCATCTTCTGTATAGGCATCCATTAAAAATGTCAGTGCGCAGCGATCAACTCCTGCTGCTGGCTCGATAACAAATGGTGTCCAGCGCTCGTTCTTCTCTTGATCAAAGTAAGACAAGTCTTTTCCGGATGCTGCTGAGTGCGCCTTGAGGTCAAAGTCTGTGCGGTTTGCAATGCCTTCTAGCTCGCCCCACTCGGTTCCGGTGAATTCAAATTTGTACTCAATGTCAGCGGTGCGTTTTGAGTAATGCGAGAGCTTCTCTTTTGGATGATCAAAGATGCGAAGACGCTCTGGATTGATTCCAAGATCTTTATACCAAGCAAGGCGGGTATCGATCCAGTATTGATGCCACTCTTCATCGGTTCCAGGAACCACAAAGAACTCCATCTCCATCTGCTCAAACTCACGCGTGCGGAAGATAAAGTTTCCGGGAGTGATTTCGTTACGGAAAGATTTACCAATCTGGCCAATACCAAATGGTGGCTTCTTGCGTGATGTTGTCATCACCTGATCAAAGTTGATAAAGATTCCCTGCGCTGTCTCTGGGCGAAGATAGGCAAGACCTGACTCATCTTCAACTGGCCCTAGGAAAGTTTTAAGTAATCCTGAGAACTGCTTCGGTGTAGTGAACTGTCCTTTATTACCGCAGGCCGGGCAGTTCATCTCAGCCAGTGATTCCAGCTTCTTCTTATGCTTTGCCTCAAAGGCTTCTTCTAAATGATCTGCGCGATAACGCTTATGACATGCGGTGCACTCGGTAAGTGGATCGCTAAATGTTGCAACGTGCCCTGATGCTTCCCAGACTTCGCGCGCCAATATCACGCATGAATCAATACCGACGACATCTTCGCGTCCCATGACCATGGCTTTCCACCATTGGCGCTTGACGTTATTTTTGAGTTCGACTCCGAGTGGGCCGTAATCCCATGAGGCGCGTAATCCGCCATAAATTTCAGATGATGGATAAACAAATCCACGACGCTTTGCAAGTGAAACGATATTTTCTAAACGATCTACGGCCATTTTAAAATCCCCATCCGGCTGGCTGTCGGCAAGGAGCAACGAGCGCTGCTCACATGTACAAGTTTACCTTCTGTTGATTACTCGTATGCTCCCGGTTCATCAATTGCCCGAGCAAGTACGGGGATCGCTTCAAGCTTTGCGCGCGTGGAACTTAAGGCTCGTCGATAAGAGCCAACATTTTCCCAACGGGTGGTCAGAACCCAGAGTGTTGGTTCATCTAAATTCTGCCCCACTTCACCGCCCAGAAATCCAACAGCCTCGGCCAGGACGGCCCGTACGCCTTCGAGTTCGAGGCGAAAATCTGCCCCCTGGCCCAGCGGAATCTCAAATCTAGCCACGGCGATCATGGGCTAAGGCTAGCCCCTGAGCTATGGGAATGAAAATCATTTTCATTTGTGCTACCGTGGCGCTATGAATATCGCCATCGCCCTCGCGGCTGTCACCGCCCTTGCCACCTTCGCAGGTGGAACCCTTGCCATTAAATCAAAGGATCGCCTCCACTTAGTTCTCGGACTTTCTGCCGGTCTCTTACTTGGACTAGTTGCCTTTGACCTCTTGCCCGAAGTTTTTGAACTGGGAAGCACTGAAATTCTCCATGCACCAGCAACATCGGTAGCGCTGATTGCAGGATTTTTACTCCTTCATTTTTTTGAACAACTCTCAGGTTCACATGAACCTGCAGAATCAGATTACGGTCATGAACATAAACACTCGGCAAATATCACAGGCGTTTTCGGTGCAGTTGCTATGGGTGGCCACGTCTTTCTCGATGGTTTAGCACTTGGTGTTGCCTTTAAAGTTAGCTCAGAACTTGGTATTGCAGTCTTCATCGCGCTACTTGTCCATGCTTTCAGTGATGGCCTCAATACAGTTTCTTTTCTCATCAAGAGCGGTAAGTGGGGGAAAAAGGGTATTTGGTTATTAGGCGTTGATGCCGTTGCGCGAATTAGTGG
>JAFMBT010000007.1 GCA_017858325.1 Candidatus Planktophila sp. | reverse complement strand
TAAGGCAACTTCTTCCCAGGGTTAAGAATTCCCTTTGGGTCAAAAGCTTTCTTAATTGCTCTCTGTAACTCAATAACAGCGGGAGAGAGTTCAGCGGCGGCAAAACCCTGCTTGATTGAGCCGATTCCGTGTTCTCCAGATGCGGTTCCACCGAGTGATTGCGCAATCTCAACTATCTCGCCGAAGGCTGCAATTGCTCGCTCTTGCGCCTTGAGGTCGCCGTGGTCGTGAACGATGGTGGGGTGCATATTTCCATCACCGGCATGACCGAAGATTCCAATAGTGAGATCGTACTTCGTGGAGAGCGCTTCGACTCGTTCCACGAGTTCAGCAATCTTTGAAATAGGAACTGCCACATCATCAAGTAACGTCGCCCCAAGGCGTTCTAGCGCTGGATATGCGAGTTTGCGAACGCGGATGAATTCAACGGCATCGGCGGCATCA
The DNA here is from genome assembly GCA_017858325.1 of Candidatus Planktophila sp. GTDB lineage: Bacteria > Actinomycetota > Actinomycetes > Nanopelagicales > Nanopelagicaceae > Planktophila. The sequence goes on along the minus strand of JAFMBT010000007.1, from coordinate 73,514 downwards.
GTTGATGCTGCGCCATCAATCATCTCAAAACTTTCACAGAGCTTGAGTACTTCATCTGCGCGATCTTGGTCTTCATCTAATTGCATCAAGAGAACAGATCCTGCGACTTCAAACCCCAATGGATGCCATGCCTCAACTGCCTTAAGAGTTGTCTGATCAATAATTTCCAACATCGATGGCTTAAATTTCAAAAGAGCTGCCGCAGCTGCCGCAGCGCTCTTGATATGCGGAAAGGTTGCAATAATTGTCGCTGGTGTATCAGGGCGAACAGCCAAGCCGACAACAAGTTCAGTGATGATTCCTAATGTTCCTTCAGAGCCAATCATTAAACGAGTCAGATCTAAAGTGGTAACAGCTTTCTTTGTAGCGCTACCCAAGTTAACGATTTGACCATCTGCCATCACAACGGTGAGCGCGCGGACGTGCGCTGATGTGACGCCGTATTTAACGCAACACATTCCACCAGCATTAGTTGCGGCATTACCGCCAATAGTTGACCAATCGCGGCTGGCAGGATCGGGAAGATAGGCCAGCCCCTTCAGTTCTGCCGCCTTATCTAAATCAAGATTGATAACCCCTGCTTGAACTCGAGCAATCATATTTGTCTCATCAATATCGATGATTGAGTTCATCTTTTCAAGGGAGATTACAAGGGAGGAAGATGTTGCATTTGCTCCACCAGAAAGTCCGCTCCCGGCACCACGTGCAACTACCGGGATGCCATGGGTATTGGCATATGTCACCGCCTGCGAAACTTCTTCCGTTGATTTAGCAAGGAGAACAAGGGCTGCTGGCTGATGCGCAGCAAAGGGTGCCTGATCTTTTGAGTATGTCGCGGTGATCTCAGGATCACTAATCAGTGAGGCGTTATCGCCGAGAGCTGCTCTGATTCCGCCGAGGTGTTCCATTTAAGAATTTTACCCTTACTTCAGCGTTGGGGGAGCGAGAATCGTTGCCCTGGAATTGATATGACTAAGCCATCTTCTAACAGGGTAAGTAGCGCCTTCTCCACCTGAGATGGAACATCCCAGAGCAAGTTAATCTCCTTCTTGCTAAGCGCAGAGTTTTCTCGCAACGCTTGAACAATCACACCTCGGCATTGTCGATCGGTTCCATGCCACGTTTGAGTGCGCTTTGGTTGATCTGATAATGGAAAATCAAGGTTCCGCCACTTACATTGATCAGCCAGAGGACATACACCACACTTTGGTTTTTTAGCGGTGCAGATGAGCGCGCCGAGTTCCATTGTTGCAGCTGCCCAGATCGCGGCACTTTTCTCTGGGATTAACTTCTTTCGCTCGACACGTTCTGATTTTGTGGGTGCAGCTTTAGGAGTTTCGACACCATCGACCACGCGAGAAAAGAGTCGCCTGATATTGATATCAAGAACAAGAGATCGACCGCCAAAGGCAAATGCAATCAAGGCCGCACTTGTATATTCGCCAACACCTGGAAGTTTTCTTAACTCAATCTCTGTTGATGGAACCACACCATTATGTTGGGTAGTAATAACTTTGGCACATTCATGTAAGCGCAAAGCACGCCGCGGATAGCCAAGTCGCCCCCACGCTGTGATTACTTCGGCAGGTGTTGCTTGCGCAAGAGATGCCGCCGTTGGCCAATGTTTCATCCATTGGATATAGATCGGTAGAACGCGTGCCACGGGAGTCTGCTGCAACATAATCTCGCTCACGAGAACGCCCCAAGGATCTGAGTCGCGCCACGGAAGATCGCGTTTATTCTCTCTATACCAAGTTAATACTGGCTGATGAAGAGATTTCATTCCCCAGAGATCGCAACCCTTTTTAAACCTTGATCAAGGCGAGAGATTTCAATAATCTCCATGCCATCAATTTTTACATCACTGCCTGCGGGAACTAACGCCTTCTTAAATCCGAGTCGAAATGCCTCAGCTAATCTGCGCGAAACTCCGCTTACTTTACGAATCTCACCAGCAAGTCCAACCTCACCAATTGCAACAAGGTCAGGGGGGAGTGCTAGACCTTTGGCCGCAGATGCAACAGCAAGTGCTAGTGCTAAATCTGCAGCGGGCTCTGACATTTTCATACCACCCACAGTTGCTGCATAAACATCTCGGCCACCGACTCGCACACCCGCGCGCAATTCAAGAACGGCCAAAGTCATAGAGGTACGGGCTGAATCAAGACCACTTGTTACGCGGCGTGCATTTCCAAAATCACTTTCACGGCTAGCGCTCACCAACGCCTGAATTTCAGCGAGTAATGGGCGACGCCCTTCGAGCGTGACGGTGACACATGTTCCAGGAACTGGTTCGCTGTGGCGAGAGGTGAAGAGACCGGTGGGATCAATTACTGATTCGATCCCACTATCACTTAAATCAAAGCAACCCACTTCATCACTTGCTCCGAAGCGATTTTTGATTGCACGAATGAGTCGTAATCGTGAATGACGTTCACCTTCAAATTGCAGAACAACATCGACGATATGTTCAAGCAGTCGCGGACCGGCAATCGAGCCATCCTTAGTGACATGTCCAACTAACAAGAGTGTGATATCGCGATCTTTACAGATGCGAATAAGTGCTCCAGCAACTTCACGCACCTGTGTTACTCCACCAGGTGCTCCATCGGCGGCAGAGCTTCCGATTGTCTGCACGCTGTCGATAATGACAAGTGCGGGTTTAACCGCATCAATGTGGGCGATAACTGCGCCAAGATCTGTCTCGGATGCGAGAAAGAGTTGTGGATCTACGGCGTTGATACGTTCTGCACGAAGACGAACCTGCGATGCTGACTCTTCACCGCTAATGTAGAGAGCGCTCATTCCTTTGGAGGCAGTTTGTGCAGCGACAGAGAGGAGAAGCGTTGATTTTCCAACGCCAGGTTCACCTGCCAATAAAATTGCTGCGCCAGGAACAAGACCACCACCTAGTACGCGATCGAGTTCACTTACACCGGTTTCGCGGGCGCGGGCTGAACTGAGATCGACATCGCCAATGGGTGTTGCTGCATGTGAAACAGTTCCTGCAACAAGTGAGAGTTTTTTCGGAGCAGCGACCTCTTCAACGCATCCCCATGCCTGGCATTCACCGCAGCGGCCTACCCATTTTTGGGATGTCCAACCGCATTCACTGCAGCGGAATGGATCCTTTTCAACCTTGGCCATGGAGTGAGCCTAAAGCAAAGGTATGACTCGCGCCTTACTTGCCGGCTTGAAGTGTGGCTGGGTGCTGGATAACAAAGAGCGGAAGACTGCGGGCTTGGGCATCTTTGATACCCGCCATGCGTGCATCGCAGTGGCGCGCCAAAATCTCGTAGGCCTCTTCACCCATAAGCGCCTTGAGTTCTGCGCGATTTGAAATATAGACAGGTTCGCGACCTATGTGAGCCTCAGTATTACTTGTGCAATACCAATCAAAATCATCACCACCATCGCCCCAACCTAGGCGCTCATACTCTCCAATAACAGTGACTGAATATTCGCGCTCGCCAACTTCGCGTTCTTCAAAGCTGCGACGAAGTGGAAGTTGCCAGCAGACATCTGGTTTAGTTTCTACAAAATGTTTATTCTCTTTTTCAGCTAAGTGATGAAGTACACACCCAAATGAACCGGTGAAACCTGGAGCCTCGTAACCTTTACGGTTAAGGAAAATGCACGCATCATTAACGGTTCTTGTCTTGCGTTCTTTATCTTCATCCAAATCTGTGATACGAAGGAGGCCACCAGGCTTTTTTGGACGCGCCTCTTCATAAAATTGCCACATTTGTGGGGTCAGATAGGCAGCAGCAGCTTGCACGCGCTTCTCATCGTCCTCATCAGAGTACATGGCACCTTCGGTGCAGCAGCCATCGTTAGGGCGGTCCTTAAAGACACCTTTACAGCCATCTCCATAGATGCAGGTCCAATTGGATGTGAGCCAGGTGAGGTCACATTTGAAGATTCCTAATTCATCGTTGGGATCGGCGAATTCGACCCAGTCGCGGGCAAAACCTGGTTTAACTTCGGACATAGGTGCAGAGCCTACGCGTACTCTTTCGCTATGGCTAATCAGCAGAAGGTTGCAATTATTGGGGCTGGGGTGATGGGAGAGGCTTTAATCGCCGCTCTTGTCTTAGCAGGAGTTGCACCAGCGATGATTGCGATCGTTGAAAAGCGAAGAGAGCGCGTTGCTGAATTAATCGATCACTATGGTGTGATTTCACAACCGCTAGATGAAGCTGTCTCCACTAACGATGTGATTCTTCTCGTAGTAAAACCACAAGACCTGCAGGCGCTTCTTCAAGAAATCTCACCGATGATCAACAAGAGTGCGCTACTCCTTAGTTTTGCAGCAGGAAAGCGGATCGATTTTATCGCGGGTCAGCTTGGCACAGGTAATCCGATCGTTCGCATCATGCCAAATACACCCACGTTGATTGGGCTTGGAGCAGCAGGATATTCATGTGCGGCTGGAGTATCTGCCGAACAGAGAAACTTTGTCTCATCTCTTCTCAGCGCTGCTGGTAAAGCGATTGAAATTGATGAGTCGCTCCAAAGCGCAGTTACTGCAACAAGCGGATCTGGGCCGGCGTATTTCTTTGCATTCGTAGAAGCGATGATTGACGGCGCAGTCACACTTGGACTTAGCCGAGAAGATGCAACGACGCTCACTATCCAGACGATCACTGGTTCTGCTGCCTTGTTGGAAAGATCGGGGGATTCACCGACAACTCTGCGCGAAAAAGTCACTAGCCCGAATGGAACAACGGCTGCTGCCTTAGCATCATTTTCAGAAAGTCACCTGGCAGAGATTGTTACTCGCGCAATGAAGGCTGCTCATGATCGCGCAGAAGAATTGGCATGATGCATAGAATCCTTGTAACTTTTATAACTATTACTTCACTCATATCTTCTCCACTTTCTTATGCCGCCCCGAAATCTATATCTGCTATTGAAATTACAAAGGTATCAGAAGTAATTGACCACGAAGGTGCTGCGATTAGTAGCCAAGGGATAACAGTATTTTCAAATGCTGATAAGAAAGTTTTGATTAATTTTCTTGATTTCTCAGGTGCTGAGATATGGAATCTGACATTACAAGAGCACGCAGATCAAATTGTTATGGCTGCAACATCAGATAGAGAAGGAAATATCTGGCTTGCCGGGCTCACTGCAGCAACGGTAGAGACTGCTACTCCCATTGAAAGTGGCCTAAACGTTGACGATGTACTCGTGGAGCCCGTTCCAGAAATTCGTGGTGATCTAAATGCACTCACGTTGTGGAAGATTTCCACCACAGGATCACTGCTGACAACTTTCTCTGAATCAGCCACCGCGCCTCTTTTGATTAATGCAATTTCTCATTCCGCCAGTGGGATTTCAATTTTGGGAGATCGAGGCGCTGGAAGTGTTCTTGTTAGCGTGACGTTAACAGGAGAATTTTCAAAGGCAGTAACGATCGGAACCGCCAAGAGCTCTTTTACATCAATCTTTCGTAACGCCAATGGTTCAGCACAAATCTATGGATCAAGTGCCGAAACCCTCGGTGGCAAAGCGCGCGTAGGTACTCGTGATGGAATTCTTGCCAAGGTGAGTAAATCTGGTTCTCTCACAAAGGTTGTTCGAAGCTCTGCCAATCGTGCAACTCGAAATTGGCAGAGTGCGACTTTCACGTACTTTCTCACCGGCGAGGTGAAAGTTGGTGGTAAATCAGAGAGCGCATTTACAAAATTTAATTCAAAATTTTCCCCTCTTTGGACTCTACGTCTTCCATCTCTATCGAGTATTGCAGCGGCCAGTGGTCCCAACGGGTCGCACTATGCGCTCTTTAACTCGACATCAGCGATTCCTCGAGTCACAAGCTGGAGACCAACAAATCCAACTCCGCTGGTACTCCGATTTAATGCAAAAGGTGTGATCACCCAGGCTTTCAAGGCCAAACAAGTAAAGTCAGTACGGGCAATGTCACATGTAAGTGGTGTTGGCCTGATAATCGTAGGTGCTTCTGGAATTTTTAGAGGTTAAGGTCTAGCAAGTACAAGGCTGCCATCAATGTGAGCAGCTACTGCAATCTTTCCATTGACCCTAATCCATCTACCGCTTATTCCGTTGATCATGCTGTTTCGGGTAATCAGCGAAATCTTTTTACTCTCAAAATCAATGACACAAAGGCGATTCTCACAATTAAAGAGGGCTGAATTACCTTTAGTCCGTAACCAGCGGTTAGGTGTTCCGAATTTAGAGGTGTTAAAAGTTTGGACATTTATTGGCCCACCTAAAATTGCAGAACGCAATTGAGTTGGTTTTGGAATCTCTGTAGATCCAAGCCATAGAGCACGGGCTCGCTTAGGGGTAATGGAGAGAGCAACGTCATATCCTGTCATTGCTAGAGATCCACCAGATTCCTCCAGAGTTTGAAAGACCCATTTACCTGGATCGATACCTGATCGAGTTGCCAATCGAATGGCACCAGATGTCGCCTCTTTCTTCTGATTTAGGACGAGAATCGAGTCATAGAGCACGTAAGTCTTCTTGCCGTCGTATCCAGCGGCGAGATGAAAACCAACATCGCCGGTGGTTCGACCATCGGTCTTTCGATCGCCATCAACTAGTTCGTACACCCATTGAGTGGAACCTGTGAGTTTGTATGCTCCGAGCAAAATACCCTGAGATTCGTCACGATAGAAAACTTGAATGCCAGAAGGTGTGATCACACAAGCATTTGAGATATTTACATCACTGGCAGTGCGCACTCGATTTCTATCTTCATAATTGTTCACTGATGGTCCATTACCATCAACAATTTCAACACTCACTTTTGTACCATTATAGGTGGCATGGCGAAGATCTTTATCTTTATCATCTGCGTAAAACATATGTAATTGTTGTTTTACCCCAGTACCACTAATACATAACGAGATCGGACTTGTAATTTGATTTCTTGTACGATTAGTTCCACCCGCGCCATCGATGGTTGTTTTTCTCCACGTCAGACCGTTCCAAATCGCCATCTTCAAAACTCCAGTAACTCCGTTGGAGTAGACAATCACTGGTCTCTTATTAAATGTTGCTGTTGCGACATGTGCCGGTTCAACATTCGGATCAATTATTATTGTAGATTTCCAAGCAGGCTGTGGAGTCACTGGATCGGTAGTAACAATTGGCGATGAGCCAAGTGAGTTACTAGCTGTAATGGTAAATGTATAAGTCGTTCCATTTCGTAGACCCCTCATGACTACTGGACTCGTTGTACTGCTCCTTTGGACACCTGTTCTTACATTTCTGACAATATAGGCACTCACTTGTGCGGTACGCAAATTCGCAGGTGGATCCCACTTCACTATCGCAGCACCATCGGCAATAACCGCCTGAGCATTTCGCACCGGAGTCGGTAATTCAGCTGCAATGCCTACGGGAGGTTTACTACGCATGTCCTCCATCATCGCTAAAAGCAATGGCCCTGGTTCGTAAAAAATCTCACCAGCGTCAAGCTCTGGTGTCATGACCGCATCAAGCCTGCTAATTGAAAAAGTCTTCTCATCAAGATGGCTTACCGACGAACCATCTACATAATTTTCTGGTGAATAGAGCAGAGGTTTTACACCCTCATTCGCCGCTATTCCCTTTGCCCCGGCCCAGAAAAGCGGAGATCTCAAAGCTTTTCCCAGCTCAAGAGATGGCGAAGGTAAGTCCGCTAGCCTTCTTCCATCTTCGGTCTGTGTAAACGCATCATATGGTGTTGGCTGTTCTATCGAACCAAATCCAAGAATTGGGTCGTAGGTATCATTAGAGAGAAAGCCAAGGCCGTGCGCTATCTCATGAAGAAATACCGATTGCAGATCGTACTCACGAGTTGTCGGTGCTCTATCTCCACGACGATTCCATGCCGCTTGAGCATTTACCTTTATCAACATCTCTGGATTTCGGGGATCAAGATCTTTACCCGCTAGCGCATTCGCTAGTGCAGATGGATACCAAAGACTTGAATCAGGAGCTCCTGAAAATCCCGCAAAGTAACCACCAGGTTGAGCACTTCCCAATATTGCAACAGATTGGGAATTGCTCCACGTCGCATCGATAGTAATTGTCACCTTCGATTCAAAATTTGCAGACCACATATCAACTGCGAGCTGGAGTTCTTTTCTTGCCCACTCAGGAAAATTAATGTAATTAACTTCGATTGATGACTTCTTTTCTAGGTTGCCGCTCTTAGATGGGGATTGTGGCGTTGCAGAAGTTGCCATACCCGCAAATGTGTATCCCCATTGTGTGGCAGGCGCGAATCTATAGATTGGCTGAGCCGAAGCTGAAGGAGTGAGAGTAGCTAATAAGGCAAAAATAAGCAGAACAATCCTGATAGTGAAGGATCTGCCAGCTCGCATGGCGCTAAATCTATCAGGATGTAAGAATAGGAAGGTGGTCTCTGAATCTAACCGAGTAAATGCTCAGGTCGTCTTCGACCGTGTTCGCAATGAGCGCGCGCCACTTACCGAATTTAGTATTTCTGGGAAAGGCCGGGAAGTTACCCTCGATGAGGCACGAACTGATTTAGCAAAGGCAGTGGGAACAATTGCTCACACCCTTTTCGCAAAAAGCTATGGTCCATTTGTTGGCACAGTAACTACCACGAGTGTAGAAACTATTCTCAAGAACGCCGAGTCTAGTGCCGCGCGCGCAAAGGGCGATGCAAAATTAGTTGTCGAAGAACTCTCTGCTCGAATTTTCAAAGAAAAAAAGAAATGACACGAGTAAGCGTTTATTCGCGCCACGGCTGTCACTTATGTGAAGTTGCGGTGGAGACCCTCGCACCGCTAAGTAAAGAGTTAGATTTCGAAATTGAGATTATCTACATCGAAGAGAATCAAGAGTTAATCAATCTCTATAGCGATCAGATTCCGGTTATTCATATCGATGGCAAGCACCACGATTTCTACAAAGTAGATCCAGTGAGATTTACATCTTCCCTTGAAAAACATCGTCAGCATCAATAATTCGATAGGCATAACCTTGCTCAGCCAGAAAACGTTGGCGGTTGGCAGCAAAATCTTGATCAACTGTATCTCGGGAGACGACCGAATAGAAAATAGCACTTCTACCATCTGCCTTTGGTCTAAGAATTCGCCCGAGACGCTGCGCCTCTTCTTGTCGTGAACCAAATGCACCAGAGACTTGAATTGCAATCGTTGCATCAGGTAGATCAATCGAGAAGTTTGCAACCTTCGAGACAACAAGACAGGTTATTTCTCCAGTTCGAAATGCTGCAAAGAGCCGCTCACGTTCTTTAACTGGCGTATCACCTTTAATGAGAGGAACACCAAGAGTCTCAGAGAGCTCATCTAGCTGGGTGATGTATTGACCGATTACTAAGATTTGTTCTTCGGCATGATACGCCACCAGCTCTTGCACAACTTCACTTTTGGTTTTTGTTGTTGAGCAGTATCGGTATTTTTCTTCGGGTTCAGCGGTTGCATAGAGAAGTCGTTCGGCCTCAGAGAGATTTACTCGAACTTCAATACATTCAGCTGGCGCGATATACCCCTGAGATTCAATCTCTTTCCAAGGTACATCAAATCGCTTAGGGCCGATAAGTGAGAAAACCTCACCTTCCATTCCATCTTCGCGCACCAAGGTGGCAGTCAATCCAAGTCTTCGGCGCGATTGGATATCGGCGGTAAACCTAAAAATTGGCGCGGGTAATAGGTGCACCTCGTCATAGATGATTAATCCCCAGTCGTGGGTATCAAAGAGATCAAGGTGTGCGTATACGCCATTCTTTTTCTTTGTCATCACTTGATAGGTGGCGATAGTGACGGGACGAATTTCTTTCTTCGCACCTGAATACTCACCGATCTCATCTTCATTGAGAGTTGTTCGGCGAAGCAATTCATCACGCCACTGACGTGCGGCAACTGTATTTGTTACCAAAATCAAGGTTGTTGCCTTTGCATGCGCCATAGCGGCTGCGCCCACGATGGTTTTTCCTGCTCCACAAGGAAGAACGACAACGCCAGAGCCACCATGCCAAAATCCTTCCGCGGCAAGTTCTTGATATGGGCGAATCTTCCATCCATCTTCTTTAAGTGCAATCTCATGCGCCTGACCATCTACATATCCTGCGAAATCTTCAGCCGGCCACCCAAGACGTAGCAATGATTGCTTAATAGCACCACGTTGGCTTGGGTGTACGGCAATGGTCTCTTTATCGATGCGTGGGCCGAGTAACGGTGCAATTTTCTTTGCCCGAATTACCTCTTCCAGAACTGCTGAATCTGTCGTAACGAGAATAAGTCCATGAATTGGATCTGCTTCAAGACGCAGACGACCGTATCGGGACATAGTCTCTGCAACATCGATAAGAATTGAGTGCGGAACCGCGTAGCGAGAATATTTAATTAGGGTATCGATAACTAATTCAGCATCATGGCCAGCGGCTCGGGCATTCCATAACCCAAGATTGGTAAGTCGATAGGTATGGATATGTTCTGGTGATCGTTCAAGCTCTGCAAAAGGTGCAATTGCTCTACGGCATTCAACCGAATCTGGGTGATCAATATCTAAGAGAAGGGTCTTATCGCTTTGAACAATGAGTGGCCCGTTATTCATTTAAGAAGATCCACAATAAATGCGTGAAGAAACTCTGTACGTGGTTCAAGAGATTTAGCACTCAACCATTCTGAAGGTGCATGCGCACCACCACCGACAGCGCCAAGGCCATCGAGGACAGGCGCACCTGCAGCAGCAGCAAAGTTTCCATCACTTGCACCTCCAACTTTTGCGCTACCAAGTGGTGACATTCCTATCGATGAAGCGACTTTTTCAGCACGCTCATATAAAGCTGACGTAGATTGCTCTTGTAGCGGTGGTCGATTAATCCCACCTGTTACCTCAATTCTGATCTTTGGATTTTCTGCCTTGAGCGCCTTAATTGTGGCATCGACTCGCTCTAGCTCTGACATGGCGAAAGAGCGAATATCAATATCAAGAATCGCATGATGTGGAACTGTATTTGTTGTGGTTCCTGAGCGAAGCACAGTGGGCACAACCGTTGTCCCATGTTCTCTATTTTCAAGTTGAGAAACCTTAAGAACTACATGAGCAATTTCAGTTGTTGCGTTCACTCCCTTTTCAGGTTCTAAGCCGGCATGTGAAGCAAGGCCATGGACATGAACCTGATACATCGAGGTTCCTTTGCGTCCCGTTTTTACTTTCCCATCAAGGGATGCTTCTAAAACGAGGATCGCCTTTGCGCGCGCAGATAAATCTTGAATAAGTTTGCGAGATGTGTGACTTCCGGTTTCTTCATCAGTAGTTGCGATGAGGGCGACCGAACCTTCGATACCTTTAAGAGCATAGAGCCCTTGTAAGAATCCTGCCTTCATATCAAAGACGCCAGGTCCTCGTACAACATCTCCATCTACTTCCCACAATGGTTGGAATGAACCATGTGGCCAAACAGTATCTAAGTGGCCCAATAGAATTATCTCTGGTTCAGGTGATCCCCACCAGAAAACAGGGCGACCTTCAATTTCTCTTATCTCAGCAGGTGTTCCAAGCACACGAGTTGCAATATCGCTAGCCAGTCGGACAACGTTGCGGCATGCATCGAGATCTTCGGTGGGAGATTCACAACGAACCAGTGCTTCGAGGGCTGCCAACATAGGTGTAAGTCTGCCGTATTCGGCTGAGTTCTGGCTTGTCATAGCGATGCCACCCCCGTAATTCGTGCAATTCTAAAGGTTGTGATCTCACCAGTTGCATGATCTCGGGCAACAAGTGTGCCGGCCGAGAGTTTGAGTGGATCGACGATGCGGTGTGAAATAAGGCCATTATTATCGGCATATCCAATTGATAGAGATTTATCAGCCGAATGTGTCAGGTGGTGAGAGAGAAGCTCAAGTGTTTCATTTGCCGTCGAACGTGGTAGCTCACCGAGTGCGGACGATGAAATATTGCGAAGAGTACTTTGGCGGTGGCTTGATTTTTCACCAGTACGTAACACGCGCACAGCGCCCTCAAGGACGATGTCTGTCGGTGTGTCAATCTCACCAACTATCCGTGGCGGCCTAGCTTTACTTTGGGAACGCATAATTCGAGTACCACTTAACAAGATCCCTTTTGAATCTTCAACAGCGGGAAGATAGCCGGCATTTCGTAGGACATTTACCGCATCATCAACTTCTAATTCACTAATTAATACTTCAGTTGCAATTCTTCTAAATCCCATGCCGTCGAGTTTCTTATCACTGAGGATCGCTACGATTACTGATTGATCTTCACAGCGAATAAATGAAGTGGTCGAACCAACGCGCAACTTTCCATGCTTTTTAGCGACATCGGTAATCAGATACTCAAGTGGCTGTGGCATGGGAGTTTTCGACGTTGCCTTCAAAAATCTCGCAATCTCATCGCCCGTCTTTCCATGGTCGAGCGCCCTACGAATTGTGGAATCAGTAAATCTAAAGACAGTCGCGCCGCCTCTGGATTCAACATCTGCCAGCAGAGCCATCTCTTGTGCAATCTCTTGGGCCAGTGGTCCCGGAGCAATTGCGGTGTTATCGCTTTGGATGAGAATATGATCAACATCTTCAGGTAGATCGCTATCTATCTGCTCAAGTGAGCTCTGCTTAACGAGTGCAAGACCGTAGTCAGAGATCACACCTTGCCCAGTAACTCCTAACCATTCACTTTCTCGCAGGGTAAAGAGAATGTGAGATGGATGAATTCCTCCAATACGTTTTGATGGGCGATGCCAAGATGCAATTGCAACCATCGAATCCGGGGTAATTGCGCCATCGCGATGATCTTGTAGGAGTGAGAGGACAAGAGATCGCACAGATGCTGCGTTAACGCGATCAAGTTCAGGGCCCAAGGGCGCAACGTTCTTTGAATCTTCGTTGCCTGCCAGCCCGCTTACGCGAGAAGTCGATAGCCAAGCAGATACAAGTGTTAGCCATTTATCAGAGGGCCGTTGCGTAAGCCAGATATCAAAATTTGTTGTTGGCAAGATTCGATCATCTGGATCGATTGTGAGCAAAGCGCTGATATAGCAAAGTTCTGCAACGAAAGCGGCACAACTTTCATCAACACCAATGTGTAGCGCTAGCGCTTTGAGATCACGGACACCCAGACCCCCTGATCGCAGAGCTGTCGGAGGATCTTGGGCCCAAAAATTAAGAACTTCTTCAACCCAACGTAGGAAGGTTGTGATGTTAGCAATTGCTGCACTATTAATATTTTTTCTATCTTTGGCGGTAAATGTGTATGACGCCTCCGGAGCGTTGACCCGTTGTTCCTTATGAACTTTTCCACCGCGTAGTGCAATTGCAACTTCACGAGGCATGACAACTATTGTTTGGCTATAGGGAATAAGAAAACCCTCTTCCAGGCACCATTGAACTCCCGCCCCAGGTTTTTTGATATCTGTAACGGTGCCCCGAGGAGGACCCCACGCCATCGCTTCAAGAATTTTCTTCGCACTTGGTGGGGCATCACTTAATTTCTTAAGGTTGAGTTTTGCCATTGAATGAGGGCCAAGCTGGGCAACCTCATTTCCGAGTAATTCGCGGAGAGTTGTTGGCATTCTTAATCCATCATCTGCCGGATAAATCAGCCCGCGTTCAATTAATCCCGGGATAACAAAGATTGCAGGCTTATCGGTAAGAGTTGCCACGATCTTTTCCGTAAAGGGTTCACTGGCGATAGTGCACGCTTCAAGAACTTGAAACTGCCACGCGTTCAGCGCATCAATGGCACGAGCAAGTGATGGCGCAGATGATGCGCGTACAGCGAGGCTGGCCATATCTGGCGGTACTGGGGAAATCAAATCCGCACGATGTGTAAAGAGGCGTAAAAGGGCAGCATCATCTAACCCACGCAGATAATCGGCGAATGAACGAATTTCCATAACCTGCCTACATTAATGCAGAAAGGGTAAAACTGTTACATCAAGAATTAGCGGCGATGACCTCTGGGCTTAATCAAGGCTCCAATTGATGCAAGGCGGGAAATAGCTGGCCCAAGAAAGCGGTTCATTTTACGAGCCCGGCGAAAGTCGTGAATTGGCCAACGCTCTCGAGTTGCCCAAATGCGTAACTTTGTATCAGGGTTAATTGTTGAAGGTTGACCCACAGTTTCAAGAAGCGGAAGGTCGTTATAGCTATCTGAATAAGCAAAGCACTGGGAGAGATCGAAACCACGCTCACCTGCAATCTTTTTTACTGCGATTGCTTTCTCACGACCATGGAGAAGTGGTCCATTCATCTCGCCGGTATAAATGCCATCTGCGATTGCAGCCTTGCTACCCAGTGCTCCAGTAAAACCTAGACGCTTTGCAATGAGAGTCGCCATATCTTCAGGTGCAGCTGTGACGAGCCACACTTCAACACCATCAGATAAGTGTTTCTGTGCAATCTCAATTGTGCCTAACCAGAGTGCAGGAGATACGTATTCGTCATAAATTTCTTGAGCAAGATTTTGGATGTCTTGGACATTATGTCCACCGATGAAACTTGTTGCAGCATTTTGAAACTTTTCAATCTCTTCTCGCTTTTCAGTGCCAGTCAGTCGGAACCGTAAATTGGCTAAAACAAAGCGTGAGATATCAGACTTTGTGAAATACCCACGTTGGTACATCCCACGGCCCAGGAAGTAGATAGTAGAACCACGGATCAGAGTGTTATCTACATCAAAGAACGCAGCCCTCTTCGCTTCGACTGCCATGGCCTAACCATAGCGAAGTAGATCACAAACGCCTTTATAGCCAGAGACCTTTATAGTTGGGGTCATGAGTAATAGCGTCCACGTGATCCGCCACGGTGAAGTCCACAACCCGGAGAAGATTCTTTATGGTCGCCAACCTGGTTGGAGGCTTTCAGATCGCGGACAAGAGATGGCGGCAGTATTAGGTAAATGGTCAAGAACAATTGATGTCGGCGCTCTCCACGTATCACCTCTTCAGCGAGCACAAGAAACTGCTGTACCCATTGCTGCTGCAACCAAACTCTCCATTACAACAGATGAGCGTTTAATTGAGGCAGCAAACATTTTCGAGGGAAAACCATTTGGAATCGGAGATGGCGTCTTGCGCCACCCATCTGCGTGGAGGCATTTGTGGAATCCATGGAAACCATCATGGGGTGAGCCTTATGTTGAACAGATCAATCGCATGTTAGCTGCAGTTTTCGCGGCACAGAAAGCGGCAGGTAAGAAAGATGCAATATGTGTTTCGCATCAGTTACCAATTTGGATTCTGCGAAGTGCCGTTGAAGGTCGACGCTTACTTCATGATCCACGTAAACGCGAATGCACCTTGGCATCAGTTACAAGTATTCACTTTAATGACAACGGTGAGATAGAAGGTACTTCCTATAGCGAACCAGCTGCACACCTCTTACTTGAGAAGAAATAATGTATAGAAAAACATCAGCACTTTTACTAGTTAGCAGTATCTTCTTGTTATCTGGTTGCTCTGGTGGTGGTAGTTCAATTGCTGAAGAAAGCTTTGTTGTTGGTAGCGGCGTGCAAACTTTTATTAAGGAAGGTTCCCGCCAGAAAGCACCAGCCTTAAGTGGGATGACTTTAACTGGGGTCAATTACACTCTTCCTGCAAATACAATTGCGGTTGTCAATGTCTGGGCTTCCTGGTGTTCACCGTGTAGAGCAGAAGCTCCCGCGCTCGTTGCCGTTTCTGAGAATTATCCTGATGTAGCTTTTGTAGGAATTCTTACCAGAGATAACTTAGTCAACGCTGAAGCCTTTGTGCGAAGTAAAAATATTAGTTACCCAACGTTAATTGATGATGCCTTACTCGTAGGTTTCAAAGGTTCACTTCCTGCTAATGCCATACCCTCAACAATTGTTATTGATAGCAAAGGATTTGTGGCCGCCCGAGTATCGGGCATCGTTACCATCGGTTCTTTAAGCGCGTTGATTGAAAAGGTCAAAGGCTGATGGTTGAGTTCTTTGTAAATAATCTCTTTGACGGCTTCCTTCTAGTTGCGATACCACTTGCAATACTTGCAGGCCTAGTCTCGTTTGCTTCGCCCTGCGTGTTGCCTCTTGTACCCGGCTATCTCTCATTTGCTGCTGGCTATTCGCAGGCGCGAGGAAGAATTTTTCTTGGCTCACTTCTCTTTGTACTTGGGTTCTCGGCACTGTTTATCTCTTATGGTCTTCTCTTTGGAAGTATCGGTACGCAGATTTCAGTACATGAAGAGATTATCACTCGGGTTCTTGGGGTATTTACGATCATTCTTGGCTTAATTTTTGCAGGCGCATTTCCAATGATGCCAACCGTGCGTCCGCGAATTTCAACGACAGGTGGACTCGTTGGTGCACCTGTATTGGGTTTTCTCTTTGGAATTGGTTGGACACCCTGTATCGGACCGGCTCTTGCCACTGTTCAAACTTTAGCTTTCTCTGAATCGAGCGCCTTTCGTGGTGCGCTTTTATCCTTTGGCTACTGTATTGGTTTAGGACTTCCATTTATTGCAACGGGGCTTTTCTTTGATAAATCAGAGAAACTTCGTAAGTTTTTGACACGCCATGGTCGGAGTGTTTCAATCTTTGGTGGAGTCCTTTTAATCCTTATTGGACTATTACAGGTAACTGGAATTTGGAATTCCTTGATGATTGATCTTCGCTCAACTATTAGCGAATTTACTCCGGTGATCTGATGAAGAATAATAAAGAGATCGATCTGCCAGAAATCGGAGCACGAGGCTTAGCCCGTTTTGCTTGGCGCCAGCTGACAAGTATGCGCACAGCGCTGATCTTGCTCATGCTGTTAGCAATCGCCTCAATACCCGGATCACTCATGCCACAGCGTAATCAGAATCCGATGGCGGTAAGAGAGTATTTTGCAAATGATCCAACGCTGGCAAAGTGGATCGATCGATTAAGCGGCTTTGATGTTTTTTCTGCTCCATGGTTTAGTGCAATTTATATTCTGCTATTCATATCACTTATCGGATGTGTACTACCCCGGACATTTGAACACCTCAAACTCGTTCGAGCAAAGCCACCAACAACACCAAAAAACTTACAGAAATTGCAGGGATACACTCTTTTCAACGGTAATGGAGAAGAGCTCGCACGAGCACACGAATTCTTTAGGAAGAATCATTTCCGTATCCGTGAACAAGAGGGTTCAATCTCAGCAGAGAAAGGTTACGTACGCGAATCTGGGAACCTCCTCTTTCATCTTTCACTCATCCTTGTTTTGATTGGAGTAAGTATTGGCTCTCTATTTGGGATGAGGGGTGATGCGATTATTGTCACAGGAGAGAGATTTATCAATCTTGCAACAAGTTATGACGCTCTAACCTACGGCAAACTTACCGATGAAAAGTCCCTCAATACTTTCTCGGTTCGACTTGATAAGTTCGTTGCCCAGTACGATCCCATAACAAATAGCCCTTTAGATTATTCTGCCTTTGTCACCACTGAAGATGAGGAAGGAAATCTGCTTGAGCGGGTTATCAAAGTAAATAGTCCACTCACTTTTGGTTCGTCCCGCGTGTATTTACAAGCAAATGGTTACGCCCCAGTTGTTACAGTCCGAGATGAAATCGGTAATGTGAACTTTCAAGGGCCAGTTACATTCTTGCCGCAAGATTCAAATTTGCGTTCTATAGGTTCGATAAAGGTTCCAGAAGCATCTCCACAGTTGGGGTTTGTTTCATCTTTCGTACCCACCTATCAGCGAGACCCACAAGCGGGCGCAGTTTCGGTCTATCCAGAGCTGCTAAGACCTCGATTGCTCTTCTCAATCTGGGAAGGTGATCTGGGTCTCGATACTGGTGTGCCCCAATCAATTTATAAAATAGATACAACTGCTATGACGCGGATTGCATTGGATTCACTCTCGCCAGGTGAACGGTTTGATTTCACGGGAGGAAGTATTACCTTTGAAAAAGTTGAACCATGGATCAATCTCGCCGTCGTACGTGATCCCGGCAAGACCTATTCGCTCATCGGAGGTATTCTTGCGCTAGCAGGATTACTTGCTTCTCTCTTTGGTTTCCGCCGCCGTATCTGGCTTCGAGTTCTGTCAGATGGACAGGTCGAGATCGCAGGTTTAGCTAAGAACAATTCAGCTGCACTCGATATTCAGTTAGGTGATTTTGAGAGATTTGTCAGGGGAGATAAATGACGCAGACAGCATGGGCCTACCTTTCAAATAACTTTATCTATAGCGCCATGGGTGTATTTGCTCTCACATTGGTTGTGCATGCCTTTGAAACTGCATGGGCGGTACGAGTTCCAGCTGGTGGTACCGATCTTCAAAAAATGGATTACAGCAAGGCTGAGAAAGCTGCCCGAATAGGGACATCACTAATGAGCTTAGCCTTTATTTTACTTTTTGTTGGAATCATTGCGCGCGGGTTTGCAAATGGCCATGTTCCTTGGGGCAATATGTATGAGTTTTCAATTACTGGTGCTTTAGCCTTTGTTGGTGCATATCTTATTGCGCTTCGCAAATATGATCTGAGATGGCTGGGGCTTTTTATATCTCTTGCAGCGCTACTAACGCTCGGCACTGCAGTTACTTTGCTCTATCGTGACAGCGCGCCTTTAGTTCCTGCCCTTAACTCTGCATGGTTAATTATTCATGTCATCACAGCAGTTATTTCAGGTGGAGTATTTCTCTTTTCAAATATCATTGCAGGCGCCTTTCTTTATCTAGATTCACGAGAAAGAGGTTTAGGCCGTCCTGCATGGGCAGATAGGCTTCCATCACTTGATTTTCTTGATCAACTTTCATATCGTCTCGTCGCATTTGTCTTTCCACTCTGGACCTTTTCTGTCATTGCCGGTGCGATTTGGGCTGAAAGTGCTTGGGGGCGTTACTGGGGATGGGATCCTAAAGAAACATGGGCATTTATTACCTGGGTGGCTTATGCGGCCTATCTGCATGCCCGGGTGACGATTGGATGGAAGGGACGACGCGCAGCATGGCTCTGTCTCTTTGCAGGTTCTACATTTTTATTTAACTATATCTATGTAAATGTATGGGGAACCGGAAAGCACACCTACTCAGGTCTATAAAATTAAAGCTTGCGCAAGAAATCTGGGTCATCATCTGGAGGCAGAATTCGCCTCTTTGGTCCTCTCTTTCCTCCACCTTCATTAGGTTTTCTCCCAGCGACGAAGTACGCAATCGCTCCAATTGCTTGGAGAAAGAAGATAATAAGTAGCCATCCCCACTTTGGTAGCCGCTTAATTTGGGAATCATCACGCATTGCACAATCGACAAATGCATATAGTTGAAGGGCAGCCAATGCGATCGTAAGGACAATTAAGAACTTGATCATGAACTTATACTAGCCGCTGCAGAATCAGTGCGAGAGATAGGGCTAAACAGAAGAGAATCTGCAGTTCGCCAGTTTTTGCAAGGATCGGGATGAGTGTGCGCCCGAGGGCCCCTGTCCATAGGGTGCGCAGGATTGAAATCGTGCGTGGAAGAGCGAGCAAGGTCAGCAGCGTCCAGGGGGTGGCGAAACCGATTGTGAGAATAAAGGGGCTGACTATAAGCGTGCTGTAGAGGAGGCGGGAGTTGTGATCTCCAATACGTACTGCCAATGTTTTCTTTCCTGCCTCAGAATCAAGAGCACGATCGCGAATGTTATTAATAACCAATATTGCACACGCAAGAAAACCGACAATCGTTCCAGCCAGAATTGCCTGCCCTGTGATTTTTTCAGCCTGAACATAGTATGTACCAACTGTTGCAACAAGACCGAAGAAGATAAAGACAAATACTTCACCGAGCCCCAAATAACCGTAGGGGTTCTTACCTCCTGTATATCCCCAAGCTGCAGCAATTGAGAGGACTCCGACTGCGATTAACCACCATGCACTCATCGCTGAAAGGATTAAGCCTGCAACGGATGCGATAAAGAAAGAGATAAAGGCAGCGCGCCTAACTGCGGCTGGTGAAGCTAAGCCACCTGCAGTTATTCGAACTGGACCGACACGATTATCATCGCTGCCGCGCACACCATCTGAGTAGTCGT
The DNA here is from genome assembly GCA_017858325.1 of Candidatus Planktophila sp. GTDB lineage: Bacteria > Actinomycetota > Actinomycetes > Nanopelagicales > Nanopelagicaceae > Planktophila. Next base: position 53,538 of record JAFMBT010000007.1, on the reverse strand, counting down.
TTGCATAGTTCACACCCACTTGCAGGCTGAGGCTGACAATAAGTGCCAATAATGCTGGAAGAAGGTGAAAATCTGAACCAGCAAGAGCGGTAGCAACAAGTACTGGAGCAATTGCTGCGGGCAGTGTTCGGATACGTGCTCCGGTTACCCAAACGCTATTCGATGGCCTAGCCATGAAATTCATCCTCTGCTCGTTTACTTAGCGCAATGCGATCTATCTTACCGATTCCAATAAGTGGAAAAGTTTCAAAAATCAGATACTGCTTTGGCTTTGCCGCACTGCCAAATGCATCTCCCAGCAAAGATGCAATCTCTTCTTGCGTAGGCGGATTCTTACCCGCAACGGCTATAACAAGTCGCTGACCCCATTTGAGATCAGTAACAGCAAGTGCGCACCAATCGTTCTGCGAATATCTCTCTTCCAGTTTCTTACTTACTGACGAGAGTGAGACTTTCTCTCCGCCAGAGATTAAGACATCATCTGCGCGACCCAAGACATCTACTGTTCCATCGCTATTGCTTTCTCCCAGGTCGGAAGTTGTGAACCAACCATCACGATAGTGCTGATTCCAGAGCTCATCGTCGTTGAGATAGCCAGAGGCCAAGATAGGTCCAGAGATTTCAATTAGACCTGTATCTGAAATTCTTGCCTGAACACCATTGAGTGGAGTTCCTTCATAGATACATCCACCTGAAGTTTCACTCATTCCATATGTGGTGAGGATTGATATTCCAGCATTGAGTGCCTGGAAGAGAAGATTATCGTGAAGTTTGGCACCACCGACGAGTACAAATTGTGCAGCCTTTAAATGTGCCAATAACTTTTCATCACCATTTAGTGCGCGATAAATTTGAGTTGGAACTACTGCAGAGAAATCAGTTGTTGGATAGCTATCGGCGTTTCGCAGATCAACAGGAGTTGTTCCAAGTTCAAGTGAACGAATCAAGACATTGATTCCAGCAATATGGTGAATTGGCAGAAGAAGCGCCCAGGTTTGCCCAGGACGCGCTTGTAGAAATTCAAGTGAAGCACGCGCAGATGCCAAGAGCGCAGCAGAGCTCAGCGCTACAGATTTTCTCGTTCCACTTGATCCTGTTGTCGCAACAACTAGGCATATATCGCTATCGACGCTCTCAATAGATTCATCGGTGAAATTAAGGGCGGGACCCTGGTGGGCTAGCGCTTTAGCCACGAGATTCATCACATCACCGATAGCCAGCGCGGGATCGACCGAGATCACAGAGCGTGATCGGTTACTTGAGTTGGCCGAGATATCCATAGCCCGCGTAGGCTATCGCCTGCAAGTAAGAGTGGAGGAATCGTGAGTAAGCCAATCAAGCGTGAATTTGGGGATCGCACTATCCCAGCGTGGGCGACCGGCAAGGGTGGCTCGGATTTTGTCGATGTGAGATACCAAGTCGCAGATGGCATCGCCAAGATCACCATCAATCGCCCAGAGGTGCGCAATGCATTCCGCCCACAAACAATTATTGAACTGCAACAGGCTTTCTCGCTCGCTCGCGATAACTCTGAAGTTGGCGTCATCATCTTGACCGGTGAAGGCAGTGAAGCATTCTGCTCAGGCGGAGATATCAGTGTTCGAGGTGATGATGGATATCTCGGTGATGATGAATTAGCAAAGAGTGGTGTTGGACGCCTCAATGTTTTGGATCTGCAAATTCAAATTCGCAGAACGCCTAAACCAGTTGTTGCAATGGTTGCAGGTTGGGCTATCGGAGGCGGACATGTTCTCCACGTTGTATGCGATTTAACGATTGCAGCAGAGAATGCCAAGTTTGGCCAGACAGGACCAATGGTTGGTTCTTTCGATGGTGGCTATGGTTCAGGGCTTCTTGCAGCAAGTGTGGGCCAGAAGAAAGCGCGCGAGATTTGGTTTATGACGCGTCAATATGATGCGCAAGAAGCGCTCTCAATGGGACTTGTAAATACAGTCGTAGCACTTGATCAGCTTGAGGCTGAAACAGTTTCATGGTGTCGCGAGATGCTGCGCAACTCACCTCTTGCGCTACGTCTACTTAAATCTTCCATGAATGCAGCAGATGATGGATTAGCTGGGATTCAACAATTAGCTGGCGATGCCACATTACTCTTCTACTTAAGTGAAGAAGGACAAGAAGGTCGCGATGCTTATCAAGAAAAGCGCGCACCTGACTTCGGTAAATTCCCTAAACGTCCATAAAACTTATGCTCGATGACCTCCTTGCAACACTTCGCGTAATCTCTCTACCCATGCGCACCAATTTTCGTGGTGTGAGCTATCGCGAAGTTGCACTGATGCAAGGCCCACAAGGATGGGGGGAGTTCTCACCATTTCTGGAATACGACGATAACGAGTGTGCACCTTGGCTTGCTAGCGCAATCGAGGCAGCAACCGTAGCTCGCCGAGCACGCTTTAGAGATGCCATTGCAATCAACGGCACAATCCCAGAGCTCAACGATAAAAAAGAGATCGAAGCTCTGATGCAAGCTTATCCAGGAGCAACGACTTTCAAAGTAAAGGTAGGAAGTAATCTTTCCGAAGACATCGCCAGAATTGCAAGAGTGCGAACACTTGCACCAAAGGCTGCAATCCGCGTTGATGTTAACGGACTCTGGTCTGTAGATGAAGCCCTGACTAGTCTCTATGCATATTATGAAGAGATCGGCCCCCTTGAATATGTCGAGCAACCATGTGCAACTATTGAAGAGTTACGTGAACTCAAAAGCAAGATAAAGATTCCACTTCGCATTGCAGCAGATGAAATCATTCGTAAAGCACCCGATCCATTTAATGTAGACCTCACCGCTGCAGCAGATATTGTGATGCTTAAAGTGCAACCACTAGGTGGTATCCAACGATCTCTGGATATTGCAGCCCATCACGGCTTGCCAGTCGTAGTTTCCAGTGCGCTAGAAAGTGCTATTGGAATTGAATACGGACTTGATCTGGCTGCAAGTATTAAAGACCTCACCTTTGATTGCGGTTTAGCTACCGGCTCACTTATGGCAGATGATGTTGCAGAGCATAAGATTCTTGATGGAAAGATCGCGCTAGGGCAGATCTCTCCCAATTTAGATGGGTGGGACGTGTCACCAGATCGCTTTGAATGGTGGAAGAATCGCATCATGAGAGTCGGGAAGTTAATCGCATGAGTGAATCCACAACACTCGCTCGCGTCATAGTCCGACAGATTCTTGAATCTGGAATTACTGACGCAGTACTCTCCCCAGGCTCACGAAATGCACCTCTTTCAATTGCATTCTATGAAGCGCAGCAGCGTGGATTAATCAATCTCCATGTAAAAATCGATGAACGTGGCGCTGCCTTCTTCGCACTTGGACTCACAAAGTCGACAGGGCGAGCAGTGCCGATTATCTGCACTAGCGGAACAGCAGTTGCTAATTATCACCCAGCAGTTCTGGAAGCATCACATACCAATTTGCCGTTATTGGTTCTGACCGCAGATCGACCAGCATCTCTACGAAAGACTGGGGCCAACCAAACAACTGAACAAGCAAGAATTTTTGGTAAAGCGGTTCGATACTTTGCAGATATTTCAGGGTCGGTATATCCGATGGAGCTTCCATTTAACTCACTCCAATCAGGACCGGTCCATCTCAACATTCAATTCGATGAACCACTCATCGGGGATGCAGATGAAACATGGCTAGATGATTTAACAATTAAGCCACCAACAGTATTTGATCGAAAAAGCCCTGGAACTTTTCATACAAAATCGACGAGAGGGTTGTTAGTAATTGGCCACGATCGCGCTGGCTTGACCCAGGAGAGCGTAAGAGTGTTTGCGGAAAATCTAGGTTGGCCGATAATCGCAGAAGACCCGCTCTCTTTTAAGAATGCAATTTCTCATGCAAGCATCTTTCTCACCTCAACAAAAATTAGAAGTGAAGTAAAGCCAGATACCGTCATCGTAATCGGCCGGACAACTCTTTCTCGTAGTATTAATACTCTTATCTATACCGCTCGAAAAACCATTGTTATTGATCCGCGAATGGCAACTGTCGATTCTGATCGCGTAGCAGACCAGAAATTTCTCGCTCTTCCCACCCTGCAAGTACCCGCGGCTGATAGCGATTGGATTGCTACCTGGAGCAAACTGGCAGAGCGGAGTGCAAAGGAAATTGCGGATCTTGACCGATGGTCGGAGGAGCTATTTGCCAGAGAATTTGCAAAGCAGATCCCTTCTGGGTCAACCCTCTTTGTTGCATCCTCTCGACCGATAAGAGATCTTGAAGGTTTTGCAATTCCGCGTGATGGAGTCAGTGTGTATGCAAACCGAGGATTAGCAGGGATCGATGGAAATATCTCGACCGCACTTGGAATTGCATCTGGTTCAAGCCAAACATATGCCGTTATCGGCGATCTGGCATTTCTACATGATGTGAACGCACTTACAGATAGCGCTCAGACAGAGTTACGTTTATTTGTGATAGACAATAATGGTGGTGGAATCTTCTCGACTCTTCCCCCAGCAGGGGTTAAAGGATTTGAAAGAATTTTTGGTACTCCGCATGATCGAGATATTGCAGCGATCGCGGCTAGTTTCGGCGTAAAAACTTCGACTATATCGTCGTTGAAAGAACTCTCTGATAACTTCGCCACGCCAGTGACAGGCTTTGAAATTGTGGTGGTGAAAGTGCCTACACGAGAAGAAAATGCTGAATTATTGAAAACTATTTATTCAAAAATGGAATCACTGTAAAGCGCTACGCATCGGCGCAAATTTTGCATTACTTTCATTGAGTTCCTTTTCAGGGTTCGAGCCCAAGACAATCCCACAACCGGCAAAGATTCGAATGGACGAGCCACTCACTTCTCCGCAGCGAAGCGCGAGCCCTAACTCGCCATCACCTTGAGCATCAATCCAGCCAACAGGGCCGGCATATCGCCCACGATTCATACCTTCAAAATTACTAATAATCTGCATTGCCATATGTGTAGGTGTTCCACACACAGCAGCAGATGGGTGCAGCCGTGAGAGAAGAGAAAATGCATCAACATCTGCCTTTGATTCAATCAAAGCTCCTGTGACATCGGTAGCAAGATGCATGACGTTTGCAAGGTGTAATACAAATGGTGATTCAGGAACATTTGTCGAGGTGCAGAATGGCTCAAGAGCATCGGCGACAGATCGAACTGCGTACTCGTGTTCTTCTAGATCCTTTGACGATCGCGCGAGGGAGGCGGCTAGTGCCAAATCTTTCTCGTCATCGCCAGTCTTACTGATTGTGCCCGCTAGAACACGAGATGTGACCATTCCGCGTGAAAGACGAAGCAATAATTCAGGCGTCGCTCCGATGAGATTATCAACTGAAAAAATCCAGGTAGAGGGATAGTTTTCGCTGAGATTATTTAGTAATGGTCGAGTGTCAATCTCTATCTCTGTTACAGCAATTAAATCTCGCGCAAGAACTACTTTTTCAAGCTCGCCAATCTCAATCTCTCCGATAGCAGTTGCTACTCGAGACATCCATTCATTTGGAGTAAGAGAGCCATCTCTCCAGGTAAATTCAGGTTGCACTAAGTCAGGAACCTTCTTTGGCAAGTAAGGCTGTGCTTTATCTCCAACCCACGTCATCCATGAAATGCCAGCACGGGTACCCACCACAATTTCAGGGATAACGAGCACTGACTCTTCATGTTCATCAAAGCTAAAAGAGCTAAAGAGAAGTGGTCCAGTACCGCTGATGCTTAAGGTATTTGTCACACTCAGTGTTGCTAGTTGGCTCTGCCACCATTCACGCGCATCTCTAAATCGACGAGGTCCACGCACGGTTGTCTTTGCATAGACGCCCCATCCAACTAATCCTTCACCACCACGCACCCACGACAAATGATCTCGCTCGGGTAGTAAATCTAAAAGTGGTAGGTGTGTTACCAGTTTTACCGTTGTTACAGGGATGAGGGAAGACATGAATCTTACTCGCTAAGTTTTCGAGAGATCTTCTTCCAGATAATGGGAAGTGAAGTTGCAGTAATGGTAATTTTCAGAGCTTCACCAAAGATAAACGGTATAAGCCCGATAGAAATCGTGTCGGTCCATGAAAGAGTTAAACTTAATTTCAACCACGTAAGTCCAAATGTAAAGATAACTACACTTCCAAGGATCAACATTGGAAATGATGTGCGGAATTTCCGATCGGCCTTCTTTTCGGCCAGATATCCGATAACAATAGTTGCAACTAACATTCCAATTAAATATCCACCTGTTGCGCTGGTGATTCGTGCCAGACCATGACTGGGAAGTGTTGCTGATGCGGCAAAGATTGGCGCACCTGCAATCGCGGCAAGAAGATAAGTCGCAAATGTCAATCCAGCAAGGCGAGCGCCGTAGGTTGTTGCGATGAGAAATACGCCGAGAGTCTGACCTGTGACTGGAACCGGTGAACCGGGAACTGGAATTGCGATCTGCGCAAGCACCGCTAGAAATGCGACCCCACCCATAAGGAAAGTAGCCTGAGTCAGGGCAGTAGATGCCGGAAAGAGAGCGGTGCGAAGAGTCTGTGATTGTGCTCGACTAGAAGTCATCTCTTTTCCCATCACTACAATCGAAGTTGTGGTTAAGCCTACCTTCAGCGAGAATGGATGCATGTCGAGTGCAAGCATGGATAAGAACCCGCAGGACGTCGCTGCGATGTTTGATGGTGTCGCTCAGCGCTATGACATCGTGAATGACATTCTGAGTCTCGGGCGCGCCAAAGCATGGCGCCGGGCCGCTACCAAAATCATCGCGCCAGCCCCTGGGATGAAGATCCTGGATATGGCCGCTGGCACCGGGTCCAGTTCGGCCCCACTGGCTGCCGGCGGTGCCAATGTGATAGCTGCCGATTTTTCTGAAGGGATGATCGCCGCCGGCAAAAAAGCCCGCCCCGATCTGGCCTTTATCAAGGCCGATGCTTTGAACCTGCCCTTTGAAGATAACGCCTTTGACCTTTTTACGATCTCTTTCGGCCTTCGAAATACAGAGAACGCCGCCAAAGCGCTCACTGAAGCTCGCCGCGTCGTAAAACCCGGTGGCCGCCTTGTCGTCGTCGAGTTCTCCAGCCCCACCTTTGCTCCATTCCGAGCGGTCTATATGAATTATTTGATGCGCGCCCTGCCCTTTATCGCCGGCAAGACCTCATCCAACCCTGATGCCTATATCTATCTGGCGGATTCGATCAGAGCCTGGCCCGATCAGAAAGCGCTCGCAGCCCAGATCGTCGCCGCTGGCTGGGCTCAGGTTGGCTGGAAAAATCTGACCGGTGGAGTTGTGGCAATTCACATGGCTGTGGCCCCTTAGCCGTTCTGCTGCACCCGCTGCCACCGCCTAGACTTACGCCCCGTGAGCGCTAATCCATACGTCCCGATCCTGATTCTCTTTGCAATCGGCTTTGGCTTCGCCGTCTTTTCGGTAGGAATCGCCTCTGTCACAGGGCCAGCGCGTTATAACCGCGCTAAGCAAGAGGCATACGAGTGCGGAATTGAGCCATCACCGCAAGCGCTCGAAGGTGGACGCTTTCCAGTCAAATACTTTTTAACAGCAATGCTCTTTATTGTCTTCGATATTGAAATGGTCTTTCTCTATCCATGGGCCGTAACCTTTGATCAGCTCGGACTTTTTGGATTAGTTGAGATGGCAATTTTTATCAGCACAATTTTTGTCGCCTTCGCATATGTGTGGCGCCGAGGTGGATTGGAATGGGATTAAGTCATGGGTCTTGAAGATAAGTTACCAAGTGGAATCCTTCTCTCAACTGTCGAAGGTTTAGCCGGTTACATGCGCAAGAGCTCACTCTGGCCAGCAACTTTTGGCCTTGCATGCTGTGCGATCGAAATGATGGCAACTGGTTCGTCTCCAAGACATGACATTTCACGCTTTGGAATGGAACGCTTTAGCGCTTCTCCACGCCAAGCAGATTTAATGATTGTCGCTGGTCGTGTCTCACAGAAGATGGCACCTGTTCTTCGCCAAATTTATGATCAAATGACAGCTCCAAAATGGGTCATCGCGATGGGTGCATGTTCGTCTTCAGGTGGAATGTTTAACAATTACGCAATTGTGCAAGGCGTTGACCACGTTGTTCCAGTTGATATCTATCTTCCAGGATGCCCACCACGTCCAGAACAGTTATTAGATGCAATTATTAAATTACACGAACAAATTAGTAATACATCCCTTGGACCAAACCGTGAAGCCATAATCAAAGAGGTCGAAAAAGCAGCGATAAATGCTCGCCCAACGATCCAACTAGGCTCCTTTCCACTCGAGGGGACTCATGCATAATGAGTGATGCTCAGCAAGGGATGTTTGGCGCACGTGGCACTGGTGACACATCAGGTTACGGCGGCCTCGTTGCGACCGCAGCAGGTACCGGTTCAACAGAGCGCCCATTTGGTGGGTATTTTGATCAGGTAGCCGATGACCTCGAACGCGCATACCCAGACTTTGCAGATGCAATTACCCGAGTTGTTGTTGAGTGTGGCGAACTCACACTTCACATCAAAAAAGAGCGCCTAGTTGAAGTTGCTCGCATCTTGCGCGATAAGTTGCTCTTTGAAATGTGTATGGGTGTTTCCGGAATTCACTACCCAGAGCGCACAGGTAGCGAACTCGTTGCTGTCTATCCATTGCTCTCAATGACCAAGAACCAGCGCATCCGCCTTGAAGTTTCTACATCTGATTCTGATCCACACATCCCATCACTTGTTGATGTGTGGGGTGGCAACAATTGGCACGAACGCGAAACTTTTGACATGTTTGGAATTATCTTTGATGGCCATCCAGGGCTTACTCGTATTCTGATGCCAGATGATTGGGATGGCCACCCACAACGTAAAGATTATCCACTCGGCGGTATTGCTGTTGAGTACAAAGGTGCAACAACACCTGCTCCATCAGAGCGGAGGTCATACCAGTGACAACTACTTTTGATCCATACGCGTCCTCTCGCGAAACAACTGAAGGCACTGTCTATTCAGTAACTGGCGGAGATTGGGATTCACTCGTCTCTGAAATCGGTGAGGCGAAGGAAGAGCGCATCATTGTAAATATGGGTCCACAGCACCCATCTACGCACGGTGTTCTGCGCCTTGTTCTGGAACTTGAAGGCGAGACCATTACAGAAGTTCGCCCAGGTATCGGATACCTGCACACCGGCATTGAAAAAAATATGGAGTACCGCTCATGGACTCAAGGAACAACTTTTGCTACACGTATGGATTACCTCAGCCCAGTTTTTAACGAAACTGCATACTGTCTTGCAATTGAAAAACTATTAGGAATTACAGAGGATGTACCAGAGCGTGCATCAGTAATCCGTGTTCTGATGATGGAGCTCAACCGAATCTCATCCCACATGGTTGCACTAGGTACTGGTGCTCTCGAACTTGGTGCAATGGGGCCAATGTTCTTTGCATTCCGCGAACGCGAAATGGTTCTCGATGCCTTCGAGGCGATTACAGGCCTTCGGATGAATATGGCTTATGTGCGTCCAGGTGGAGTACAGCAAGATCTTCCCGCCGGCATGACAACACGTCTGCGCGAACTTGTTAAGACGCTCCGCAAAAACTTTAAAGATAACGAAAAGCTTTTAGTCGGCAATACCATTTGGATGAAGCGCACTGTAGGTATCGGATACCTCGATCTGGCAGGCTGCACCACTCTTGGAATTACTGGTCCAGTTCTACGTTCGACCGGACTTCCTTGGGACCTTCGTAAGATGTCGCCATATTGTGGATATGAAAATTATCAATTCGATGTAATCACTGCAGATACCTGCGATGTCTATGGCCGTTTCTTAATTCGCATGGCAGAGCTCGAACAATCACTACGAATCATCGAACAGGCGCTAGATAAACTAGATGCTCTTAACGGTGCACCTGTAATGGTTGCAGATAAGAAGATTGCTTGGCCGGCTCAGTTAGCACTTGGCGCAGATGGCCTCGGCAACTCACTTGATCACATCCGTGAAATCATGGGTAGTTCAATGGAATCACTTATCCATCACTTCAAACTTGTGACAGAAGGTTTCCGAGTTCCGCCAGGTCAGGTTTACGCCGCTGTTGAATCCCCACGTGGCGAGCTGGCAGCACATGTTGTCTCCGATGGAGGAACCCGTCCTTATCGAGTTCACTTCCGCGAACCATCCTTTAACAATTTGCAAGCAACATCGGCCATGAGTGAAGGCGGAATGATCGCCGACATCATCGGTGCAGTTGCATCAATCGATCCTGTGATGGGAGGAGTTGACCGCTAATGTCATCTGTAGACCCAACACTTAGCCAAGAGGTTATGAGCTCGATTGTTGCGCGTTACCCACGTAAGCGTTCTGCGATCATGCCACTACTGCACTATGTGCAATCAGTTGCTGGTTATGTCACCAACTCTGGTATCGAAAATATTGCAGAAATACTTGAAATTGCAAATGCAGAAGTCTCAGCCGTTGCCACTTTCTATACTCAATACAAGTTCAACCCAATCGGTGAGTATCACGTGGGTGTGTGCACCAATACTCTCTGCGCCGTCATGGGCGGGGATGCGATCTTTAGTGCGCTTAAAGAGCATCTAGGAATTGAAAACGAAGGCGTAACTGCAGATGGAAAAGTTTCACTAGAGCATATCGAGTGCAATGCAGCCTGTGATTACGCACCTGTTGTTATGGCCAACTGGGAGTTCTACGATAACCAAACTGTTGAATCTGCAAAAACATTGGTCGATGGTGCACGCGCTGGAAATCCACCTGCACCTACACGCGGACCTAATCACCTTGTTACATATAAAGAAGCATCAGCAGTTTTGGCAGGACTCAACGATGGTCTTGCTGGCGAAGGCGTGCAGGCTGGTTCTGCAACGCTCCTTGGTCTTAATCTGGCTCGAAAGATGGAGGGCAAGTAATGGCAACACTTACACCGATTCTTTCAGCTCACTGGGATGAGAAAGATTCATTTACCTTAGAGGGATATAAGCGTCACGGTGGATATAAAGCTGCAGAAAAAGCCTTAGCTATGGATCCAGATGCAGTAATCCAGATAATTAAAGATTCAGGTCTGCGCGGACGTGGCGGTGCTGGTTTTCCTACTGGAATGAAGTGGGGATTTATTCCACAGGGTGATAATAAAGATCACTATCTTGTTGTCAATGCAGACGAATCAGAGCCAGGTACTTGCAAAGATACCCCGTTATTGATGGCTAATCCACATGTTCTGATCGAAGGATGCATTATTGCCTGCCATGCAATCCGAGCAAAGCAAGCATTTATCTATATTCGCGGTGAGGTCACACATGTTGTTCGTCGCGTCAACCAAGCAATTACAGATGCATATGCGGCCGGACTTCTTGGCAAAGGTGTTGATATCGTGCTTCATATTGGTGCAGGTGCATATATCTGTGGTGAAGAGACAGCGCTCTTAGATTCACTTGAAGGTTTCCGCGGTCAACCTCGTCTTCGTCCACCATTTCCTGCCATTGCAGGTTTATATGCAAAGCCAACTGTTGTAAATAATGTTGAATCAATTGCATCAGTTCCTGCAATCATTGCAAATGGTGCAGAGTGGTACCAAGCAATGGGTACGGAAAAGTCAAAGGGAGCAACTCTTTACTCACTCTCGGGCCATGTAAATAACCCAGGACAATTTGAAGCACCTCTTGGAATTACTCTGCGTGAAATTCTTGAACTTGCCGGGGGAGTGCGCACTGGCCACAAGCTCAAGTTCTGGACACCAGGTGGATCTTCAACGCCACTATTTACCGATGCTCACCTAGATATCCCACTTGATTACGAAGGTGTATCTGCAGCAGGTTCGATGCTTGGTACAAAGGCACTTCAGATCTTTGATGAGACTACTTGCGTAGTTCGCGCAGTACTTCGCTGGACTGAGTTTTATAAGCATGAATCATGCGGCAAGTGCACACCATGTCGTGAAGGCACATGGTGGCTAGTGCAAATCTTGCGCGATCTCGAAGCAGGAGTCGGAACTGAGGCAGATCTTGAAAAACTTCTCGATCTCTGTGACAACATCATGGGACGTTCATTCTGCGCACTCGGTGATGGTGCAACGAGCCCAATCACCTCATCTATCAAGTATTTCCGTGACGAGTACATCGCCCACTTAACTCAAGGCGGATGCCCGTTTGATCCAGTCCAATCAACCCTTTTTGTAGGAGCCAGTAAATAATGACTACACAAGAGAGCGCCGTTGCAGTGGAGTTGATTACTGTCGTCATCGACGGATTTGAAGTAAGTGTTCCTAAGGGCACCTTGGTGATACGTGCTGCGGAAAAACTTGGAATTCAAATTCCACGATTCTGCGATCACCCACTTCTTGATCCAGTTGGCGCATGTCGTCAATGCCTGGTGGATATTGAGATTAACGGCCGTGCATTTCCAAAGCCACAGGCGTCATGCACAATCCCAGTTGAACCCAACATGATTGTAAAGACTCAGCTCACATCTCCTGTTGCCGATAAGGCACAGAAAGGTGTGATGGAACTTCTTCTAGGAAACCACCCACTGGATTGCCCAGTCTGCGATAAAGGCGGCGAGTGCCCACTTCAAAATCAAGCGATGTCTAATGGAAATCCAACAGCTCGACTTGGTGGAGTAAAACGTATCTTCGAAAAGCCGATTAATATTTCATCGCAAGTTCTCCTTGATCGCGAACGTTGCGTCTTATGTGCACGTTGCACGCGCTTCTCCGAACAGATTGCATCCGATCCATTTATTACTCTTAATGAGCGTGGAGCCTTACAACAAGTAGGCATCTACGAGAACGATCCATTTAAATCCTATTTCTCAGGAAATACGATTCAAATCTGTCCAGTAGGTGCACTCACCGGAGCTTCATATCGATTCCGTGCTCGCCCATTCGATCTGGTTTCAACTCCATCAGCTTGCGAGCATTGCGCATCAGGATGTGACATGCGTACCGATGTTCGGCGTGGAAAAACTCTACGTCGCCTCGCTGGAGATGATCCTGCGGTAAACGAAGAGTGGAACTGCGATAAGGGACGTTGGGCATTTAAGTACATCACTTCACAAAATCGCTTAACTCAGCCACTTGTACGTAACGGCGAAGGTGAACTTGTAGGAGCATCGTGGCCTGAAGCTCTAGCTGCAGCTGCAGCTGGACTTGTTGGCAAGCGAGCAGGCGTGATCGTCGGAGGACGCCCAACCGTTGAAGATGCATATGGATATGCAAAGTTTGCGCGTATTGCACTCAATACAAATGACATTGATTTCCGCACTCGTGTGACATCCGATGAAGAGGCCAATTTCCTTGCTTCAACTGTTGTCGGATCTGCAGTTCAATACCGCGATATCGATGTTGCTGATCATGTACTCCTTGTTGCATTTGAACCTGAGGAAGAGTCACCAATCGTCTTCTTGCGCTTAAATAAAAACTTTAAAAAACGTGCGCTAGCAGTGACATCTGTTGCAACTAAGGGATCAATTGCAATGGATAAGCTCAAGGCAAAGTTTATTAAGGTGACTCCAGGCAATGAGGCACAGGCGGTAGCAACAATTTCACTCACCGCTAAGTCTGTAATTTTAGTAGGCGAGCGCGCATCAGAGAGCGTTGGATTACTCTCTGCCGCACGCACGCTCGCTGAAAAGACAGGGGCAAAGATTGCGTGGATCCCACGTCGCGCTGGCGAGCGAGGCGCACTTGAAGCCGGTGCATTTAGCCAACTTCTTCCAGGTGGTCGCCCAGTTTCAGATTCTGCGGCGCGAGTAGATATCGCCGCTGCATGGGGTGTGAGCACAATCCCTTCACTTCCTGGCCGTAGCGTTCGCGCGATGATTGATGCTGTTCACAGTAATGATCTTGATGCACTTGTTGTTGGCGGCGTGGATATTGCAGATATGCCGCAGAGTGCACATGCAAAAGAAGCTTTCAAGAAAGCATTTGTTGTCTCCCTTGAAATCGCACACTCATCAGTAACTGAAGTAGCAGATGTGGTGCTACCCGTTGCAGCAGTGACTGAAAAGTACGGCAGCTATATCAATTGGGAGGGCCGCCCACGTGCATTTGCAGCAGCAGTTGCTGATTCGTTAAACCGAAGCGATGTGCGCATACTTTCAGTTTTAGCAGATGCGATGGGTCAGTCAATTATGCTGGGAACCGTCACGGCGGCAGCGAGAGAATTTGCCCAACTTGGAACGTGGGAAGGTGCACGCGCATCACACGTTTCTGTACAACCAGGAACCCCAGTCAGCGTTTCAGGAGATCAAGCGATTATTACTTCGTGGCGTCGCTTGCTCGATGAAGGATCACTCCAAATGGGCGAAGATAATTTAGCTGGAACACGTAGACCAACACTTGCCGTGATCTCACCATCGCGTGCGCAGAAACTTGGCGTTGCAACAGGAGATCACCTACGTATCTCAAATGCACAGGGAAGTATTACTTTGCCAGCTCTCGTTGAAGAAATTCATGATGATGCAGTCTGGTTGCCACGTAATTCAATCGGCTCGAATCCATTGCAGACTCTTGATGCAGTCCATGGCGAACTAGTAACGGTGGTGAAAGCATGACTAATGCAGAACTCATTAGCCAAGACCTAGGTTGGCTCATCGTAGTAAAGGCGCTCCTGGTCTTTATTATTTGCGTTGTCTCTACCTTGCTTGCGGTCTGGACCGAACGTCGAGTATTAGCAAAGATGCAGCTCCGCACGGGTCCAAACCGCGTCGGTCCATTCGGCCTAATTCAATCTTTAGCTGATGGCGTAAAGCTGGCACTCAAAGAAGACATCATTCCCGCCGCAGCCGACAAGGTCGTATTTATCGCAGCACCAATCATCGCCACATCAATGTGCTTTATGGCTTTTGCCGTTATTCCAATGACTGGCAAGGTCTCTCTCTTTGGTCAAGAAACTGCGATGCAACTGACAGATCTCTCAGTTGGAGTTCTCTACATTCTTGCTGTGACCTCAATTGGCGTCTACGGCATAGTGCTTGCAGGTTGGTCGTCAGGTTCAACCTACCCACTACTAGGTGGACTACGAGCGAGTGCACAAGTAGTCTCCTATGAAATTGCCATGGGACTTTCACTGGTTGCAGTCTTTATCTATGCCGGTTCGATGTCCACATCAGAAATTGTTGCTTCGCAACATGTAAATTACTGGAACGCAGTAGTTCTCTTTCCATCCTTTGTAATCTTCGTGATATCTATGGTGGGCGAGACAAACCGTGCACCTTTTGATCTAGCTGAAGCCGAAGGTGAACTCGTGGGAGGCTTCCATACAGAGTATTCATCTCTTAAATTTGCACTCTTCTTTTTAGCCGAATATGTAAATATTGTTGCCGTCTCAGCTCTAGCCGCAACTCTCTTTCTTGGCGGCTACCATGCACCTCCAGGTCTAGGCTTTACAGAAGGATGGCTCGGCGGATGGTTCACTATCGTCTGGTTCTTCCTCAAGGTAAACCTCTTCTTCTTTATCTTCATGTGGCTCCGCGCATCTCTTCCACGACTTCGTTATGACCAATTTATGAAATTTGGTTGGAAGGTATTAATTCCTGCCTCACTTATTTGGATTTTAGTTGTCGCGACGCTTCGCATCCTTCAACAGGAAGGTGCATCTCGGACCACGATCATTGCATTTACTTTTGGATTAATTCTCCTCGGTTTAGCTATTTCCTCGCTCTTTGAGAGAAGTAAGAAGAGATCCGAAGAGGCGCTCGTTGAAAGTAGCGCTCCAGATTTTCCAGTACCTTCTCTTCCCGGTGTTTCTTCATTCAACGTTTCAGGAAAGTCAGGAGGCGCACATGAGTAATTCAATCGAGCCCAAGAAGAGTGGCATCCCTCAGAGCGTTGACGATGTCTCTTTCGTTGAAGTAAACCAGCCCGGACCGGCACCACTTACCCAACAAGCTAGGGGATTTTGGGTCACATTCCGTTCAATGTTTAAGAAGAATCTCACCGTTGCATATCCAGATGTAAAAGCGCCAACCGAAGAACGCTTCCACGGCCGTCATCAACTTAATCGCCACCCTGATGGTTTAGAAAAATGTATCGGTTGCGAATTATGTGCGTGGGCTTGTCCTGCCGATGCAATCTTTGTCGAAGGCGCCGATAACACTCCTGATAACCAGATGTCACCCGGTGAGCGGTATGGCAAGGTCTATCAAATCAATTACCTTCGCTGTGTTTTCTGTGGGCTTTGCATTGAAGCATGCCCAACTCGTGCTTTGACTATGACAAATGAGTATGAACTCGCAGACTCTTCCCGCGAAAAATTAATTTTTGAGAAAGAAGATCTCCTCGCACCGTTGCGCGCAGGAATGTTGCAACCACCTCATCCAATGTATCCAGGGATGAATGACACAAATTATTACAATGGCGATGTGACTTCAGCTCATCCTTCCCAAGAAGGGAAGCAATAACAATGTTAGAGATAGCAACACCAGAGACTGTCATGTTCTGGGCGCTGGCTCCGCTTTCAGTTCTTGCAGCACTTGGGATGCTGGTAGTTAAAAAGGCAGTGCACTCTGCAATCTTGCTCGCCTTCGTGATGGTTACTTTGGCAATTTTCTATATTGCACAAGGTGCCATTTTTCTAGGAGTAGTTCAGATTGTTGTCTATACAGGGGCAGTCATGATGCTCTTCCTATTTATTTTGATGCTAGTCGGTGTTGATGCATCGGACTCTCTCATTGAAACTATCAAGGGATTGCGATGGATTGCTATTACCGCCGCACTCGGATTTGGTGGCCTCATAATCACACTGATTGCACGGGCAACGCTGGGTCGCACTCCCGTCGGCCTAGAATTTGCAAATTCCGGAGGCAACGTCGAGGGAATTGCGATGCTTCTCTTCTCCGATTACGTATTGCCATTTGAAGTAATCTCAGCACTACTTATTACTGCAGCCCTTGGCGCAATGGTTCTTGCTCATCACCAGCGAACCAATCGCCGACCAAGTCAGCGCGAACAAGCGATCGCACGTTTTCGCACCGGCTCACTCAGCGATGCCGCCGGCCTTCCAGGTCCTGGTGTTTACGCTCTTCATAACGCAGTGGATGTTCCAGCACTTCTTCCAGATGGAACTCCTGCACCAACATCAATTTCTGCAACGCTTAAGGCACGTGGAGATGTAATCGAATCAGCCCAATTCCAACTCGATGTTGTTGATCCAACAGTAAAGGAGGAGAAGTAGGTGGATCCATATAACTATCTCTACCTAGCTGCTCTCCTTTTCACAATCGGTGCAGTCGGAGTTGTTGTTCGTCGCAACGCAATAGTTGTCTTCATGTGTATAGAGCTGATGCTTAATGCTGGCAATCTTACTCTCGTCACTTTCTCGCGCATTAATGGCGATCTAAACGGTCAAGTTGTTGCATTCTTCACCATGGTTGTAGCCGCATGCGAGGTAGTTGTTGGCCTTGCAATTATTGTTGCGATATATCGTTCACGCCGATCAGCATCTATCGATGATGCTAGTTTGTTGAAGCGATAGTTATGGTTACTGCAAGCTCTCTTGTTTATTTGATTGGACTACCTCTATTTGGTGCCGCATTCCTACTGTTAATCGGCCGAAAGGCAGATAAGTGGGGACATATTTTTGCAACAGCGATGTCGGCTGGATCATTTATCCTTGGCCTTCTTCATTTCTTTGAGATGAGCAGTCGTGCCACAGAAGATCGTGCCATAACCCAGACTCTCTTTACCTGGATTGAAGTCGGCTCATTCAAAGTCGACGCCGCCTTATTACTAGATCAGCTTTCGATCTGCTTTGTCTTACTTATTAGTGGTGTGGGTACTTTGATTCACATCTACTCCATCTCTTATATGGCCCATGATGAAAATCGTCGCCGTTTTTTTGCATATCTCAACCTCTTTATTGCCGCAATGTTGCTTCTTGTCCTTGGCAACTCTTACCTCAACCTCTATGTAGGTTGGGAGGGCGTGGGTCTAGCGTCATACCTTCTTATAGGTTTCTGGAATAAGAAGCCTGCATATGCAACTGCATCAAAGAAGGCATTTGTTATGAACCGAATTGGTGACATGGGCCTGTCTTTTGCAATCATGATCGCCTTTGCAACCATGGGTACAGTCTTATTTGAAGGTGTAAAAGAATCTGTTGATCGTGTTGGAACTCCGACACTGACAGCGATAGGCATTATGTTGCTCATCGCAGCCACTGGAAAGTCTGCGCAGTTCCCGTTGCAGGCGTGGCTGGGGGATGCAATGGCAGGACCGACTCCTGTATCGGCTCTTATTCACGCTGCAACAATGGTGACAGCTGGTGTCTATCTTATTGTTCGTTCAAACTTCATCTTCGATGCTGCGCCAACAGCACAACTACTGGTTGTTATTGTCGGCGCAATCACACTGATCTTTGGTGCAATTATCGGTATGGCAAAAGATGACATTAAGAAAGCACTTGCTGCATCAACGATGTCACAGATCGGCTACATGATTGTCGGAGCGGGACTTGGGCCTGCCGGATATGCCTTTGCAATTATGCACCTGCTTACTCACGGATTCTTCAAAGCTGGAATGTTTCTCGGCGCCGGATCTGTAATGCATGGCATGAACGATGAAGTGAATATGCGCAAATATGGTGGCTTGCGAAAAGTAATGCCGATTACCTTCGTCACCTTCGGACTGGGGTATTTGGCAATTATCGGTGTTCCACCATTTGCTGGTTTCTACTCGAAGGATGAAATTATTGCGACAGCATTTAACTCTGGTGGCGCTCAGGGAATTATTCTTGGAAGCGTCACTCTCCTGGGCGCGGTGATCACGGCTTTCTACATGACTCGCGTCATGGTTCTCACATTTACAAGTAAGGCCCGTTGGGATGAGGGGGTTCATCCTCACGAATCTCCAGTGCTGATGTGGCTTCCGATGGCGATCCTGGCGATTGGTTCTGTCACTGCGGGTTACTTATTCACTCAAGGTGATGCGCTCGTGAGTTGGCTCGCTCCATTATTTGCTAAGAAAGAAGAGTATGACGAGCTCATGCCACATAGCGTCGTCACAGTTCTGGCAATTACAGCGGTAATTATTGGTGTCACGGCAGCGCTGATGAAGTATCAATTTAAGAGCGTTGATGCAATCGCGCCTTCAGATGTATCGCTTGCAACACGCCTTGCTCGGAATGATCTCGGACAGGATCTCTTCAACGAAGCAATCTTTATGCGTCCTGGGCAAGCGCTCACACAAGGACTTGTTATTGTGGATGAAAAAGTGATCGATGGAGCAGTTCATGGAATCGGTTCTATGGCAGTTGGTTCTGGCGCAACTCTTCGTCGCACTCAATCAGGTTATGTCCGTTCCTATGCCGCACTTATTCTTGTCGGTGCACTTGTTCTTCTCGCAGCAATTTGGGTGGTGACTCAGTAATGACTTTAACCATCATCATGTTTCTGCCCCTCGTCGGCGCTGCTCTCTTAGCCCTAGTTCCCTCAGCCCAGGAGCGATTGGTCAAGCAAGTGGCTCTAGCCACAACAATCGTTGTCGCGGTTGCAACACTAATTAAAGCTTTGAATTTCAACGTGGAAAATACTGAACTTCAATTTCGCCAGAGCTACTCATGGATTCCATCTTTTGGAATTAACTGGGCCTTAGGCGTTGATGGAATCGCACTTGTTCTCATTCTCATGTCTGTCATTCTCGCCCCACTGGTCATTCTCGGCGGGTGGAATGAATCAGAAGGCGGTCGATTCGGGGTTAAGACTTTCTACATATTAATTCTTGTTCTCGAAACTATGGTTATCGGAGTCTTTGCAGCGACAGACCTCTTCCTCTTCTATGTTTTCTTCGAAGCGATGTTGGTCCCGATCTACTTCCTTATCGGTGGATACGGCAGTGGAGAACGTGCAGCGGCAGCGGTTAAGTTCCTTCTCTATAGCCTCTTCGGTGGCCTACTTATGCTCGCATCAATTATCGGACTATTTGTGATCTCTGGTCAAAATGGTGAGGTTACCTTTGATATCACCAAACTCTCAGAGCTACACACTGTGATGAGCTCTACAACACAGAACATCCTCTTCCTAGGATTCTTTATCGCCTTTGCAATTAAAGCACCATTGTGGCCCTTCCATACATGGCTGCCTGATGCCGCAAAGAGTGGAACGGCAGGCACATCGATTCTTCTCCTTGGAATTCTCGACAAGGTTGGAACCTACGGAATGATTCGTTTCTGTCTCTCAATCTTTCCGGATGCAAGTAAGACATTTACTCCCGTAATTATCGTGCTCGCTCTCATTTCTATTCTCTATGGCGCATTCTTAGCTATTGGGGCAAAGGATATCAAGCGCTTGATTGCATACACATCGATTTCACACTTCGGATTCATTACACTTGGAATCTTTGCGATGACAACGCAATCACAAAGTGGTGCAACGTTGTATATGTTTAATCATGGCTTCTCAACTGCAGCGCTCTTCCTAGTTGTAGGCTGGATGATTATTCGCCGAGGCTCTTCAACAATTTCAGACTTTGGAGGACTGCAGAGAATTACACCGATCATGGCTTGGTCCTTTTTTATCGCTGGGCTCTCAGGATTGGCGCTCCCAGGTCTTTCTAGCTTTGTCAGTGAATTTCTCGTTCTTGTTGGCACCTATACGAGATACCCGGCAGCGGCCATTATCGCAACCTTTGGAATAGTTCTCGCTGCACTCTATATCTTGATTCCTGTGCAACGCGCTCTGCACGGTGAAACAACACCCGGAAATGAAAATCTAAAAGATCTCAACCTTCGCGAAAAGATTACGATTGCACCTGTCATCGCAATTATCATCTTCCTAGGTTTTTATCCTTCGCCGCTCCTTAAGATCATAAATCCTGCCGCTGCATATATTGTGCAACAGCAGGGATATAGCGATCCAGTACCAACAATGAATGGAGGAAAGTAAGTGGGTATATTCACATCTCCAATCCTTAATTACGGAATGTTGGCACCGATTTTGGTGGTTCTTGCTGGCGCTGTCGCGGGAGTCCTGATCGAAGCATTTGCTCCACGCAAATCACGTAGTTCATCGCAGTTAGTGCTTTCAGTCTTCACTCTTGTAATAGCTCTTGTGGCACTCATTCGTGCTCGTGGGACATATTCAAATAAAGCTGCGATGAACTCAATTACCTTTGATGGTGCTGGTTATCTCTTGCAGATGAGTATTTTGATTATTGCAATTATTGCAATTCTTCTTTTAGCAGATAGCGATAAATTCGCAGCGGCTCCCACTGCTGCTCCGGGTTCAGATGAAGAGCGTCAAGCCCAGGTTGCCAACATTCGTGTTACTGAAATCTACCCGCTTACACTCTTTGCCATCGCAGGAATGCTGATATTCACAGTTGCAACCGATCTCATTATGCTTTTTGTCGCCTTGGAAGTTCTATCGCTTCCCCTCTATCTCATGGCCGGGCTGGCACGTCGACGTCGCCTAGCCTCACAGGAAGCTGCGCTTAAGTACTTTCTTCTGGGCGCATTTTCATCTGCATTCTTCCTCTTCGGAATCGCTTATCTCTATGGATATTCAGGCTCGATTACCTTTGCGGGTATTGCCGCTGCAATTACAGGTGGGACAGCCAATGATGTCTTCCTATTAATCGGCATCTCCTTCGTTAGCGTCGGCTTGCTCTTTAAAGTCAGCGCAGTCCCATTTCATTCATGGGCCCCCGATGTCTATCAGGGATCTCCTACTGCGGTTACTGCATTTATGGCGGCTGCTACAAAAGTTGCAGCTTTTGGTGCGATGCTCCGCATTTTCTATGTCGCTTTTGCTGGCGATGTGTGGCAGTGGCGCCCGATACTGACTGCAATCGCGCTAATCACTATGGTCTTCGGTTCACTTGTTGCGATCTCGCAACGTGATGTCAAGCGCATGCTTGCCTATTCATCGATTGCTCATGCCGGTTTCTTGCTATCTGGAGTTATTGCACTTAATAAATCTGGACTTGATGCAACAATCTTTTATCTCTTTGCATACGGTATTGCAACGGTGGGCGCATTCGCCATTGTTTCCCTTGTTAACGATGCATCAGGTGAAGTTACCGATCTTAATCGCTGGGCAGGTCTTGGAAAGAGATCTCCATGGATTGCAATTGCATTCTCCTTCCTCCTCCTCGCATTTGCAGGTATTCCACTCACCAGTGGATTTGTTGGAAAATTCTCCATCTTCTCAGCAGCCTATGAAAGCGGAAATACAGCGATTCTGATCACCGGAGTTCTTTCATCTGCAATTGCAGCCTTTTTCTACATTCGTGTAGTCGTTTTGATGTTCTTCAAAGATCCAGTTGAGGATGGAACAAGTGTTGTGATTCCATCTATTTATACACGCATTACGATCCTAGTATCACTTGCAATCACGCTTATACTCGGTGTATTTCCAGCCCCTGTTCTTGACTACATCTCTCAAACTGCCTTCTTCCTCCGCTGATGTCATCCTTCGGTATTGCCGATCTTTCGCCAGCACTTGAGGCAGATCTTGCAAAACGGATGCTCGAAGTTGAAGCGCTGTTGCGCTTACAGATTGAGGGCAAATATCCACTTGTTATAGAAACCTCTCGCCATCTAGTTGAAGCGGGAGGCAAACGACTTCGCCCGCTGGTGACATTGATCACATCACATTATGGAGATCCAACTGCATATGGAATCATTGAAGCAGCCGTTGTCTGTGAATTAACACATGTAGCAACTCTCTATCACGATGATGTGATGGATGAAGCCCCACTCAGGCGCGGTATACAGAGTGCAAATAGCCGATGGGGAAATACCGTTGCGATTTTGACCGGTGATTATCTCTTTGCACGCGCCTCAGATATGTTGGCCGACTTAGGTCCGGCAGCGGTTCACCTTCAGGCACAAACGTTCGAACGCCTTGTTATTGGACAGATTATGGAGACTCAAGGTCCAGCTGAAGGTGTCGATCCTTTACAGCACTACTTAAGTGTTGTTGCAGATAAAACAGGCTCACTCATTGCAGCAAGTGCTCAATTCGGCGCGATGCTTGCAGGCGCGCCAGGCGAACAGATCACCGCACTGGCAGCCTTCGGCGAAAAGATTGGAATCACCTTTCAGCTAGTCGATGATGTGATCGATATTGCTAGTCAATCTGATGAGTCAGGTAAGACGCCTGGTACCGATCTCAAAGAGGGCGTTCCAACCTTAGTGACTCTCAATGTTATGAAATCTAACCGCGGGCAAGATCGTGATCTGCAAGAGCTCCTCAAAGGTCCAATTAGTGATCAGGTTGTTGTTAATCAGGTGTTGGATCAGCTGCGCCAACACCCAGCCCTTGATCAATCGCGCGAACAAGTACTGGGTATTGCTAATCAGGCACGTCAGCTATTAGGGCCACTGCCGGTAAATGATGCAACCAGTGCGCTCTTCTCGCTATGTGATGCTGTGATCGATCGCTCTGCCTGATTTAATCAGATCAAAGGTCAGGGCAAGCAAGGCAATCCAAATAATAAAGAATCCAGTCCAACGTGCTGCAGGCATATCTTCTTTGAAAAACCATACGCCAATCGAAAATTGAATTGTTGGTGTGATGTATTGCAGCAAACCGATGAGAGTAAGTGGCAATCTATTTGTTGCTCCGTTAAAAAGTAAGAGTGGAATAGCCGTGATGGCGCCAGCGCTAATACAGAGCAGCGTGATACCCCATGAGAGCCCAAATTGTCCCTGACCTTGGTTGCCAAGCCAGATGAGGTAAGCCAGGTAGGGGCCACTTGAAATCAAAGTTTCAATCGATAGTCCTTCCAGGGCACCCAGTCCTAGCTTCTTTTTCACTAAACCATAACTAGCCCAAGAGAAACCCAACCCCAGCGCTATCCACGGCAGACGACCATAATCAATTGTCAGAACTGCAACACCTAACGTTGCAACACCGAGTGAGACCCATTGAAGTGGCCTCATCTTCTCTTTCAGAACAATGACACCCGTTGCAATAACAACTATGGGATTGATGTAATACCCAAGCGATGCTTCAACAACATGGTTTGAGGTAGCGGCGTAGATATAGATTATCCAATTAGTCGAGATCAGAATTGAACTTAAGAAAAGACCCGCAACTATCTTTGGCCGTTTCAATAGCGCAAGAGTCGATTGCAGAGTCTTGGTAAGCCACAGGATAATAAAGCAGAAGACCAGCGTCCATACCGCGCGATGGGAGACAATCTCGATTGCACTTGCCGGTTTAAGTAGTGGCCAATAGATCGGGAAGAGTCCCCAGAGAGTGTAAGCGCTAACTCCAAAGAGGAGGCCGAGGCTTCTGACCTTTGCCTTTTCTTCGCTCATCGCTATCTAAAATTCACAAATTGAACCGCAAAATCCCATTTACCATCTTTGATCATCGCGATGGCATCCTGCAGGTCATCGCGACTCTTACTTGTGACTCGCAACTCATCGCCCTGAATCTGGCTCTTTACTGACTTTGGCCCCTCGTCGCGAAGAAACTTCGCAATCTTCTTTGCGTTTTCGGTAGAGATACCCTCTTTAAGAGGGCAGGAAATCTTGTAGATCTTTCCCGAAAGTTGTGGCTCACTTGGATCAATATGCTTGAGTGATACTCCACGCTTAATCATTTTATCTTTAACAACATCAAGAGTTGCCTTTGCACGCTCTTCTGTATCCGCCTCGATACTAATTTTCTCTCCAGCCATCTCAATCTTTGCGCCGGTATTCTTGAAATCAAAGCGAGTATCGATCTCACGGATCGCTTGGTTGATCGCGTTATCAAGCTCCATGCGATCAATCTTTGAAACTACATCGAAACTGGAATCTGCCACAGGTGGACCCTCTGCTTTCTTAGGTAAAGCTAGCCAATCGAGTGAAGAATCGCCTCGGCCATCGTCGGTGTTGGATATGAAGATTGAGTGCCAAGTCTAGTGACACTATCCGATGCACACGCGCAGCCTAGAGCGATCGCCTGCTGATCAGGTAGTCCAAGGGCTAATCCGACTGAAAATGCCCCTACAAATGCATCACCCGCACCTGTGGTGTCGATAGCGGTGACCTGTGGGGCACGCCCACGCTCTACTCGTCCATCGAGGGTTGTAAAGGCTGCACCTTGATCACCAAGAGTTACTGCAAAACGAGTTTTGAGATTTCTTGCAAGTTCAAGAATGATCTCATCACTTGTTGGTTCTAAACCTTGCGGATGCATTCCCGCGAATTCGCTCTCATTAGGAATAATCCAATCGCTTAGCGCAATTAATTCTGGCGATATCGCAGCAAAGGGAGCGGGGTTTAAAACAGTGCGTGCGCCACATGAGCGAGCCGTTGCGAAGGCTTGAATTGTGACTTCTTGTGGAATTTCTAGTTGGCCAATAACAATGTCATAGCCCTTCAAACTCTCAAGTGCAGATTTAGCCTCTGCCGGAGTCATTGCGCTATTTGCTCCAGGAACGCAGATAATTCGATTACTTCCATCGGGCTCTACCCAAATCGGAGCCACTCCACTAGCTCCGGCAGTCCGTGACACAAACGTCACATCGATACCTTGCTCTTGGAAATTAGAGAGAGTAGTGTCTCCAAATACATCATCACCTAACGTGTTGACCATCGAGACTGTTGCACCCAGACGTCTTGCCATCACTGCTTGGTTTGCACCCTTGCCACCAAAGCCCAATGCAAATGAATCACCAGTTACTGTTTCACCAGCATGTGGAACTTTTTTTACGTATGCAACCATGTCAATCATTGTGCTGCCAACGACTACAACAAATGGCTGCTTTGACATTTAGTACTCCCCGCGACACGTAGAAATAAAAGCTGGACGCTCTAGACGGCAATGTACTCCACGAGATAGGTTATCTGCAATCGTTACCAGTATCGATTTTCTACCGACGAGGAGGCCAACGTTGTCCACTGTAACAATCACCGACGTGGCTAAACATGTCGGTGTTTCAGTTGCAACGATCTCACGCCATCTCAGTGGTTTCACTGTCCGTAACGAAGAAAAAATTCGACAGGCAATTATTGATTTGAACTATCGCCCAAGTGCTGCGGCAAGAAACCTCAAATCCGGTCGAACAGGCATCATTGCAATCGTTGTCCCAGATATCACCAATCCTTTCTTTGCTTCAATTGTTGAAGGTGCAGAGAGCGCTGTTGGTGACGACCGTATGATCTTGCTTGTTAACACGGGAGACTCGCGTGAACGTGAGGAGAAGGCGCTGACTCAATTATTTGGACGTGTGGACGGCGTCATTATGGCTCCATTGACTGAAGATGAAGAAGGCCCCTCATTTTTTAGCCAGTTTGGTCTTCCCATAGTCTTTGTTGATCGTGTTACGCGAAATGGAGAAAGATTTAGCTCAGTCCTGACTGATAATTCCAGAGGTGCATCAATTGCTACTGATTATTTGATCGGGCTAGGCCATAAGAAGATCGCGATGATTAGCGGTCCGCTGACAACCACTCCCGGAAAGAGACGAGCTGATGGCTTTCGCGCCTCGCTCAAGAAGGCTTCTCTCACCCCCCAATATTTCATCGAATCTGATTTCAGCGAAGCGGGTGGGTATGCATCGATGTGCGCTCTTTTTGAGCGAGATGAGGCACCGACCGCCGTCTTTATCGCCAATAATCTTATGACAATCGGCGCACTACATGCCCTGCGCGATCGCGGAGTACACGTTCCACATCAGATCTCGATTATTGGATTTGATGATCTTGATTTTGCAGAACTGATTAGCCCTCCTCTTACTGTGATCGCCCGAGATGCGCGTCTGCAAGGATCGCTAGCGATGCAGATGATGATTAAGCATCTCGCCACCGGGGTTAGCACCCCACCTGAGCATTCAATGGTCGATGTACAACTAGTTGAGAGAGGATCGTGTGCACCTCCCCGGGAGATGTAGACGATCGCTTTCAACAAGGCAGACCATTGGGTAAATGAGTGATCACTCAAATAAACAAAAGGAGAAATACCGAATGCAGAAGAAACTTCTAGGCCGCTGGGGAGTCATTGCACTTGCTGCAACCCTAACCGCCACAGTTGTTACCGGTTGCGGTAGCGATAGTGAAGATGCAGCAGAGAACCTTTCCGGAACAATTGGAATTGCCTATAGCCTAGGTGGACGCGATGTTCCAGGGTTTAACCAGCTTGCGTATATCGGAGTAGAACCACTACTCGCAGCTAATGATTCTCTTGAGCTCATCGAGTCACAAGATAACCCAACAGCAACAGATGATCAGCGTGCTGAGCGTCTCCGGCTGATGGCACAAAAGGGCGCAAACCCAATCGTGGTTGTTGGCTTCACTTATGCTGCAGCACTTGCAAAAGTTGCACCAGAATTTCCTGATACAACATGGGGAATCGTTGATGATTCATCTGTGACAGCACCAAACGTTCACAGCATCGTCTTTAAAGAAGAAGAAGGCTCTTACCTCGTTGGTGTTGCAGCAGCTTTGAAGAGCAAGTCAAATAACGTTGGATTTATTGGTGGAGTTAATACACCTTTGATCGCTAAGTTTGAGGCTGGCTTCATCGCAGGTGCAAAGGCTGTAAACGCAGGAATCAAGGTTCAGTCAACCTACATCAGCAACTTCCCAGACTTCTCAGGATTTAACGATCCTGCAAAGGGATACGAAGCTGCTAAGGGTATGTACGAGAACGGCGCAGATGTTGTTTATGCAGCAGCTGGTGGAACCGGAACTGGTCTACATAAGGCAGCATCCGAGCTTGGAAAGTGGTCAGTCGGCGTAGATGCTGACGAAGCAACTTATCCAGCACATGCTGATTACGTAACAACAATTCTTACATCAATGCTTAAGCGTGTTGATGTTGGTGTTGCAGCATTCGTTGCTGATGCACTTGCAGGCGTAGATACTGCAGGAGTAAAGACTTGGGGATTTGCTGAAGGCGGAGTTGGATACACCACAACAGGTGGATACATCGATGACCTCACTTCACAGATCGAAGAGTACGCAGCAAAGATCGCTTCAGGTGATGTTGTAGTTCCAACTGATCCAAAGGCATAAATCAATTAAGTAATGTGAAGTGCGCCGCTGACATGGCGGCGTACTTCACACTTAAAACTTAAACAATAGAAAGAAGTCATACGTGGTAAATATTCTCGAAGTTGATGGAGTAGAGAAGAAGTACCCTGGCGTTATCGCTAATCAGGGGGTCTCTCTCCATGTTCGTGAAGGCTCGATTCACGCAATTATTGGTGAAAACGGAGCTGGAAAATCCACGCTGATGAAGATTCTCTACGGCTTAGTCCGCCCCGATGCAGGTGTAATAAAAGTTTTTGACAGGGAAGTCTCCCTCAAATCCCCACAAGATGCGATCGCACTTGGTATTGGAATGGTCCATCAACACTTTAAGTTAGCAGATAATGCAACTGTTCTTGAAAATGTTATTTTAGGAAGTGAACCTTCTCGCTTTGGTTTTGCTATTAAATTTGAAGAGGCAAGAAAGAAGTTGGTTGAAATCGCCCATACATATCAGCTAGATATCGATCCTGATGAATCCATCTCTAACTTGGGCGTTGGTGAACGTCAAAGAGTTGAAATCGCAAAGGTGCTATTCCGCGGTGCAAAGATTTTGATTCTTGATGAGCCAACAGCAGTATTGGTTCCTCAAGAAGTTTCAGAACTTTTTACAAACTTGCGTGAACTTGTAAATAAGGGACTCACGGTCCTCTTTATTTCTCACAAATTAGATGAGGTACTCGCAATCGCTGATGAAATAACGATCATGCGTCAGGGCACGACTGTTGCTTCGCGTAAGCCTCATGATACAAATAAGAAAGAGCTCGCAGAATTAATGGTGGGAGGCGAACTGCCTAGGCCAAAGGCGGGTGCTCAAAATATTAGTAGCAAGAGTATTTTGACTATTAAAGGCGCTTCTTATTCACGTGCAGATGGACGCGAGATCCTTCGTGGAGTTAACCTAGATCTTCACGGAGGTGAAATTCTTGGCCTAGCCGGAGTTGAAGGAAATGGTCAGAGTGAACTCATTGAACTCATTATGGGTCTGATGAGACCATCCTCTGGAACCGTTGAAGTGCTTGGTCTTAATACTGTGACTACACCAACACGAGATATTAGAAATGCTGGCGTTGGATATATTCCACAAGATCGCCAACGCGATGGACTTCTTATGTCCGCACCACTGTGGGAGAACCGCATCCTAGGCCATCAATTTTCGCAGCCCATGGCTAAAGGTATCTGGGTGAATAAAGGATCTGCGGCAGAAGACTCGAAACGAGTTGTTGCAGAATTCGATGTTCGCACTCCAGGAGTAAATGTTTTAGCGAGTGCGCTCTCTGGTGGAAATCAACAGAAATTTATTGTGGGCCGCGAACTTAGCGGTGATCCTCATTTGATCATCGCAGCCCAACCTACTCGTGGCGTTGATGTTGGTGCTCAAGCAATTATCTGGGAACAACTCATGAAGGCGCGTACGCGGGGTGCTGGAATTCTGTTGATCTCGGCAGATCTTGAAGAGCTCTTCTCTCTCTCTGATCGGATCGCAGTGATCTACGGCGGAAGTATTGTTTCGATACTCAACCCTTCAACAACAACAGCAGAAGATCTTGGCCTGGCAATGACTGGGGCAATCAGCGCATGACAAAGAGCAGAATTTTTTGGGGCACCCTTGCTCCGGTAGCGGCTATCTTAAGCTCACTCATTTTTGTCTATATTATTCTGACGATTCGCGGTGTTAATCCAATTGATATATTCGCTGAGATGGTTTCGTATGGTTTTCAACCACGTAATCTTGTCTCCGAACTGAATCAGACAATCGCTTATTACATGGCTGGCGTCGCAGCAGCCATTGGATTTAAAATGCTGCTCTTTAATATTGGTATCGATGGTCAATATCGAATGGGTGCATTCTTTGGTGCTGTAGTGGGTGCTGCAGTAAATCTTCCGCCAATTCTGCATGTTACCCTCATCATTATCACTGCGATGCTTGCCGGTGGTCTATGGGCAGCGATTGCGGGATACCTCAAAGTTCGCCGAGGAATCTCTGAAGTTATTAGTAACATTATGCTCAATTTTATTGCAGCAGCGATCATCGCATTCTTGCTCAGCGAAGATCTACTCGGCACGCTGCCCGAAGGTTCCCAGAATCTTCAAACGAGGAAGATTCCTCTGAGTGGTCAAATGCCAACAATCAAGGCCTTTAACGGGGAAATCTACTCCTTTCTCTTTGTGGCAATCGCTGTAGGTATCGCTTATTGGGTGATGCTGAATAAGACAGTCTTTGGTTTTAATCTTCGCGCCACTGGATTATCTTTTAGAGCGGCTCGTTCAAGTGGCGTCAACGCACCTGGAATGATCTTTATCACCACCATTTTATCTGGTGCAATCGCTGGCCTCGTCGGCATCGGAACACTTCTCTCTGATACACATTCATACAGCATGGCATTTCCAGCTGGATATGCATTTACTGGTTTAGCTCTAGCGCTGCTTGGAAGAAATCACCCAGTCGGAATATTCTTTGCCGCCTTTCTCTGGTCCTTCTTGGAGCGCACCGCCCCTGTCCTTGAATTCGAGGGAGTTCCGCCAGAAATTACCATCGTGATGCAGGGAACTATTGTTCTCTCCATAGTTGTCGCCTACGAGCTAGTTGCTCGAGTCAATCTGCGTCAACAGCAACGAGCGGTAGGGAAAGTCAATGCGGAAGCCTCTAGTCTAAAGGAATCACAGTGATGACTGCTAAAACCCCTGAAAAGAAGAGAAGCAAGGCCAAAAAGTTCTTCACATCACCAGCACGTATCACTTTAGCGATCGCTGGCCTCTTCTTTATCATTTCACTTGTTGAGTTAATTACTGGTGCAACAGATATCACGTCACCAGGAACATCTGGAGCAACTTTGCGTTTTGCAATTCCACTCCTTATGGCTGGACTCGGTGGATTGTGGGCTGAGCGAGTAGGTGTTATTAATATTGGTCTTGAAGGAATGATGATCGTTGGAACATGGACGGCGGCATGGTTTGGATATCTACATGGACCACTTGTTGGATTTGCCGCTGCTGCAATCTTCGGACTTGCATCTGGCTTCTTCCATGCAGTATTGACTGTCAAAATAGGCATTGATCAAGCGGTATCTGGACTAGCAATTAATTTGATTGCTGCCGGTGGAGCCCGCTATCTCTCTGGTATTTTCTTCCCACCGGTCGGTGGAGACCGGACCGTTTCTCCACCAGTTGATTCATTTCCGACATTTACAATTCCAATCATCGCCCCACTTCTTGAAAAGATAGATTCTCAAAATATCTTCTTTATTTCAAACCTTGCTGGGGTACTACATGGCCTTACTAAGGATCTTTCACTGGTAACTGTGGCACTCCTTCTCCTTGTCCCTCTTACTTCATGGATCCTTTGGCGTAGCAAGTTTGGACTACGGATGAGATTTTCGGGTGAGAATCCAATGGCGGCAGAGTCACTCGGAATCAACGTCTATCGAATTCGGTATATCGCGATTTCGATATCGGGAATGATGGCCTCCCTTGGTGGCGCCTACCTTGCCCTTGTTGCATCATCTGTTTATCGTGAAGGACAGACAGCAGGCCGAGGCTTTATTGGACTTGCAACTGTGATCTTCGGCAATTGGAGACCAGGTGGAGTATTTGCTGGCTCGATGCTCTTTGGTTTTACCGATGCGCTGCGAGTGCGCCAAAGCGAATCGGTCATGTCTCTAGTGATGGTTGCAGGAATCGTTGCAGCGATATTGGGTATCTATTACTCCATTGCGCGTCGGTGGAAGTTTGCCGCGATTTCTATAGGTGTTGCGTTCTTTGGACTTTGGATAAATCAACGCGTAGATATTATTCCGCAAGAGTTTGTCACCGTCTTCCCAAACTTTACAACACTGATTGTTCTTACCTTCTTGGCACAAAGGCTCACGCCACCAGCAATGGCCGGTATGCCTTATCGTCGCGGTTCTGAGTAAGGGGAGATCATGACAACTGTTCATTGGGATACACCTGTCCTCACAACTGTAAGCCAGGTAGTACGCGAGGCATCTCTTGTAAAAATTAATGCAGAGAAGATTTCATATGTGGCTGATTGGATGGCCTACGAAGAGTTTGCAAAGCCAGATGGCTCTATGCTCTTTGATTTTGGAAATGACCCTGACGTACTTATGGATTTCACTTTAGTTGTAAACACCATGAACTTCGCCTTCACAGATTTTTCCACTGGGGTCAAGTTTGAAACTGATTACATGGGTAAGCGATGGTGTGACTCAGAGGCGATGTTGGCCTGCCTACATCGCGCAATACATAGCGGCATTCCATTCTTTAGTGGAGAGTATTTAGCAAAGCTCACGCGAAAAGATCTTGAGTCAGTCTTCTCAGGGACTATCGAGATGCCGATGCTTGATGAGCGCGTCACTCTCTTTAATGAGGTCGGACGAGTGCTCGAGGAAAAGTACGAGGGCCGCTATTCACGCTTTGTCCGTTCATGTGCACCAAAACTCTACGCCAGCGGTGATGGCTTGCTGGAACGCCTGACCACTGAGTTTCCGCGTTTCCGCGATGTAAGCAATTACCACGGTACCGATATACATATCTATAAGCTGGCTCAGCTAGGAATTTGGGGAATGCACTTAGCGCTTTCACCACGAGGTGCATGGAAGTTAGAAGATGCCGAAAAGCTCAGCGCCTTTGCTGACTACATTGTTCCTGTGGGTTTGCGAGTAATGGGAATCTTTGAGTACGCACCTGAACTAGAGAAGCAGATCAATTCACTGACAGAGGTTAAGCGCGATAGCGATGCCGAGATTGAATTGCGAGCCAGTTCGATCTTTGTCATTGCTAAGCTCACCGAAGAGATTAATAAACGACGTCCAGGAATGGAACCTTTACTTCAACCGCAGGTTGATTTCCGTTTCTGGAAGACTTACCACGCAACACATTGGCCCCACCACCTGACTAAGACTGTGATGTATTAAAAATGAAGATTTATTTTGCAGGACCACTTTTTACTCCATATGAGCGCTCTTATATTGATCAGTGCGCAAAGCGAATGCGCGATGCCGGGATGGAGGTCTTTGTCCCCCATGAGATACCCCTCCCAGATCCCATTACAACAAAGTTCATCTTCGATACCGATGCCAAAGAAGTACTCGGAGCAAATGTTGTTTTAGCCCTGCTCGATGGTCCGATGGTCGATGACGGAACTGCCACTGAGATTGGAATTTTCTGGTCTGAGATGCGTCACGACAAGAGTAAGAAGGGGATTATTGGCCTTGTTACTGATACTCGCGTCATCCGGGATCGCAACATGATCGACGGTAAAGGAATAAATCTTTTTGTGCGTGGATGTGTTGAAGATGTAGGATATGTTGTAGATAGTTTCGATAAGGCGTTTGACATTCTGCTCAAGTGGCAGCAAGAAATAGATTCCTAATTTTCTAATCTATTTTTAAATCATAGAAAAAGAGAGAAACTGAGGCAGTCTTGGCTGGGTCTTACGCATCAATAATGCGCAAACCTCACGCTCCATCAACCTTCGGATTTGGCATTATTGGCCGAGTTCCGATGGCGATGAATACAGTGGCGATTGTATTTCTCGTCTCTGATGTCCGTGATTCTTTTGCACTCGCTGGAATTACATCGGCTTTCTACACCTTAGCTGGTGCGATTGTGAGTCCGAGGATCGGCAAGTTAGCCGATCGATTTGGTACTCGTTCAGTACTTATACCTGTCACCCTCATCAATGCTCTAGCGATGCTAGGGCTCCTCTTTTTTATTGATCGTTCCACTATTGGCCTCTTTGCACTCGCTGCAATTTTTGGTGCAACATTTCCTAACTTTGGAAGTTATACCCGCACGCGCTGGAGCCGTTCAATAACTGATGAGAAAGAACTCAGTTCAGCCTTGTCGCTAGAATCAGTTTTTGACGAGACTGCATTTGTTGTCGGTCCTGCGCTGGCAGGCTTTCTCTTTGCGCTCTATGGTTCGCGCTCACCGTTGCTAGCTGGAATAGTCTTTGTCATCATCGGCGGTATCGGCCTCGCAATAACAAGTACAGACCATGGTGGTTTCGCTCGAGTCGAAGATGATCACTCTCGTGGGATTTTATCTATTCCTTATGTGAAATCATTGTTGCTATCCCTTGTTGCTATGGGGCTGCTCTTTGGTTCGAACTTCGTCGTGATCATCGCAGTCGCCACCGAAGGCGGCCGAGCATCAGATGGTGGACTATGGGTTGGGTTATATCCCCTTGGTAGCGCCGTTTCTGGGCTAATTTATGGATTTATTCATTGGAAAATTTCAAGCACAATCAGGTACACCGTCTCTCTCGCTGTAATGACGGTCTGTACATCAGGAATTCTCTTCTTTCAAGATCTGGATACGATTGCGTTCTGGATCATCGTTTCAGGAATTGCAATCGGCCCCGCGCTCATCTCAGCTAATGCTTTCATGAAAGAGCTTGTCCCGCTTAGCCGCCTCAATGAATCTTTTGCTTTTCTAGGTGCAGCGATATCGATCGGAATCACAATCGGCAGCACACTCAGTGGTGTGATTGTTGAAGAGTTTGATGGCTGGAAGGGCTTTTATTTCATGACGGCGGCAACGGCCCTTGCTACTGTTATTTCATGCTTTGGCTGGGGCTTTCACAAGGAGGAGGTGGCTACGGATGAAAGTAATTCTTGATACTGATCCTGGAATAGATGATGCTCTCGCCTTCGTTTTACTCAAGGCAATGCCCGAAATTAAACTCCAAGCGATCACTGTAACTCATGGCAACACCACTGTTGAAAAGAGCACAACAAACGCTCTTAAGTTGGTGGAACTTCTTGGAATGCAAGATATCCCGGTGGCCATCGGAGCCAATCAGCCACTTGTAAAAGCGTTGAGCGTGGCCGAAGAGACCCACGGTGATACCGGTCTAGGTCATGCTGTTCTTCCGCCACCAACAATCACTGTGGTAAAAGAGAATGCGGCTAATCTCATTATCGAGATTGTGAACGCTAATCCTGGGGAAGTGACAATCTTATGTATTGGTCCAGTCACTAATCTCGCTCTAGCGCTACTAAAAGAGCCCAGCCTTCGCAAGAAAATTAAGAGCGTTGTATCAATGGCAGGAACGATTCATTATCCTGGAAATGCAACCCCATCATCTGAATATAACGTTTTCTGTGATCCTGAAAGCTTTGACATTCTTTTGCACTCAGGCATTGATTTAACAATTGTGCCGCTAGATGTGACCTACCAATGTCTTTTTACAAAAGATCATGTGGCCAGACTTAAAGGTGTACGGGCAGATATAGCTGAGTTCATCGATCGATCCACCGCGTTCTATATGGAGTTTCACGCGGAGTACCAGGGGATACAGGGGTGTGCAATTAATGATCCACTCGCAGCAGCGATCTTGGTAAAACCAGAGCTAGTTACGCTCCGAGATTATTACCTTGATGTTGAGTTACATGGCGACTTTACAACAGCGAAGATATCGGCTGATCACTTCAACGCCACTGGTAATCCACCTAATGCCAAGGTTGCAATGGAAGTTGATGTCGAAGCCTTTATGGATTTCTTTATCGAAAGGGTTAAGTTGTTATGAGCCAACTGCAGCACCATATTCACCTTAAAGAAGGTGATGTCGGTGAATATGTCCTCATGCCCGGAGATCCTGGTCGAGCAGAAGTGATCGCACGACATTTTGATGATGCCAAGCACATTGCAACTAATCGTGAATATGTAACGTATACGGGTTACTTAGATGGAGTAAAAGTCTCAGTCACTTCAACGGGTATTGGATGTCCATCGTCTGCTATTGCCATGGAAGAGCTCGTGCGCGTAGGTGCAAAGACTTTTATTCGCGTGGGTACATCAGGTTCGATCCAGCCAGGGACTAAATCTGGCGAGTTAGCAATTGTCAGCGCTGCCATCCGCGATGAAGGAACATCACTGCACTACATGCCAGCAGATTTTCCAGCCGTTGCACATTACGAGGTTGTGCAAGCACTGCGCAAGGCTGCAACCGATAAAGGCTTAGCTCATCGCGTTGGAATTTCTCAATCCAAGGATTCTTTCTATGGCGAAGTTGAACCCGAGCATTCAGGTGTGACCCAACGTCTGCTTGATCGTTGGAAGGCGTGGGAGGTCGGTGGGGCAATCTGTTCTGAGATGGAGGCCTCTACTCTCTTTGTCGTAGCCTCTATGTTGCGAGTACGTGCAGGTGGCATCATGGTGATGCATGGAGAAGGCGAACTTGGTTCACTCGAACCATTGATTGAAACAGCAGTGTTAGCGTTGCGCGAGTTAATAAAGGGAGATCAGAATGCTTAACGATGAGAAGCAATATCACATTCAATTAAAGAAAGGTGATGTCGGAAAGTATGTCCTCTTGCCCGGTGACCCTGGACGCTGTGAACCGATCGCTGCCCTCTTTGATAACCCAGTACACGTTGCAACTAATCGCGAGTACAACACCTACACCGGATATCTCGACGGAGTTAAAGTCTCTGTAACTTCAACCGGAATTGGCTGTCCATCAGCTGCTATCGCACTCGAAGAGTTGGTACGAGTAGGTGCCGATACATTTATTCGAGTCGGTACATCTGGCCATATTCAGCCAGATAGCGTCTCTGGTGAACTAGCAATCATCTCTGCTGCAATTAGAGATGAAGGAACGTCAAAGCATTACATGCCGATCGAGTTTCCTGCCGTTGCTGATATCGATCTTGTCATGGCGATCAAGCGCGCTGCCGAAAAGAACAAGGCTCATTACCGTATTGGAATCACGCAATCAAAAGACTCTTTCTATGGCCAACATGAGCCTGAGCGAATGGGTGTTTCCTCAGAACTGCTTAACCGATGGAAAGCGTGGGAGATTGGTGGTGCAATTTGTTCTGAGATGGAGGCATCAGCGCTCTTTGTTATCGCTTCAATGCTTAGGGTTCGTGCAGGTGGAGTCATGATGGTTCATGCAAAAGAGCCAATGCCACCGCTAGATATTCTGCTTAATACATCAATTGATGCACTCCGTGAAATCATCGCCTTCGATAAGGCAAATGGTCGCGCTATAGATTAAGCCTTCCCAGCTTTTTCAACAGCATCAAGCATCATCGACCAGAACTTATCGAAGTCGAGCTCTAGCGCAACATCCACATTCGCCGCAGATCCGCTGCGGTTGTAGATATCTACCACCGTGGCACCGCGAGTAAATTTGCCGTTAAGTTCGATCTCTACATTTGAACGACGAGTCTTTACAACTGAACGATCAATTAAGAGCGCAATTGCAACAGGATCGTGCAATGGTGGATCTGGCATCTCAAAGACGTCGTTGTAAGTTGAGGCGAAGAATTTGAGTAAGCCAATGACGGTCTTTGAAAGATTGGTACCCATCGCTTCTAGTTTGGCAAAGATAGGCTGAGTGACAAGAGCCTGGTGGGTCACATCAAGGCCACACATTGTCAGTGGAAGACCTGATTTCATGACAACATCGGCCGCCTCAGGATCCATCCAAATATTGAATTCGGCATATGGTGTGCGGTTACCGCGTGAGGCGCTGCCACCCATAAATACGATCTCTGCAATGTTGCTACGAAGTTCTGGGTAGAGCTTAAGAAAGAGAGCAATATTTGTTAGAGGACCCGTTGCAACGAGAGTGACTTTTTCAGGATGCTCGCGAACAACTTTTGCAATGAGATCAACACCAGAAATCTTTTCAAGTTCAAAAGCTGGTGTCGGAAGTGGCGCACCATCAAGTGCGGTCTCACCGTGAATATCTGTCGCCGCTTCAATATATCCAAGAATTGCATTTCCAGCACCTTCAGCGACAGGAACATTTATCTTTGCAAGAGCGCAGATTGACAGTGCGTTCTGTGTGACCTTAGCGATAATTCCATTGCCAGAGACTGTTGTTATTGCCAAGAGATTAATTACTGGATTATGGGCGGCTAAAATCATGGCTAGTGCATCATCATGGCCCGGATCGCAGTCAAGAACTATCGGAGTTGGCTTCATGGGGCTACTTTAATCATAAATGGTCTTCTCAGTAAGAGCCACTCACGGTTAAGATGGGGCTATGGTAACTACGGCTGCTGCACTCACTGATGGCTCGCTGGCATCGATTAAAGGTTTCTTAAAGACCTTATCGCCAGTTGACCAAGTTGGTGCAGATGCACGAGCTGCGATGCTCGCAACACGTAGCATTAAGACTGCAAGTAAAAAATGGGCAATCGATATGGCAATTAGCATGATCGATTTAACAACTCTTGAAGGTGCTGATACTGACGGAAAAGTAAAAGCGATCTGTAATAAAGCGATTCGTCCGGATCCAACTGACCCAACAGTTCCTCATGTCGGCGCAATCTGTGTTTACAACGACATGGTCGCCACTGCACGCAAACATTTAGACGAGAGTGGCGGCGGCGACATTCCAGTTGCTGCAGTGTCGACTGCATTTCCATCAGGTCGAGCATCCCTTGAAGTAAAAGAGCGCGATACAAAAGATGCCATCGCAGATGGAGCGACCGAGATCGATATGGTCATTGATCGTGGAGCATTTCTCTCGGGGGACC
Organism: Candidatus Planktophila sp.; assembly: GCA_017858325.1. GTDB lineage: Bacteria > Actinomycetota > Actinomycetes > Nanopelagicales > Nanopelagicaceae > Planktophila. The sequence continues at coordinate 15,088 of JAFMBT010000007.1, read as the reverse complement.
TTGAAAAGGTTTATAGTGAAATCGTTTACATCAAATCGCTATGCGGGGATAAGGCTCATTTGAAGGTCATTCTTGAGACCGGCGAACTCGTCACCTATGACAATGTTCGAAAGGCGAGCTTCTTGGCCATGGCTGCCGGAGCTGACTTCATCAAAACAAGTACCGGCAAGGTTGCACCTGCTGCAACGGCCCCAGTCGTACTCGTGATGCTAGAAGCGGTCCGTGATTTTTACGAAATGACAGGTGTGCGGATCGGTGTGAAACCGGCGGGTGGAATTAGAACAACAAAAGATGCCATCAAACAATTAGTTCTTGTGAAAGAGACGGCAGGAGAGGAATGGCTCAACCCAGGGCTATTTCGAATCGGTGCTAGCGCGCTGCTCAATGATCTACTGATGCAAAGACAGAAGCTGACCTCCGGCCATTACGGCGGAGCAAATTATGTGACGTTAGATTAGGTAAAGGAATAGACGATGACATTTGAGTACTCCGGTGCGCCAGAATCAAAGGCAATAGTCACAATTGATCCTCTCTATAAACTCTTTATCGGCGGCAAGTTTGTAGCACCAAAGTCTGGTAAGACCTTTACAACTATAAATCCAGCGACAGAAGAAGTTTTAGCGAAGATCGCCTACGCAGAGAAGAGCGATATCGATAAGGCAGTTAAGGCGGCACAGGATGGCCTTAAAGTCTGGTCGAAGATGGCGCCAGCAGAGCGCGGGAAATATCTCTATCGTATTGCGCGGATAATGCAAGAGCGTGCACGTGAATTTGCAGTCCTTGAAACTATGGATAATGGAAAGCCCATCCGTGAAACGCGAGATATCGATATTCCACTTTCTGCCGCACACTTTTTCTATCATGCAGGATGGGCAGATAAGTTAGAGCATGCCGGTGTTGGTGAAAATCCAAAGCCTTACGGTGTAGTTGGACAAATTATTCCTTGGAACTTCCCGCTCTTAATGCTCGCCTGGAAAGTTGCACCGGCACTTGCAACAGGAAATACCGTTGTCTTAAAGCCAGCAGAGACAACACCGTTGACCGCACTTCTCTTTGCTCAAGTTTGCCAACAGGCAGAACTTCCAGCAGGAGTTGTCAACATTGTTACCGGTGACGGTGCAACGGGTGCTGCACTGGTTAACCACCCAGGAATTAATAAGATCGCATTTACCGGCTCTACCGATGTCGGCAAGCTGATTGCCCGCTCAGTTGCAGGCACAGGCAAAGGACTTACCCTTGAACTTGGCGGCAAGGGCGCAAATATCGTCTTCGAAGATGCCCCCATCGATGAAACTGTCGAAGGAATTATCAATGGAATCTTCTTTAACCAAGGCCACGTCTGCTGCGCTGGTTCACGACTTCTTGTGCAAGAGAATATTCAAGAAGAACTTCTCGAAAAACTCAAGCGCCGCATGTCCCAGATTCGCCTCGGCGATCCACTGGATAAGAACACGGATATCGGTGCAATTAACTCGCGTGAACAGCTTGAGAAAATTACCGAACTCGCAATCTCTGGCGATACTGAAGGTGCTGAGCGTTTCTCCGCCGCCTGCACAATTCCTGCTAAAGGATTCTGGTATCCACCCACATTTTTCACAGGCGTTACTCAAGCACACCGCATTGCACGAGAAGAGATCTTTGGTCCGGTACTTTCTGTTATCTCATTTAGAACTCCACAAGAAGCGATTGAAAAAGCCAACAACACCCCATATGGATTATCAGCCGGCGTGTGGACCGATAAGGGATCACGCATTCTTTGGACAGCTAAGCATTTAAAGGCTGGAGTCATCTGGGCTAATACCTTTAATAAATTTGATCCAGCCAGCCCATTTGGTGGTTATAAAGAATCTGGCTGGGGCCGTGAAGGTGGACGTCATGGACTTGCTGCATATTTGAAGGGAGCAAAGTAATGTCGGATTCTCGCATTGATGTGAAGAAGACCTACAAACTCTTTATCGGGGGAGCCTTCCCACGTAGCGAGTCAGGTCGCACATACGAAGTTAAAGATTCCAAAGGCAACTTTATCGCCAACCCATCTCTTGCCTCACGCAAAGATCTACGAGATGCAGTCGTTGCAGCACGTGGTGCGCACGGTGGATGGTCTGGTGCAACTGCATTTAACCGCGGACAGATTTTGTACCGCATCGCAGAGATGATGGAAGGCCGTACTGCGCAATTTGTCGATGAGATCGTTGCTCTCGAAGGAGTAACACCATCTGTTGCCAAAAAACAGGTGGAAGAAGCGATCGATCTCTGGGTCTGGTACTCAGGGTGGTGTGACAAGATTGGCTCAATTTACGGCTCAACCAATGCTGTCTCAGGGTCGTTCTATAACTTCACTATTCCTGAAGCCCTTGGCGTGGTTACAGTCTTTGCACCAGCAAAGCCATCACTTCTTGGACTAGTGCAATCACTTGCTCCGGTTCTCGCTGGTGGAAATACCGCGATAGTGATTGCTAGCGAAAAGTATCCACTTGGTGCAATAACACTGAGCGAAGCACTTGGAACAAGTGATCTACCTGGGGGAGTCGTCAACATTCTTACCGGATCTCCGGCCGAACTTGCTCCCTGGGCCAGCTCTCATATGGATATCGATGGAATTGATGCTAGCGGTTTATCAACTGCGCAAGAGAAAGATCTTCGAATTGCAGGAGCAGATAACCTCAAGCGAATCTTTAGATTCAAAGAGGCGAAGAGCCCACAGCGAGTTCTCTCCTTTATGGAGAATAAAACTGTCTGGCACCCAATCGGGGTTTAACTCTTTGTAGAAATTGTCTTCAGCCAGAGCGAGATCATCGCTGGAACATCCACCTTCATGGCAACCTGTACCAATGGTGCCTTTGCATGAGTTGACTCTGGCTCTTCATCTTTCCACTCGCGCCGATCACATAAAGTTTGTCCGCGACTTGGGCCAAAGCTGGTGTCGACAACAATTTTAAAATGTTCATAGGTTGATAGTTCTGGCTTGATCGCAGTTGCGACAGCGCCATAATCACCGAGCGTCACATCGTGGCCAACCTGCTTAATAAAGTGCTCAATCAATCGCCCTGCAAATGTTGAACAGGCAGCACCTTCTGCAATCAGTGCTGCAGCTTGTGCTGCCGAAACGCGTGGCTCCATAAAGACATCAAGGCCATACATTGTGATTGGAACTCCGCTACTAAAGACAATAGCTGCCGCCTCTGGATCATGCCAGACGTTAAATTCTGCAGCAGGTGTGGCATTGCCAGAAGATGCTGATCCGCCCATCAATACAATGCGCTCAAGCTTTGCAGCTGTCTCTGGATATGAACGCAAGAAGAGTGCAATATTTGTCAGCGGACCTAGTGGAACCAAAGTTACCGGGCCATCTGTTCCTTCAATAAGATCACGAATAAGTTCAACTGCTGGCCGCGGATCTAGCGCGCGCGTTGATAGTGGTGTTCCTAGATCACCTAGACCATCACTGCCATGGATATATTCGGCATAACGTGGCTCTTCAATAAGTGGGCGAGTAGCACCCTTTGCAACTGGAATATCTGCAGCCCCTGCGGCATCAAGGACTTTGAGCGTATTGATGATTACCTGCTTGAGATTGGTGTTTCCATCAACACAGGTAACACCTAAGAGATTGATTTCAGGATGGCGCGCTGCAAATAAGAGCGCAAATGCATCATCAATTCCGGTGTCAACATCAAGAATCAGATTTTTCTTCATCTCTTTCACTTCGCTTTCGCCATGACAGATTCATAGCCTCGGAGAGAGAACGTCGGACGACGAACTGGCGTTGTTGTTAATTCAAGTGTCGGGAATCGCTTAAAGAGTTCTGGGAGTGAGATCGACATTTCAAGTCGGGCAAGAGGTGCTCCGAGACAGAAATGAATACCTGCGCCAAATCCAATATGAGGATTAGGATCGCGCGTCAGATCCATGCGATCACTATCTATAAAGACATCTTCATCACGATTGGCAGAACCCAACAAAGAGACAATCTTCTGGCCTTGCCTAATCTCAACGCCACCAATTTCGGTATCGGCAGTTGCAGTACGATCAAAGAAGTGCAGAGGTGCGTCGAATCGCAAGAACTCTTCGATAGCAGTATCTGCAATCGCATCAGGCTGAGCTTGCAGCAACTTCCACTGATCAGGGTGGTTAAAGGCTGCAACGATTCCGTTACCGAAGCCGTTCACACTGGCTTCATGGCCCGCGTTGAGTAAGAGGATGCATGTCGCGATGAGTTCTTGGGTCGAAAGCTTTTCACCCGATTCACTTACCTGAGCAAGTTCTGTGATCAAATCTGCAGTCGGATTTTTCAATCTTTCCAACATCAGGCCGTGTACATAATCTGCAAACTCTTTCGCGGCCTTCTTCGCCTCATCCTTATACGCCTGGGAAGGATTAACTTCATACATCTTCACAATTGACTGTGACCATGGGCGAAGTAGGTGCTCATCACTATCAGGAAAGCCAAGTAGCGCTGCAATAACTTTGACTGGCAAGGGTTCGGCATAATCTGCGATGATGTCGAATTCACCACCTTTGGCTTCGATCGAATCAAGCAGTTGATGGGTTAGGCGCTGGATATCTGGCCGCAACGCTTCGATACGGTGGCGATTAAAAGCTTTAGCTACTAGAGATCGTAAGCGAGTGTGCTTGGGTGGCTCGCTATCTAATATTGAATCTGCATGGAGATAGTTGAATTCAAACCATTCGGTCTCTGGCGTCTTTGGTACAAAGATACGACCGAGAGATTTATTGCGCAGTACATCATTAGCATCACTATGTTTTGCAGCCAAGAACATATTGAGATCCTCGTGCCAGATTGGTTTGCCAAAGGCACGCAATTCCTTTAACGCTGGATAAGGGTTCTCAATAAAGTCAGCGTTCTTAAAATCAATCACTTGGAACCTAACTCGGTGAACACTGGTCTGATCTGATTATTGTAAATACTATGCTTATCTTCATCAGAGATAAAGGCACTCATAATGCCGTTACGGGCAACATCATGGAGATCATCGATCGTCCAGCTGTACCCACGAGAAATCTCAGTAATTTCACGGATCATGGATGTTGCACTCATCAATCGATTATCAGTATTGATGGTGACGTTAAATCCAAGCTTTTTCATCACACCAATTTGATGGGTTTCATACGATGCCGCACCGCCTGTCTGTAGATTCGATGTAGGTGCCATCTCAAGACAGATTTGGCGATCAAGAATCTCCTGTGCAAGTGAGCCCAGGACAGGAACACTGGAAGAGAAATCAATATCGTCGATCAACCGAATACCGTGACCAATTCGCTCTGCACGGCAGTCACGCAGAGCAAGTTCAATCGATTCCACGCCAAATGCCTCACCGGCATGGATCGTGAAGTGAGCCCCATTTGCACGAAGATAATCAAAGGCCTTGATGTGATCTGTTGGCGGGAAACCTGCCTCAGGGCCTGCAATATCAAAGCCAACTACCCCGCGACCTTTGTACTTCACGACCTTTGTTGCGACCTCATCGCTGAAGCTATTTTGACGTAGCGCACAGAGCAGAGCCTCAACACGAATAACTCGTCCGGCCGCCTTCGCCTCTGCCATTCCTTGGTTATGGCCCTCAACAGTTGCTTCGATCACGTCATCGATCGTCAAACCTTTACGGGTAAAGAGTTCTGGTGCGCCACGTACTTCTGCGTAGACCACTCCATCAGCTGCAAGATCGAGGACACATTCACGGGCGACGCGAATGATCTCTTCCCGGGTCTGCATCACAGAGATCGTATGTTCAAAAGTTTCTAGGTAAAGCTCCAGCGTTCCTGAACTACATGCGTTGACAAACCACGTTGCGAGCTCATCTGGGTTATAGCTAGGAAGTTTGGTGTATCCACTTGCCAGCGCATGATCAATCATGGTTTGTGGCCGTAAGCCACCATCTAAATGATCGTGTAGTAAAACCTTTGGGGCGCGGGCAATGACATCGGTACTAAGAAGGAGGGTCATTTACTTGAGATCTTCTGGTCCAAATGCCCAAGGCAACATTGCACTCATCTTTTGTGGACCATCTGGTGTCATCAGAAGTGCTTCATTTCCACCGTGTTCAAAGATCAATTGACGACAGCGACCGCATGGTGCCAAGTAATTTCCATTGGCATCAACACAGACAATTGCAACAAGACGTCCGCCGCCAGACATGGTCAGTGCGCTTACAAGTGAACACTCTGCACATAATCCAATTCCGTAGCTAGCATTCTCAACATTTGCACCACTGATTAGTCGGCCATCGTTGACGAGGGCTGCTACTCCCACTGGAAATTTTGAATATGGGGCGTAGGCTTTCTTCATCGCATCTTTTGCAAGGTTATGGATTGAATCCCAGTCGATATCTGCGCTCATCACGTGATTCTACGGGTGAGAGCCCAGATTGGGAATTGGTCTCAGCCCCGCCTCTTTGTTACGATACGCCAGCACTACACGGCTAGGAAAAGTAATTTTCCTCATGTATTACACATGGCGGGTTGCCCGAGCGGCCAATGGGAGGGGACTGTAAATCCCCCGGCTCTGCCTTCGAAGGTTCAAATCCTTCACCCGCCACCAGTTCGTCTCAACAGATGCTCTAATCCTTCACAAATACATCTTGGATTTTCTCCAGGTAGCCGTATCCGTAGAGATCATCTGGCTGTAAATAACTTGTCTCTGTCCATTCGTTCCAACTGTTGACTGTAATCAACGGTGGTTGTGTTGGGTGCTCATCAACGTACTTTTTCGCAGCCCTGAAGGCAAGCTCTACATTCTCTGGAGTGTTGTTCTTTACTACCGCGCCCTTTACGGGGTCACCAAGATGGTGAGAGAGATAACGAGGAGTGTTATCCCAGCCAACGGAAACATGTGGGAAGTAAGGTAGCGTTGATTCGTTCTTGTAGGTATCCCAATCCTTAACAACATCCGCGACAATCTCTCTATAGTCTCGGTTCATATCCTGGAAGTGAACAAACTGGTAGTGCGTATAGCTCTTAAAGCCAAGAAGTTTGCACAATTGATCCATAGTGATTTCGACTTCGCGACCTTCGTAATTAACTTTAAACAAACGCGAATCCCAGCGACACATTTGAAAGTGAATCCCCTGTAGACCGCTCTTTTTGGCTTCCGCTTGGAACCATTGCACCCCAGAAATGGCATCCTCTAATGTGGCGAATCCCTTAAGAAAGACTTCGAGGTCATAAATCATGAGAATTGGTTCGTTATCAATTCTGTAGTAGTTATCCAATAAGAAGTACTTTTCAATCATTCTCTTGGCAATGGTCTTAAATTCTTCCAGCGGAACATGTGCTTCCCAGATGAGGTTATCTTCAATATCTGAAATTCTCTTATCCCAAAGGTGGGTCACATTGTGATTTGCCCACATAAGGTAAAACTTCATTTTGTCTCGATTTTTTGCTTTTAAGAAACCATCATTAAGGCAATTCTCTAGGAAGGGGCGTCCGTCATACCAATACCAATCGTAGATAAAGACATTCACTCCATGCTTAACGGCTTCTTCAATGTGCATCTCCATAACCGTGGAATCTGCTTCATTGAGATATCCCCATAGGGGTTTGCGCGGCCATTGGTGTCCCTCAAACTTTGCCGTTGCTGACTTGACTGTCTGCCACTCGCCAATTCCATCTGGCCAGAACATTCGTGTACGTGGCTCATCTCCTGTGTAGGAGGGCCAAACATAGGCAGCTATGTCATATTTCATTGAGATCTCAATCTCTTGAACTGAAGAAAATTAGTAAGTCGCTCTGCCGCCAGATAGATCAAATACAAATCCTGTGATGTAAGAGCACTCAGGTGAGACGATAAATGAGATTAAATCTGCGACCTCTTGAGTCTCGCCCATTCTTCCCATAGGAATCTTCGAGAGCATGTATGCAACAACTTTTGGATCCGTATTGTCATTAATTGGGGTTCTTACAACAGCTGGAGCAATCGCGTTAACCGTAACTCCACTTGTAGCTAATTCCTTACCACTGGCTTTAACCAATCCAATGAGAGCTGCCTTAGAAGAAGAGTAAGGGCCCATATTGGGGTTGCCTTCTTTTCCTGCGATTGAAGAAAGTTGAACGATGCGTCCATATTTGGCTTGGATCATATATTTTGAAACTGCGGCTTGCAGAGCAATAGCTCCAAAGAAATTGATATCAAATGTGTCACGAAAAGCTTTCAAACCCATTTCATGTACGGGTACACCGGTTGGTCCGGTGACGCCGACAGCATTGACACAAATATCGATCCTACCGAGCTGCTTGAAAACCTCATCAGTATTTCTCACTACGGCATCTTCATCACGAATATCAACTTGCTTAAACGAGCACTTGTTGCCTTCGCCTTGGGCTTGGTTAATGATTTTTTGGGTAGCTTCTGCGTTGAGATCAAAGACGACAACTTCAGCGCCAAGGGATGCAAGAAGGGTGGTCGTAGCAGCACCGATTCCACTGCCGCCACCTGCAACTATTGCTACCTGACCTTCTAATGGCCGCAAAGATCTCATCCCAATTCCTCCTACCTTCTTTCAATCAGCCACTCAGCCAACCGAAAATTACTACGCTAAGTATCTCCAAGTTTTTCAATGATGCAAAGTGGCCATTTCTGAGAAGTTCATAAGTATGAAAGCACTGATGTCGGGATGCAGAAGAAACAATTCTTCTACTCAGAAGTAGACAAAGTTACTTTTTTGAAGTAGATCTCTGTCTGTTGTTCTCCTTCATTCCTTCCCGAATTCGAGTTCCTGCCAAATGTAATTTTTCAATCAACTTTTCTCGCTCGACTTGCTTCCACGTATCTTTCGGCATTGAAATACTAATTGCTCCGATCGTGTCTTCGCGGAGTGAAGGGACTGGTACAGATAAACAGTAAACACCTTTTGTGAATTCTTCGTGATCTTCCGCAAATTTCTTAGCTTTCACTTCTTTTAATCTCTCTCGAAGCTCAGAGGCAGATTCAATTGTGCTTGATGTGAATTTCTCAAAAACCAAGGTTTCGTAATTTGTATTGAGTGTTTCCTCAGGAAGTAAACTCAACATCGCCTTGCCAAGAGCTGTAGCGTGGGCCGGCATTCTAGCCCCGACTTGTGATTCAACAGCAATTCCTTCGTGACTTGTAATCTTTGAAAGATAGATCACTTCAGTCTTCTCTAAAATTGCAAATTGAGTCGTCATAGATGACTGAGAACTTAACCACTTTAAGTGTGGTCTGACGGCACGTAAAATATCTAGATTCCTTGATGCAGTCTGTCCTAGTTCAAATATCCGAATACCAATTTTGTATCTCTTTCCATCAAGTTGGAGAAATTTCTGCTGCTCCATGGCATGTAACAACTCATGTGTACTGCTCTTCGGCATATCAAGTCTTTGGCAGATTTCTGAAAGGCTCAAACCTTGAGGATTAACGTTGGCTAATAGTAAAATCTCCATAGCGCGGTTCGCTGATTTTACGTAGGTCACTTAGTTCTCCCCTCTTGGTTGTGGTAAAAATAGCCTCTATCTCGATAAATGTAAACAAATCAAGAGCCTTCTCACCCTATATGCCGCGATTGTTTTGTAATTAAATCGCCCTTGCAGTTCGTTTAATGAAGTCAACGGTGAGATCTGGATAGTTCCACATAATGACATGGGCGCAATTATCAACGACAATCCAATTGGAGTGAGCGGGTGCTATCGCCTTCTCTTGTGCAATCTCTTCTGGAAGTGTCAAGTCATAATCTCCAAAGACGATCGAAGTATTTATGTGCGGCGGAACCTCTGACTCAAACTTGCGACCGCGCACCGCATGCCATAGCGGCATGTATCCACGTGAATGTGCCATTGCTAAAACTGAATCACGACATGATTCAAAACTAAGCTCGCGCCATAAATGTGTGATTTTTTTATAACCAAGTGCCTTTAGTGGTGGAAGTCGATATGCCAGTTTCATAAAGTGCTGCGAGATTTTGGCAAGAATTCGTGCATCAAGACTCGGTGGAAACTTTCGCTTAGGTGCATCATGCCAGAGGCCAGCAGGTGCGAGTGCGGTAATACTTTTGACTTTATCTGGAGCGACAGCTCCCATCTCGAGTGCGATCCAACCACCAAGAGAGTTTCCGGCAACGTGCATCTCTGTCACGCCATGGGTTCGACCCATTTCATCAACGATTGCTTCTGCTAACGATTTCGGATCGTACTTTTCTTCGGGATGTAACTCTGCAACTCCATGACCAGGCAGATCTATTGCATAGACACTGAAGTGCTCAATGAGTTGTGGAATAAGACTCTTCCAGATTGTGCCGGCAGAACCTAAGCCGTGGACTAGGACCAATGCAGGTTTGGCAATATCTTGAGTATGAAGATGGGCTCTGATTGGCATAAAAGCCTTGCTCTCCTATGGGTGAAATTGTGCTCGAGTGTTGATGCGTAAGTGTACTTCTCAGAAAACTCGGGTTTACATCTCACTATGTAATGCGATCGTGGGTAATGCGACCGGGTCGCAACTAGACAGGGGCCAATGCGGTTATTAGCCTTTGCGGGGTATTACCCCCTAGGAAAGGCATAGTATGAAAGTTCGTAACGGATTAGTAATTGCGTTGACCGTTGCTTTTGCATTCGGAATTTCAGCGTGTTCAAGTAGCGACTCTACTGAGAGTGCATCGGGCTCATGTGAAAAAGCAGATCTTGTAACTGTCGCCGATGGCGTTCTTACCATCGCAACTGGAGAGCCTGCCTATTACCCATGGGTGATTGATGATGCTCCAGAATCTGGAGAAGGTTTCGAAGCCGCTGTTGCATACGCTGTTGCAACTCAACTTGGATTCTCAAATGATGAGGTCAAGTGGGTCCGCACAACATTCGATAGCGCAGTAACCCCAGGTGAGAAGAACTTCGACTTCAACTTGCAACAATTCTCAATCACGGAAGAGCGCAAGGCAGCAGTTGATTTCTCATCTCCTTACTACACAGCTCCACAAGCAATCGTTTCATTTAAGGGAAGCAAGATTGATGGAAAATCATCAATTGCTGATCTTAAGGATGCAAAACTTGGCGCAGCTGTCGGTACGACCTCACTTGATGCAATTGAGTCACAGCTTGGCCTCAAGGCTAGCGTGTTCAATGACAATGCAGCAGGTGTATCAGCACTCAAGAATCAGCAGATTGATGGTCTCGTTGTAGATCTACCAACAGCTTTCTACCTTGCCGGTGTTGAGGTTGAAAACGGAATCATTGTCGGACAGCTATCTGCAAGTGGAACAGGTGATCAATTTGGACTTCTCCTTACAAAGGGAAGTGCGTTGACATCATGTGTATCAGCTGCGGTAGATGCCATCACAGCAGATGGAACTCTGGCCAGCATTACAGATACATGGCTTGCAACCAATACCGGTTCACCAGTATTGAAGCCATAAGCGATACGCATCAAGTAGTGAATTCATTCGCACTCGGTGGCCATGGTGAGTAATACAACGCCATGGTCACCAAGCGCGCGTGAACGCGAAAGAGAGATTTACCGAAAAAACTTACAGGCTCGAAAAAGAGTTATTGCACTGATTTCAACAGTTCTTGTACTTGGAACATTTTCAGCAATTCTTCTCACATCACCTGGGTGGGATTCTGTAAAGACTACCTTCTTTGATCTGGACTATGGCAAGGAAGTATTTCCAACAGTTATTCGTGGTCTTGTCGTCAATATTCAATTGACGCTCATTGGCGGTGCTGCAATTGGAATTATTGCTCTTGCCCTTGCGCTGCTTAAAACGACAAAGTCACCAGCATTAACTCCCTTTAGATTTATCGCAACTGCCTACATTGATATTTTTCGTGGCGCACCACTTATCTTGATTATTTTGCTCGTTGGATTTGGAGTTCCTGCCCTTCGTATTCAGGGACTTACAAATAACGTTATTGTTCTTGGAACAATCGCTGTAGTTCTGACTTACTCTGCCTATGTTGCAGAAGTGATCCGCAGCGGAATTTTGTCTGTACATCAATCACAGCGAGCAGCAGCTCGATCATTAGGTCTGACTTCGCGTCAGACGATGCGATATGTGGTCTTGCCACAGGCCATTCGTCGGGTAATACCACCGCTTCTCAACGACTTTGTTTCACTACTTAAAGACACCGGTCTTGTCTCCATTTTAGGTGTTACGGATGCGGTCCGTGCCGCGCAGATTAACGCCAGCCGCACATTTAATTACACGCCATATGTTGTGGCAGCAATCCTTTTCCTACTTATAACAATTCCACTTACCCGTTTTATTGACCGCCAAATTCGCTTGCGCTCAGAGAAGCAGAATTCTGAGGGGTTGGCATGAGTGCTCCAGTTCTTGAAATTGTTGATCTCCGTAAATCATTCGAGGAAAACCTTGTTCTTCATGATGTTAATTTGATCGTCTCTGAGCACACTGCGACTGTTCTTATTGGCGCATCAGGCTCAGGTAAGTCCACCCTCTTGCGCTGTATCAATCTTCTTGAACCTATCGATGATGGACTTATCCTCTTGGATGGCCAAGAGATAAGTGATCCAGCAATCGATGTTGATCTTATCCGCCGAAAGCTCGGCATTGTCTTTCAATCATTTAACCTCTTTCCTCATATGACGATTAGAGAAAACATCACCTTGGCTCCAATTAAGGTCCAGCGAAAAAGTCGTGATGAGGCCAACGAGTTAGCTGATGGATTGCTCAAGAGATTTGATCTGCTCGAGAAGGCGGATGAATACCCAGATCGCCTCAGCGGGGGACAGCAACAGCGCGCCGCTATTATTCGCTCGATTGCAGTTAATCCACGTCTTCTCTTATTAGATGAGGTCACATCAGCGCTCGACCCTGTCTTAGTTAACGAGGTATTAAGTATTGTGCGAGACCTTAAATCTGATGGAATGACAATGGTTCTAGCAACACATGAAATGGGCTTTGCTACGCAGGTCGCCGATCAAGTCTGCTTCCTTGAGTCTGGACTCATTCTTGAGCGAGGTACCCCTGAAGAAGTTCTACGTTCTCCTTCTCATCCAAAGACTAAGGAATTTCTCAAGCGTGTGCACGAAGCCGGACGACTTTAAAGTCAGCGTCACAGTAATATTCGGGCCATGACCTTAATAAATGAAGATGAACTCAAGGCTCGACTAGATCCTCTATCGTATGAAGTCTTGCGTAATGGAGCGACAGAGCGGCCCTTTACTGGTGAATATACCGATACCGACAAGGTCGGAAGTTATCGTTGTAAAGCATGTAACGCCGAGCTCTTTAAGAGCGAAACGAAGTTTCATTCTGGTTGCGGATGGCCATCGTTCTATGCACCAACTGCTGACGATGCAGTAACGCTGATTGAAGATCGATCTCTTACTCCACGAATTCGCACTGAAGTGCGTTGCGCCAATTGTGATTCACATCTGGGCCATGTATTTGAAGGTGAAGGCTATGACGTACCAACCGATCAGCGCTGGTGTATTAATTCAGTCTCACTCATTCTTGAGGAGAAATAAGGCCTTTCAGCCTTTCGTATTCAACCTTGATACAAAGATCCATCACAATATCCAGGCCAGCGGCTACTGCGCGCTCTGCTGAAATCTCATCGACAAGCCCTAATTGAATCCAGATCGATTGTGCGCCAATCTCAATAGCCTCATCAACGACAGCGGGGATATCACTAACTTTACGAAATATATCGACCATATCGATATCCACTGGAAGATCCTTTAGTGATGGATAACAAGGTTTACCTAGAACTGTAGTTAATGCAGGGTTAACAAAGTAGAGGTCAAGATGTGAGTGAGAAAGAAGCCATCTACTTACGCCGTTACTTGGGCGATCTTGCTTATCAGATATACCGACAACAGCCACACGCTTTGTTCTCGACAGTAACTTTGCTATTTCATTATCGCTAGTGATAACTTTACGCATATCACCATCGTACTCGGTGAACCTAATAATCATCCGTCGGGAGCGCATCACTATGATGAAAGCAATTCAAATTACCGAATTCGGTGGCCCAGAGAAGATGGCCCTTGTTGATCTTGATATTCCGACTCCAGGTGGCGATGAGGTTCTATTGGATGTCTTAAGTATTGGAATTAATTACGCCGATACTCACCAAGTGGAGAATAGTTATCTTGTTCCTCAGAACCTGCCTCTTATTCCTGGTATTGAAGTAGTGGGACGCACACCAGATGGCACACGAGTAGTGGCTCTGGTCTCTTCAGGTGGATATGCACAGAAGGTAACTGCAAATAAGGCGGGAATGATTAAGGTTCCAGAGGGTGTTAGCGATGAAGATGCACTCTGCATGTTGATCCAAGGATCTACCGCATGGCATATTTTAAAAACTATGGGGCACCTAAAGCCAGGAGAGAGTGTTGTTGTTCACGCCGCAGCAGGTGGTGTTGGTGTGATGTCGATTCAATTAGCAAAGTTGTGGGGAGCTAAAGTTATTGCTGTCGCATCAACGCCAGAAAAGCGTGAGCTTGCGCTCTCACTCGGCGCTGACGTTGCAATTGATTCCAATGTTGCAGACCTTAAGGGTGCGATTATTGAAGCAAATGGTGGCAAGAAAGTTGACCTAGTTCTAGAAATGGTTGGCGGAACTACTTTTGATCAGAGCCTTGCCGCACTCGCCCCATTCGGCCGACTTGTTACATTTGGAATGGCTTCACGGGTATCACCGACTCCAGTTGTGCCAGTAACTTTAAAGACCGGCACAAAGACTTTGAGTGGATTTTGGTTGGGACATTGCTTTGGAAGCAAAGAGTTATTCCATGATGTAATCGATGAACTCTTCACATTAATTAAGGCTGGATCTCTTAAGACAGTAGTTGGATCCCGATATGGATTGAGCCAGGCAACAGAGGCTCATCAGCATATGAGATCGCGCGGCTCGACCGGGAAAATCACGCTCGATCCCAGTCGCTGACCTCACGCGATTTTTTTCTTTCGATCTCCTCGCGTACACTCACGTCTCTACCTTCTGCCCCCCTAGCTCAGTCGGTAGAGCGTTTCCATGGTAAGGAAAAGGTCACCGGTTCGATTCCGGTGGGGGGCTCGCAAGAAAACAACTTCATATCTAGATTTGGCGGGGTAGCTCAGCTTGGTAGAGCAAGCGGCTCATAATCGCTGTGTCGTGG